>NZ_BOPA01000016.1 GCF_016863515.1 Micromonospora gifhornensis
CCCCCGTCGATCTTGCACTTTCTGTCGCCGCATAAGCCGCATAAGCTCACGTATCGGCGACCAGAAGTGCAAGATCGACGGGGCTGGGCGGGACGGGACAGACCCAGGGGACGGGGACGGGGCGGGGGAGAGGGGAGGCAGGGGTGGGGGTGGGGGAGGTTCGGGCGGCGCTTGCGGGGGTGGCGGATGCCGAGCGGGCGGCGGGGGTGAGTCGGTATCTGCAGATGGTGCCGGGTGGGTACGGCGAGGGGGATCGGGCCATCGGTGTCAGCGTGCCGGAGCAGCGGCGGGTGGCTGGGCGGTACTGGCGTCAGTTGTCTCTGGACGATGTGGCGACGCTGTTGGGTGGCGAGGTGCACGAGGAGCGGCTGACCGCGATCTTCGTCCTGGTGCGCAAGTTCGCCAAGGGGGACGAGGTGGAACGCGAGGCCATCTACCGGCTGGTGCTGGCCAACACGGAGCGGATCAACAACTGGGACCTGGTGGACTCGTGCGCGCCGTACCTCGTCGGGCCCTGGCTGATCGACAAGGACCGCGCTGTCCTCGATCAGCTGGCCGGCTCCGAGCTGGTGTGGGAGCGGCGAATGGCGATCATGGCGACCTTCGCCTTCATCAAGGCCGGCGACTTCGGGTGGACCCTGCGGCTCGCCGAGCGGTTGCTGGGCGACCCGCACGACCTCGTCCACAAGGCCGTCGGCTGGATGCTGCGTGAGGTGGGCAACCGGGACCGGGCAGTGGCCGAGGAGTTCCTGTCCCGGTGGCACCGGGACATGCCTCGGGTGATGCTGCGGTACGCGATCGAGAAGTTCGAGCCGGAGCGGCGACGGCAGTATCTGTCCGGTGTGCTCACCCCGTACCGGTGAGGTACGCCGGCTACAGCCAGCCCTTGTGGTACGCCACCCGGGCCGCCTCGTGCGGGTCGGGCGCCCCGGTCTTCGACACGGCGGCCACCACGTGCGCCTGGAGGGTCGCGCTCGACAGCCCGAGGACCGACCGCAGCGCCGCTACCGGCATGCCGTCGTGCAGCGCGGACAGGATGCCGCGTTCGCGCTGGGTCAGCGGGCCGGTTCGGGGACGTTCGGCCGGTCCGGCCGAGGCGGAACTGCTGTCGGCGAGTTCGATGTCGATGACCCGGCGTCCGGCGTACACGTCCCGGATGGCGCGGCACAGCCGGTCGCTCGGCGCGTCCTTGACCAGGAAACCGGCCACCCCGGCCTGCATGGCCCGGTCGAAGTTGCCCGGCGTGCCGACGCTCGTCAGCACCAGGATGCGGACCGGCGAACCGGCGTCCTTGAGCCGCTGGGCGGCGGCGATCCCGTCCATGCCGGGCAGGTCGATGTCGACCACCGCGACGTCCGGCCGGTGCTGTTCGATCTCGGCCAGGATGGTGTCCCCGCGCGCGGTCTCCGCCACCACGGTGATGTCGCTCTCCAACGACATCAGGGCCACCAACGCACCCCGGATGAGGTTCTGATCCTCAGCCACCAACACCCTGATCATGGCTTCTCCTCGGTTGTCAGCAAGGTACGAGCACGGTGAGGACGAATTCGCCGTCGGCGCGGTGCCCGGCGGTGAGGGTTCCGCCCAGCGGGGCCAGTCGTTCGGCCAGACCGGTGAGCCCGCTGCCACCGATGTCGTCGGTGGGTGCGGGGGAGGCCGCGCCGTCGTTGGCGACGTCGAGGCGTACCTCGTCGTCGGAGCGGTGCATGCTGATGCGGCAGCGGCTGGCGCTGCTGTGGCGCAGCAGGTTTGTCGCCGCCTCACGGACGGCCCAGGCGAGCACCTCCTCGACCGGTGCGGGCAGGGCCTCGGCAGGTGTCGCGACCTCGCACCGCACGCCGGCGGCGACCAGGACGGACTGCACGCCCTCCAACTCCCGTTGCAGCGAGTCGCGGCGGTAGCCCTTGACCACGGTGCGGACATCGCGCAGCGAGTCGCGGGCGATGCCGTATACGTCGTTGAGTTCCGACCGGGCGCGGACCGCGTCGCGATCGAGCAGTCGCAGGGCGAGTTCGCTCTTCAGCGCGATGGCGGAGAGGTTGTGGCCCAGGGTGTCGTGCAGGTCGCGGGCGAACCGGACCCGTTCCGCGTCGACTGCGAGGCGGGCGACCTCGGCGCGGGCGGTGAACAGTTCCTCGATGAACGCGACGAGCACGATGATGCCGGCCAGGGCGGCACCGGTGAGCACGTCCTGCACGGTCAGGAAGACGACGCCCGGGGTGTCGAGCATGATCCGTTCCACCGTGATCAGGATGAGCACCCCGATGGCCAGGAGCAGGCCGTAGCGGGGACGGAAGGTGACCGCCACGGCGGCGAGTGCCAGGAAGCCGATCACCTGCCAGTTCCGGTCGACGAGCACGGGCAGCAGCAGCACGATGCCGGTGACCAGCAGGGCGTCCTCACGCCTGCGGTTGCTCCACGGATGGCGCATGGCGTGGGTGACGAGCCGGATGAAGGCGGTGGCGACGACCGCGAAGCCGCCGGCGCCGACGATCACCACCCACCAGGAGCGGCGCTCGGTGACTGCGGTGACGATCGGCAGCAGACCGAAGCCGAGCATGACGACCGTGAAGACGTACGCGACGGTACGGGTGACCACGACCGCCCGAGCCCGGCGGACCTGCCCGGCGGCGGGCGATCCCGCGCCCGCCGCCGGAGTGATTGACTGAACGGTGCCGGAGGTCATCTCAGGCACTCATTCCGACACAGGCGCCGGGGCAGCTGACGGTGCCGATCGTGGCCATCGCCGCGCCGGCGGTGGTGCTCAGGTCCTCGACGGCGATCTCGCCCGGTGCGGGCGGCAGGTCGGGGATCTCGTCGCCGGCGCCGAGCACGATGCCGTACTCGGCCAGAACGGCGGTGGGGTCGAGCTGGTATCGATCGGCGAGGGTGGGATCGGACCACGCGTCGGCGACCAACCGAGCAAAGCGGGTGCGGTGTTCCGCCGGTACAGAGGCCATCGGTTTTCTCCCTTCCACGCGATCGGCTGGGGCGCCCCGCGCTGCCTGCCGCTGACGGGGGGCAGCAGGACAGGCTGCGCGGGACGCCGGCACCGGGTGGGTCAGTTGGCGATCGGCTCTTCGATGCTGAACGTGCCGGCGGTGCTGGCCGTGAAGGCGGTACCACCGATGGTGCTGATCGAGCTCGCGCTGCCCAGCGTGCCCTCGGCGGCGCCGGCCGCGACGGCCTCCAGCGCCTCCATGCTCAGGTCGCCGCTCGGCTTCGGCGGCAGCAGCGGCGGGGCGACCGCGGCGGGGTAGTCGATGCCGTGCTCGGCCAGCACCTCGTACGGGGTGTTCTGGTAGCGGTCCGCGAACTCGGTGTCGGACCAGGCGCTCGACACGATCTTGGCAAACTTCCGGCGGTCCTCGTCCGACAGGACGTAGATCCCTTCGGCCATGACGATCCTCCTCGTACCGCGCCGGCGGGGGCCGGCGCTTGGGGATGTGCGAGGAGCGGACATCTGGACTGTCCGCTGCTCCGGTGGACGCACGATTGCGGCACCGGGCCGCCTCCGGAGAGTCACCGGTCTGCTGCTCTCCGGCGGATCGGCCACACACATGGTGGCGTCAGGCGAGCGATCTCAAACAGTCATCATCGACACGACCTGTGCATGACGAGTGTCATGTGCAACCGCCGGACCGTGGACACGACGACGCCACCCTCGCGCGGTGCGAGGGTGGCGTCGGTCCTGGTCAAGCGCTGATCCAGCCCCGGTCGCGGGCAATGCGGATCGCGTCCACCCGGTTGCGGGCCCCGATCTTCGACATGATGGCCGACAGGTAGTTGCGGACGGTACCCGGTGCGAGATAGAGCTTCGCGGCCACATCGGAGACGTCGGAGCCCTTGGCGACGTGGGTGAGGACGTCTCGTTCGCGTTCGGTGAGCGGGTTGGGGCCATGGTGGAACGCCGCCACGACGATCTCGGAGTCGATCACCCGTTCGCCCCGGTGCACCCGTCGGATGGCGTCGGCCAACCGGGCCGGCGGGGCGTCCTTGGGCAGGAAGCCGGAGACCCCGATCAGCATCGCCCGGGCGATGTTCGCCGAGTCGGCGTGGCTGGTCAGCATGATGGTCCGGCAGGTCGGCAACTGTTGACCCAGCGCGCCAGCCGCCGCCAGGCCGTCGATGCCGGGCAGTCCGATGTCGAGTACGGCCACGTCGGGCCGGTGCGTCAACGCGTTGGGCAGGATCGCGGTGCCCTCGGCCACCTCCGCCACCACCTCGAGGTCCGGCTCCAGGGACAGCAGCGCGACGAGCGCACCGCGAACCATGTGCATGTCCTCGGCCAGCAAAATCCTGATCATCGGGTTGCCTCCACCATCGCTGCCTTCGTGGCCATGCTCGGCACGAAGACCACAAGTTCGAAAGATCCGCCACCGACCGGGCCGGCGTGCAGCTGCCCGTCCAGTTCGAGCAGCCGCTCCCGCAGACCTTCCAGACCGCTGCCCGCCGGATGCGGTGGTCCGGGAGGTACGCCGTCGTTGACGATCCGCAGCACGAGGCCGTCGTCCTGCGGTCGTAGGGTGATCGAGCAGTGCCGGGCGATGCTGTGCCGCAGCACGTTGGTGGCACCCTCCCGCAGGGCGAACGCCAACGGGGTGGCGGCGTCGGCCGGCAGAGTGTCCAGTGGCACGGTGTCCACCTCGCACTCGATGCCGGCCGAGGTGAGCACCGAGGTCACCCCGGTCATCTCACCGGCGAGCGAGACGCTGCGATACCCGGCCACCACCTCCCGGATGTCGCGGTGCGCCTCCCGGGCCAGCCCGATCACCTCGTTGATCTCCCGCTCCGCGGACTCCGGGCGGCTGTGCAGGACGGCGGCGGCCAACTCGCCCTTGAGCGCGATCGCGCAGAGCTGGTGCCCGAGCACGTCGTGCAGGTCGCGGGCGAAGCGCAGCCGCTCGACGTCGACGGCCCGGTGGGCGAGCGTGGCCCGCAGCCGGTGCACCTCCCACACCAGGGTCGCCATCTTCACGAAGCCGAAGACCACCGCGCCGGTCAACGCGACGCCGAGGGTGGCGTACGCGATGTCGCTGGGTTCCTCATGCACGAGCAGGGCGAACGGGATCTCCGCCAGCACCACCGCGAGGTAGGCGACGTAGGACAGCGGGGAACGCAGGGTGATCAGCAGCGAGGCGGCCAGGAAGGACGGCACGCCCAGCCACGCGTCGCCGGCCAGCGGGGCCGGCGCGTACGACAGGATCGCCTGCAACAGCAGGGTCCACGACCAGGTGACCGGCGGCTCCCCACGCAGCCCGTGCCAGGTGTGCCGGAACTGCAACAGCGCCACACCGGTCAGGGCCAGCAGGGCCAGCCCGGCGTTCGGCACCGGCTGCGTGGTGATCACACGGGAAGCGGGAATGCTCAGGTAGGCGATGGAGAGGAGGAAGACCAGCGTCTGGGCGGTCCGTACGGCGACGCCTGTCGTCGCACTCGCCGCATGGGGCGCACTGCCCACGTCGACCATCTCTAGTTACCCCCAAGCACTTGCCCGGAAATCCTCACATCCATCGATGGGGGCAACAACCAGCCGAACAGATGCCGTTATTCGACCGCCCTACCGCTTTCCTTCCCAGCGGAAGAACCGCCGGGTGGTGATCACACCCACCGCCCACCAGACCCCGAGCACCGCCGCGTCCCGGGGCAGCGCGCCGCCGCCGTAGAACGCCGCCCGGACCGCGTCGGCCAACGCGGTGACCGGCAGTAGTTCCGCGATCGTCCGTAGCCAGTCCGGGAAGACCGACAATGGAACGAATATTCCCGAGCAGGCGAAACAGGCGAACAGCACGGGAATGCAGAGAATCTGAGCGCTTTCGGCATTGGGGATGAGCGCCGTGTAGGCGGCCGCCAACACGGCGAACACCGCGGTCCCGTACGCCAGGGCCACCATCAGCAGGATCGGATTGTCCGGCGCCGGCACGCCCAGGGCGAGCAGCCCGATGGTCAGCAGCAACACCAACTGCAACCCACTGAGGACGTACGCGGTGAGCACGTTGCCGGCCAGGATCGACCGGTTGGACAGCTCGGTGCCGCGTAACCGTTTGAGGATCAACGCGTCCCGGCGGCTGGTCAACGTCACCACAAGCGTGGTGAACGTGGAGTACACGGTGATCATGGCGATCATGGCGGTCAGGAAGTGACCCCGGTAGGGCACCCCGTCCCAGTCCAGGCCCGCCGGCACGGTGAACGGGATGCTGACGCACATCGCCACCGGCACCAGGAACGTCGGCACCACCAGGGCCCGGTTGCGCCAGAACAGCCGCTGCTCCAGCCGCCACACCGCCACCGACCCGCCGACCACCGTCACCGCGCTCATCGGTGCCCCACCTTCTGCGGCACGGTCTCCACCGGACCGCGTTGCCGATCCTCGGTCAGCCCCAGGTAGACCTCTTCCAGGCTGGCCGGTCGGACCGCCACCTGCGGCAGCACCCGACCGCCGGCCGCCGCCCAGGCGAACACCTCGGCGGCCGTGTCGTCGAGCGTCCGGGTACGGATCACCACGCGACCGGCGGCGTACTCGGCCAGCCAGCCGGCGGGCAGATCCTCCGGCAGCCGGTCCGCGGCGAAACTGACAGTGCCCGTCCCGGCGGACAGCACGGTCGGCAGGTCGCCGGAGACCGTCAGCCGCCCGGCCTCCATCATCAACACCCGACCGGCCAGCCGCTCCGCCTCCTCCAGGTAGTGAGTGGTCAGCAGCACGGTCGTGCCGGCCTGCGCCAACCCCTCGATGACCTGCCAGGTGTTCTGCCGGGCCTGCGGGTCCAGCCCGGTGCTCGGCTCGTCGAGGAACAGCACCCGAGGCCGGTGCAGGATCGCCAGCGCCAGGTCCAGGCGGCGTCGCTGCCCGCCGGACAACCGGCCGACCCGGATCCGGGCCTGGGCGCGCAGGTCCACCAGATCGAGCACCTCGTCGCGGGGCAGCGGATCGCGGCCGAACCGGCGCCACGCCTGCACCGTCTCCGCCACTGTCAACTCACCGAGAAAACCGGCCTCCTGCAACATGATGCCGACGCTTCTGCGCACCGTCGCCCGGTCCCGGTACGGGTCGCCGCCGGCCACCCGTACCCGCCCCGACGTCGCCGCCCGGTGCCCGGCCAACACCTGCATGGTGCTGGTCTTCCCGGCACCGTTGCGGCCCAGCAGGGCCACCACCTCGCCGGGCGCCACCTGGAAGCTCACCCCTCGCACGGCGTGCACCGAGCCGTACGCCACCGTCAGCTCCTCCACCTCGATCATGACGGTTCCTCCGACGCGACGCGGTCGTGGCGGGCGGCGCTGAGCAACCGACCGGCCCGTCTCGCCCAGTCCGGGTCGTTGGCGCCGCGCCAGTTGGTCCGGCCCTGGTGCGGATCGGTGCCGTCGGCCCAGCGCGGCAGGCTGCCGAGCATGAATTCGCCGACCGACGACTCGACCTGCCAGTCCAACCCGAAGACCCGCGCCGACAGGTGGGCGTCGCCGCTGCCGAGGCCGCAGGGGGCCAGCCCCATCGCGGTCGCGACCAGGTACGCGGTCTGGTAGGCCACCCCGACGTGCTTGAGGGTGGCCGCGTACCCCATCGCGTCGTACTTCCAGGTCAGACGGCCGAAGCGGGAGGTGAAGGTGATCAGCGCGTCGGGGGTGGGGGTGCCGCCGGTGGCCTGCGCGGCACCGGCGAGCAGCCCCTGGATCAGCGTCGGATCGTCGCAGACCTGGACCAGCCGGTGTTCCCAGGCGTCGTAGTGGTAGGCGGCCCGCGGCAGACCGGCCACCCGGTGCGCGGTGACGTAGATTTCCAGGTCGCCGGAGGCACCCCCGGTCGGGTACGGCCGGTCGACGCCCTCGTACGGCATCCGGTTGTCGTGGTCGGGCCCGTACACCGATCGCACCCGACCGACCCGGTAGAGGAACTCGCCGAGTTGCGCAAGCGTCATCGGCTCGACACCGAATCCCCGCACCGACCGACGGGCCTCCTGCACCAGCACCAGCGGCGGATCGGTGGCCCGCAACGCGTCGAAGTCCGGTCGGGGCAGTGCGACGGCCGGGCCGTCCGGGGCCGGTTTGACAGGCGGCAGCGGTGGTCGTACGTCGACGAAGGGGAAGGTGGCCCCGAACGACTCGTCGGTGCGCCCGCACCGGCTGCGGGAGTGGAAGTACAGCTCGTGCGGGTCCCACTGGTCGGCGGCCGGGTCGACCGCGTCGGTGAGCTGCGCGGCGGCGAGGAAACCGACCAGGTGCCGGATCGCGGTCTCGTCCAGCCCCAGCCGGACGGCCAGGTCCGCCACGGTGCGCGGCTCGGTGAGCGCGCCGACCAGGGCGAGCGCCTGCTCGTGCAGCACACTGACCCGAAACGGCGCGAGCCCCGACTCGACCACCATCCGGCCGTCGCGGCGGCGCAGCAGCGCCAGCCGGGACAGCGCCACCGCAGCATTGCCGGTGTACGGGCGGTGGGTGAACCGCAGGTCGCCGGTCAACGCGGTCACCCGCAGCCAGCCCGGCTCACCGGCCGGACCGATCTGCTGCTGCAGCGCGTTGCCGATCCGGTCGAGCAGCCAGTGCAGCCGGGCCAGCACGGCGATCTCGTCGTCGGTCGCGGTGGCCCCCGCGGTGGCCAGCGCCAGCCGCTCCAGGTCGGTAGGTGTCACCTCGGTCGTGGCGAGGGCCTGCAGCACCGCGACCATCGGCCGGTCGCGTTGGCCCACGGCGACCCGGCCGAACCGGGACCACAGGGTGAGCTGCCCGCCGCCGGGGGTCAGCCGGCTCGACGGGTCCAGCCGCAGGAGTCGCTCGTACGGCCGGGTCGACTGTGTCAGGGTCATCGCACCCCTTTCAACAACCATGGACGGGGTCACAGGAACATCGGAATGGGATTGAGGGCGTCCTCGGGCGTGGCCTGGTCGAGCCAGCCGAGCCGTACCGGTACGTCGTAGAGCCGCCCGGCACCGAACCGGGCCCAGAAGTGCCGCATGCCGGGCACGATCACCTTGACCACCGGCAGTTCCAGGTCGGGCCGGGTCTGGTCGAGCACCAGCATCTGCATGCCGGCCCGCTCGACGAGCCCGCGTACGGTGTCCACGTCGGTCTTCAGGTCGTCGGAGGCCAGGTTGCGGTGCGTGGTCGCGGTGGACACCTGCGCGGCCGGCGCCAGGTAGCCCTCCGAGGCCAGCGTGGCGTGCCGCCACCAGCCCTGCTGGACCGGGTCCGGGTAGGCGTAGCCGCTGCCGTCGGGCTGCACGTCGATGACCGCCGGCAGGAACTGGTTCATCTCGCTGAGCGCCCGCTGCACCGCGGTCTTCGCGTCCAGGTGGGCGCCGAAGGCCATCAGGATGTCCTCGGCCGGCTTGTCGGTGCGGCGACTGATCGCGGCGGCCACCGGAATGCCGAGGTCGGCGGTCAGATCCAGCACCCACAGCTCGCGGTTGAGCCCGGCGTAGACCTCGCGGAACTCGTCGAACCACGGCTCGCCGAAGCTGTCCAGGTCGAACCGCGGCATGGTGAGCCGGTTGTACCACCACAGCGCGACGCTGTCGCGTTCGACAAGTTCCAGGAAACCCTGCAGCACGGCGTCCTCGATGCTCGACCCGGCGGCGTTGCCGTTGGAGCAGGCCGACGCGAACAGCTCACCGGGCCGGCTCGGGTACTGGAAGTACAGGTGCGCGGTCGGCACGTGGAAGTGCCGCTCGTGGGTCAGCGACCAGACCGGACTCCACTCGATCGGCCGGTCGGCCGGCAGCGGGTCGCAGACGATCTGGAAGCTCGACCGTTGCGCCGCGTTCCACGCCACCCGGTTCTCGTGCTGCCGGGGGCTGTAGAGCTGCAAGTCGTTCGGGGCCAACGCCCGGTCGCCCAACTCCGCCAGGGTGGCGGTGATCCGGGGTTCGTCGCCGACGAACAGGCCGCTGTAGCGTTCGATCGCCTCGCAGATCGCGCTGGCCCGGGCCTGGGTGTCGGTGGTGCCCTTGCCGGCCGCCATGCTGCGCAACCCGCTGCGCAGATGCCGCAGGTTGTGCACCCGGCGGGCGAAGTTGTGCCCGGCGTAGTACCCCTTGACGAAGTCCCGGCCGGTGGCGAAGGGACGCAGTTCCCGTACCACGCCGGTGACCGAGCTGACCTGCGGCGAATACCGGGCGAGCACCTCGTCGGGCCGCTGGGCCCGGTGGCCGCCGTCACCGGTGTAGGTCTTCGCCCGCGACTGCAGGCGTACCGGTGCGGCGAACCGCCGGGCGACCAGTTCCGGTTCCCCGCAGGACGGGCACTGCGGGCGGCGGTGCAGCGGATGCCGCTGGGTGTCGAAGTAGATCGTGTCGAGGGTGAGGATGCCGTCCTCCTGCTCGGTGCCGAGGCCGGCGACGTGCTTGACCGCCTCCAACGCGGTGAGCCGCGCACCGATGTCCCGGGTGGTCGGCAGGTCGGCCAGCGGCACCCGCAGCGGGCCGACGTGTTCGAGCTTGTCGCGCAGGTACTCGTCGACCTGCCGGTGCCCGGCCAGCCGGAACGCCACGCACGCCCAGCAGCCGTGCTCCCGGCTCGCCGGCTTGAACGTCGGGCCGATCCACAGCACCGAACCGACCGGCTTGGTGAGCAGCCACGGGCGACCGCTGCGCAGCGCCGCGTCGTTGAGCTCGGCCAGCTCCGGGTTGAGGTAGTTGTCGGTGGCCACCACCGACAGGTCGACCGGGCTCGCCGGGCCGGCGCCCACCGGCGTGACCCGCAGACCGGCGGCCTCGAGCGCGGCCAGCAGCGGCTCCGGGTCGACCTCGCCGACGACCGACAGGCCGACCGTGGCCGCGGCGAGCCTGTCGGCGACCACCTCGGCGCTGGTGCCGGCCATGTCCCAGAAGGCCGATTCACGTTGCGGCAACTCCGGGTCGACCCGCAGCACGACCCCCATCCGGACCAGCCGCTCGATGAGGTAGAGCACCCGCTCCGGCGGTTCGTCGGCCAGGGCGTCGAGCACGTCGTCGACGTCGTGCTTGCCATCCAGCAGCGGCAGGACCCGCTCGGTCAGCTCGCCCTCGATGACCTGGTGGCCACGCTCGGAGAACACGTACACGGCCTCGCCGGGCAGGTTCTCCACGCGCAGGTTGCGGCGTACCCGTGGACGGATCGTCATGGCATATCTCCCGTCAGCTCATCGTGCGAAGCGAGGTAACGTCCTCTTCGGCCAGAGCCAGGCAGGCCAGCCCGGCGGCCGCGAGACCGTCCACGGCGGACAACTGGGTCCGGTCGGCGCGCCGCCGGTCCGGGAACCAGCGTCCCTGGCTGGCGCGGCGGCTCAGCAGCGTACGGGCGGCGGCGTGCGCGGCCGTGTGCTGCTGTTCGTCTCCGTCGCCCCGCCAGGCCGCCAGGCCCAGCTCGATCCGGTCGAGCAGGTCGACGCTGGACGGTGACCCGGTCGGCGTCGGTGGCTGCGCCTGCGCGGGCCGGGCCCGGCCGAGCGCCGCCGAGGCCACCGTCGCCGCCAACCGGCCCCCCGGCGTGGACCCGACGGCCGGCGCCAGGTGCTCGTCGTCGAGGCTCAGGCCGTGCCGCTCGGCGTAGCGGGCCAGCGCCATCGCCACCCCCGGCGCCCCGGACGGCAACGCGTCGAGCAGCGCGACCCCGGCCGGGTAGACCGCCGGCACTCCGCGCGGCAGCTCGGTGAGGAGCTGCTCGTACAGGCTGGCGGCCAACTCGTCGGCCGCCGCGCAGGGCTGCGCCTCGGTGAGCTTGAGCAGGGCCAGCAGCAGCCCGGCCCGGCCGGTCACCGGGTCGGCGACGCTGGTGCCGGCGGCCAGCAGGTCACGGGCGGTGGGCACCAGGCTCTGCGCCTGGGCCAGCAGCTGCGGGTCGCCGATCACCTGCCCGCAGCGGGCCAGTGCGTAGATGGTCGCGCCGATGCCGACGAACCCGCCGACGGGCTGCCGACCGCCGGCCATCCGCCGGTAGAGGCTGGCCTGCCCGGCGACAGTGGTGAATTCGGTGGTGGCGGCCAGCGCGTCCTGCGCGAACGCCCAGTAGGTCGGCTTGCCGGTGGTCTGGTAGAGCTCGGCGAGGAAGACCGCGATCCCGGCGGTGCCGGTGAGCAGGTCCCCGTGCAGCGGTTCGAGTTGGTCGAGCCCGAACGCCGGGTAGTGGACCGCACCGACCCAGCCGTGCTGCCCGTCGCCGACCGGTACGGCGGCGGCGATGATGTCGTCGGCCGCCGCGCAGGCGCCCGCCAGGAGTTGACCGTGGTCGACCTCGGCCCGGAACGCCTTCGGGTGGTAGACCGAGATGCCCAGCAACGCCGGGTCGCGGCGACCGTCGGGGTCACCGGGCGGCGGGGCCCAGATCGGCCGGCCGCCGGAGGCGAAGTCCAGGCAGGCGGCCAACGCCTCCTCCGGCATCGGCGTGCCGCACTCGGCCCGTTCGACGAGTTCGTCGAGGCGGTCCCGCAGCCGCTGCCAGGCGGTGCCGGAGAAGTGGTTCTCAACCCGCGAGCCCTCCGGGGTACGGACCGTCGAGGTCATCGGCTCGGACTGGAACAGCGGAATGTCCAGCCGGCGCAGCGACTCGATCTCCCGCTCAATCATCTCCAAACTGTCGGTGCGGCGCGGGTCGGTGTGCAGCACCTCGCGGGCGCCCCGGAACAACCGGGCCAGCACGATCTCCCGGGCTACCCCGTCGGTCAACGCCAGCGGCCCGGACGCAACCTGGAGCATCGTCAGGTAGTCCCAGGTGCTGCGCCAGATGTAGCGGACCCGGGCCTGGGACAGCAGGTGCAGGGGACCACGTTCGGCGGCCAGCGCCCGGGCGTTGGCGACCAGGCAGGCGTCCATCTCGCGGTAACCGGTCAACACGTCGTCGGCGTGCGCCGCCGGGTCGACGTGACGGCCGTCGACGATCGGCCGGTACGGCGGCGGCTCCCACCCGTCCGGGAAACCGTCGGAGTCGACCGCCAACTGTTCCTGCATCGGCGCGCAGCAGCCGATGTCGTGTGCCCGCCGGCCCGGCATCCCGATCCTCGGGTACGACACGACGGCGGTCTTCGCGACGCTCTCCTCGATCTCGTGCCAGAGCGCCTCGGCGCGCGGGCCGAGCAGCACCGGCTTACGCATCCGGCCCTGAAGCACGTTCTCCAGGTCGATGAACATCGGCCGTTCACCGATGGCGATGAGGTTGTCCGCCCACAGGTCGCGGCACTCCAGCAGCTGCGCCAGCCGGGTGAGCATGCCGAGCCGTCGGTAGAAGCGGGCCGGGTCCTCGCCGCTGACGCAGGGCCGCGCCACGACGTACTCCTCCCAGCCGTAGCCGTCGCGCAGCAGCACCCGCCGGGTCGTCAGGTCCAGCGGCAGCCCGTGGGTGTTGAGGAAGGTCAGCACGTCCATGAAACCGGCGACGCTGCTGAGGTCCTTGGGCTTGTAGACGACCCGCTGGCCACCGGCGAACGACAACAGGCTGACCGTACGGCCGCTGTCGTGCAGGTCACCGGAGTCACCGGAGTACGAGGCGAGGGCGCCCGGGTCCGCCCAGGCCCACAGTTCCCGGCGCAGCATCGGCAGGTCCTGGTGCAGCCGGTCGAAGATCTCACCGACGGCCCGCTTGTAGTTGAGGCAGGTCACCCCGATCAGGTACGCCAGACCCGGCAGGCTCTCCAGCCGGCCGAGCCAGCCGAGCCGGCTGACGTCGATGCCGGCGCGCCCGTACCAGTTGACCGGGGTCGCCGCACCGTCGGCGATCTGGAGTTCGAAGCCGAGCGCGGCGTGGCACACCTTGATCAGGCGTTGCACCAGTTGCCCTGTGACGTCGTCGGCGGCCTCCGGCGTCAGGGCGACCCCACGCAGGTTGTTCTGCCGCAGCCCGGTCAGTCGGATCGCCGCCCGCTGGAAGGAGACGAACACCCCGCCGACGAGTTCGGCCGCCGGGTCCTGTGCGGCGGTGGGTGGCTGGGCGAGCAGGAAGTCCACCAGGGCGTACGCCCAGTCGGGCAGCTTGCCCGGGTCGCGGACGACCACGTCGACCAGGCCGGCGCCGAGGTCCCGGTTGGTCTGCTGGCGGTGCAGCAGCAGGGCCCGCAGGGACACGTCGTCGTCGGCGACGGCCGAGCGCAGCCAGCGCTGCGACCGTTCGGCGAGCTTACGACGCCCGCCGGTGCGGACCGGAGCGAAGTAGACGCCGGCCTCCCGCTCGTCGAACGGCGCGGCCAACGCGATGACGTTGAGCAGTCGTTCGTCGGCACCGCCGAGACCGAGCAGGGTGTCGGGAGCGGACATCGCACCCAGACCGAGGGATGCACTTGTTGTGGTCATCAGGTGACCTCCTGCCTGGCGACGAGTCGAGCGAACAGCGGTGCGGTGGCGACCAGATGGTCGAAGGTGCCCTCGGCCACGATCCGTCCGTTGTCCAGCACGTAAATGCGGTCTGCGGCACGGATGGTGCTGAGCCGGTGGGCGACGACGATCCGGGTGACGGCGAGATCGGCGATGCGGTCGGTCACCTTGCGTTGGGTGATGTTGTCCAGCGCGCTGGTGGCCTCGTCGAGCACCAGCACCGGCGGCTGCTTGGCCAGCGCGCGGGCCACCATCAGCCGCTGGATCTGACCGCCGGAGAAGGCCTTGTTGTCCTCGCTGACCATGGTGTGCAACCCCATCGGCATGTCCCGCACCTCGTCGGCCAGACCGGCCAGCCGCAGGGCCTGCCAGATGGCTTCGTCGGTGAGGTCCTCGGTGCCGGCGGCGACGTTGTCCCGGATCGAGCCGCGTACCGCCCGGGCCTGCTGGAGCACCACGCCCAGCTGCGCGCGGACCGCCCGTACGTCCAGCTCGGACAGGTCGCGCCCGTCGTAGCGGACCGCGCCGGAGCTGGGTGGGACGAGGCCGAGCAGGAGCCGGATCAGGGTGGACTTGCCGGCCCCGGACGGGCCGACGACGGCGATGAACTCACCCGGTTCGGCGGTGATGCTGACCCGGTCGAGGACGGGCCGACCGGTGCCGGGATAGGTGAAGGTGACCTCGTGCAGCTGCACCCGACCCCGCAGCCGCCCAGGATCCGCCGCGCCCGGCGCGACATCCGGCGGGGCGGTCAGCACCGGCACCAACCGGCGGTACGCGGCGACCAGGGAGAACGCCGAGATCACACCGCCCTGGAGCATGCCGACCGAGGCGGCGAACTGGCCCACCGCGATGCTGGCCGCGACGAAGGTGCCGAGCGCGACGTCCTGGCGCAGGGCCACCACGATGCCCAGCGTGGCCAGCAGGATCGGTTGCAGCGCCGCCGAGCAGGCCGCCACCCGCGCCTGCCAGCGCAGCGTCGCCGCGTCGGTGGACCGCTGCCGGGCGTATCGCTGCGCCCAGCCGGCGAAGATCCGCTCCTCCCGGGCCGCGACCTGGATCTTCTCGATCGCCAGCAGGGCGGTGTGCAGGAAGCCGGCAACGGCGGCGAACGCCTCCCGGTTGGCCAGCTCGTGGCGCTGTTGCCGGATGGCCGCATAGCTCGCCGCGGCCATCAACAGCACGGTCGCGCCGAGCACACAACCACCGACCACCGGGTCGACGAAGATCAGTGCGGCCAGGCTGACCAGACCGAAGGCGCTGCCGAGGACACCGGCGGCGACGCTGTCGGACAGCGCCTTGCGCATCTCGGTGACCGAGTTCGCGCGCTGCACCAGGTCACTGGTGCCCATCTCCTCCAGCGCGCGCAGGTCCCGGCTGAGCAGGTGACTCCAGACCGCCGGCTCCAGGCGGAGCTGCAACCGCCCCTGCAACCGGACCAGAGCGGCGTTGCGGGCCGAGAGCAGCAGCGCGTTCGCCACCACGAAGCTGGCGATCAGCGCGGCCAGGCTCCACAGCAGGTGGCCGCCGACACTGCCACCGGCCACCCCGGTGATGATCCACGCCGACAGGAACGGCAGGACACCACCGATCAGCGCGGCGAGCAACCCGGCAGCCAGCAGGAAACGCAGGTCGGGCCCGGTGCCCTGGGCGGCGAACCGGAGCAGGTGACGGGTGGTCACCGGTTGCCCGGCCGACAGTGGAGGGTAGACCTGCCAGGCGGTCCGGCCATACTCACCGGCGTCGGCCGCGGTGACCCGACGCCCGTCGGCGGTGCGGTAGCCGCGCCGGGCCGGCAGGAGCGCCACGGCCGGACCGGAAGCCGGGAAGACGATCAACGGTGCCGCACCGCGCCGGTACCAGCGTCCGTCGAGCCGTACCTCGGTCCAGTGCAGACCGGCGGCGCGCAACGCCGTGACCAGCCCGGTGCCGGGGGTGGGCGGCGGTAGGTCGTAGTGGGCGGCGAGGATCCGCGCGGCGTCGTCGTCCGGTCGCTCGGGCCGTTCGGCGGCGGCCGCGGCGAGCCGCCGCCAGGCCTCGTCGACCGCGGCGAGATCCGCGGTGGCCCGGCCGACGACGGTGTCGGACCGCTCAGCGGTCAGCGTGTCCATGATCGGGTCGACGGTGGTCATGCCGACCGCCCGTCGGTGGCCAGCCGGCGGTAGACGCCGTCGGTGCCGATCAGTTCCGCATGGGTGCCGCGTTGCACGATCTCACCCCGTTCGAGCACCAGGATCAGGTCGGCGTCCCGCACGGTCGAGATCCGGTGGGCGATGAACATGCAGGTGACCCCCCGTCGGCGAAGTGCTTCCAGGACCGCGAACTCGGTGGTCGCGTCGAGCGCGCTTGTCGCCTCGTCGAGCACCAGCAGCGGCGGGTCGGCCGCCAGCGCCCGGGCCAGTTCCAGGCGCTGCTGTTCCCCGCCGGAGAGGTTGCGGGCGTGTTCGTTGACCGCGCCGTGGTCCAGGCCACCACGCTGCTCGACCAGGCGGTCGATGCGGGCGTCGACCAGGGCGGCCCGCAGCCGCTCCTCGGGCAGGGTCGGATCCCACAGAGTCAGGTTGTCGCGCAGGTTGCCCTCGAAGAGTCGCAGCTGCTGCTCCACGTAGCCGATCGACGCGGCAAGCGTCCGGCGGGAGTAGCTCTCGCGGGGCCGGCCGTCGAGCAGCACCGCCCCGCTCCACGGTTCGGCCGCGCCGACGGCCAGCCTGGCCAGGGTCGACTTGCCGCTGCCGCTGACACCGACCAGGGCCACCCACTGGCCCGGCTCGACGGCGAACGAGATGTCCCGGACCAGCGGCGGGCGGTGCCGGTCGTAGCCGAAGCTGACTCGGTCGAACTCAATGCGGCCGGAGAGCCGGGCCGGCTGGGCGGGTTCCGGCGGCGCGTCCGGTGCCAGCACGGTGGCACGGGCCGGATGCGGACTGGCGGCCAGGGCGTCGTCGATCACCGAGACGTGCACCCGGGTCACCTGGATCTCCGAGCCCAGCCCGACGAGCAGCCCGAGCGGGGCGAGCATCGCACCGCCCACCAGTTGGGCGGTGAGCAGCGTACCGAGGTCGATGCGGCCGGCGGCGACGTCGTGCGCGCCGACCAACGCCAACCCGGCCAACGCGGCCGGGCCGACCGCCGCGCTGAGCGCCATCACCCCCAGCGTCGCCGAGGCCAGCGCGTTGGCGGCGTCCAGGGTCCGGCCGGCGGATCGCGCCCAGGAGGCGAAGAGCCACCGCTCGGCGCCGTCGGCCTTTACCGACTCGATCATCTTGAGTCCGCTGTGCGCGGTGCTGTCCCGCCGCAACTGCTCG
Source organism: Micromonospora gifhornensis (assembly GCF_016863515.1). Classification (GTDB taxonomy): domain Bacteria; phylum Actinomycetota; class Actinomycetes; order Mycobacteriales; family Micromonosporaceae; genus Micromonospora; species Micromonospora gifhornensis. The sequence goes on from NZ_BOPA01000016.1 coordinate 17,576, forward strand.
AACAGCAGCCGCTGCTGGTGCGGGCCCGCCCGCCGTCGGACCACGTTCAGCAGCACGATCTGTGCCGCCATCGCCAACGACATCACCACCAGCAGCCGGGGTGCCAGACTGCCGATGAACAGCCCGTACCCGGCCACGGTCACCGCGGCGGCGGCGGGCAGCACCACCCGCTCGGACAGCGCGATGGCCAGGCCGTCGTTCATCTGGGTGCGATTGACCAGGCCGCTGAGGTGCCGGCGGTGGAAGAACTCGCCGGGCAGCCGCAGCAGCGCGGTCAGGTAGCGGCTGGAGAAGCGGGTGGCCATCGCCGCCAGCGCGGTGGCGAAGATCCGCTGCTGGGCCCATCCGGCCAGCGCGGCTAGCATCGCACCGCCGACCAGGATCGCCAGCAACGCCGGCCGCCAGGCCAGGTCGCCGAGAATCAGCACCCGGTTGAGCACAGCCCGCATGGTCAACGAGGCCAGCAGGGTGGGCACCGCGGCGACGCCGCCGAGCAGCGCCCCGGCGAGGATCATCGGCGCGTACGGTCGGATGCGCTGCGCCACCGCGCGGGCGAACGGCCAGCGGTCACCGCCCGGCTCGAACTCCGGTGTCGGCGTGGCGACAAGTACCGGGCCGTTGGCTCGGGTGGCGAACTCGGCCGGGGTCAGCGGTAGCCGACCGACCGCCGGGTCGTTGATCCAGGCCCGACCGCGTCGGACGCCCTCCAGCACCGCGTAGTGCCGGCCGTCGAGGAACACCACCGCCGGCACCGGCACCCGGGCGGCCATGTCCAGGTCGGAGGTCTCGATCCAGCGTCCGGTGACCTTGAGTCCGTAGCCGGCGGCGGCCCGCGCGAATCCGGAGGCGGTCATCCCGTCCCGACCGACCCCGCAGCGGTCCCGCAGTTCGGCGAGCGGCACCCGTCGGCCGTGGTGGCTGAGGATGATGCTCAGGCAGGCCGCACCGCAGTCGGCGTCCTCCATCTGCGGCGTCTCGACGGTGCGTACGGCCCGCTGCCGGCGTGGCTGCGGCTGCGGTTCCTCCGACGGTGGCGTCGTGGCCTGGCTGTCGGCGAGCACGACCATCAGCGACCACCTCCGAGCAGCACGTCGACGGGCCGTTCGGCACCGACGATGAGGTCCAGCCGGATCGGGGTCAGGGTGGCGCCCGGCCAGGCCGACACCCCGAGGTCGACAAGGACCGGCCGGACCAGCCGCTCGTCGTCGTGTCCGGGCAGTCGCGCGATGCCGTACCGGCCGGCGAGATCGGCCGTGCTCAGCGGGTACGCCTCGACATGGGTGACGGTGCCGGTCAGGCCCGCGCCGCGGACCTGCGTCCCGGCCGGGACGGCGGCCGGCTGACCGGCGTCGAGCAGCAACAGCGCGGACAGCCGCTCATCGGCGCGGTCGACGACGCCGAGGGTGGCACCGCCCTTGACCTGCGTGCCGGGGCGGGCGGTCAGGGTGGTGAGGATCCCGGCCACCGGGCTGGTCACCGTCACCGCATCGTCGTCGTCCCCGCCGTGCAGGGTCAGCAGCACCTCTCCGGCCGCGACCGGCCGGCCGACGACCGCGCTGACCGACGCGACCGTGGCCGAGGCCGGTGCGGTCACCAGGGCCGGACCCGCACCGGCCAGCAGGATGCCGTCCAGCGACACCGTCGACTCGATCCGGGCGACCACGGCCCACGTCGTGCCGGCGCCGAGCGCCAGCAGCACGGCCGCCAGCAGGGCCCAGCTACGCCGAGTGGTCAGGCGTACGACGTCGTCCAATTCACCGGCTCGTGGCATGGAGCCTCGCCTCCGCTCGCCTCGACAGGGGCTCGCCGGCCGGCGTGACCGTCACCGGCAGCGAGTCGTACGTGTTCAGGGCGGCGGTGTGCCGCCGCCGGGCCGGACCGGGTCCCGCCCGCAGGTGCTCGTACGCAGCCAGTTGTCGCAGCACCTCGGCGGCCTGGACCCGGGCCATGGCCGCGCCGAGACAGTGATGCGGCCCCCGCCCGAACGCGAGATGACGACCGGCACGGCCGGCCCGGAACTCGTCGGGATGCGCGAAGACGGCCGGGTCCCGGTTGGCCACCGCCCAGAGCAGGAACACCGGATCGTTGGCCTCGATCACCTGACCATCCACCTCGATCGGTGCGAGCGCCCGCCGGGCGGCCAGCCACACCGGGCTATCGAGGCGCAGGCACTCGTCGACCACCTCCGGGGCGTGGTCGGGCTCCCGGCGCAGCCGTGCGGCCAGCTCCGGGCGGCGCAGCAGCTGCGCCACACAGATCGAGATGGCTGCGGTGGCCGTCTCCAGACCGTTGATGAACAGCAGCACCACGAACGAGACGAACTCGTCGTGGCTGAGCCGGGCATCGGCGCCCTGGGCGGCGTCGAACAGTTCCGCGACGAGGTCACCGCCGCGATCGCGGCGGTGCGCGGCGAGATCGTCGATGAACCGGGTCATCTCGTCGACCTGGCGATGCACCTCGGCCAGCTGGTCGGCGGACTGACCGAAGCGGAACAGTTGGCCGGTCAGGGTCCGGGCCCACGCGTCGACCCGGGACCAGTGCTCGGTCGGCAGGTCGAGCAGCCGGCAGGTGGTGAGCACGGGCAGCCGCTCGGCGATCGCCAGCACCACGTCGAACTCTGCGTCGCCGGCCTGCGCGACCAGGTCGGCGACGAGGTCGCGGACGGTCTGTTCGAGGGCGTTGGTGCGGCGGGCACTGAACGCCCCGGACACGAGCTGCCGCAGCCGCCGGTGGGCCGCACCGTCGCGGAAGCTGAGCATCCGACCGAAGATCGACTCCAGTCGTTCCGACTGGGTCAGGGGCAACGGCGGGTCGCCGGCCCGCGGGTCGATCACCAGTCGCGGGTCACCGGCCAACCTCGACACCTGCTGGTAGCCCGACACCAGCCACAACCCGGCGGTACGCAGAACAGGCGCCTCGGCGTGCAGGCGCCGGTAGAGGGTCGGGTCGTCGCGGGTGGACGGGTCGAGCAGCAGCGCGTGCCCTGCCGAGGGCAGCCCGGACATCGGTGTTACTCCGGCAACGGCGTGCCGACCCAGCAGAACGTGCCGAGGCAGAAGCACGGAACCGGCTCGGTCGGCTCGGTGGCCAGGTTCTCCACCCGTAGCAGGTCCTGCGGGGCCCCGGCCTCACCGTCGAGCCAGGAGGCCGCGAGCGCGGCGGCCCGCGCACGGATCACGCTGATGCTGTCTGCTCCGAAGTCGCGCATGTCGTCTCTCCTGAAGTGGCGCATCGTGGTTCATGCACGGGCGAGCAATTCCGGCTAGGATGAAGCCAGCTGTGGGTATCTGGACTACCCACAGCTGTTTCGTGTCGGCTGTCCCGCGTGAACGGGCAGCCCGTCCTCACCCGACTGCTCTCCGTGCCACTGTCGGCTCGGCTGCGTTGCGGATCAGTTTTCCCGCACCCCCTCACCAGCGGTAGGGCACCGCGCACCTCCCACCCATGACACTTGTCATCCCCCACCCCACCCCACCCACTCATCCCCGCCGATCTTGCACTTCCCGTCGCGACATAAGCCGCAAAAGCCACGTATCGGCGACCACAAGTGCAAGATCGGCGCGGGGGAGGGGGTGGGGTGGGGTGGGGGCGGCCTAGGGTGGGGTGGTGGGGGGTTCGGTGCAGCGTTCGACGACGGTGGCACGCCTTGGTTCGGGGGCGGTGGAGTACCGGTTGGATCGGAGGGGCGACACCGTCGTGGTGGTTCTGCACGGTGGGCATCTACGGGCCGGGCTGGTCTGGGACGAGACCGTGTTCGTCGACGCGGGGATCACCGTGTTGGCGCCGTCGCGTCCCGGCTACGGGCGGACCCCGCTGTCGACAGGTACGACCAGAGCGGGGTTCGCCGACGTCACCGCCGAACTCTGCCGGCACCTCGGGATCGACAAGGTCGCGGCCGTGCTCGGCATCTCCGCCGGCGGCCCGACTGCGATGACCGTCGCTGCCCGCCACCCTGGCCTGGTCGAGCGGCTGATCCTCCAGTGTTCCCAGGGCCCGCACTGGCCGAGGCGTCGTGAGCGGTTACTGGCGAACCTGATCTTCTCACCGGCTGCCGAGCGGCTGACCTGGGGTAGCCTGCGCGGGCTGCTGCGTCGTGCACCGGACACCGGCCTGCGGATGCTGCTCGGCGGGCTGTCCACCGTGCCGCCCCGGCAGTTGCTCGCGGGCATGTGGCCCGAGCATCGCGCCACGTTGATCGCCCTGTTCTCGGCGATGCGCTCCGGTGCGGGCTTCCGTCAGGACCTGCGACCCTACACCGACGTCACCGCCGAGATCGGGCAGCCGACACTGGTGATCGCCAGCCGGCACGACGGTGCCGTCTCCTTCGACGACGCCGAGCACCTGGCCACCGCGATCCGTCGGGCCGAACTGGTCGAGAGCCGGTCCGACAGTCACTTCCTCGAACTCGGCGCGGACTGGCCCGCCATCTCCGAGGCCATCCGTGTCTTCCTGACCTCCGAGCCGCGCGATTTCGCAGCGCGCGGCTGACTCCGGCAAACCAGCTTCCTCAGGTGTCGATTGGGGGCAGGGTTGACCGGCACTATTCCCACAAGGAATAGTGGGGTGATGTCGACCGCACATGTGCTGCTTGGTGTCCTTGCCGCTCAGGGGGTCAGCCATGGTTATGAGCTCAAGCACGAGCACGACCGCAGGCTGCTCGGGGTCAGGCCGTTGGCTTTCGGGCAGCTGTACACGACGTTGGCCCGGATGCTGCGCGACGGGTACATCGTGGAAGCGGCCCACCAGCGCGTCGGTGGGCCGGATCGGGTGGCCTACCGGCTCACGCCGGAGGGCATGACCGCGCTGGACGGGTGGCTGAGTCGGGCCGTACCGCCCGCGGTGCATGTGTCGGGCGAGTTGTTCGTCAAGGTCATCGTCGCGTTGCTCGCCACCCCGGACGAGGTGACCGCCCGGTCGTACCTGGCCGCGCAGCGCGCCGCCCACCTGGCCCGGATGCGGGAGTTGACCGCCGTCAAGACCGGTGGCAGCGCCTCGGTGACGGAACTGGCCGCCGCCGACTACCTGCTCAATCACCTCGATGCCGACCTGCGCTGGATGGCGACCACGTTGGACCGGATCGGTCAGCTTCGCTCGGAGGTACGGTCATGAGCGCACCGATTCTGCACGCCGAGCACATGGAGAAGTGGTACGGGCCGACCGCAGCCCTACGCGACGTGTCGGTGAGCATCGACAAGGGCGAGATCGTGGCGGTCACCGGCCCGAGTGGCTGTGGCAAGTCGACGTTGCTGCACTGCCTGTCCGGCATCCTGGCTCCGCAGCGGGGCAGCGTGCGGTTCCAGGGGCGGGAGATCGGCACCGCCGGCGAGGCGGAGCGCTCCCGGTTGCGTCGTACCGTCTTCGGGGTGCTCTTCCAGTTCGGTCAGGTCGTGCCGGAACTGACCGGGATCGAGAACGTGACCCTGCCGCTGCAACTCGGCGGCCTCGGCTACCGGGACGCCGCGGTACGAGCACGGGCGCTGCTCGACCGGCTGGGCGTGGGTGACCTGGCCGGTAAGCGGCCCGGCGAGATGTCCGGCGGTCAACAGCAGCGGGTGGCGTTGGCCCGTGCTCTGGTCACCGAACCGCAGGTGCTCTTCGCCGACGAACCGACCGGGGCGCTGGACAGCCTCGCCGGTGAGCAGGTGATGGTGGAGCTGGTCCGGCTGGCCCGTGAGCACGGCACGACGGTGCTGGTGGTGACCCACAACGCGCAGGTGGCCGCGTACGCGGACCGAGAGATCACCATGCGCGACGGCCGCGTGGACAGCGACGGCCGCAGCGACAACTACGGCCGGGACAACAGCAGCGACGGTCGGGGCGACGGTGACCATCGGGTCGTGCTCCGCGGGGAGGTGCGGTGAGACCGGGCACCCTGTTCCGTCTGGCCTTCGTCGGCACCCGCAGCGACCGGGCCCGGGTGCCGGTCACCGCCGCCGGTGCGGCGATCGCGGTGCTGGTGCTGCTCTGCTGCGCCACCGTGCTCAGCATCGAGCCGGCTGCCGGGCGGTACCACAACCGGATGCTCACCCAACCGGGCCTCCTGCTCAACGTCGCGGTGGCGATGCTGCTGTTCAGCATCCCGGTCCTGTTCCTGGTCGGGCAGTGTGCCCGGCTCGGCGCGCCGGCGCGTAACCGTCGGCTCGCGGCCCTGCGGATGGCCGGCGCGACGCCGAGGCAGATCGCCTGGGTCGCCGCCGTGGAGACCGGGCTGGCCGCGACGATCGGCGCGGCGGCCGGCACGGCCGGCTACTTCGTCGGGCGGGTGCTGCTCGACCGCCCGGACCTCGCCGGGGTACGGCCCCTGCCGACGGACGTGCTGCCGCCCGTCACGGCGATCGTCGCCATCGCGGTAGGGGTGCCGCTGCTGGCCACGCTGCTCACCGTCGCGTTGCTGCGTCGAGTGGCGATCACCCCGTTCGGCGTGCTGCGGCAGAGCCGGCAACAGCCGGTACGGGCTTGGCCCACGTTGCTGCTGGGGATCGGCCTGCTCGGCCTGGTGGCGATCAACGCGGCGATGCGCAGCGAATACGTCCGGCAGGGCGGGTTCGGTGCCAACCGCGACGACCTGTTCGTCATCGCGCTGCTCGGCTGCACCGTCGTGATGCTGCTCGGCCTGATGTTCACGGTGGCCTGGATCGGTTACCACAGCGCCCGGCTGCTGCTGCGGGTCACGCGGCGGCCCAGCGCGCTGATCGCGGCCCGGCAGATCCTCGCCGACCCGCATGCCGGCAGCCGCAGCTTCACCGTCATCCTGGTCGTCACCGCCTTCGGCGCGGCCGCGATGATGCTGCACTCCTGGCTGGTCACCGACGTGGCGGTGCGGACCGCCGCGATGCTCGACCCGGCCCTCGGCTACGACCGGCCGCCACTGGATCTCAGCGGCACCGCCGCCTTCCGCTCGGACGTCCACACCATCGTCAACACGGTGCTCATCGGCCTCATCGGGGTGGCCGCGCTCACCCTGCTGATCGCCCTCGTCGAATCCGGCGTCGCCCGCCGACGGGCCATCGCCGCCCTGGTCGCCGGTGGTACGCCGCGCGCCGTGCTGGCCCGTGCCCTGTGTTGGCGGGTTCTCCTGCCGGCGGTGCCCGGCATTGCCATCGCGGGGCTGGTCGGGATGCTCGGGATGCGCGCGTTCACGACCACCGCCACCGCGGGTTGGAGCCGGACGGTCTGCGTCGGCACCCCGGCCGAGTGTGCCGGGCCGGACGCCGAGCGTCACCTGGAGTACCGCGAGGTCACCCACACCCTCCAGACCTCGGTGCCCTGGGCCGAGGTCGGGGCGGTCATGTCTGTCGCGTTGCTGGCCGTGCTCCTGGTGATCGGGGCGAGTGTGCTGATGCAGCGCTCCACCACCGATCCCGCCGAACTGCGTGCCGGCTGAGCAGTCAGGACGGCTGGCTGAGCAGGACGGCTGGCTGAGCAGGACGGCTGGCTGAGCAGTCAGGGCGGCTGGCTGGGCGGGCGGGGTGGCCGGTGATGCCGGCTGCCCCGCCCCGGCGGTCAAGGCGTTGGGGTGCCGTCGGGGGCCGGCACAGCGGGTGACCAGGGAACTGTCCCTTGTGGCCGATCCGGGTGCGGAAGCGGTCCAGGGGTGTCATAGGCTGCCGTCCGGTCATGAGCCGACGAGGAGTGATATGACGCGTACTGTCCGTGGTCCGTTGCACCGGCTCGCCGCCCGGTGCCAGGCCCTCGTCGGCGCCTCCTGGTTCAACCTGGCCAGCTTCGCCGTGGTCATCGTCAACGCGATGGCGTTGGGCCTGGAGACGTACGGCGGGGTCGTCGCAATCGTGGGGACCGCGCTGCGGACGGTCGAGTACGTCTGTCTCACCCTGTTCGTGCTGGAACTGCTGGTGCGCTTCGGTGCCCACGCGCCGGCTCCCGGCGGGTTCTTCCGGGACCGGTGGAACGTCTTCGACCTGGTGATCGTGGCCGCGCCGCTGCTGCCCGGCGTCCGGGAGAACGTGACCCTGCTGCGGTTGTTGCGGCTGGCCCGCATCGTCCGGGCGTTCCGGCTCTTCCCGAGCCTGCGGGTGATCCTGGTCGGCATCCGGCGCAGCCTGCCCGGGCTGGGCAGCTTCCTGCTGGTCACCGCGCTGCTGCTGTACGGGTACGCGATGCTGGGCTGGATGCTGTTCGGCGCCGCCTACCCGCAGGAGTACGGCAGCGTCGGGCAGGCCATGCTCACCCTGTTCCTGCTGCTGTCGCTGGACGGCATCACCGACACGCTCCAGGCCGGCCGGGAGGTCACCGGCTGGGCGGTGCTGTACTACGTCTCCTACATGGTGGCCGCCTGCTACCTGCTCACCAACCTGCTTGTGGGTCTGGTGCTGACCGCTCTGCAGGAAGCGCACCAGGACGAGCAGGTAGCCGCCCAACGGAGCGGTCGCCCGACCGATGGACACCCGGAGGACGAACCGTCGGTCCGCGAGCAGTTGGCCCGGGTGCAGGCCATCATCACCGACCTCGAACGGCGGCTGCCCGAGCAGCAGCTCATCGGTCCGCCGGCCACCGGCCGGGTGACCGCCGAGGCCGGCACGCTTGTGCTGTCCAAGCCGCAGGTAGGCCAGCGGTCCCGGACCAGAGGCCGCCGCAAACGCCGCTGACCATCACCGCAAAGCGCCAGGGCATGTTCGGCGCTACCGCGTGGCGGCCAACGTCACCGGTACGGAGACCAGCTTGGTGGGGCTGCCGTCGGCGGCGGACACCTCGTAGGCCTCGATGGTGCCGGGCTGTTCACGGTCCAGCCGGTAGCCGATGGTGACCCGGTAGCCGCCCCGGCAGCCGGTGCCGCAGGTGGCCGTGGTGAACGCGGTGGCCAGTTGTCGGCCGGTGGCGTCGCGTACCCGGACGCTGACGGTCGCCTCGAACACGTCGGCGCTGCCGCTGACGGTGACCGGGCTGGTCACCCGGTCTCCGATGACCGGGTGGGTGACCACGATCGCGGGCAGCAGGTCGGCGTAGTCGACGCGTCCGGCCGGTGCCGCGGTGCCGAAGGCGACCCGCCGGACGGTGGGGAACTGGGTGAGCGTGTAGACCACCTGCGCCTCGCGCAGCCGTGCGGTGCCCGGATCGGGGGCATCGGGCAGGCGTACCGTGGCGACCCCGGCCTCGATCCGGCTCACCTCGGCTGCGGTCAGCAGGGTGACCAGACCGGCGTCGGCCTCCGCCCGGTTCGGTCCGGCGACCAGCTCGGCAAGTGCCAGCCGTGAGGTGGCGACGGTGGTGGGGCGGGTACGACGGGTCGGGGCGAGACGACCGTCCCGGACGTACCACAGCTCCAGGGTGAGGTTCGCAGGCCGGCTGCTGGCCACGGGCCCGGCGCTCGGCGGCGGGGGAGCGGAGGTGCCGGCGGCGGTCGTGGCGGTGGCGGCCGACGAAGCGACGCTGGCGGGCCCGCCGGGCACGGCGGCGGTGGTGGGTACGCCGGTGGTGGGTGCGGGCACGGCCGGTGCCGGGCCGAGCGATCCGGACCGTGACGGCGCGCATCCCACGGCCAGGACCAGCACCACGACGGCAACGGCCGACAGGTGTCGGAACCGCCACGGTGCCGCCGCGCCGACCGGGTGCCGGCTCACCCGGCACCACCGGCGGTGACGTCCGACGAGCCCGCGTCACACCGATCGGTGCCGGCGTCCAGCCGGTCGGGCAGGTCGAGACGGTCGGGCAGGTCGAGACGGAACCGGGTGCCGCTGCCCGCGGCGCTGTGCACGGTGAGCCGGCCGCCGAGCAGTTGGGCGTTCTCCTGGGCGATGGCCAGGCCGAGCCCGCTGCCACCGCCGGAGCGGGCCGGGTCGACCTTGTGGAAGCGGTCGAACAGGCGCGGCAGGTGTACGGCGGGGATGCCGGGCCCCTGGTCGTCGACGTCGAAGAACACCCGGTCACCGGCCCGCGTGACCCGGGCACGGATCTCGCCGTCGCCGTGCTGCACCGCGTTGGCGATCAGGTTGCCCAGCACCCGTTCCAGTCGGCGCGGGTCGGTGCGCAGCCGGACCGGCTCGTCGTCGACCTCGACCCGGCCCTGCCAGCCTCGGGTCGCCACGATCGCGCGCAACAGGGCCGGTGCGTCCACATCGGCGACCACGACGGCCTCCTGCCCGGCGTCCAGTCGGGAGATCTCCATCAGGTCCTCGACCAGGCGTCGCAGCCGGACCACGTCGTCGACCAGCAGCTCACCGGCGCGTCGGGCGTCGCCGGGCAGTTGGTCGAGGTGCTCGCGCAGCAGCGAGGCCGCGGCCACCAGAGCGGTGACGGGGGTACGCAGCTCGTGCGCGACGTCGGCGGTGAACCGCCGCTGGAGATCCTGCGCCCGGCGCAGCGCGACGATCTTCGCCTGCAACGCCTCCGCCATCTCGTTGAACGAGGCGGCCCAGGCGCTGAACTCGTCCCGGCCACGTACCGGCAGCCGGGTGGCCAGCAGCCCTTCGGTGATCGCCCGGGCGGCCCGGCTCGCCCGCCCGACCGGTTCCAGGGTGCGCCGGGCGAGGGTGTGTCCGATCGCGGCGGCGAGCACCGTCACCAGGACCCAGCCGGCCGCCAGGGCGTTGCGCAGCCGATCGAGGCCGGTGGCGACGTCGTCCTCGCCGGTGATCACGTACAGCTCGGCGGTGGAGCCGGGAATCCGCCCGCCCACCACGAGCAGCCGGGGTGGCCCGTCGCTGCGCTGGTAGCCGAGTTGCCCGGCCGCGACGGTGGCCCGGAGCGGTTCGCCCAGTGTCGGCGCGTGCTGCGGATGCGAGGGCCACACGTCCCCGGTGACCAGCACCACGTGCCGGCCGCTGCCCTCGAAGCTGGTGAGCAGTTCCGTGCGGCGCTGCTCGGTCAACGGCAGGAACTGCCCGGCCAGCACCAGCCGGTACCGGGCGTCCGCGGCGGCGGCGTGCAGCGAGGCGTCGTAGCTGGCCTGCCGCAGCAGCAGGTACGACCCGCCGGCGAGCACCCCGGCGGAGACCCCGGCGACCAGTACGAACGCGACGGTCAGGCGGCGACGTAGCCGGCCGGGACGTACCGGGTCCGTGGCCATCGCCGTCGCCCGCTCAGCTCGCGGTCAGCTTGTAGCCGGCACCGCGTACGGTGCGGATCAGGCGTGGACTGGCCGGATCGTCCTCGATCTTGGCCCGCAGCCGCTGCACGGCCACGTCGACCAGCCGGCTGTCGCCGAGGTAGCCCTGCTCCCAGACCCGTTCCAGCAGCAGCTCGCGGGTGAAGACCTGACCCGGGCGGCGGGCCAGCTCCAGCAGCAGCCGGAACTCGGTGGCGGTCAGCGGCAGCTCGTGACCGTCGCGGCGGGCCACGAAGGCGCCCGGGTCGATCTCCAGGCGACCGATCCGCAGCGGGCCCGGCTCGGGTGCTGCGACGGAGCGGCGTAGCAGCGACCGTACCCGGGCCACCAGTTCGGGCAGGTCGAAGGGTTTACGCAGGTAGTCGTCGGCGCCGCACTCCAGCCCGACCACCACGTCGATGGTGTCGGTGCGGGCGGTGAGCATGAGGATCGGCACCGCGCTGCTGCGCCGGATCTCCCGGCACACCTGCAGACCGTCCAGGCCCGGCAGCAGCACGTCCAACACGATCAGATCGACCGACCCGGCCCGCCAGGCGGCCAGACCCTGTCGACCGTCGGCGGCGGTGTCCACCCGGAACCCGGCGCGGCGCAGCCCGAGGGCGGTGACCTCCCTGATGGAGGCGTCGTCCTCGACCACCAGCACGCGGCCGTCCATGACGTACCCAGGGTAGTCCTGCTCACCCCGGTCGTCGCTCGCCGTGACGGTCGGGGGCGGGTGCCCGAACGCCGGACACCCGCCCCAGTTGCCGATCACTACTGCCCCTGCCCGGTCACTGCTGCCACTGGTGTGCCACGTCGAGGACGATCCGGCTGTGGGTGCCCGGCCCGGCCAAGACGAGGACCCGGAACGGCAGCCGGGCCCGTACGCCGACGGCGAAGGTGCTGTAGCCCTCGAAGCTGCCGCCGAAGACCACGTCGCGCAGCGTCTGGTAGCGCAGCACGTTGGCCACATGGTCACCGACCCGGTACGGCACGGTGGCGAGGTGCTCGTCGTCGTACGCGGGCGCCCGCAGCGACACCCGCAGCAGCGCGCCACCCGCGGTGTACGGCGACAGGGCCAGCCCTTCACCCTCGGTGTACGTCTCGCCGTAGCCGATCGAGTAGCCGGTGACCGTCCCGTCGAACTCGAACACCACCCGGTCGTAGCAGTCGTGCCGTCCGGTGCGTACCTCGGTCAACGGGGCGTCGCTCAGCGTGCCGGCCACCTTGTCCCCGCTGCCCCAGGTGATTCCGCAGTACGGCTCGCCGGTCGCGGCGGCTCTTGTACCGGCGGTGCCCGTCGTGCCGGCAGTGCCCGTCGTGCCTGAGGTGGTCGTCGTGCCGGCGGTGGCCGTTGTCCCGGCGGTGGTCAGGAGGACGGCGCACGCCACCGTCAAGGCGGCGAGAGTTCTGCTGATTCGCATCGTGGATCTCCTCTCCGCTGCCGGCCCGCCCGCGCGGGCCGGTGATGCTCGTGGAGTCCACCGTCGACACGCTTCGCCACCGCGCCTTCACCGGGACGTAACAGCCGGGCAACAGCCGGTGCAGGCGGTATGACACTTCCGTGATGACATCTATTGACTGATGTCTACTAATATCCACGGACATCGATCGCGGTGCGTCGATGTGCCGCGGGTATCCGCAGGGGAGTACGAGATGATCCGACACAGACTGCTGCGCGCGGCCACCGTCGCGCTGGCAGCGGTGCTGACCGCGACCGGGCTGCAGGTGGCCACCGCCACCAGCGCCTCCGCCGCCCGAACCGTCTACTACGACGCGAGCCGGGCCGGGGAGTTCCGGACCAACTTCGACCAGGCCGCCCAGATCTGGAACAGCAAGGTCAGCAACGTCCGGCTGGTGCCCGGCACCCCCGCCAACGTCACCATCCTGGTCGACACCGGCTGGCCCCGGGCGCAGGTCACCGGCTTCGGCTCCGGCCGGATCTGGATGGGCTGGCAGGCAGTCAACCAGGGCTACCACCGCACCCGGATCGCCACCCACGAGTTCGGTCACATCCTCGGGCTGCCCGACCGGCGTACCGGGCTCTGCTCCGACCTGATGTCCGGCAGCAGCGCGCCGGTCTCCTGCACCAACGCCAACCCCAGCGCCGCCGAGGCCAGCCGGGTCAACCAGCTCTTCGCCGGCAGCCGCAGCACCGCCGAGGTCGCCGAGACGTACACCTGGACCGGGGACGAGGCCGGAGGGATCGGCACGCTCGTGGTCAACGGGCGCCCGGCCACCGAGAACTACCCCTGGCTGGTCTACACCTCCGGCTGCACCGGCACCCTGATCAAGGCCAACTGGGTGGTCACCGCCAAGCACTGCTCGACCCCCTCCTCGGTGCGGGTGGGCAGCATCAACCGCACCAGCGGCGGCACCGTCGTCGGCGTGAGCCGGGCGGTCAACCACCCGAGCATCGACGTCAAGCTGTTCCAGCTCTCCAGCTCGGTCAGCTACGCGCCGGCCCCGATCCCGACCACCTCGGGCGCGGTCGGCACCGCCACCCGGATCATCGGCTGGGGCCAGACCTGCGCGCCCCGCGGCTGCGGCTCCGCGCCGACCATCGCGAACGAGCTGGACACCTCGATCGTGGCCGACAGCCGGTGCCTGGGCATCAACGGCCCGTACGAGATCTGCACCAACAACACCAACGGCAACGCCGGCGCCTGCTACGGCGACTCGGGCGGCCCGCAGGTGCGGAAGATCAACGGCGTGTGGAACGTGATCGGTGCGACCAGCCGCGCCGGCAACAACAGCTCCACCTGCGCCACCGCCCCGTCCATCTACGGTGACCTCCCCTCGATCCGCTCCTGGATCAACACCCAGGTCGGCGGTCTGCCCGCCTGACCCTGACACCGCTCGATCACCTGGTGCCCGCGAGCCCGGACAGGGCTCGCGGGCACCAGGCCGCTTGCGCAGGGCGGCGGGGGCCGGCGGGTGCCGCCGTGGAATAGTGGCTGGTCGTGAAACGGTATGGGGTGCTGATTCTGCCGTCGAGTAACCGGGTGTACTCGGGGGCGGCTGTCGAGTTGACGCGGGCGGAGCTGGAGATCTTCGGCGGGGCGGTGCTCGGCGGGCGACTCGGGGCGGTGGAGACGACCACCGTGGGTGGCGTCCCGTACGTCACGTTCGGTGTCGAGGGCGGGCTGGGCGAGCGGGACGTGGCGTTGCTGAGCAACCTGTCCAGCGCGTACGCGATCTTCGAGTTCGTCGACGATCTGCTGCGTCCGGTGCCGCTGACCCGGCTGGACCGCTACGACGACGACCTGGTCACCATCCAGAAGTACCCGGGCAAGACCAACGAACAGTTCACCAAGCTGCTGCTCAACGTCACGCTGCTCGCCTCGACCTGGGCCGACGAGCTGCTGACCCGGCGGTTCCGGGTGATCGATCCGCTGTGCGGCCGGGGGACCACGGTCAACCAGGCCATGATGTACGGCTTCGACGCCGCCGGCCTGGACCGCGACAGCAAGGACTTCGAGGCGTACCAGACGTTCCTCAGTACCTGGCTCAAGCGCAAGCGGGTCAAGCACCGGGTGCTGGAGTCCGGGCCGGTACGCCGGGAACGCAAGGTGGTCGGCCGGCGACTGCGGCTGGAGGTGGCGGCCTCGAAGGAGGCGCACAAGGCCGGCGACGTGCAGACCGTGGACGTGGTCAACGCCGACACCACCCGGATCGGGGAGTTCTTCCGCCCGGAGAGCGTCGACCTGGTGGTCGCCGACGCGCCGTACGGCGTGCAGCACGGCAGCCGTACCGCCGACGGTCTGGCCCGTGACCCCCTCGCCCTGCTTGCCGCGGCCGTGCCGGGCTGGGCGCGGCTGCTGCGCCCCGGCGGCGCTCTCGGCATCTCCTGGAACACCAACGTGGCCAGCCGGGAGGCTGCCGCCGAACACCTGACCGCCGCCGGTCTCACAGTCCTGGACCACGGCCCCTGGCGCACCCTGTCCCACCGCGTCGACCAGGCCATCGTCCGCGACATCCTCGTAGCCCAAAAACCCACCCCCTAACCCCTAACCGCCACCCGCCCCGCCCGTCGCCTTGCCCCTCGCCACCCCACCCGCCCCGCCCGTCGCCTTGCCCCGTCGATCTTGCACTTTCGGTCGTCGTGATGAGGCTTTTGCGGCGTATGCGGGGACACAAAGTGCAAGATCGACGGGGTGGGGCGCGGCGGGGTGGGGCGCGGCGGGGCGGGGTTGTGGGCGGGGTGGGGGAGGGGAGTGGATGTTGACGGGGGTCGGTGGGGGTGGGAATATCGACTGTTGTGAGTGTTAGCGCTCACACTGTTGGGTGCGCTGAGGACTAGTGGCAGGAGTGGTGATGGGGATGAGGGTGCGATGGCTTGCGGCGGTGGCCGCGGTCGGGCTCGCGGTCAGTGCGGTGGTGACAGCGGCGGGGACCGCCAGTGCGGAGTCCAACGGTGGGGTACGGGTGATGCCGCTCGGTGACTCGATCACCGAGGGCACTCAGATCCCGGGCGGCTACCGGATCGGCCTGTGGCAGCGCCTGGTCAACGGCAGGTACACGGTGGACTTCGTCGGGTCGCAGTTCAACGGGCCGACCAGCCTCGGTGACCGGGACCATCAGGGGCATCCTGGCTGGCGGATCGACCAGATCGACGCCAACATCGTCAACTGGCTGAACACGCAGCGACCGCAGACCGTGCTGCTGCACATCGGCACCAACGACATCCTGCAGAACTACAACGTCAGCAGCGCACCGAACCGGCTCTCCACCCTGATCGACCGCATCACCAACACCGTCCCCAACGCGGAGGTGTTCGTCGCGCAGATCATCACGCTGTCGAACACCAATCAGGCGGCGGCGGTACGCACCTTCAACGCCGCGATTCCCGGCATCGTGCAGAGCAAGGTGAACGCGGGCAAGCGGGTGCACCTGGTCAACATGCACGCCGCGTTGACCACCGGCGACCTGATCGACGGCGTCCACCCGACCGCCAACGGCTACGACAAGATGGCCGCGGTCTGGTACAACGCCCTGCAGTCGGTGCCGGGCAGCATCGGCACCCCCGGTAACGGCGGCACTCCCACTCCCACCCCCACCCCGGGTCCCACCAACGGCGCGATCGTCGGCAACCAGTCCGGCCGGTGCGTCGACGTGCCGGGCTACAGCACCGCCAACAGCACCCAGTTGCAGTTGTGGGACTGCCACGGCGGCACCAACCAGCAGTGGAGCTACACCTCCGGCCGGGCGCTCACCGTGTACGGCAACAAGTGCCTCGACGCCGAGGGTTACGGCACCTCGCCGGGCACCCGGGTCACCATCTACGACTGCCACGGTGCGACGAACCAGCAGTGGAACGTCAACGCCAACGGCACCATCACCGGCGTGCAGTCCGGCCTCTGCCTGGACGCCAACGGCGGGGGCACCGCCAACGGCACCCGGCTCGTCCTCTGGACCTGCAACGGCCAGGCCAACCAGCAGTGGAGCCGGCGGTAGTCACCACCACCGGCCCCACACCCTGACCGGCCCACGCCCCGGCCCCACGCTCTGACCCGGCCCCACGCTCTGACCTGGCTCGGCCTCAGCGGGACTGCGCCTGCGGCCGGGCCGGGGCGGAGCCGAAGGTGGTGAGGAAACGGTCGCGGAAGGAATCCATCGACCAGACCGGGGCGGCGGCGTCCGGGGTGAGGCCGTCCTGCCAGCCCCAGTCGGCGATCCGCTCCAGCACGGCGGGATCCTTCGCGATCAGGTGGATCGGCACGTCCGGGCTGGCATTGTCCCCGGTGACCACCGGCGCGGGCTGGTGGTCACCGAGGACCACCAGCACCGTGTCGTCGTCACCGTGGGTCTCCAGGTAGGAGATGAGGGTACGCAGGCTGTAGCTGACCGCGTGCCGGTAACCGGTGCGGGCCTGTGCCGTCGGCGTACCGATGATGCCCTTGCGGAACACCTCGCCGTCGTCGATGTCGTCCCAGTCGACGAGCGAGGGCACCTTGGTCCAGGGGGAGTGGCTGGAGACCAGCGCCAACTCGGCCATCACCGGCCGATCCCGCGGCCCGACCCGCTCCCGGGAGTGGAACTCGTTTATCGCGTACTGGTCGGGCATCGGGGAGAAGGCGAACCGGGGACCCCGGTAGCCGAGGTCAGGGCCACTGTAGAACTGCTCGTAGCCGTAGAACTTCCCCTCCGGCCAGGCCTGGTTGACCGCCGGCATCACCCCGACCGTACGCCAGCCTGCGCTGCGGAAGGCGTCGCCGAGGGTGAACCGGTCGCTGGCCAGCAGGCTCTTGTGCCGCTGGTTGTTGTCGATCCACAGCCCGGACAGCAGGGTGGCGTGTGCCAGCCAACTGCCGCCGCCGATGGTCGGCGAGGTGAGGAAGCCGCTGCGCGAGGAGAAACCGGCCGCCTGCAACCGCCCGGCGCCGTCGTCGAGCAGCCGCTGCACGGAGGCGAACTCCGGGTCGGAGACCGCGTCGCGGCCGTAACTCTCCACGAAGGCGATGAGCACGTCCTTGCCGCGCAGCCCGGTCAGCAGCTGGTCTGCGGGCACGTCGCGGAACGGGTCCGCACTCACCTCGGTACGGAACGCCGCCCGGTCGTTGATCCGTTCGCGGACCTCCGAGACGTGCTCGTAGACGATGGTGCTGGCGTTGCTGTCGGCGACCAGCACACCGGTCACGATCCGGGCCTGGAACGCGGCAAGCAGCGCCCAGACCAGGACCAGCGACGCGACGACCCGGGTGCCGGCGGTACGGTGCCGCGCCAGCAACCGGGACAGCCGCACCGTGGACAGCGCGGTCAGCACCGGAACGGCCAGCAGCACCAGCACGACGCCGACGGCGATGGCGATGGCACCGGGCCGGCCGATCGACTCGGCCACGAAGGCGAACGCCTCGTCCAGCAGGGACCAGTCCAGCACCAGGTCGAACGGCCGCCCCAACGACGAGTAGAACCCGAGGTCGCCGATCTTCACCAGCACCACCAGGCCGAGCAGCACTCCGGCCACGGCGGCGACCAGCCGGCGGGGTCGGCCGGGCAGCGCGAGCAGCGCGGCGGCGAGCAGCAGCGCCTCCAGCGGAATCCGCAGGAACGCGCCGGCCTGCATCCGCCACGGCTGGTTGGGCAGGGTGAAGGCGGCCAGGACCAGCACGACGGCCAGTACGGTGACCACCCGGGCCAGCATCCGTCGGCGGCCGGACGCGGCAGGGGCGTCGGAGGCTTCGGTCACCGCCTCGGCGTCCGGGAAGTCGGTCGTGGGAAGGCGCTCGGCGGTGTTCGTGGCGCGCGCAGCATCGGAGGTCGACAAGGGGTTCTCCTGGGTCAGCGCAGCGACAGGACAGGCGCGGGGGGCAGGTCGGGTTCCTCGACCCGGTCGAGCGGACGACCGCGCAGCGGCACCGTCGCGACGACGATCGGGGAGACGGTACGCGGCAGACGACGCCGCCACAGCCAGGCCACGTCCCGGCCGAACGACTCGACCAGCAGCCCGAGCGCTGCCAGCAGCACCAGCAGGGTCACCGGGGCGGGCAGCAGCTGGGAGGCGGCGACGGCGAGCACGATTCCCTGGACCGCGGCGACCACCTTCCGCCAGTACCGGGGCGGAAGCTGCGCGTCCATCCAGGGCAGCACCCAGCTCGCGGCGAGGAAGGCGTACCGCATCAGGCCGATGGCGAGCACCCAGACCCCGACCGACGGCGCCACGTAGAGGCTCAACATCAGCACCAGGATCGAGTCGACCTCCATGTCGAAGCGGGCACCGAGCCCGCTGACCGTCCCGGTCCGCCGGGCCACCTTGCCGTCGACCGCGTCCAACGCCAGCGCGACCCCGGTCAGCACCACCAGCACCACCGTCGGCGCGGGCCGGCCGGCGATCAGCGCGTCGGCGATCAGCGCGGTCACCGCCCCCACCAGCAGCCCCCGACCCATGGTGACCCAGTCGGCCGGGCCCAGCCGGGGCGAGTCGGTGCGCCGCAGCGCCCGGATGAGTGCCAGGCAGGTCACGGCACCGTACGTCAGGCCCGCGAGCCAGCCGGCGACGCCGAGGCCGACCGTCGTGGCGAGCCCGCCCAGCAGGACGACCTGGACGAGCATCCCGATTTGCGGACCGGTTCGAACTGTGGACACCGTGCCTCCGTGTTTATGATCGACGACCCCTGTCAGGAAGTACGGAAAACATGACGGATCGGTTCGGTCCGGACGCAGGTGAGGAGAAGAACCGGTGACGCGACCCGCTCGCGCCTTCTGGCTGCGCGCACCCGGTGCGGGAGAGATCCGACCGGTGACGCTACCCGAACCGGGCTCCGACGAACTGCAGGTACGCACCCTGTTTTCCGGAGTCAGCCGAGGCACCGAGACCCTGGTGTTCGCCGGCAAGGTGCCGGACAGCCAGTACGCCACGATGCGCGCCCCGTTCCAGGAGGGCGACTTCCCGGCCCCGGTCAAGTACGGCTACCTCAACGTGGGCGAGGTCGAACAGGGCCCGGCCCACCTGCGCGGACGTACGGTGTTCTGCCTGTACCCGCACCAGAGCGCGTACGTGGTGCCGGTCGACGCGGTGACCGTCGTACCGGAGCAGGTGCCGGCGTCCCGCGCGGTGCTGGCCGGCACAGTGGAGACCGCGGTCAACGCGCTGTGGGACGCGCCACCGCTGCTCGGCGACCGGGTCAGCGTGGTGGGCGCGGGCATGGTCGGCTGCGCTGTCGCGGCGCTGCTGGCCCGCTTCCCCGGCGTGGCGGTGGAACTCGTCGACACCGACCCGACCCGGGCCGAGGTGGCCGCCGCGCTCGGCGTCGACTTCGCCACCCCCGAGGCGGCGACCGGCGGCCGCGACCTGGTGGTGCACGCCAGCGCCAGCGCCGCCGGCCTGCAACGCAGCCTGGACCTGCTCGCCGCCGAAGGCACCGTGCTCGAACTGAGCTGGTACGGCGACCGCCAGGTGCAGCTCTCCCTCGGCGCGGCCTTCCACTCCGGGCGGCTGACCATCCGCAGCAGCCAGGTCGGCATGGTCGCCCCCGCGCGGCGCAGCAGCCGAGGGTACGCCGACCGGATGGCGCTCGCCCTCGACCTGCTGGCCGACCCGGTCTTCGACGCGTTGATCACCGGGCGGTCGGCGTTCGCGGACCTGCCCGACGTCCTTGCCCGACTCAGCGCCGGCAGCCTGCCCGCGCTGTGCCACCTCATCACCTACGACGGGGAGTGACTCCGTGTTCAGTGTGACCGTACGTGACCACATCATGATCGCCCACAGCTTCCGGGGCGACGTCTTCGGCCCCGCGCAGCGGCTGCACGGCGCGACGTTCGTGGTCGACGCCACGTTCCGCCGCCCGGATCTCGACGCCGACGGCATCGTGGTCGACATCGGGCTGGCCACCGACCAGCTCAAGGCCGTGCTCGGCGAACTGAACTACCGAAACCTGGACGACGAGCCCGCCTTCGCCGGCACCAACACCACCACCGAGGTGCTGGCCCGAACCATCGCCGACCGGCTCGCCGACCGGGTGCACGCCGGCGACCTGGGCGCCGGCGCGCACGGGCTGACCGGCATCACCGTCACCCTGCACGAGTCACACGTCGCCTGGGCCAGCTACGAACGGTCACTGCCGGGGGCGAGCGGCACCGGCGCCTGACGTGCCGAGCGTGCACGTGGTCCTGCCCGGCGACATCGACGATCCGGCCACGCCCAGCGGCGGCAACGGCTACGACCGGCGGATCTGCGCCGGGCTCGCCGCCGCCGGCTGGTCGGTGCGCGAACATCCCGTACCGGGAGCGTGGCCGACCCCGTCCCCGGCGGAACACGCCCGGCTCGCCGAACTGCTCACCGCCCTGCCCGACGGCGCGCTCGTCCTGGTCGACGGGCTGGTCGCCTCGGTGGTGCCGGACGCCCTGGCCACGCAGGCCCGGCGGTTGCGGCTGGTCCCGCTGGTGCACCTGCCCCGCGACGACGACACCGAGGCGCGGGCCCTGGCCAGCGCCACCGTCATCGTCGCCACCAGCACCTGGACCCGCGACCGGCTGCTGCACCAGTACGCGCTGCCGCCGTCGCTGGTGCACGTCGCCGCCCCCGGGGTGGACCCGGCGCCGCCGGTCACCGGATCGCCGGCCGGTTCGGCGCTGCTCTGCGTCGCCGCGGTCGCCGCCCACAAGGGCCATGACCTGCTGGTCGAGGCGTTGGCGGCGGTGACCGACCGGGACTGGACGCTTACCTGCGTCGGCCCGCTGCACCGCGAACCGGACTTCGTCGACCGGCTCCGCACGCAGATCACCACCCACCGGCTCGGCGACCGGATCCGGCTGGCCGGTCCGCTGTCCGGTGGCCGGCTGGCCGCCGCGTACGCCGCCGCCGACCTGCTGGTGCACCCGTCACGCGGGGAGACGTACGGGATGGTGGTCACCGAGGCGTTGGCGCGCGGCATCCCGGTGCTCGCCACGGCGGTCGGTGGCCTGCCCGACGCCCTCGGCCACGTCGGCGGGGAACGCCCCGGCGTGCTGGTGCCGCCCGAGCAGCCGGCGGCGCTGGCCGACGCGCTGCGCCGCTGGCTGGACGAGGCGACCCTACGGGCGCGGCTGCGCCGCATCGCCGCCCGGCGACGGAGCACCCTCGACGACTGGACGAGCACCACCACCCGGATCACCACGGCCCTGGAAGAGGCGATGGCGTCATGACCGAGCAGCAGGCAGTCCAGGATGCGCCCGTCGAGCTGCCGCCGGACTTCGCGCAGTGGCTCGCGCTGCGGGAGCCGGCCGACGTGGCCGCCCGCGCCACGGACCTGGTCGACACGGTACGCGCCACGCTGCCCGGCAGTACGCCGTACGTGGTGCATGACCTGGGGGCCGGCACCGGCTCGCTGGGCCGCTGGCTGGCCCCGCTGCTGCCCGGCCCGCAGCACTGGGTCCTCTACGACCAGGACCCGGACCTGCTGGCTCGGGCCCGCGCCGGCATGCCCACCGTCGCCGCCGACAGCGCGCCGGTGACGGTGCAGACCCGCCGCGGTGACCTGACCCGGCTCACCGCCACCGACCTGGCCGGCGCGGCGCTGGTCACCGCCTCGGCGCTGCTCGACATGCTCACCGCCGCCGAGATCGAACGGCTGGTCGCGGCCTGCGCGGAGGCCGGCAGCCCGGCGCTGTTCCTGATCTCGGTCACCGGCACCGTGCAACTGACCCCGGCCGACCCCCTCGACGTCGAGATCGCCGACGCGTTCAACGCCCACCAGCGCCGCGCCGTGGGGGCCCGTCGACTGCTCGGCCCCGACGCCGTCGACGCCTGCGCGGCGGCGTTCACCCGGCACGGAATGACCGTGCAGACCCGGCCCAGCCCGTGGCGGCTCGGGCCGGAGCAGGCCGCCCTGACCGCGCAGTGGTTCACCGGCTGGCTCGACGCGGCCTGCGAGCAACGCCCGGAACTTGTCGATCTCACCCACGAGTACGCCAAGCGTCGACGCAACGAGGCTAACGCGGGCCGACTCGGGGTACTGGTCGATCACACCGACCTGCTGGCCGTACCCCGTTGAACCGGCGGCCCGCGAGTTACGTGCGTACAGTCAGGGAAAGATCACCATGCCGGGAGGCTTGCGTGGCGGACGAAGCTGGTGACGTCGGGTCCACGGCGGCCCCGACCGGCCGGTCCTTCTGGGGCTGGCTGCGCCTGGCACTCGGGCTCGCCGTGCTGGTGGGGCTGCTGTGCTGGCTGGGCACCGGGCCGTTCCTGGCCGGGCTGCGCCTGATCGACGCCCCCGCGCTGGCTGCCGCGCTGGCCTTGGGCGCGCTCACCACCGTCTGTGTCGCCTGGCGGTGGAGCCTGGTCGCCGGCGGGCTCGGCGTGGGGATGCCGCTGCGCGAAGCCGTGGCCCACTGCTACCGGGCCGTCTTCCTCAACGCCACCCTGCCCGGCGGGATCCTCGGCGACGTGCACCGGGCGGTACGGCACGGCCGTGACGTCGGTGACGTCGGTCGGGGCATCCGGGCCGTGGTCTGGGAGCGTGTCGCCGGCCAGGTCGTCCTGGTCGCCGTCGCCGTGGTGCTGCTGTTCGCCTTCCCGTCGCCGGTGCGACCGTACCTGCCGGTGGCCACCGCGGTCGTGGTGACCGCGCTTGTCGCCGTGGTGCTGGCCGCCCGCCTGCTGCCGCACTCGGGTGCCTCCCGGTTCACCCGCGCGATGGTCACCGCCGTGGCCGACGTACGTGCCGGGTTGCTGGGCAAGCGCACCTGGGCCGGGGTGCTGGTCGCCTCCGCGCTCGCGGTCGCCGGGCACCTCGCCACGTTCCTGGTGGCCGCCCGAACTGCCGGTTCCACCGCCCCGCTGACCCTGCTGCTGCCGTTGACCCTGCTGGCCCTGCTCGCGATGGGGGTGCCGGCCAACGTCGCCGGGTTCGGCCCCCGCGAGGGGGTGGCCGCGTGGGCGTTCGCCGCCGCCGGCCTGACCGCCGCCGAGGGGGTGGCCACCGCAACGGTGTACGGCGCCCTGGTGCTCGTCGCGAGCCTGCCCGGAGCCGCCGTGCTGCTGGCCCGTCGTGTCCGTGTACCCGCCACCGTCTGACGAGGAGAGCCATGTCCGAATCACTGCCTGCCGCCACCATCCGGACGCAGGTCACCGTGCCGCTGCGCTTCTCCGACGGATACCAGACCACCGCCCGGCTGCACACCTTCGACGGGCTGGTCGACGGTCGCGAGCACCTCGCCTTCGCCCTCGGTGACCACACCGCCGCCGGGGCGGTGCCGCTGGTCCGTCCACACAGCGAATGCCTGACCGGCGACGTGTTCGGCAGCCAGCGCTGCGACTGCGGTCCCCAGCTGCGCGAGGCCGTGCAGCGCATCGCCGAGGCCGGCGGGTACCTGCTCTACCTGCGGCAGGAGGGTCGCGGCATCGGCCTGTACGCCAAGCTCGACGCGTACGCCCTGCAGGACGCCGGGCTGGACACCTTCGAGGCCAACGTCGCTCTCGGCCACGACGAGGACGAGCGGGACTACACCGTCGCCGCGCAGATGCTCACCGCGCTGGGCGTCGGGCCGATCGCGGTGTTGACGAACAACCCGGAGAAGACCGACCAGCTCAGCCGGCTCGGCGTCACCGTGACCGAGCAGGTGCCCACCGGCATGTTCCTCTCCCCGGCCAACGCCGACTACCTCGCGGCGAAGGCCAGCCGCGCCGCCCGTGCCGCCGACCTCCCCGCAGTCCGGTGACCGGCCCGGCCACGGCCCGCCGGCCGTACGTGCTGCTCAGCTGCGCCACCTCGATCGACGGCTACATCGACGACGCCACCGACGAACGGCTGATGCTGTCCAACGACGCCGACCTGGACCGGGTCGACGAGGTACGTGCCAGCTGCGACGCCATCCTGGTGGGTGCCGGGACCGTCCGCCGCGACGACCCCCGCCTGCTGGTGCGCTGCGACCGCCGCCGCGCCGACCGGATCGCCCGTGGCCTGCCGGAGTCCCCGATCCGGGTGACAGTGACCGGCTGCGGGGACCTGGACCCGGCGGCCCGGTTCTTCACCGTCGGTGACACCGAGCGGATCGTCTACTGTGCCAGCGCCGCCTTGGAGAAGACCCGGCACCGGGTGGGGGAGCGGGCCACAGTGGTCGACGCCGGTGACCCGATCGACCTGTCCCGGGCCCTGACCGACCTGGCCGACCGAGGAGTACGCCGACTGCTTGTGGAAGGTGGTGCCCTGGTCCACGGCCAGTTCCTCACCGCGGGGCTCGCCGACGAACTGCACCTGGTGGTGGCCCCCTTCTTCGTGGGCGACCGTCGGGCACCCCGCTTCGTCGGCGACGGCCGGTTCCCGTGGCATTCCGCCCGACGCGCCCAGGTGGTCGAGGCCCGCCAGATCGGCGACGTGGTGCTGACCCGCTACGCCCTGTCGGAACGCTGCGAACTGGCCTAGCGTCCGGATCCCCTCGTGCTGACGGTCTGCGGCCTGCATCGGTTGCAGGTCGAGACGCTGGCCGACAACGCCGCGATGATCCGAGCAGCCACCCAGGCCGGGTTCGTGCGCGAAGGCACCCTGCGCCGCGCGGCATGGGTGCATGGGGAATTCGCTGACCAGGTCGTTCTCGGGCTACTCGCCACCGAATGGGACGCCGACGCGCGGGGCTAGGTGCCAGGCTGTGGCACCCACCGGTCGCCGAGGGCTGTGTGGAGGGCCAGCAGGACAAGGCTGATCACGATCGACGCGAGGATGCCCAGTCCGAGACCAAGGATGCCGCTGTCTCGCCGGTCAACGTGCCCGGCCGGAGTCGCCGAAGCCGACCACGGGTGCTCCCGGGCCCACCAGTACAGCAACCCGAGGCCGTACGGTGTGATGGAGATCAGCCAGAACCAGAACCACCGAGTGCCCCGTACCGGAGCCGGTCCGGCGACGACGACGCCGACAGAGATGACAGCGAGGACGAGACCCGCCCAGATGACGACGGGTGTCGGTAGGTGGAGTGCGCCGGCCCGGTGTTCGAGGCCGGAGGCTCGCAGGTCCTGCGCGACACCGATGGCACCAGGCCCGGAGTAGCTGCCATTGTCGACGGTGTCGGTGATGGTCACCTGGTCGAACCGGTCGGTGTCGGTCCAGTGCCTCCGGCCGTCGGGGGTTCTCCACGCGAACAGGGGACCGAGGGTGTCGGAGCTGTGCAAGGCGGGAGTGTCGAACCATCGTGGAGGGGTGCTGACGTCCCATCGGTCGCCCCACTGGTATGCCGTGATGCGGCCCGCAGCGGCGTCCGCCCTCGCCTGGTCGTAGCCCTGCTGCCGGGGAGCCGTCCACCAGGTCATCCCCGCCGCGAGCAGCCAGAGGAGAACCAGAGCGAGCCGCAGCGCAGGCCACCACCGCCACGTTCGTCCGGCCGGTGCGCCGGGTGCGCCTTCATTCATGACCAGCAGCTCCCGTCGCTTGTCAGTCCGTTCCCCCTCCGCCACCGCCTGAGCCGAAGTGTGCCGCGTCGCCGTAGACGGCGTTCTCCGCGATGGCGGCGGAGTGCCGGTCGGGCACCCCTCCGCCCGGCCCGACGACGCCGCGACGAGGGCGCGGCGAATCACGGCGGATGGCACGCATGGCGGATCGTGCGGCTGCCGCCTTCTCCTCGACGGTCTGCGGCTGGCGACGGCCACGCCTGTAGATCAGGACTGCGATGCCCATGGCGAGCCCGATGCCGGCGAGCAGGAGATACCACCACATGTGCTCACCGTAGAAGGGGCGTGCATCTGCCGACGAGGCGCAGCGGGATAACCGTTGGTGGCCGTGGCACGGGGTCGGGCAGCATCAGGGCATGATGCTTCTCGTTCCCTGCGACCCGGTGCGGCTGGAGTCATCAGGATGACGACCACCTACCGGCTGCTGCGGCAGACGAGCCGCACCTCGCGATTCGCTGCGGTCACCGTCGAGGTTGCGCCATCGAGTGGGCCTGAGGTGGAGGTGACCGCTGCCGTCACCACAGCACACCGACGGGAAGCCGACCTGGGCGCTCGGTGGGCGCTGCGCGGCCTCCCGGCGGCGGCGAAGGTCACGGTGACCGACGTGCTCACCACCGAGGTCGACACGACTACGGGAGACGTCCACGAGGCCACCGCCCGCGCCGTGTGGCAGGCCCTGGGCATCGAACACCCGACACCGTACGTGGGGTTCGGCGACCCTCGGATGGTCGCATCCTGGCTCGACGACATGGCGGGCCGACGGCTCGAGGCGGTGACGGAAGCCCGGTACTGGTACGCCGGACGATGCGAGCCCGACGCTGCGAGCCTGCTGCACGCGTGGCTGCACTTCGAATCCGCCCTGCCCGTCGGCCTGCACGGCATGGGTGACCGGTTGATGCTGGCGAAGGAGGGCCCGTACCCCTCCTACGACATGGGTGAGTACGGGGAGACAAGGGTCGGCCCGGCACTGGGTCCGGGCGTACTGTCCGGGTTCGTCGGGGCCAGACTTGTCGACGGCACCGTGATCATCGGCCCGGACGGCGACCTGATCTGCGCTGCTCTGATGCTGCGGTCGGCCGTCCCACGGTCGGATTCGGCAGGACACGCACTCGCGGGCCGATGGAGCAGGGCGAAGCAGGGCAGCCGGGATGTGGTTACCTTCTGATATGCCGCATCCCATCATGTTCGACGAGGCGGACCCGATCCTGGGCCGGGTGCGGACGCTCGCCCTGGCCTTCCCCGACGCGGCCGAGAAGGTCTCCCATGGACGTCCCGCCTTCTTCACCACGAAGGTCTTCGCCTACTACGGCGGTTCGGTGAAGGTCGACGGCGTCTATCGCCAGCACGACCAGTCGGTGATGGTGCTTGTCGACCCCGAGGAGCGCGCGGCGCTGCTGACGGAGGAGCGGTGCTTCGTGCCGGCCTACCTGGGCCCCTCCGGCTGGGTGGGGGTGGACCTGACCGACGACACCAGCTGGGACGAGGTCGGCGAACTGCTCGACGCCAGCTATCGACTCACGGCCGGGGCCCGCCGGATCGCGCGGCTCGACGCCCGGCAGCCCTGAGCATCGCGCAGCCGCTCGGCAGCTCAACCGTAGGCGCCGGCGCGGGCGGCGGTGGCTGCGCTGCGGGCCACCTGTTCGGGAAGGCGGGGGTCGGGCGCGGACCGCAGGAGTACCAGTTCGTGGTACAGCGGGGCGGTGGCGGCGATGAGCAGCCGGCGCGCATCGATGCCTGCCGGTATCTCACCGCGGTCGACGGCGCGCCGCACGATGTCGGTGCAGCGGTCGTACCGGTCGGTCCAGAAGGCACGTAGGGCCGTGGCGGCCTGTCCGGATCGGAACGACGCGGCGATCAGCGCGACGGTCACCGGATCACCGGTCAGTGCGCCATGGACCTCCTGGTTCACCTCGACCAGGTCGCCTTCGAGTGAACCGGTGTCGGGTGGACGCCAGGCGTCGACGCTGGCCTCGTGCAGGACGTCGGCCAGCAGGCCACCGACATCCCGCCAGCGCCGATACACAGTCGTGCGGTGTACGCCGGAGCGCTCAGCCACCACGTCGATGCTCAGCGAGTCGTAGCCGTGCTGCACCAGCTGGGCGAGGGCGGCGTCCAGCACCCGACGGCGTACCGCGGCACTGCGCCCACCGGGGCGGCGCGCCCGGTCGGTCGCGGAGTCGTCGGGAAGTTCGCTTGTCGGTCGTGGCGACGCCATGCCACGATGCTATCGCTACATGTGTAGTTTTAGTGAACGGGACCGAGATCGAAGCCATCGCCGTCGCAAACGGACTGGAGCAGACGCCATGACCGTGATTGAGGAGTACGGGGTGGTCGACCCCGGTGCCGGCCCGTACGGCATCACCACCGGCCCCGACGGTGCCCTGTGGTTCACCCTCGTCCACGCCGGCCAGATCGGACGCATGGTCCCGGGCGAGGAACCCACCACCTACCAACTCGACCCGGCCGGGCAGCCCACGATCATCACCACCGGCCCCGACGGTGCGCTGTGGTTCACCGAGTCTCGGGCCCACCACATCGGCCGGATCACCACCGGCGGGGTGATCACCCGATTTCCGGTGCCCAGCCGCGACGGCGGCCCGTACGGCATCGCCGCCGGGCCCGACGGTGCCCTGTGGTTCACCGAGATGAACGCCGACCGCATCGGCCGGATCACCCCCGGTGGAGAGAGCACCGAGTTCCCGCTCCCGGTCACCGGTGCCTACCCCTCGGCCATCACCGCAGGCACCGACGGCGGCATGTGGTTCACGATGAACCAGGCCAACGCGATCGGCCGGATCGACATGGACGGCACCATCACCACCTGTCCGCTGCCGACGGAAGCCGCCGCCCCGGTGGGCATCACCACCGGCCCCGACGGCGCGATCTGGTTCGTCGAGATCGCCGCCGGCCAGATCGGGCGGATCACCCCCGACGGCACGATCACCGAGTTCCCGCTACCGGACCGCGCCGCCCGACCGCACGCCATCACCAGCGACGGCGATGGCCGCCTGTGGTTCACCGAGTGGGCGGGCAACCGGGTCGGGTCCATCACCACGGACGGGATCATCGACATCCACGACCTGCCGACCCCTCGCTCGGAGCCGCACGGCATCACCCTCGGACCCGACGGGGCCCTGTGGACGGCACTGGAAAACGGAGCGCTGGCCCGCATCGCCATCCCCGGGCGATGACGGCGACGCGGACCGACCTGGCGCGAAGCGTCAGGGGATGAGCCGGTCGAGCAGGTCGAACCGCTCGAACGGCTGGTCGTAGTCACCGAAGTGCCCGTCGTCGCGCACGATCTGGGTGCCGCCGAGCCGCTCGAACATGGCCCGTCCCTGCCGGTCGTCGCAGCCGTACGGATCGGTGCGGGAGTTGACGAAGTAGATGTCCCGCACGTGCTCCCGGATCGCAGCCCAGCCGTAGCTCGGTTGCAGGACCGGCTCCTCCTCGGCGTTGGGTGGGGTGCAGTAGCCGGCGACCAGGATCGCCTGGGCGACTGTCACGTCCAGGTGTTCCAGGAGCGCGAGCAGCAGGGCCGCCCCGCCGGAATGCCCCACCAGGACGGTGTCCTCGTCAAAGGTGTGGCTGCCCAGCACCTTCGGCAGGAACGTGGAGATCGGCTCGACGTTGATGCCCGGGTGGTGCGGCACCTCGACGGCATATCCCCGCGTGGCGAGCCGCCCGGCCAGCCAGCGATACCAGCAGTTGTCCGGGCTGCCGCCGGTCCCGTGGAAGATGATCGCGTTGCGTCCCACCGTGCCCCCATCCGAGTTTCGCCGATCCAATCACCCGAGTCCGACACAATCGGCGGGCCGGCTCACCGCCCGTGGGCTGAAACGGCGGCGGGTGGGCCGTCGGCGGGGTCCGAGGCGCGGTCGAGGAACATCAGTCGGGCCCGCTTGTGCGGCAGGTCGATCAGCGGCCCTTCGGCGAAGCCTGCCCGCTTCAGTCGGGCGATGGCCTTGTCGTTGCGGGCGTCCGGCTCCATCACCAGCCGCAGTCGGGTGGGGTCGGTGAAGACGAATGCGATGAACTCGGCCAGCAGGGTGCCGGTGAAGCCCGGCTCGGGCCGTACCGGGGTGCCGATCAGCAGGTGACCGCCGTGGTCGCCGGGGCGTACCGGGTAGCACTCGCCGACCGGGTCGTGTTCGGGCTGGTAGGTCTGGAACAGCGCCACCGGCTGCCCGTCGCGCAGGGTCAGCCAGGCGTGGTGGGTGGGCAGCGAGTCGACGTACCGGTAGATCTCGGCGACCCGGTCGCGGTCGGCGTCGCGCATCCCCCAGAACCGGGCCCGTTCCTGGCTGGTCCAGCCATGGATGACCTCGGCGTCGGCGTCGGGATCGACCGGCCGGAAGGTGACCGTCCCGAAGCCGGGGACCTGCCGCTGGTAGTGGTCAGTCATCGTGCTCCTCGGTCAGCCGGTCCCAGTCGCCTGTCACCTCGATCAGGTCGCCGCGTACCCACAGGGGCAGTTGGTCGTCGTGGTGCGGCCCGGCGCCGGTGGCGCCCAGCGGCACCACCCACCGGCTGTTCTCCCGCCGGCCCAGGTCCCACACGTAGCGGGCGGACGGGCCACGTCCGCACAGGTCGGTGACGCCGGGAATGCTGGAGGTGGCCAGCACGCAGTCGTGGTCCCCGGCCAGTTCCGGTCCCGGTGCGGCGGCCGGGTCGGGCAGCGCCCGCCACGCCGCGAGCCGGTGCCGCTCACCCCAGCGGCGGGTGTCGTCGGCCGCCGCGACCTGTTCGGCCGCCGTCCGCACCAGTTCCGCCGGGTCGAGGCCGGGCAGGTCGGCGCGCAGCAGCGAGGGCAGCGCGTACCCGATCCGGGGCAGCAGGGTCAGCCAGGGCGTGAACACCTCCGGGTGGGCCGGTGGTGTGGTCAGCTCGGCCAGCGCCGGGTGGGCGGCGAGCGCGTGGACCACCGCCGCCCGCAGGTCGGCGAAGCGGGCCGCGTCGACGCTGTCGGCGGCCATCCGGCGGTCCCAGCGCAGCAACCGATCCCGCAGCGCCTGCGCCGGTGCGCTGAGACCGTCGACGTCGGCGAGCAGGTCCAGCAGCGGTCCGGCCGCCGCCAGGTAGGTGTCGGTGTGCACGGAGGCCATCTGCTCGGCCCGCCAGTCGGTGCGCTCGCCGAGCAGCTCACGGATCCGGTCGGCCCGGTACGGCGGGGCGTACTCCACGCCGAGGCCGGCGGAGATGCTGCGTTCGTTGGCCATCACCGCAACCTGGTCGACCGGGCGTTTCGGCATCGGATGCCAGCCCTGCCAGGCGTACGCGGGCTCCCAGGCGGGCACCACCCGCAGCCCGTTGTCCGGGTGTCGGCGGGGGACCCGGCCGGCGACCCGGTGCAGCAGCCCACCGGCGGTGTCCGCGGCCAGCACCACGTTGACCGGCTCCACCCAGCCGTCGAGGGCGGCGTCCAGATCGCCGACGGTACGGGCGCGCAGCAGCGCGGGCAGTACGGCGAAGCCGAGGTCGCCGGTGACCCGGGGCGGATACCGCAGGCTGACCGTCACCTCGGGCTGCTCGTCGGGGCCGCCGGAGATCACCGGCCCCCGCTCGGTCTCGATCACCTCGACCTCGACCGGATCAGCACCGGCCACCTCGATGGTCTCGACGTGCCGGTGCACCGGCTGCCACCCCTGCTGCCCGTACGCCTGCACGCCGTCACCGTCGCGGCGCAGCCGTTCGGCGTACACGTCCTGGTAGTCGGCGGAAGCGTTGGTGATGGCCCAGGCGACCGTGCCGGCGTGCCCGAAATGCGCGATGCCCGGTACGCCGGGCACGGCGAAGCCGAGCACGTCGTACTCCGGGCAGGCCAGCCGGATCTGCTGGTAGATGCCGGGGGCCTCGATGAAGCGGTGCGGGTCACCGGCGATCAGCGCCGTGCCGGTGGCGGTGCGCTCGCCAGCCAGCAGCCAGCCGTTGCTGCCGGAGGTGCCGTGCCCGTCGACGGCGAACAGTCGGGCCGCGCCCGGACCGAGCCGGCGGATCACGTGTTCGCGCCAGAGCTTGCCCGGGAAGCCGGCGAAGAGCACATGGTGGCCGAGCCAGATCGCCAGCGGCGTCCACGGCTCCCAGCGTCCGGGGTTCAGCCCGGTGGCGGCGAACTCGGGTGCGCGTGCCGCACCGGCGGCCAGCCCGGCGTTGACCCCGTCGACGTAGCGACCCACCCACGCGGCGGTCGCCGGGTCGAGGGCGGCGTGGCAGCGGCGGGCGGTGTCGTCCAGCCGTACCCGGCGGGCGAAGCTGTCCCAGCTCAGCGCCTCCGGCCCGAGAAAGGCGGCGCTGCTGCCCTGGGAGCGGTGCCGTTCCACCTCGATCTGCCAGGCCCGGTCCCGCGCGGTGACCCGGCCCTGGGCGAACGCCAGCGCCTCATGGTCGTCGGCGCGCAGATGCGGAATCCCGTACCCGTCGCGGTACCGCTTGCTCATGCCCGGCCTCCGGTGCGGATGCGGGCGGCCGGGATGACAAGCGGGGTGCCGGTCTCCGGGTCGTCGATGACCCGGCAGGGCAGCCCGAATACCTCCTCGACCAGCTCGGCGGTGACGATCTGGCCGGGCTCACCGGCGGCCACCACCCGTCCGTCGCGCATCGCGATCAGGTGGGTGGCGTAGCGGGCGGCGTGGTTGAGGTCGTGCAACACCGCGACAAGGGTACGGCCCTGTTCCTCGTGCAGCCGGGCGCACAGGTCGAGGACCTCGATCTGGTGGGCGATGTCCAGGTAGGTGGTCGGCTCGTCGAGCAGCAGCAGCGGGGTCTGCTGGGCCAGCGCCATGGCCAACCAGACCCGTTGCCGCTGGCCGCCGGAAAGCTCGTCGACCAGCCGGTCGGCCAGGTCGGCGACACCTGTCGCGGCCATCGCCTCCGCCACGATCCGTTCGTCGTCGCGGGACCACTGGCGCAGCAGCCCCTGGTGCGGGTAGCGGCCCCGGGCCACCAGGTCGGCCACCCCGATGCCGTCCGGCGCGATCGGCGACTGCGGCAGCAGCCCGAGGGTACGGGCCACCGCCCGGGCCGGCCGTCGCTGGATGTCCTCACCGTCGAGCAGCACCGCCCCGACGGCCGGTTTCAGCAGCCGGGACAACGCCCGCAGCAGGGTGGACTTGCCGCAGGCGTTCGGGCCGATGATGACCGTGAAGGACCGGTCCGGCACGGCGACGGTCAGGTCGTCGGCGACCACCCGCCGTTCGTAGGCCAGCCGCAGTCCGCTGCCACCCAGCCGGGAGGTCGGCATGCTTGTCGCTCCGTTCTCGTTGTCGCGGATCACAGCCGGCCCGCCCGGCGCTGCGTGGCCAGCAGCCAGACCAGGTAGCCGCCGCCGAGCACCCCGGTCACCACGCCGACCGGCAGTTGGCTGGGGAAGGCCCGCAGCGCCACCTGGTCGCCGACCACGATGATCAGCGCGCCGATGATCGCGGCGGGCAGCAGGTTGGTGCCGGGTGCCCGGGTCAGCCTACGGGCCAGGTGCGGGGCGGTGAGCGCGACGAACGACACCGGGCCGGCGGCGGCCGCCGACAGGGAGACCAGGATGACCGCCGTGGCCAGCAGCAGCATCCGCAGCCGGGGCACGGGTACGCCGAGCCCGGTGGCCGCGTCGTCGCCCAACTCGGTCATCCGCAGCGCCGGGCCGCAGGCCAGCAGCACCGGTACGGTGACCGCGAGGGCGGCCAGCAGCGGCGCGGCGTCGGACCAGCCGCGACCGTCGAGGCTGCCGGTGAGCCAGAGCATCGCCCGGGCCGCCTCCATCAGCGGGGCGCGGGTCAGCAGGTAGCCGTTGACGCCGGTGAGGATGGCCGACACACCGATGCCGACAAGCACCAGCCGGTAGCCGTGTAGGCCACGCCGCCAGGCGACCAGGTAGATCAGCAGGCCGGTGAGCACACCGCCGATCGCGGCGGCCCCGGCCAGCGCGGCGCTGCTGCCGCCGACGACCACCACGATCAGCGCGCCGGTCGCCGCACCCTGGGTGAAGCCGAGCACGTCCGGGCTGCCCAGCGGGTTACGGACCAGGGCCTGGAACACCGCACCGGCCAGCCCGAGCGCGGCGCCCACGGCCAACGCCGTGACCAGCCGGGGCAGGCGCAACTGGGTGACGATGAAATCCTCGGCGGGGCTGCCGCCACCGGTCAGGGTGCGCAGCACGTCGGCCGGGGACATCGGATAGTCGCCGTGGCCGACGGCCAGCACACCGACGGCGAGCGTGAGCAGCAGGCCGGTCGTCCCGACGGCGAGGGCGCGGGGGTGCAGCCGCACCGACAGGCGGCCCGGAACCCGAATCACGATCATGGGCGGGCCGTCCTCGTCCGGGTCACCAGCCAGAGGAAGAGCGGACCGCCGAGCACGGCGGTGACCAGCCCCACCTGCAACTCGCCGGGACGGCCGAGGACCCGACCGAGCACGTCGGCGCCGAGCAGCAGCACCGGCGCCAGCAGCGCACAGTACGGCAGCAGCCACCGCAGGTCAGGCCCGGTGAGCGTACGCACCAGGTGCGGCACCAGCAGCCCGACGAAGACGATCGGCCCGCAGGCGGCGGTGGCGGCGCCGCAGAGCAGCGTGATGGCGGCGATCACCGCGGCCCGGATCCACGCCGGTCGGGCGCCCAGGGCGCGGGCGGTGTCGTCGCCGAGGGCCAGCGCGTTGAGCGGTCGGGCGGCGGCCAGGGCGGCCACCAGACCGACCGCGATGAACGGCAGGACCCGCCGTACGGTGGCGTCGTCGGCGCTGGCCAGCGAGCCGACGGTCCAGAACCGCAACCGTTGCAGCCCGGCGGAGTCGAGCAGCATCACCGCGCTGACGTACGAGTACAGGGCCGCGTTGAGTGCCGCGCCGGCCAACGCCAGCCGGGCCGGGGTGGCGGTCCGGCCGCCACCGACAGCGTACACGCCCACGGTGACCGCGGCGGCGCCGCCGAGCGCGAACCAGACCTGACCGGTGCCGCCGCCCACACCGAACAGCAACGAGGCGGTGGCGATCGCGGCGGCGGCGCCGGCGTTGATGCCGAGCAGACCGGGGTCGGCCAGCGGGTTGCGGGTCAGCGCCTGCATCGCCGCACCGGCCGTGCCGAGCGCCAGGCCGGCGAGCAGCCCGAGCAGGGTTCGGGGCAGGCGCATGTCGTGCACGACGGCGTAGTCGACGGCACCCGGATCGGTGAGGGCCGCCCACACCTGGGTCAGCGGGATCGGTTTGGCGCCGACGGCGATGCTGAGCACCACCACGACGACCAGAGCCAGTGCGGCGACGGCGAGGCCGGCGGCGCGTGACGCGGCATGACCTGCCCGCGGCGGTGGTTGGTCCCGCAGTGGTGTCGCGGCGGGAGGCGACTCGGTGACGGACAGTGTGAACTCCAGTGCGGTGCGAAACGCCGTGCGGGACTTGACAGGCAGTTAGGTTAGGTTAGCCTAACCGCGGCTGTCCATGGCCATCCGCACACCCTGATCGGAAGACGACACCATGCCTGATCCCGTTTCCGCCCGCCGCCTCTCCCGTCGCGGCCTGCTCGCCGCCGGTGGCGCCGCCGCCCTCGCCGCTGTGCTCGTCGGCTGCGGGCGGGACGAGGCCGACAAAGCCAGCACCAGCAACGGTTCCGGATCGTGGTCGTTCACCGACGACCGCCCGGAGGCGGTCACCGCTCCGGCGCGGCCCGCCCGGGTGGTGGCCTTCACCGGCTCGGCAGCCGCCCTGGTCGATTTCGGACTCGGGCGCGAGGTGGTCGGTGTCTTCGGCGAGACGAAGAAGGCCGACGGCAGCAAGGAACCACAGGCCGGCGACCTGGACGTGGAGAGCGTGGAGATCCTCGGCAACGTCTGGGGCGAGTTCAGCGTCGAGAAGTACGCGGCGCTGCGCCCGGAACTGCTCGTCACCCACATGTACGACCCGGGCGCCTACTGGTACGTGCCGGACGAGAGCAAGGACAAGATCCTTCCGCTCGCGCCGGTGGTCACCATCACCACCGCCCGCGTCCCGATGACCAAGCCGATCGAACGGTACGCCGCACTCGCCGAGTCCCTCGGCGCCGACCTGTCGGCATCGAAGGTCACCGACGCCAAGGCGCGCTTCGAGGCCGCCGCCGAGGCGGTACGCCAGGCGGTCAAGGCCAACCCCGGCATCAAGGTGCTGGCCGCCTCCGGCAGCCCGGACCTGTTCTACGTCTCCAACCCGAAGGTCAGCACCGACCTGATGTACTTCGCCGAACTCGGCGTCGACATCGTGGTGCCCACCAAGCTGGAGTCCGGCGACTACTTCGAGGCGCTCAGCTGGGAGAACGCCGGCAAGTTCCCGGCCGACCTGATCCTGCTCGACAACCGCAGCACCGCCCTGCAACCGGCCGACCTGGCCGCCAAGCCCACCTGGACGCAGTTGCCCGCCGTGCAGGCCGGCCAGGTGACCGGATGGGACGCGGTGCCCCGCTTCTCGTACGCCGGGGCCGCCCCGCTGCTCGAAGACCTCGCCAAGGCGATCCAGGGCGCGAAGAAGCTGACCTGACCCGCCACGGACGACCGGCGTGACCTGAGACCGCCGGTCGTCCGCCCACCACCCTCATCGACGCCAACCCGCCGCGCGCTGCGCGGGCGGCGGGTTCCGGCTGCCCGGAAACCGAACCGCCGAGCGTGGAGGACACGTCCATGACCCTGCCGGTGCACACCGTGACACCGCCGAGCGCCGCCCGAGCCCACCTGTTCCACGACGGCACAGTCGACGACTACCGGGCTGCGGTGACAGCCGGTGCCGACCGGGTGGCTCGGCGCGTCACCGAGGCGACCGGACCGTTCACCGGCGTACGCCCGGAGCAGTTGGCGCCGCTGGTGGACGCGATCGACCTGGACCGGCCGCTGTGCGACACCACCGCCGCCCTCGACGAACTCGACGAGGTCTACCTGCGCGACGCCGTCTGGTTCCACCACCCGCGCTACCTGGCCCACCTCAACTGCCCGGTCGTCATCCCGGCCCTGCTCGGCGAGGCCGTGCTCAGCGCCGTGAACTCCTCGATGGACACCTGGGACCAGAGCGCCGGCGCCACCCTGATCGAGCGACGCCTGATCGACTGGACCGCCGCCCGGATCGGTCTCGGCCCGGCCGCCGACGGCGTGTTCACCAGCGGCGGCACCCAGTCCAACCTGCACGCGCTGCTGCTGGCCCGGGAGGAGGCCCTGGCGGGTGCGAGCCCGACCGACCGGCGGATCCTGCTGCCCCGCCTGCGGATCATCACCTCTGCCGCGGGCCACTTCAGCGTGCAGAAGGCCGCCAAGCTGCTCGGCCTGGCCCCGGACGCGGTCGTGGTGGTGCAGACCGGCCCGGACCGGCGGATGCGTGCCGGTGCCGTCCGCCACGAGATCAGCCGCTGCCGGCGGGCCGGCCTGACCGTGCTCGCGGTGGTCGCCACCGCCGGCACCACCGACTTCGGCACCATCGACCCGCTCGACGAGATCGCCGAGGTGTGCGCCACCTCCGGCGTGTGGCTGCACGTCGACGCCGCGTACGGCTGCGGGTTGCTGGTCTCGCCGACCCGCCGGCACCTGCTCGACGGCATAGAACGGGCCGACTCGGTGACCGTCGACTACCACAAGTCGTTCTTCCAGCCGGTCAGCTCCAGCGCCGTGCTGGTCCGCGACCGGCGTACGCTGCGACACGCCACCTGGCACGCCGACTACCTCAACCCGGCCCGGATGGTCGCCGAACGCATCCCCAACCAGGTCGACAAGTCCTTGCAGACCACCCGCCGCTTCGACGCCCTCAAGCTCTGGCTGACCCTGCGGGTGATGGGCCCCGACGCCATCGGCGAACTGTTCGACGAGGTCTGTGACCGGGCCGCCCAGGCGTGGCAGCTGGCCGCCGCCGACCCCCGGTTCGAGGTGCTGACCGCGTCGGCGTTGAGCACAGTGGTGTTCCGCTGGCGGCCCGCCGGCACCCCGGCGGACCTGGCCGACGCGGCGAACCTGCACGCCCGGTCGGCGCTGGCCGCCTCCGGCCTGGCCGTGGTCGCCGGCACCAAGGTCGACGGCCGGCAGTACCTCAAGTTCACAGTCCTCAACCCGGCGACCAGCCCCGACGACGTGGCGTACGTGCTCGACCTGATCGCCGAGCACGCCGGCCGGTACGCGCCCAAGACGTCCACTTTGGAGCTTCCTTGTCCGGTGGGCTGAGCAGGTCGACGCAGAAACCGAGCATGGAGGGCCGAATGAGAAGCTACGACGTCATCGGGATCGGCCTGGGGCCGTACAACCTGGGTCTGGCCTGCCTGACCGCGCCGATCGCCGAGATCGACGCGCTGTTCCTGGAGGCCCGCGACGACGTCTCCTGGCACCCCGGCATGCTGCTGGAGTCGTCCCGGTTGCAGACCCCGTTCCTGGCCGACCTGGTCACCCTGGCCGACCCCACCTCGCCGTTCTCCTTCCTCGCCTACCTCAAGGAGATCGGCCGCCTCTACCCCTTCTACATCCGGGAGAGCTTCTTCCCGCTGCGCGCCGAGTACGACGCCTACTGCCGGTGGGCCGCGGCGAAGCTGCCCAACCTGCGCTTCGGTCACCAGGTCAGCACCGTCGAGTACGACCCGACGAGCGAGCAGTACGTGGTGACCGCCACGGTCGGCGGCGACACCGTCACCCACCGGGCCCGGCACCTGGTGCTCGGCACCGGCACCCCGCCGTACCTGCCGGAGGCCTGCGCCGGGCTGGACTCCGACGCGGTGCACAACTCCCGCTACCTGGAACACCGTGACGCGCTGCGCGCCAAACGCAGCATCACCATCGTCGGCAGCGGGCAGAGCGCCGCCGAGATCTACCACGACCTGCTCTCCGACATCGGCACGTACGGCTACCAGCTGAACTGGGTGACCCGCTCACCCCGGTTCTTCCCGCTGGAATACACCAAGCTGACCCTGGAGATGACCTCACCGGACTACGTGGACTACTTCCACGCCCTGCCCGAGCAGACCCGCTACGACCTGGAGGCCGAGCAGAAGGGGCTGTTCAAGGGCATCTCCGCCGACCTGGTCAACGACATCTTCGACCTGCTCTACGCCACGAGCGTGCCCGGCCCGGTGAACACCCGACTGCTGACCAACACCGAGTTGACCGGGGTCGACCACGACCGGTCCACCGGCCGGCACACCCTGCGGCTGCGCCACGTCGAGCAGGGACGTGAGCACACCCTGGACACCGAGGGGCTGGTGCTGGCCACCGGCTACCGCTACCAGGTGCCCGCCTTCTGCGACCCGATCCGCGACCGGCTGCGCTTCGACGCCCACGGCCGCCTCGACGTGGCCCGCAACTACAGCGTCGACCACACCGGGCGGGGGATCTTCCTCCAGAACGGCGGCACCCACACGCACAGCATCACCTCACCGGAT
The DNA here is from genome assembly GCF_016863515.1 of Micromonospora gifhornensis. Classification (GTDB taxonomy): domain Bacteria; phylum Actinomycetota; class Actinomycetes; order Mycobacteriales; family Micromonosporaceae; genus Micromonospora; species Micromonospora gifhornensis. The sequence continues at coordinate 56,828 of NZ_BOPA01000016.1, forward strand.
CTCGGCATGGGTCCGTACCGCAACTCGTGGATCATCCGGGAGCTGGTCGGCCGGGAGGTGTACCCGATCGAGAAGTCGATCACCTTCCAGGAGTTCGGGGTGCCCGCATGAGCGCCACCGTGCACATCCGGACCGATCCGGTGCTGGGGGAGTTCGCCCTGCGTACGCTCGACGTGGCCGCCGACGCGCCGCTGCTGCACGGCTGGGTGACCCACCCCAAGGCGGCGTTCTGGCTGATGCAGGACGCCGACCTGGCCGCAGTGGTGCAGGAATACCAGCGCATCGCCGCGCATCCGCACCACGACGCCTTCCTCGGGCTGTGGCGCGGCGAGCCGGCCTTCCTCGCCGAACGGTACGACCCGGCCCAGGTCGAGTTGGTCGGGCTCTACGACGCCCAGCCCGGTGACGTGGGCATGCACTTCCTCTGCGCGCCCACCGAGACCCCGGTGCACGGCTTCACCCGCGCTGTGATCACCACCGTGATGTCGTGGCTGTTCGCCGACCCCGACACCGTCCGGGTGGTGGTCGAGCCGGACGTCCGCAACACCGCCGTGCACGCCCTGAACGCGGCAGTCGGTTTCGAGGTGATCGGCCCGATCACCAAGCCGGAGAAGCAGGCCCTGCTGAGCATCTGCACCCGCGAGCGGTTCCTCGCCGCGACCCGTGACCAAGGAGCAACGCTGTGACCACCACCGACCCGGTCTCCCACCTGCGCCCGCAGACCTGGGAGCGGGCCAACCGGCTGCTGGTGCGCAAGGCGCTGGCCGAGTTCGCCCACGAGCGGCTGATCACCCCCGAGCCGGACGGCCTCGCCGCCGGAGGCCGCGGCTGGTACACGGTGACAAGCGACTGCGGCACCGTCCGCTACCGGTTCACCGCCCGGCTGCGCACCCTGGAGCACTGGGACATCGACCCGGAGAGCATCACCCGGCAGCGCGACGGGCAGCCGCAGCCCCTCGACGCCGTCGACCTCTGCCTGGATCTGCGCACCTCGCTCGGCCTCACCGACCGGATCCTGCCGGTCTACCTGGAGGAGATCAGCTCCACCCTGGCCGGCAGTGCCTACAAGCTGGACCGGGCCCTGCCCTCGGCGGCGAAACTGATCGAGGCCGACTTCCAGACCATCGAGACGTCGATGACCGAGGGACATCCCTGCTTCGTGGCCAACAACGGCCGCCTCGGCTTCGGCGTCGACGAATACCACAGCTACGCCCCCGAGGCGGCCCGGCCCGTACGCCTGATCTGGCTGGCCGCCCACCGCGACCACGCCACGTTCACCAGCGCCGCCGACCTCGACTACGACACCCTGCTCCGCACCGAACTGGGCGAGGCGACGCTGGCCCGGTTCGCCGAGACCATGGCCGCCCTCGACCTGGACCTGGCCGACTACCTGCTCATCCCGGTGCACCCCTGGCAGTGGTGGAACAAGCTGTCGGTGACCTTCGCCGGTGAGGTGGCCCGCCGCCGCCTGGTGCACCTCGGCGAGAGCGACGACGACTACCTCGCCCAGCAGTCCATCCGCACCTTCTTCAACGTCAGCGCGCCGCACCGGCACTACGTCAAGACGTCGCTGTCGGTGCTGAACATGGGCTTCATGCGAGGGTTGTCGGCGGCGTACATGGAAGCCACCCCGGCCATCAACGACTGGCTGGCCGATCTGATCACCGCCGACGAGGTGTTCCAGGCCACCGGCCTGACGATCATCCGGGAGCGGGCCGCCGTCGGCTACCGCAACCGGCAGTACGAAGCCGCCACCGACCGCTACTCGCCGTACCGCAAGATGCTTGCCGCGCTGTGGCGGGAGAGCCCGGTGCCCACCCTGGCCCCCGGCGAACGGCTGGCCACCATGGCCTCGCTGCTGCACGTCGACGCCGACGGCCGGTCCTTCGCCGCCGAACTGATCACCGCCTCCGGGCTGGCACCGGCGCAATGGCTACGCCGCTACCTGCACGCCTACCTCACCCCGCTGCTGCACGCCTTCTACGCCTACGACCTGGCGTTCATGCCGCACGGCGAGAACGTCATCCTGGTGCTGCGCGACCACGCCGTACAACGGGTGATCTTCAAGGACATCGCCGAGGAGATCGTGGTGATGAACACCGAGGCGGCCCTGCCCCCGGCGGTCGAACGGATCCGCGCCGAGGTGCCGGAGGAGATGAAACTGCTGTCCATCTTCACCGACGTCTTCGACTGCTTCTTCCGCTTCCTCGGCGCCACCCTCGCCGACCAGGGCATCGCCGACGAGGAGACCTTCTGGCGTACGGTCGCCGACTGCGCCACCGACTACGCCGCCCGGGTACCACACCTGGCCGACCGGCTGGCCCGCTACGACCTGTTCGCCCCCGAGTTCGCCCTGTCCTGCCTCAACCGGCTGCAACTGCGCGACAACCAGCAGATGGTCGACCTGGCCGACCCGTCGGCCGCCCTGCAGCTCGTCGGCGCCCTCACCAACCCCCTGGCCCGGCACGCACCCTCCTGACCCGCCACCGACGCTCACCTGTCCGTGCCCGCCGATGAAACATGTCCGCGGATGGACCACGTCCGCCGATGGACCATGTCCGCGGATGGAACATGTCGGCAGACATGGAACTCGTCGGCGGCCACGGACAGGTACAGGTGTGACAGCACAGTTGCGGCGTCGGATCCGAGCCGGCGACACCGACGCCTTTGGTGAACTCTTCGACGAGCATGCCGACGCGGTCCACCGCCATGCGGTGTGGAGCGAGGGCGACCCGGTGCTCGCCGAGGACGTGGTGTCGCTGACCTTCCTCGAGGCGTGGCGGATCCGGGAGTCGCTTCGACCGGACGGGGAGAGCCTGCGGCCCTGGCTGCTCGGCATCGCCACAAACGTGCTGCGTAACCGGCGGCGGGCGGCGCGCCGGCACCGGGCGGCGCTACGGCGGCTGCCGGTACGCGACACGGTGCCGGACTTCGCCGACGACGTGGTCGGCCGGATGCACGACGCCGACCAGCTCGCCGCCGCCGTGGCGGCCCTGCGGGCCCTGCGTCGGGCGGACCGGGAGGTGTTCCTGCTGTGCGTCTGGTCGCAGCTGGACTACGCGGCAGCAGCCGAAGCCCTGGGGGTTCCCGTCGGGACCGTGCGTTCGCGGCTGTCCCGGGCCCGAACCCGGCTGCGGGCGCTGGCCCAGCAGGAACTGGACCGTCCGCGAGGCACCCCCGTCGAGCAGGGAGAGTACCGATGAGCGAGCCGACTGTTCCGCACGTGCCGGCGATGGCCACCGCGCACCGGCAGGCCCTGCGCCGGCACCTGATGAACGAGATCACCCGGCCGGCCCGGCGGCCGAAGCGGACGCCGGTGCTCGCGGGCGCGGTGGGCGTACTGGCCGCGGTGATCGCGGCCGGGACGATCGCGCTGCCCGGGGTGCCGCAGAGCGCGCCGCTTGTCGTAACTGTGCAACAGGCGGAACCGGCGGCCGCGACGACATTGCTGAACGCGATGGCCGCCGCCGTCGTCGAGAAGCCGGAACCGGGCGACGGGAGGTACGTCTACATCAGGAGCCTGGGCGCCTACGCCGAACTGGGTGGCGGTCCGGCCCGGCTGCGACCGGTACGCGAGCGGGAGATCTGGATCCCCCGGTACGAGCCGGGCGATGGTCTGCTCCGACAGCCGTTCTTCGAACTGCCGGTCATCGGCGTGATCCCCGAGCGGGTGACGCTGACCGACATGACGCCGAACGCGGCGGTCGTCGATCTGCCCGACGACCCGGATGAACTGCTGGCCAAGCTCTACCGGGAACGTGCCGAGCGGGGCCACGGCAGCAGCCGCGACGGCGCGGCGTTCACCGCGATCGGCGACATCCTGCGGGAATCGCTGGTGCCGCCACAGACAAGCGCCGCTCTCTACCGGGCCGCAGCCCGGATTCCCGGAGTCGAGGTGATCCGTCAGGTGACCGACGCGGCGGGCCGGCGGGGGACCGCCGTCGCGTACACCGAACGGGACCGCCGCGACGAGTGGATCTTCGATGAGCGGACCTTCGAGTACCTCGGCTCGCGTAGCTACCTCGTGGCGGACACTGCCGATGGACCGGCCGGCACCGTGCTGGCCACCACTGCGGTGCTGCAACGTGCCGTGGTGCCGAAGCTCGGGCAGCGTCCGTGATCACGCGCCGCGCACAGCGGCCGGTTACTCGGCGCTCAGGTCCGCCAGGTCGCGGTCGAGTAGCTCGGCGAGCAGGGTGTGTCGGCCGGGGTCGTTGCCGACGGTGATGCCCCGGCTGGGCATCTCCACGGTCATCAGCAGGTGCAGGTGCATCCGGTACAACGCCAACCGGCGGCGTACCCGGTCGTCGAAGACCAGCGGCGTGCCGACGGCGTCGGCGTAGCCGTGCAGGAACGGATGCTCCGGCTCGTCCTCGGCGCGCCGGAACAGCAGGGGCGAGACCAGGTCCAGCATCGGGTCGCCGTAGAGGAACCGTTCGCCGTCGACAAGCCCGCACATCCGGTACGCCCCGTGCGCGTCGGGCGCGGCCAGCACGTTGCCGTCCCAGCCGTCGAAGTGCAGCAGGGCGGGTCGGCGCACCTGGTCGAGCAGGCCGGCGTGCCGGGCCACCACCTCCCGGAACCGCTGCGGCGGCGCGGGAAGTGTGACGTTCCAGTCGACCGCGTCGGCGAGCAGATCGTCGACGATCGCCGCGAACGCCACCGACCAGGTAATGCCGCCGGCACGGCCGGCGTCGTAGCCGAACCGGTCACCGGTGATCCGGTGCAGGGTGGCCACCGTCGCCCCGAAGTCGTAGCGTGCGCCCTCGTCGGCACCGTCCAGGTCGGGCAGCGCCCGGCCGGGCAGCCGACCGGTGACCAGCCACTCGCCGAGACGGGCGTCGCGACCGTGGTGCAGCACCGGCGGCACCGGCACCTGCGGGGCCCGGGCGGCGACCAGCCGGAAGTAACGGGCCTCGGCGGCGAGCATCCCGGTCTCGTAGCGCAGCAGCGGCACGTGCGACGGTGGCCCGACCTTGAGGACGACGTCTGCGCCGTCGTCGAGGCGTACCCACCAGACGGTGGCGAACCCGCCGCCGGTCAGCGGCCCGCAGTCGGCGACCTGCCGGTCCGCGCCGAACGAGGCGGCGATGTAGTCGGCCACGTCGTCGGGGGAGAGGAGCTGCTGGGTGGGGCTCAGCGGTGGCACCGGCACAGGGTATCCGTACCGGTGCCACCGCGGCGTCCCCGCTCAGCCGTCGGTCACCACACCGGTCAGCACCGGCGGCAGCTGCGGCCCGTCCGGCTCCTGGTCGAAGCGCAGCTCGATCCACTCGTCCGGCTCGACCACCGAGTCGGTGATCGTCGGGACGGTGATCTCAGCGACGACCGCGTCCGGGGCCAGGTCCAGGTACGGCACCAGCCAGGTCTGGGACAGTGGCCGTTCGGGCTCCACCGGCGAGTACGCGTGCTCGGTGAACCAGTCCGGATCGACGTCCATGGTGGACAGCTCGGGGCCGTCGGTCGGCGGCTGCGGCCAGGCGATGGCGAAGATGCCCTGTTCCGTCGGCGCGGACGAGGTGAAACGCCAGGTCAACGTCTCGCCTTCGGTGACGCGCTGGACGGGTTCGACGGTGATGGTCGGCGCCGGATCGTCGTTGAGCACGTCGAGACCGCCGAGGTAGCTGCCGACCACCATGCCCTGCTGCGCCTTGGCGGTCAGCAGGTACCGCTCGGTGTAGTTCCACAGCGTGTCACCGACCACCTCGGCCGGCACCCGGATGCTGCGCTGACCGGGCCGGACGGTGGCCAGCCAGGAGCGGCTGACGAACATGTCATCGGTCAGGTTCAGCTGTACTGTCGCGCTGCCGCGTCCCGTGATGGTCGCCGGGATCTCGTACGTCTTCGTGCCGGAGTCACCCTCGGCCACCTCCAAGGTGCCGATGTCGAGCCGCGGCAGGCGGGGGGCACGCGGGTCGGGGGTGCCCGGCTTCCAGCCCCACGCGTCGAGCAGCCATGCCTGCCCGAACGCGGTGCGTGGCGTGACCTCGATGGCGGCCAGTCGAGCGGGTGCCCCCTTCAACGGCACCCGCACCTCCTGCGCCCAGTGCGAGGTCGTGTTGCCGGTGCCGGGCAGACCGTCGATGCGTACCTCGCCCAGCCGGCTGCGCCGCCCGTCGGTGCCGACGACTGTCACGTCGAACCGGGTGTCGGTCGTGTTCGGCGCGACGATGATCCGCAGCGCCAGGTCACGGGCGCCGGCGACGGAAACCGGCCGGGCCGGAGCCAGCCGGATCGGTGTGCCGGCACGGGACCAGGCCAGCTCGGCCGCGTACCGGTTGGGCTCGGGGATGGTCCAGAGGAAGGGCGTGAAGTGTGCGAGGAAAGCGTTGCGATCCATCGGGTCGAGGCAGGACCGCTCGGCGTCGTCGGTGACCTGGTCGCAGATCCGGGCACCACCCGACAGCTGCGTCGACGCGTCCGGGGTGAGCACCGGCGTGCGGTTGCCGCCGAGGGCGTGGGCGAGCACCCGCGCCGGGTCGGCCGAGGGTGCCCGTCGGCCGGTGCCGTCGAGCAGCGGCCGGATCCGGTCGTCACCTTCGACGAAGAGCCGCGCGGCGGCGGCGATGTAGGTGGCGCCGACGGTCTGCTGCTGGTTGGCGGTGAGCCGGCTCGGCATGCCCGGTGAACAGACCAGGTCCGGCTCGTCGTCTCTGGTGTAGAAGTCGTCCTGGGACGGTGCCACCGACTGTCCGGGCGTCCATTCGGTGTTGAAGTAGTTGTGGTTGGCCCCGATCACGTACAGCGCGCTGCGCAGTGCGCGACTCGGGCTGAGTCCGCGCGTGGCGTCGACGAACATCTGGCCCTGCAGGTCGAAGACGTCACCGTCGCAGCCGGGCAGGATGGTCACCGACGGGACGTCCGGCACCGGGTTGTGCCCGAAGAGCGTGGGACCGATCAGCAGCATGCCGCGTACGGTCCAGCGAACTCTGCCGGGGTAGCCGTCCTGGGCCCTCGGCGGTGGGGTGAGTGAGTCCATCGCCGCCCGGCTGACCCCCTCGCCACCACGGGAGTGACCCATCAGGAACACCTGGGACAGGTCGGCCCGGGGCGCGGCCCGCACGATGCTCGGCGCTGCGGCACGACCCGTACCGGCCCAGTCGGCCCACTTCGCCAGGTGCAGCCGTACGAGCGAGGAGCGGGCCTGGGCACCGCCGTCGGCGGCGGCCCAGTCCTGACCGTTGATGCCGTTGGCCGAGATGGACACGGTCACGTAGCCCTGCGAGGCGAGCAGCCGCTGCGCCTGCAGGTAGCCACGGTGGCTCGGGATCGGATCGGTGCCGGCCGGGCACGGCCACTGCTGGGGCACCTGCTCGTCGCCCCGGTAGCAGACGGCGTGGCGACCGTGCAGGAACAGCGCCAGTGGCCGGGCGCCGGTGGTGCCCTGCGGCGCGACCACCACCGCCCGCATCTCGACCTTCTCCGGGAACTCCGGCAGGGTGACCCCGGGAAGGTCGTACTCCCCGGTGATCTGCCGGTACGGTCCGGGCCTGCCGGGGTCGACGGGGCCGGCGGGCTGCGGGGCCGCCGCGGCGGCGACCGGTTCCGACCGGCGGGCGCTCTCGCGCGGGGCGTCCGCGTCGATGCGCCTGCCGCCGACCCGCACCGCGAGTTCGTCGGGTTCGACCGGCGCGGTCAGCGGAAGGCTGAAGGTCCGACCGTCCGGGTGCGGACGAGCCGCGCCGAGCCGCCGCTGGCCCGACCAGAATTCGACGGCGGCGTCGCCCATCGGCACCGGTGTGTCGGAACGCCAGGTCAGCTCGCCGTCGGCCACCGACCAGCCTTCGACGGCGGATCGGGGAGCGGGGTTGTGGGGTGGCTCGGCCGCCGCCGGCCCGGTGGCCCCGGTCACCAGCGCCACCACGAGAGCGGCTGAGATCAGGAGTTTACGCATGTGACTATATCTATCCCATTCGCGCAAATCTCCCGTGATGCGCCTCAGTGCGGCGGTGGTCCGGAACTGTCGCGGCGGACCAGTTCGGCGGCGAGCGACTCGACCCGGGGCCCGGCGGAACCACCGTCCAGGGCCAGCGCCATCGCTCGGGCACCCATCTCGACGAGCGGCAACCGGATCGTGGTCAGCGCCGGGGTGACGTCGCGGGCCATCGGCATGTCGTCGAAGCCGAAGACGCTCACCTGATCGGGCACCGCCACCGCGCGGGAGCGCAGCAACGACAACGCGCCGATGGCCATCGAGTCGTTGAGCGCCGCGATCGCGGTCAGCCCGGGCTCGGCGTCCAACAGGGCGGCGGTCGCCTCGGCGCCGCTGTCCCGGTCGAAATCGGCGTACCGGACGAGCTGATCCGGTAGCTGCCGACCGTGTTCGGCGAGCGCCTCGCGCAGCCCGGTCAGCCGGTCGGTGGTGGTGGTCAGCACCCGGGGCCCGGCCACCACCCCGATGCGTCGGTGGCCGAGCCGGCAGATCTCCTGCCCGAGCAGCCGCGCGCCGTCGCGGTTGTCCGGCATCACCGCGTCACCGGAGTGCTCGTGGCGGCCGATCACCGCGACCCGCCCGCCGGTGGCCTCGTACGCGGCCAGCTTGCCGTTGAGCAGCGTGGTGAAGTCGGCATCGTGGTAGCCGGAGCCGGCCAGGATGATCGCGGCCACCTGCTGCCCGCGCAGCAGTTCGACGTACTCCAGCTCCCGGTCCGGGTCCCGGTAGCTGTTGCAGATCATCAGCAGCCGCCCCTGGTCGGTGGCGACCCGTTGCAGCCCCCGGGTGATCTCGGAGAAGTACGGGTCGGAGACGTCGTGCACGATCACGCCGACCGCGCCTCGATGGGAACGGGCCAGCAGTTGGGCGTGGGCGTTGGGCACGTACTGCAACTCGGCGACGGCTTGCAGGACCCGTTCCCGCAACTCGTCGGTGACCGGCTTGCTGCTGCCGTTGATCACTCGAGAAGCCGTGGCGGGGGAGACGCCCGCCCGCCGCGCCACATCGGACAGCGTCGCCACCCGCGTCCCCTCCCGTGTCGCGTCGGCCGCGTCGTTGACGGCCAGCGCCACCGTACCGCAGTGCGGGACTTTTGCCGCCGCATGGTTCGTGCAGGTCACACCGGTAGGTCCGGCTGGTTCGGACGGGTTCGTGACGGGTCGCCGGGCACCGTCGCCCGGGCGAGCAGATGGGCGCTGGTCGCGACAAGTGCCGGTTCGTCGCGGTACGTCCTGGCCAGCGCCAGCGCGGCGGTGAACAGTTGCTCCGCCGTCGGTCCGTGCGCCCCCGCTTCGGCGGCGAGCCACGCCGGCCCTTCGACACCCTCGACAGTGACGTTTACCAGGCCCGCCGTGAGGCATTCGTCGACCAGTTCCTCGAGACGATGGAAGTAGGCGTGGGTGAAGCCGAGAACCGGGTCGTTGCGACCATCGGTGAGCAGCGTCCGGGCCCGTTCGATCGTCCGATCGTCGAGCCGTCCGGTGGCCGCGAAGTCGAGCGGCAGGGCGAACCGGGAGATCGCGGCGGCGAAGACCGTGCCGCCGGGACGGGTGACGCGGACCGCCTCGGCCAGGGCGGTGCACCGGTCCGCGTGCTCCGGCAGGTGGTAGAGCGGACCGAGCAGCAGCGTCGCGTCGTAGCTGTCGTCGTCCTCGGGCAGCGCGCGGGCGTCGGCGACCTCCGCGTCGAGGCCGGGGTGCCCCGCGCGGGCCTGCGCGACGTGGGCGGGCACCAGGTCGAGCAGCCGGACCCGGTGGCCCAGGGCGACGAGGGCCCGGGCGTACTCGCCCGTTGCGCCACCCACGTCCAGGATCCGAGCCGGTGCCGGGGGCAGCGACTCCCGCAGGATCTCCAGGGTCCGCTGTCGTTCCAGCCGAGCCTGTGGCCGCCCTGCACTGAGCCGCAGATCCTCGCGGTACCGGAGGGTGTAGTAGTCGACGATCTCGCGGGCCTGTGGGTCCATGTGGCCCATGGTCTGCGCCACGGCGGCGTAGCGCGACAGCATTTCGCCGGCCGGATCGTTGCCGGCGGGAAAGCCCTTGCCCCGGCGTTCCTGCGCGCTCTAGGCTGCGCAGGAAAGCGCTTACCTGGCCTCGTTGCGGAAGGATCCCTCAATGACCCGCAGGTCGATCGGCATCATCGTCAACGGCGTCACCGGCCGGATGGGCTACCGCCAGCATCTGGTGCGTTCCCTGCTGGCCATCCGGGACGCCGGTGGCCTGCCACTGGCCGACGGCACCACCGTCTGGCCGCACCTGGTCCTGGTCGGACGCAGCGAGACCAAGCTGCGCGAGATCGCGCAACGGCACGGCCTGGACGACTGGACGACCGACCTGGCGGCGGCGCTGGCCCGCGACGACGTCGAGATCTACTTCGACGCCCAGGTCACCCAGCAGCGGGAGAAGGCCATCCGGGCGGCGATCGAGGCCGGCAAGCACATCTACACCGAGAAGCCCCTCGCCGAGGACACTGCCGCGGCCCTCGACCTGGCCCGCGCGGCCCGCGCCGCCGGCGTACGCACCGGTGTGGTGCAGGACAAGCTGTTCCTGCCCGGCCTACGCAAACTCAAGCGCCTGCTCGACGGCGGCTTCTTCGGTCAGGTGCTGTCGGTGCGCGGCGAGTTCGGCTACTGGGTCTTCGAGGGTGACTGGCAGCCCGCCCAGCGTCCCTCCTGGAACTATCGGGCCGAGGACGGCGGCGGCATCGTGGTGGACATGTTCCCGCACTGGCACTACGTGCTGGCGGAGCTGTTCGGCGAGGTGCGTGCGGTCTCCGCCACCATCGCCACCCACGTTCCGCGCCGGGTCGACGAGGCGGGCCGGCCCTACCAGGCCACCGCCGACGACGCCGCGTACGCCGTCTTCGAGCTCGACGGCGGGGTGATCGCCCAGCTCAACTCGTCCTGGGCGGTGCGGGTGTTCCGCGACGAACTCGTCGAGTTCCAGGTCGACGGCACCGAGGGCAGCGCGGTGGCGGGACTGCGGCGGTGTCGGGTGCAGCACCGGGCCCTCACCCCGAAACCGGTGTGGAATCCCGACCTGCCGGCCACCGAGGACTTCCGGTCACAGTGGTCCGAGGTGCCGGACAACGAGGACTTCGACAACGGCTTCAAGGTGCAGTGGGAGGCGTTCCTGCGGCACGTGGTGGCCGGTGAGCCGTTCCGGTGGGACTTCCTGGCCGGGGCGCGCGGCGTGCAGCTGGCCGAGTCGGGTCTGCTGTCGGCCCGCGAGGGTCGTCGCGTCGAGGTGCCGGAGCTGTCGCTGTGAGCGGCACGACCGTCACCCTGCCCGGCGGGCGGCGACTGCGGCTGGCCGGCGGCACCGGGCATCCGCGCCCCGACGGCCCGCCGCGCAGCCGCATCGCGTACGCCGCCGCGCACGTGGTGGCCGATCCGGGCGCCGACAACACCCCGGGCACCTCGGCCGTGCTCGACTGGGACCGCACCCTCGCCTTCCGCGAGCACCTCTGGTCGTACGGCCTCGGGGTGGCCGAGGCGATGGACACCGCGCAGCGCGGCATGGGCCTGGACTATCCGAGCACCCGGGAGCTGATCCGGCGCAGCGCGGCGCAGGCCCGCGCGGTCGGCGGCCGGATCGTCGCCGGGGTCGCCACCGACCAGCTTCCGCCCGGCCCGGCCACCCTGGCCGAGGTCACCGCCGCCTACCGCGAGCAACTCGCCGACGTGCAGGCCGCCGGCGCGGTGCCGGTGCTGATGTGCAGCCGCCACCTGGCCGCCGTCGCCCGCCACGCCGAGGACTACCTGCGGGTGTACGACGACCTGCTGACCGCTGCCGACGGCCCGGTGCTGCTGCACTGGCTCGGCCCGATGTTCGACCCGGCGCTGACCGGCTACTGGGGCTCGACCGACCTGGACCTGGCCGCCGACACCGTCGTCGAGCTGATCAAGGCCCATGTGTCGCGGGTGGACGGCATCAAGATGTCGCTGCTCGACGCCGGCCGCGAGGTGGCGTTGCGGCGGCGGCTGCCGGCCGGGGTACGCCTCTACACCGGCGACGACTTCAACTATCCGGAGCTGATCCGGGGCGACGACAGCGGTCACTCCGACGCGCTGCTGGGCGTCTTCGCCGCCATCGCCCCGGCCGCCGCCGCCGCGCTTGCCGCTCTCGACCGCGGCGACCTGACCGGGTACGACGAGATCTTCGCCCCGACCGTGCCGCTGGCCCGGCACCTGTTCGCCGCACCCACCTGGTACTACAAGACCGGCATCGTCTTCCTCGCCTGGCTGGCCGGCCACCAGGACCACTTCACCATGGTCGGCGGCCTGCAGTCCGGCCGGTCCCCGGCACACCTGGCCACCCTGCTCACCCTCGCCGAGGACGCCGGGCTGCTGCCCGACGCCGACCTGGCCGCCGCCCGCGCCCGGGCGTACTTCACGGTCGCGGGGGTGGCCCAGTGACCTCCGACCGGGCGGCGCTGCGCCGCTTCTCGCTCAACCAGGCCACCACGAAACACTGGCCGCTGCCCGACGTGGTGGCCGGCTGCGTGGCCGCCGGCGTGCCGGGCATCGGCCTGTGGCGGGAACCGGTCGCCGAGTACGGCCTGGCCCGCACCGCCACGCTGGTCCGCGACGCCGGGCTGGCGGTGACCACCCTGTGCCGGGGCGGCTTCTTCACCGCCGACGACTGGCGCGAGGAGAACCTGCGCGCCATCGAGGAGGCCGCCACGCTCGGCGCACCCGTGCTGGTGCTGGTCTGCGGCGGGCTACCGGAGGGCAGCAGGGACATCGACGGGGCCCGGGCCCGGGTGGCCGACGCGATCGCCGACCTCGCCCCGCACGCCGAGGCCGCCGGGGTGCGGCTCGCGATCGAGCCGCTGCACCCGATGTTCACCGCCGACCGGTGTGTCATCGCCACCCTCGGCCAGGCCCTCGACATCGCGGAACGGTTCGACCCCGACGTGGTCGGCGTGGTGGTGGACGCCTACCACGTCTGGTGGGACGACACCGTGTACGCGCAGATCGTCCGGGCGGGGGAGCGGATCGCCTCGTTCCAGGTCTGCGACTGGATCACCCCGCTGCCCGAGGGGGTGCTGCTCGGCCGGGCGCTGCCCGGCGACGGCTGCATCGAACTGCGCCGGCTGCGCGAGGCGGTCGATCGGGCCGGCTACACCGGCCCGATCGAGGTGGAGGTCTTCAATGCCGACGTCTGGGCCCGCCCCGGCGAGCAGGTGCTCGCCGCCTCGATCGACGGCTACCTGCGCGAGGTCGTCTAGGAGTCGGCGCCTGTGGCGAGGGCGTCGACCAGGCGGCGGGTGGAGCCGGCCAGGTTCCACCGTTGGGCCAGGTCGAGCAGCCGATCCGGGTCGGCGGGCGCGGTCGGCAACTCGGTGGGCAGCGGTGGCAGCGGCACGTCCAGGGCGACCCGGACCACCTTCGGGGCCACCGCGAGGTAGTCCCGTGCGGCGGCGAGCTTGGCGCGCAGGCCGGGCGCGAATCCGGAGGCCGGGTCGTCCAGGGCGGCGAGGATGCCGGCGATGTCGCCGTACCGGTCGATCAGCCGGGCGGCGGTCTTCTCGCCGACACCTGCCACTCCGGGCAGCCCGTCGCTGGGGTCGCCGCGCAGCGCGGCGAACTCGGCGTACCGGTCGGCCGGCACACCGTAGCGGGCGCGCACCGCAGCGTCGTCGCAGTCGTCCAGTTTGGCCACGCCCCGGCCGATGTAGAGCAGCCGCACCCCGCGGGCGTCGTCGATCAACTGGAACAGGTCACGGTCGCCGGAGACCACCTCCACCGGGCCGGGCTGGGTGACCGAGAGGGTGCCGAGCACGTCGTCGGCCTCGTAGCCGGCCGCGCCGACCACGGTGATGCCCAGCGCCTCCAGCACGTCGAGGAGCATCGGCACCTGCGGGGAGAGGGTGTCCGGCACGATCTCGCCGCCCTCCGGCGCCACCCGGTGCGCCTTGTACGACGGCAGCAGCGCCACCCGCCAGTCCGGTCGCCAGTCGTGGTCCATCGCGCACACCATCCGGCCCGGGCGGCGGGTGCGCACCAGTTGGGCGAGCATGTCGAGGAAGCCGCGTACGGCGTTGACCGGCTGGCCGTCGGCGGTCTTCGCGGCGGACTCGGGGATGCCGAAGTAGGCGCGGAAGTAGAGACTGGGCGCGTCGACGAGCATGATCGGGGTCTGCTGTGCCACGTCCGACAGCCTGGCACACCCCACCGACGTTCGGGGTGCCCGGCACGACCAGGAGGACAACAGATGTCCGTACCCACCCGGCTGAGGTTGACCACGGTCAACCTGGACACGCCCGACCCGGCCGCGCTGGCCCGCTTCTACGTGCGGCTGCTCGGCTGGGAGATCAAGGTCGAGGAGGCCGACGACGTCATCCTGCACAACGTCGACGGTGGTGTCGGACTGTCGTTCCAGCGGGAACGGGCGTACGTCCGCCCGACCTGGCCGGCGCAGCCGGGCCGGCAGCAGATGTCGATGCACCTGGAGATCGGCGTCGAGGATCTGGACGCGGCCCTGGCGCACGCGTTGGCCTGCGGCGCGACCATGGCCGAGTTCCAGCCGCAGGATGACGTCCGGGTCTGCCTGGACCCGGACGGCCACCCGTTCTGCCTCTGGCTGATGCACTGAGCCGTGCCGAGGCGGCTCGCGGTGCGGCGCCGCCGCACTCAGCTCGCGGTGCGTCGCCGCCGGACGGCGTACGGCAGCACGAACAGGTACAACCCGGTGAACAGGAGCAGGGCCAGCGGGGGTAGTGGCAGGTAGAAGAGCCATTCGGCGGGTTCCGCCTGGGCGGCGGCGACGAAGGCGACGATGACCGTCACCACGAAGATGATCGAGGTCCATCGGTGGGTCTGTCGGACGGTATTGTTCCAGCGCACGGCGACCTCCAGCAGAGATGAGCTGCCCGGCCCGACGGGACGTGCCGGGCGGGATGTCCTGAAGGTCAGCTTGCTGTGCTGCGCCGCGGAGTGCTTCTCGATTCCTGACCGGTCGGCGGGCTACGCTCGGCCGCGACCGTCCACAACCCGCCCCCAAACGACCGTTAAGCTGTGCGGGTGGGAATCGACGAACTCTACCCGCCGCAGCGACTGGTGGCCGCGCAACGCGCCATCGCCGCCGCCGGCCTGGACGCCCTGCTGCTCAGCCCCGGCTCCGACCTGCGCTACCTCACCGGCTACGACGCGCACGCCGGTGAGCGGCTGACCCTGCTGGTGCTGCCCGCCGAGGGCGAGCCGACCCTGATCGTGCCGACCCTGGAACGGCCTGCGGCCGAGGCGTCCCCGGCGCCGGCCACCGGCGTGCGCATCGTCGACCACACCGACGGCAGCGACCCGTACCCGCTGGTGACCGCGGCCCTCGACGGGGCTCTCGACGCGGTGGGACTGGCCGACCGGATGTGGGCCGAGCAGGTCCTCGCGCTGCGTGCGGTGTTGCCCGGTGCCCGGCAGCGGCTGGCCTCCGAGGTGCTGCGGGAGCTGCGGATCGTCAAGTCGCCCGCCGAGATCGCGGCGCTCGCCGAGGCCGGTGCGGCGATCGACGCGGTGCACGAGCGGATGGGCGAGTGGCTGCGGCCGGGGCGTACCGAGGTGGAGGTGGCCGCCGACATCGCCGCGGCGATCCGCGCCGCCGGGCACGTCACCGTCGACTTCGTGATAGTCGCCGCCGGCCCGAACGGGGCCAGCCCGCATCACGGCACCTCCGACCGGCCGATCGGGGTGGGTGAGCCGGTGGTGGTGGACATCGGCGGCACCATGCCCTCGGGCTACCGCTCCGACTGCACCCGTACCTATGTGGCCGGTGGCCCGGCGCCGGCCGAGTTCGTCGACTACTACGCGGTGCTGCGCGACGCGCAACACGCCGCCGTGGCCGCGGTCCGTCCGGGGGTGACCGCCGAGGCGGTCGACGCCGCGGCCCGCGAGCCGATCGCCGCCGCCGGATACGGCGCGGCCTTCCTGCACCGTACCGGGCACGGCATCGGTCTGGACGGCCACGAGGAGCCGTACGTGGTGGCCGGCAACGACCGCCCGCTGGTCGCCGGGATGGCCTTCTCCGTGGAACCGGGCATCTACCTCGCCGGGCGGCACGGCGCCCGCATCGAGGACATCGTCGTCTGCACGACCGACGGCGTACGTCGGCTCAACACCACCACCACGGAGCTGATCGAGCTATGACCGTCGAGCGGATCCTGCCCACCGACGAGGCCCACGACCTGCTGGAGCTGACCACCGAACTCGCCGACCGGGAGCTCGCACCCAGGGTCGTCGAGCACGAGCAGCGTGGGGAGTTCCCCCGGGAGGTGCTGCGCACCCTGGGCCGCGCCGGGCTGCTGGGGCTGCCGTACCCCGAGGAGTACGGCGGCGCGGCCCAGCCCTACGAGGTCTACCTGCAGGTGCTGGAGATCCTGGCCGGGCGCTGGCTCACCGTCGCCGAGGCGGTGAGCGTGCACACCCTGTCCTGCTACCCGGTGGCCGCGTTCGGCACCGACGAGCAGCGCAGCCTGCTGCCGGACATGATCGGTGGCGAGTTGCTGGGCGCGTACTGCCTCTCCGAGCCCCAGGGTGGCTCGGACGCCGCGGCGCTGACCACGAAGGCGGTCCGCGACGGCGACGACTACGTCGTCACCGGCACCAAGGCCTGGATCACCCACGCCCACACGGCCGACTTCTACAACATCTTCTGCCGCACCGGCGGGCCCGGCCCGAAGGGCATCTCCTGCCTGCTCGCCGACCGGGCGACGCCGGGGATCACGCCGCAGACCGCCGAGCGCACCATGGGGCTGCGTTCCTCACCGGTGGCGCAGCTGGTCTTCGACGACGCCCGGGTGCCCGCCGACCGGCTGATCGGCGGGGAGGGCAAGGGCTTCACCATCGCCATGGCCGCGTTGGACTCCGGTCGACTCGGCATCGCCGCCTGCGCGGTGGGGCTGGCCCAGGCGGCGTTGGACTACGCGGTGACCTACGCCCGCGAGCGTCAGCAGTTCGGCCGCGCCATCATCGAGTTCCAGGGGCTCGGGTTCACCCTGGCCGACATGGCCACCCAGATCTCCGCCGCCCGGGCGTTGACGTTGGCCGCGGCGCGGCTGCGCGACGCCGGCCGGCCGTACTCGATCGAGGCGGCCAAGGCGAAGCTGTTCGCCACCGACGTGGCGATGCGGGTGACCACCGACGCGGTGCAGGTGCTCGGCGGCGCCGGCTACGTGGCCGATCATCCGGTGGAGCGTTACTTCCGGGAGGCGAAGGTGTTGCAGATCGTCGAGGGCACCAACCAGATCCAGCGGATGGTGATTTCCCGGGCGTTGGCGAAGGGCTGAACGTCGCACATCGGGCGCTCAGCGGGTAGGTTGCACGCCGTGGAGGAGATCGATCGGGCCATCGTCGCGGCACTGACCGTCGACGGTCGGCTGTCGTACACGGACCTCGCCGAGCGGGTCGGCCTGTCGGTCTCCGCGGTGCACCAGCGGGTACGTCGGCTGGAGCAGCGCGGTGTCATCAAGGGCTACGGCGCGAAAGTCTCCTTCGAGGCGCTCGACCTGCCACTTACCGCGTTCGTGGCGATCCGGCCCTTCGACCCTTCGCAGCCCGACGACGCGCCGGAACGCCTGGCCCATCTGCCGGAGATCGACTCGTGCTACTCGGTCGCGGGTGAGGACTTCTACCTGCTGCTGGTGCGGGTGGCCGGGCCGGCGGACCTGGAGCGGGTGCTCCAGGAGATCCGGACCTCGGCGAACGTCACCACCCGCACGACAGTGGTGCTCTCCACCCCGTACGAGCACCGTCCGCCGAAGCTCGCGCTGCCGGCGGAGCAGCCTCGGCCGCGTGGTGTCGCCGCCGAGCCGTCCGGCGGTTAGCCGAGCGGCCCGCCCTGACCAGGCGTTTCGGGATGGCGTCTGGTGAGGGCTGAGGGGAATGCGTGGAATGCGACGAGATGATCAAGAACATCCGACCCCGGTGCGGTGAACTTCCGGGATACGGAGCTAGGATCCATCCCTGATTCTGCGGAAGTGAGACCCGATCGTGAGCGGCGCGAGCCAGTACGCGCGCTGTTCCCTGGTGGTGCCGCGGCACCGGGTCGCTCGGGGTGTCGTCAAGGGGAGGATGAGATGTTCCGACCGGCACGGTCGCGGTTCAGCCACACAGGGTCCGGTGCCCGCTCATGACACGCATCCTCGTACGTGCCGGCAAACATCCGGCGACAGTGCTGTCCCACGAGCAGAGTCTGGCCACCTCCCGACTCGGGGTGTTCGGGTCGAACTCCGGCAACATGCTCTTCTACAGCGCGGTCTTCCGGGCGCTGAGCGTGCCCGACGCCGAGCTGGTCGCCAACTCGTACGTGCACGAACGTCCGGTTCACCTGGGCCGGTACATCGCGCGGACGAACGAGGAGTTCGACCGGTTCGTGCTGCCGATGGCCAATTCGTACCGGGACACCTTCCTGCCGCACCTGGAACGACTCGCGAAGGTCATCGAGAAGCTGACCATCCCCGTCACCGTGGTCGGCATCGGCGCCCAGCTGCCGTACGGCACCGAGTTCGACTCGCTGCCCGACGAGTACAAGCGGATCGTCACCCGGTTCACCCGGGCCGTACTGGACCGCTCCGCCTCCATCGGCGTACGCGGTGAGTACACCGCGCGGATGCTGAAGTACCTCGGCTTCGGCGACGAGCACGTGCGGGTCATCGGCTGCCCGTCGATGTTCGGCAACGGGCCGCTCGGCCCGCTGGTGCGCAAGGTCGGGCACCTGCGCTACGACAGCCCGCTGGCCATCTCGTACACCCCGAAGGTCAAGGGGGTGGACCGGCTGGTCGAGGCGAACACCGACCGCTACCCGAACAGCGTCATCGTGCCGCAGCAGCACCACCGCCTCGCCCTGATGCTCTGGGGTGAGAACCCGGCCAAGGTCGGCAACAAGCGGATGCCGATCCACACCGAGCATCCGCTGTACGAGAACGACCGGATGCGCTTCTTCGTGGACGCCTCGACCTGGGTCGAGTTCATGGCCGAGCAGCACTTCGCCTTCGGCACCCGCATCCACGGCAACGTCGCGGCGGTGCTGGCCGGTACGCCGGCGGTGGTGCTGGCCCACGACTCGCGCACCGTCGAGCTGGCCGAGTACCACGGCATCCCGTACCGCCTCTACGCCGACCTGCCGCCGGACGTCGACGCGCAGCGGCTCTACGAGGAGGCCGACTTCGACGCCTTCCTGCCGCGCCAGGTGCCGACCTTCGAGACCTACCTGCGCTTCCTGGAGCACAACGACCTCGAGCACGTGTTCCAGCCCGGCAAGGAGAACCCCGCCTACGACAAGGCGATCGCCTCCGCCAACTTCCCCGGGCCGGTGCACACGCTGATGGCCTCGGACGCCGTCGGGCGTCGCCAGGTCATGTCGCGGCTGCGCTGGCTGCGGCAGGGCCACGACGGTGACCTGGCCCGACCTGCCTACGACTTCGAACCCCCATTCCGCGAGCCCCGCGGATCCAAGTCACTCGAGGAGCGGGTAACCCAGTTGGAGAAGGAACTGAAGGTCCAGCAGACCTTCCTGGCGAGCTGGCGCGGCCGGGTCAGCCGGGTGCTGCGGATGAACGGCACGTCGACGGGCGCCCGCCGGTGAACGCCAAGTCCGGGTTGCGGGGGTGGCTGGCGGGCCGAATGCCCGCCCTGGCCGCCGAGGTGGCGGCGCTGGCCGCGCTGCTGCTGGCGGCGGTGGCGGACTCGCCGTGGTGGGCGCTGCCCCCGGCCCTGGTCGCGCTCGGCCTGCTCGGTTACCTGTGGCGCAACGCGCTGAGCGGCGGCCCGACCCCCTCCGGTTCGACACTCGTGATCCGCCTGCTCCTGCTGGCCTGCGCCTACCTGCTCGGCGTGGTGCACTCCGGCGCGGATCTGGTGCTGGCCCTGGGGGTCGGCGTGGCGGCGTTGGCGATTCTCGCCGAGCCGGCGGTGACGGCCACCTCCCGCTCGGTCTATCCGGTGTCGGCCAATCTGCGCGGCAGCGGTCTGCGGCCCAACCTGCGGCCCAACACCAGTCGGGCGGTGCTTGTCAACGGCGCTGCCGTGGTGGTGGCGCTGGTCTGCGCGTTCGCCGGCACCCTCGAGGTGATCTCGCTGGTGGTGTCGGTCGCCGCGCTCGCCCTGATCGCGTTCACCGGCTGGCAGGCGGTGACCCGGGTACGGGCCCGGCACGCCAGCGAGACGCGGTTGAATGCGGCGCTGGCCGCGTACGAGCCGGTCTTCCTGCTGCACTGGGAGGCGCCGGCCGGCACGGCCTACCAGGTCGGGATGTGGCTGCCCTACCTGGAGCGGCTGGGCAAGAAGTTCTTCGTGCTGGTGCGCTCCGAGGCCAACTTCAACGAGGTGCTGCGGATGACCACGGCGCCGGTGGTGCTGCGCTCGGGGTTGACCCAGATCGACGACGTGATCGTCCCGTCGCTGCGGGCGGCGTTCTACGTCAACACGGCGACGAAGAACAACCACCTCGTGCGGTACACGAACCTGACGCACATCCAGCTCAACCACGGTGACAGCGACAAGGTGCCGAGCCACAACCCGGTCTTCCGGATGTACGACAAGAACTTCGTCGCCGGTCAGGCCGCAGTGGACCGGTTCGCGGCCAACGGTGTGAGCATGCCGGCGGAGATGTTCAGCATCGTCGGGCGTCCGCAGGTGGAGAACGTCGCCATCGCCGCCGCGCCGATCGCCTCGTTGACCGCGCCGCGGGTGCTGTACGCCCCGACCTGGGCCGGCTTCTACGCCGACTCGAACTACTCGTCGCTGCTGGTGGGCTACGACATCGTCAAGGCGTTGGTGTCGCGGGGTTGCAGCATCGTGTTCCGGCCGCACCCGTACACGATGCGCTCGGCGGCGTTGACGCAGGAGTCGGAGCGGATCAAGGCGCTGCTCGCCGAGGACCGTCGCACGAGCGGCCGCAAGCACGTGTTCGGTGCCGAGGCCGAGACGAAGATGTCGGTGGTGGACTGTTTCAACGCCTCGGACGCGATGGTGTCGGACGTGTCCAGTGTGGTCGCCGACTACCTGTACTCGGAGAAGCCGTTCGCGATGGTCGCGGTCTCCACGCCGGCGGAGCGGTTCACCGACGCCTTCCCGCTGGCCCGGGCGGCGTACGTGATCGACGCGCAAAGCGGCCGGGTGACAAACCTGGACCCGGTGCTGGACGATCTGCTCGGCAGTGACCCGCTGGCGGCCACCCGGCACGACCTGAAGAAGTACTACCTCGGGGACATTCCGTCGGAGGGGTACGCGCAGCACTTCATCGACGAGGCGAATCGTTACCTCTGACCTGTCGCGGCGACTGGCTCCGCCTTCCGGCACCCGCCGGGGCGGAGCCAGTCGCCGTTTCGTGGCTCAGTGTCGGGCCGTCGTGGCGTCCACCGCGTCGACAGGCGGTGCGGGCGGGTGGTTCCAGCGCAGGATGACCCGGCGTCCGTGTTCGGTGCCGAGCAGGCTGAGGGTGGCGGTGTCCAGTCGCAGCAGTCCACCGGCCGACGGTGGCAGGCCGACCCACCGGGCACCCAGCACGCGCAGCGAGTGGGCGTGCCCGACGAGAGCGACGTGACCCTTGTCGAGCAGGGGATGGAGCCTGCTGAGCAGCCGGTCGACGCGTTCGCCGACCTCGCTGGGGGATTCCCCGCCCGGGCACCCGTCGGTCCAGACGCTCCAACCCGGCTGGTCTTCGTGGATCTCGGCGGTGGTCTGTCCCTCGTACTCGCCGTAGTTCCACTCCGCCAGGTCCTCGTCGGTGTCGGTGATGGTCAGGCCGGCCAGGTCGGCGGTGCGTACCGCCCGCAGTCGGGGACTGCTGAGCACCGCGACGAACCGTTCGGCGGCGAGGGCGGGACGCAGCGATCGGGCCTGCCGCTCGCCGTCGGGCGTCAGCCCCAGGTCGGTGTACGAGGTGTGCCGTCGTGCGGTGCTCCAGGTGGTGGCGCCGTGTCGGATGAGCGTGATCTGTCCCATTGGCCCAGTCAACCAGTCCCCGTCTCCCGCCGACCACCTAGCATCCTAGGACGCCTTACGCGATGTGCCGCCCACCTCGGGTTTTCACCCGCGACACCCGGGGACACCAACAACACGGGGCTTGGCCGTCCCGGCCGAGCAGAGGAGGCGAGATGAGCTTCATCGACAAGGCGAAGAACAAGGTCGAGGAGATGAGCGGCACCGCCAAGGAGCGCATCGGCGACATGGCCGACAACGAGCGCATGCGCGCCGAGGGCGCCGGCGAGCAGGCCGAGGCCCGCGCGCGACGGGCGGGCGAGGACATGAAGAACAAGGCGAAGAACGCCTTCGACAGGTGACGAGCGACGCGAAGGGGCCCCCGGACAATCCCGGGGGCCCCTTCGCGGTACGTGCCGTCAGTGCGTCAGTCGTCGCGGTGGGTCTGCCACCACTGCTGGCCGGCCTCGGGCAGGGTGTCGATCGGGTCGTAGTAGGCGTACCGCTTGCTCAACGCCGCCAGGTCGGCCGACTCGATGGAGGTGCGGTAGTTCTTGGTCCAGTACGAGATGCCGCGCTCGCGGTCGTACTCGGTGACCATGTGCACCCAGCGCTTGCCGACGAACGGCACGTCACAGACGATCCGAGGGGTGGCGTAGCCGGGCAGGTAGCCCATGATGTCGTGCTGGAGCTGCTGGGCGTGCCAGACCGGCACCCGCCAGTGCTCCGCGTTGGGGATCATGTCGCACATGTAGAAGTAGTACGGCAGGATGCCGGCCTCGCCCTGCAGGCCGAAGCACAGGTCGAGCAGGTCCTTGCTGGTGGCGTTGACGCCGCGCATGAGCACACCCTGGTTGCGGACGTCGCGTACGCCGACGTCGAGGGCGGTCTGTGCGGCCTTGGCGACAAGTGGGGTGAGCGACTGGGCGTGGTTGACGTGGGTGTGGATGGCGAGGTTGACGCCGCGGCGGGCGGCGGTGCGGGCCACCCGCTCCAGGCCCTCGACGACGTCGGGTTGCAGCCAGTGCTGGGGCAGGCCCATGAGGGCCTTGGTGGCGAGTCGGATGTCCCGGATGGTTTCGATCTCCAGCAGGCGCATCAGGTAGGACTCGAGGTTGCGCCAGGGCACGTTGGCCACGTCGCCACCGGAGACCACCACGTCGCGTACGCCGGGGTGGGCCTTGAGGTAGGTGATGTGCGCGTCGTAGCGGTCGACCGGCTTGAGGCTGAGTTTGAGCTTGTCGACGGCGGGGGTGGAGTTGCCGACCAGGTCCATGCGGGTGCAGTGGCCGCAGTACTGGGGGCAGGTGGCGAGCAGTTCGGCGAGGACTTTGGTGGGGTAGCGGTGGGTGAGGCCCTCGGCGACCCACATGTCGTGTTCGTGCAGGGAGTCGCGGCTGGCGTAGGGGTGTGAGGGCCAGTCGGTGCGGCGGTCGGAGGCGACCGGGATCATGTAGCGCCGGATCGGGTCGGCGAGCAGCGCTTCGGTGCTGGGCGGCGCGAACGGCACCATCGTGTTGATCATCTGTGGCGGCACCAGCATGGACATGGTGGCCATGGCGCGTTGGTCGGCTTCCAGGTCGGCGTAGAAGCTCTCGTCGACGGTGTCGCCGAGCACGGTGCGCAGCTGTTTGACGTTCTTGACGCAGTTGACGCGCTGCCACTGGGCGTTTTCCCACTGGTCGCGGGTGACGTGGCGCCAGCCGGGGAAGCGGGTCCAGTCGGGTTCGACGAGTGGGGTGCGGCGGTATTCGTAGGGCTGGCCGGTGGTGTTGGCGGGGGCCGGCTGGGCAGCCGGGGTGCTCTGCACCGGCGGGTGGGTCTGGGTCACGGCCCCTCCTGGTGGTTGATCGAAGGTACTGAAGGGTACTGGAAAATATCCGGTCAAGAAATTAGTCTGCCGTAAGTTTTCCCGCCTCGCGAGCCTCGGCCGGAGGTTCAGGCGGTCGGACAGGGAGGTCGGCGTGACGTCACCGGTGGGTCTGCACCGCGTCGTGGAACCGGCGGGGGTGCTGCCGCAGGCGGCCTGGCGGCTTGACGCGCGCCCGGAGATCGCGGCGAACGAGGTACGCATCCGGGTGGAGCGGCTGAACCTGGATGCGGCGAGTTTCCGGCAGCTGTTCGACAAGCACGGCGGTGATGGTGCTGCGGTCCGCGCCGAGGTTCTGGAGATCATCTCGACGCGGGGGAAGATGCAGAACCCGGTGACCGGGTCGGGTGGCATGTTGATCGGCACGGTCGAGGAGGCCGGCCGGCGTTCGCCGCTGGGGTTGAAGTCGGGTGAGCGGGTCGCCACGTTGGTGTCGCTGACGTTGACGCCGCTGGTGGTGACCGACGGCCTGGCCCGCTGGGACGGCCGCAGTGAGCAGGTGCCGTGTGACGGGTGGGCGATCCTGTTCGCCCGGTCGGTCGCGGCGGTGCTGCCGCAGGATCTGGATCCGCAGTTGTCGCTGGCGGTGCTTGACGTGTGCGGGGCGCCTGCGCTTACCGCGCGGGTGGTGTCGCGGTACGTGGCCGAGCGGGCGGTGGACGGGCCGCCGGTGACGGTGGCGGTGATCGGTGGCGCGGGTAAGAGTGGCTCGCTGTCGCTGGCGGCGGCGCGGCAGGCGGGGGCGGGTCGTACGGTCGGGGTGGTGCCGGTGGCGGCGGAGCGTGACGCGCTGACGGCGGCCGGGTTGTGTGATGCGGTGGCGATGGCCGACGCCCGGGATCCGGTGGCGTTGTCGACGGCGGTGACGTCGGCGTTGGGGGTGCCGGCGGATGTGACGGTGGTCTGCGTGGACGTGCCGGGCTGTGAGCACGGTGCGGTGTTGGCGACGGCCGACGGCGGAACAGTGATCTTTTTCTCGATGGCGACGAGTTTCTCGGCGGCGGCGTTGGGGGCCGAGGGCCTGGCCGCGGACGTGACGATGCTGGTCGGCAACGGGTACGTGCCGGGGCACGCGGAGTTGGCGTTGGGGTTGTTGCGGGCTGATCCCGGGGTGCGGGGGCTGTTCGAGGCTCGGCTGGCGGCAGACTGAGGCCATGACGAACAACCCCTCGACGTTGTACCGCGGTGGCGTGCTGCATTGTCCGGCGGAACCGTCCGCGACGGCATTGTTGGTACGGGATGGGCGGATTGCCTGGTTGGGTGCTGATGCGGACGCGCCGACCGCCGACCGGGTGGTGGACCTGGCCGGGGCGTTGGTGACGCCGGCGTTCGTGGACGCGCATGTGCATGTCAGCGACACCGGGCTGGCGTTGTCGGGGCTGGACCTGTCCGGGGTGCGCTCGGCCGGTGAGTTGTTGGACGCGGTGTCGGCGTTCGCGGCGGGGTTGCCTGCGGACGCGGTGGTGTTGGGTCACGGGTGGGACGAGTCGACGTGGTCGGTGCCGCAGCCGCCGTCGGCGGTGGAGTTGGGGCGGGCGGCCGGTGGGCGGCGGGTGTATCTGTCGCAGGCGTCGATTCATTCGGCGTTGGGGTCCTCGGCGTTGCTGGCGGCGTGTCCGCAGGCGGCGGCGGTGTCCGGGTATGACGGGTCGGGTTGGTTGCGGCTGGACGCGCATCACGTGGTGCGGGCGGCGGCGCGGGCGTCGGTGACGCGGGCGCAGCGGGTGGCGGCGCAGCGGGTGGCGTTGGCGCATGCGGCGTCGTTGGGGATCGCGGCGGTGCACGAGTGTGGTGGGCCGGAGATCTCCGACGAGGAGGACTTCACCGGCTTGTTGTCGATCTCCGGTGCGGGGGTGCCGGAGGTGTACGGGTACTGGGGTGAGTTGGGTGGTGCGGCGCGGGCGCGGGAGTTGGGTGCGGTGGGGGCCGGTGGGGATCTGTTCGCGGACGGGGCGCTGGGGTCGCGTACGGCGTTTCTGTCGCAGGCGTACGTCGACGGTGACGGGTGTGGTCACGGGTATCTGAGTGCGGAGCAGGTGCGTGATCACCTGTTGGACTGTGCGGCGCACGGGATGCAGGGCGGCTTCCATGCGATCGGCGATGCGGCGATCTCGACTGTGGTGGCGGGGTTCGCGGCGGCGGCGCAGCGGCTGGGTACGGATCGGGTGCGGGCGGCGCGGCATCGGGTGGAGCACGCGGAGGTGATGGATCGGCGGTTGATCGCCGCTTTCGTGGAGTACGGGGTGGTGGCGTCGATGCAGCCGGCGTTCGACCGGTTGTGGGGTGGTGCGGGTCGGATGTACGAGGCGCGGTTGGGGTTGGAGCGGTCGTTGGCGTCGAATCCGATGGGGGCGATGCACGGGGTGGGGGTGACGTTGGCGTTCGGTTCGGATTCGCCTGTGACGCCGTTGGATCCGTGGGGTTCGGTGCGGGCGGCGGCGGCTCATCACAGTCCGGTGCAGCGGATGACGGTGCGGGCGGCGTTCGCGGCGCACACCCGGGGTGGCTGGCGGGCGGTGCACATGGACAGCGAGGGGGTGTTGGCGTTGGGGGCGCCGGCGACGTTCGCGGTGTGGTCGACGCCGGCGGGGGTGCAGCGGGGTCTGCCGGTGTTGCAGGCCGAGGATCCGGAGTTGCGGGGGGAGCAGGATCCGACGCCGTTGCCGGTGTGTCGGGCGACGGTGTTGCGTGGTGACGTGATCTATCAGGGGGAAGGGCTTTCGTGACGGGCAAGCTTGATCTGGATCCGGTGCTGGTGGCGCGGGCGCGGGAGTTGGCGCGTCGGGCGGGGCGTCCGGTGGTGGAGTTGGCGCGTAGCCACACCACGGTGTCGGTGGAGCGGGCCGTGTTGCGGTTGGCGGGGGTCACCGGCGCGGATCCGGATGGCATTCCGTGGGTGAATCGGCTGGTGGATGCCGTGGTGGCGGATGTGGGGTTGGGGCACGGGGTGGCGGTGCCGGTGTTCGATGCGCTGACGCGGGAGCAGATCACCGATGTGACGTTGTTGGCGCAGAAGGCGGCGGCGGGGTCGGTGCGGTTCGAGGTGCCGTCGGGAAAGGCGGCGACGGCGGCGCGGCGGGCGGCGCGTAGGGCGGTGGGTGCGGGGGTTCGGCGCATCGATCGGCGGCGGGCGGAGCGGGAGCGCCTGGTGCGGCGGTTCGGGGATCCGGCGCGGCGGCCGTGGATCTATCTGATCGTGGCGACGGGGGACATCTACGAGGACATTCCGCAGGCGCAGGCGGCGGCGCGGGCCGGGGCGGATGTGATCGCGGTGATCCGGTCGACGGGGCAGTCGTTGTTGGACTATGTGCCGGAGGGGGCGACGCGGGAGGGGTTCGCGGGCACGTACGCGACGCAGGAGAATTTCCGGTTGATGCGGGCGGCGTTGGATTCGTCGTCGAAGGAGTTGGGCCGCTATGTGCGGTTGACGAATTACGCGTCGGGGTTGTGTATGCCGGAGATGGCGACGTTGGCGGGTCTTGAGCGGTTGGACATGATGCTCAACGATTCGATGTACGGGATTTTGTTCCGGGACATCAATCCGATTCGGACGTTTGTGGATCAGCGTTTTTCGCGGCAGGTGCATGCGCGGGCGGGGATCATCATCAACACCGGTGAGGACAACTATCTGACCACTGCGGATGCGGTCGACGAGGCGCACACGGTGACGGTGTCGCAGTTGTTGAACGAGTATTTCGCGCATGAGGCGGGGTTGGCGGACTGGCAGTTGGGGTTGGGGCACGCGTTCGAGATCAATCCTGATGTGCCGGAGTCGTTGCGGTTGGAGTTGGCGCACGCGTTGTTGGCGCGGGAGTTGTTTCCGGATGCGCCGTTGAAGTGGATGCCGCCGACGAAGCACATGACCGGTGACGTGTTCCGGGGGAATCTGCTCGACGGGTTCTTCAATCTGGTGGGCACGATGACGGGGCAGGGCATTCTGCTGGTGGGGATGATGACCGAGGCGGTGGTGACGCCGTGGTTGTCGGATCGGGACATCGCGTTGCAGAACGTGCGGTACGTGCTGGGGGCGGCCGGCGGGTTGCATGAGGATTTCGTGCCGGCGTCGGGCGGGTTCATCCAGCAGCGGGCGCACCGCGTGCTCGGTGAGGCGGTGGAGCTGTTGGAGCGGATCGGGGATCAGTCGTTGTTGACGGCGATCGCGGAGGGCACGTTCGGGATCATGAAGCGGCCGGCGGATCGGGGGAAGGGTCTGGACGGGGTGGCCCGGCACGAGGCGGACTACTACAACCCGGCCACGGAGATCCTGGAGCAGTCGGCATGAGTGAACGCACCGAGCGCAGCGAGGGCCGTGAAGGCATGCCCAGCCGGCACAGCATGAGTGAACCCACCGAGCGCAGCGAGGGCCGTGCGGGCCGGCACGGCATGAGTGAGAAGACGGTGGTGCGGCCGTACGGGGACACCACTGGTGACGGCATGGTGCAGGTGTCGTTCACGTTGCCGGTGCCGCATGACAAGCGGGCCGAGGGCGCGGCGGTGCAGTTGGCCAACAAGATGGGCATGGATCCGGCGATGCTGGTGCACGCCAAGCCGATCGGTGACGGGTTCACGTTCTTCGTGGTGTACGGGCGGGTGAACCATCTGGTGGACCTGGCGAAGGTGCAGGTGGTGGAGCGCGATTTTCCGCTGCTGAGCGCCAAGGAGGTCAACGCGGTGGTGAAGCGGCGGTTGCGTCGCAAGTTGTCGGTGGTGGGGGCGTGCATCGGTACGGACGCGCACACGGTGGGCATCGACGCGATTCTCAACGTCAAGGGCATTGCCGGTGAGAAGGGCCTGGAGTACTACCGGGAGTTGAAGGTGACGAACCTGGGTGCGCAGGTGAGTGTGCCGGAGCTGGTCGAGGCGGCCCGGCGGGAGCGTGCCGACGCGGTGCTGGTGTCGCAGGTGGTGACGCAGCGCGATGCGCATCTGCACAACACGCGGGAGATGTCGGCGGCGTTCCGGGAGGCGATGCCGGCGGGGCGGCGGCCGTTGCTGATCGTCGGTGGGCCGCGGTTCGACGAGTCGATGGCGGCCGAGCTGGGGGTGGATCGGATCTTCGGTCGGGGGACGACGCCGGGTGAGGTGGCCAGTTACCTGGTCCATGCGTTGCTCACGGACACGAACAAGAGGGTGAAGTGATGTCTGATTCGCGGGTCGGGTTGTCGGTGACGCACCGGCGGTACGTGCCGTATTCGCACGCCCACTATGCCGGTGATCTGGTCGACGGGGCGTACGCGTTGGGGTTGTTCGGTGATGTGGCCACGGAGGTGTGTATCCGCACCGACGGGGACGAGGGGTTGTTCGCGTCCTATTCGGATGTGCAGTTCCGGGCGCCGATCCGGGCGGGGGACGTGCTGGAGGTGGTGGCGACGGTGACGCGGGTCGGTACCCGTAGCCGGACCCTCGATTTCGAGGCGCGGGTGGTGTGTCGGGGGCGGCCTGATCGGGGTGGGTCGGCGGCGGAGGTGTTGGCGGAGCCGGTGGTGGTGGTGACGGCGACCGGCACGGTGGTCGTTCCGCCGGTGGCGTGAGGGTCGCGGTCTGCGCCGACGTCGGTTCGACGTTCACCAAGGTGCTTGTGGTGGATCTCGACGGCGGTGGGTTGGTGGCGTCGGCGTCGGCGCGTACGTCGGTGGACACGGATGTGCTGCACGGCCTGGAGGCGGCGGTCGGGTCGGCGTTGACGGGCCTGGGGGCGCGGGATGTGCCGTGGTTTGTGTGTTCGTCGGCGGGGGGTGGGTTGCGGCTGGCGGTGGTGGGTTACGAGCCGCTGGTGACGGCGCAGGCGGGTCGGCGGGTCGGGTTGTCGGCGGGCGCGAACGTGGTGCATGTGGCCGCCGGGCGGCTCGGTCGTGGTGAGTTGACGGCGTTGCGGGCGGCCCGCGCGGATGTGGTGCTGCTGGTCGGTGGCACTGACGGTGGGGATGCCGAGACGTTGCTGCACAACGCGACCCGGCTGGCACGGGCCCGGTTCCGGGTGCCGGTGGTGGTGGCGGGCAACGCGGATGTCCGGGACGAGGTGCAGGGGTTGTTGGCGGCGGCGGGGGTGCCGGTGACGGTGGCCGACAACGTGTTGCCGCGGATCGGGGTGTTGGCGCCGGCCTCGGCGCGGGAGGCGATCCGGCAGGTGTTCCTGCGGCATGTCATCGGTGGTAAGCGGTTGTCGCGGGGGCGTCGGTTCGCCGGCCTGGTGCGGGCGGCGACTCCGGATGCGGTGTTGACCGGGGTGGAGGCGTTGGCCGAGGTGGCCGGTGGTGATCTGGTGGTGGTGGATGTGGGTGGCGCGACCACGGATGTGTATTCGGTGTTGACGCCGGACGAGCGGGCCAGTGGGCCGGGTCGGGAGGTGGCGGGGTCGTTGTGGCGGGCCCGCACGGTCGAGGGTGATCTGGGGATGCGGTGGAGTGCGCCGGGGGTGGTGCGGGCCGCGGTCGAGGAACGGCTGGTGGGGCAGGCCGAGCGGGACGAGTTGGCGTCGGCGGCGGCGCGGCGGGCCGCCGATGCGGGGTTTCTGCCGGCCGATGCGGCGGGGCGGGCGGTGGATGCGCGGATCGCGGCGTTGGCGGCGACGGTGGCGGTGCGTCGGCATGCCCGTGGGGTCGGTACGGGGGAGCGGTCGGGGCGGGATCTGCGGGATGTGCGGCTGCTGGTCGGGTCGGGTGGGGTGTTGCGCCACGCCCGGGACAACGAGGCGGGCGGTGTGCTGGACGCGGTGTTGACCGATCATGCCGGTGGGTGGGCGGTGCCGCGGGCGGCGCGGCCGGTGGTCGATGTGGACTACGTGTTGGCGGCGGCGGGTCTGCTGGTGGGGGAGTATCCGGTGGCGGCGCGGGGGTTGCTGCGGTCGCTGCTCGGTTGACCGGCTGCACCGTGCGGGTGGTGTGCGACACGCCGATGTGTGGTGACGACTCGGCGGTGGTGGGTTGACAAGGGCGGGGGTGGCCCACGTACCGTCTTTGAGTCCTACCACGGGAAGTGGCTGTTGTTCGCTTCGTCCCTTCGTCCGCTGGCCGAGCGACATGTTGTTGCGGCGGCCAGGTCCAGCGGGCGGGGGTCGGCGGGGCGGCGCGAACCGGCCGCGGTTACCGGTGTACGGGCAGGGTGAGGTGCACGGCCAGTAGACAACGGCCCGACGGGGACAGCCAGTCACCGTCGTGTCGGTCCGAAGGTCGGCGTGCCGCACTCTCGCCCCACCGGCCGGGAAGGGGCCTGGGAGCATCGGGGCGCGGCGCACGCCGCGCCCCGACTTGGTGTGGTGGTCGGTCAGCCGGTGGCGGGTCGGGCCCGCACGTGCAGGCGTTCGCCCTGCGGGCCGAACAGGTTGAGCACCTCGGCGGTTTCGGGGCCGGGGTTGCTGATGTGGTGCGGGGTGCGGGTGTCGAACTCGGCCACCTCGCCCGGTTCGAGGATCAGGTCGTGCTCGCCGAGTTGCAGTCGCAGCCGGCCGGAGAGCACGTACAGCCATTCGTAGCCTTCGTGGGACTGTAGTTGCGTCTCGGTGGGGCTGTGCGGGGGCAGGATCTGTTTGAAGGCTTGCAGGCCGCCGGGGCGGCGGGTCAGCGGCAGGAACGTGGTGCCGTGGCGGACGATCGGGCGGGGGTGTACCCGGGGGTCGCCGACGGC
The DNA here is from genome assembly GCF_016863515.1 of Micromonospora gifhornensis. GTDB lineage: Bacteria > Actinomycetota > Actinomycetes > Mycobacteriales > Micromonosporaceae > Micromonospora > Micromonospora gifhornensis. Next base: position 88,169 of record NZ_BOPA01000016.1, read on the forward strand.
GGGTGCGCCGACAAGTTCGTCCAGCGGCACCTGGTGGGCACGGGCCAGGGGCAGCAGCAGTTCCAGGGTGGGGCGGCGTTGTCCGGATTCGAGCCGGGACAGGGTGCTCACCGAGATGCCGGTGGTGTCGGCGAGTTCGCTCAGGGTGGTGCCGCGGTTCTTGCGCAGGGCCCGCAGGCGGGGACCCACCGCCGCCAGCACCGCCTCGTTGTTTGCCACAACGGCAACAATACTTGTCATCACCGGTGGTGCGGGTGGATGGTGACGCACGGAACCGACGAGGGAGCGGACATGGACGACAGGTACGACGTGGTGGTGGTCGGTGGCGGGGCCGCCGGTCTGGCGGGGGCGTTGACGCTGGCCCGGGCACGCCGTTCGGTGCTGGTGGTGGACGCCGGTGAGCCGCGTAACGCCCCGGCCGCCGGGGTGCACAACTACCCGGGTCGGGAGGGCATGCCGCCGGCGCAGTTGGCGGCGATCAGCCGCGACGAGGTGGCCGGTTACGGCGGGCAGCTGGTGACCGGGCGGGTCACCGGTGTCGACCGCGACGGCGACGAGTTCACGGTGACCGTCGACGGCGGGCGTACGGTGCGGGCACGGCGGCTGCTGGTCACCACCGGTCTGGTCGACGAGTTGCCGCCGCTGCCGGGGCTGGCGAAGCGGTGGGGACGTGACGTGCTGCACTGCCCGTACTGCCACGGGTGGGAGGCGGCCGACAGACGTATCGCGGTGCTGGCCACCGGGCCGCTGGCGGCACACCAGGCGCGGCTGTGGCGGCAGTGGAGCGCCGACGTGCTGCTTCTGCTGCACCACGAGCCGGCGCCTGACGCGGAGGAGGCCGAGCGGCTGGCCGCGCTGGGGGTGGCCGTGGTGCCGGGCCCGGTGGCCGAGCTGACGGTCGACGCCGACCAGGTCACCGGGGTGCGGCTGGCCTCGGGGGAGCACGTGGAGTGCGACGTGCTGGTGGTGGGTCCGAAGATGACCGCCCGGTCGGAGTTGCTGGGGTCGTTGGGGTTGGCGGCGGAGCCGGTGGAGATGTTCGGGCATGTGCTCGGTGAGCAGGTGCCGGCCGGGCCGTCGGGGGCCACCTCGGTGCCGGGGGTGTGGGTGGCCGGCAACGTCGCCGACCTGTCGGCGAAGGTGATCCGCGCGGCCGGGGCCGGGATCACCGCCGCGGCGGCGATCAACGCGGACCTGATGGAGGAGGACACCCGGCAGGCGGTGGCGCGGCACCGCCGCGTGCGAGAGGAGGCGTTCACCGAGGCCGGCTGGGAGCAGCGGTACCAGGAACGGCCGGCGGTGTGGAGTGGCCGACCCAACCCGCAGCTGGTGGCCGAGGCGGCGGAGTTGACGCCGGGGCGGGCGCTGGATGTGGGCTGCGGTGAGGGGGCCGACGCGGTGTGGCTGGCCGAACGGGGTTGGCGGGTCACCGGGGTGGACATCTCCAAGACCGCCCTGCAGCGGGCCGCGCAGCACGCCCGCGAGGTGGGTGAGCAGGTCGCGCAGCGCATCGAGTGGGTGCACACCGACCTGCTGCGCGGCGAGCTGGACGAGGGGGCGTACGACCTGGTGTCGGCGCAGTTCATGCATCTGCCGCCGCAGCCGCGGCGGGAGCTGTATGCGCGGCTGGCCGCTGCGGTGGCGCCCGGTGGGCGGCTGCTGATCGTCGGGCATCACCCGCAGGATCTGCGGTCCACGGCGCACCGCATGCACTACCCGGAGATGATGTTCACCGCCGAGCAGGTCGCCGCCGACCTGGACCCGCAGCAGTTCGAGGTGCTCGTGGCGCAGACCCGCCCGCGTGGCGCGGTGGACCCGCAGGGCCGCGACATCGTCGTGCACGACGCGGTGCTGGTGGCCCGCCGGATGTGAGTCGGCCGACCGGCGGCGTCACCGCCCCGATGGTCCCGGTAGCCTTCGGCGGGTGACCGTGCCCGACTCGCCCGTGACGACCGTGGACCCTGTCGCCGCAGCCACCCCGCCATCGCGCCTGTCGCCGGTGCGTTTGCCGGTGGCGCTGGCGATGGCGGTGGCCGCCGGGTTGGCGTTGCTGCTGGCCTTCCCGCCGTACGGGTGGTGGCCGTTGGCCCCGGTGGGGGTGGCGCTGCTGGCCGCGGCGACGCACCGGCGGCGGCTGCGCGCCGGTGCCGGTCTGGGGTTCGTGACCGGTGTGGCGCTGTTCGCGCCGTTGCTGGCGTGGACGAACCTGCACACCGGCTACCTGCCGTGGGTGTTGTTGTCGCTGTTGCAGGCCGCATATCTGGCGTTGTTGGGTGTGGCGACGGCGTGGGTGTCGCCGCTGGTCGACCGGTTCCCGCCGGTGTGGCCGGTGGTGACCGGTGTGCTGTGGGTGGGTCAGGAGGCGCTGCGTGACCGCACCCCGTTCGGTGGGTTTCCGTGGGGGCGGCTGGCGTTCGGTCAGGACGGTTCGCCGCTGCTGCGCCTGGCCGCCCTCGGCGGTGCCCCGCTGGTGACGTTCGCGGTGGCGGTGTCCGGTGGGCTGCTCGTCGCCGGGCTCTGGTGGTTGGCCCGGGCCCGGCGGCAGCCCACTGCGCCCCGCTGGTGGGTGCCGGCCGCCGGGCCCGGGGCGGCCGTGCTGGTGCTGTTCAGCACCGCGTTGCTGGTGCCGCTGGGCGGGTCCGCACGCGGTGGCAGTGTCACCGTCGCCATCGTGCAGGGCAACGTGCCGCGGCTGGGGTTGGACTTCAACGCCCAACGGCAGGCGGTGCTCGACAACCACGTCGACGCCACGATCGAACTGGCCGCCCAGGTGGCCGCCGGTGCGCGGGAGCAGCCCGACCTGGTGGTGTGGCCGGAGAACTCCAGCGACATCGACCCGCTGCGCAACCCGGCCGCCGGCGCCCGCATCTCGGCCGCTGCTGACGCCGTCGGCGTGCCGATCCTGGTCGGGGCCGTGTTGAGCGGGCCGGAGCAGGGGCAGGTGCGCAACGCGGGGCTGCTGTGGCGTCCGGGTACCGGCCCGGACCTGGAGCAGCTGTATATCAAGCGGCATCCGGTGCCGTTCGCCGAATATGTGCCGATGCGCGACATCGCCCGGATGGTCAGCAAGCAGGTCGACCGGGTCCGCGCCGACTTCGTGGCCGGCACCGAGGCGGGTGTGGTGCGTACCCCGGCGGTGGTGCTCGGCGACGTGATCTGTTTCGAGGTCGCCTACGACGGGCTGGTGCGGGACACCGTGACCGGTGGGGCGCAGTTGCTGGTGGTGCAGACCAACAACGCCACCTTCGACGTGGCCGAGGCCCGTCAGCAGTTGGCCATGGTGCGGTTGCGGGCCGTCGAGCACGGTCGTCCGGCGTTGATGGCCTCCACGGTCGGGGTGTCCGGGTTCGTCGCCCCGGACGGGCGGGTAAGCGATGCGACCGGCTTCAACACCCGCGCGGTCGTGGTACGGCAGCTGACGCTGACCGAGGGGCGCACCCTGGCCACCCGGATCGGGATGCTGCCGGAGGTGCTGCTGGCCGGGCTGGCCGTGGCTGCGCTGGCCGGCGCGGCGGTGCTGCGGCGGCGCCCCGGCTAGACCCGCGGGCCGGCACGAGGGAGGCAGCGGTGATGCAGGAGACCATTCGTCCGGCGATAACCGAGGTGCCTGGGGTGGGCCGGGTGCTGGTGGTGATTCCCACCTTCAACGAGGCCGACAACGTCTCGGCGATCGTGGGTCGGGTCCGGCGGGCCGCCCCGCAGGTGGAGGTGCTCGTCGCCGACGACAACAGTCCTGACGGCACCGGGGCCATCGTCGAGGACCTGGCCCGCGCCGACGCTCAGGTGCACGTGCTGCACCGCGAAGGCAAGCAGGGGCTCGGCGCGGCGTACCTGGCCGGGTTCGCGTGGGCGCGGCAGCGGGGCTTCGACGCGGTGGTGGAGATGGACGCCGACGGGTCGCACGATCCGCGGGATCTGCCCGCCCTGCTGGCCGCGGCCGTCGACGCCGACGTGGTGATCGGGTCGCGGTGGACGCGGGGCGCGCGGGTGGTCAACTGGCCGCTGCGGCGGCTGCTGTTGTCGCGGGGCGGCAACCTGTACGCGCGGCTGGCGTTGGGGATGCCGGTGGCCGATGCGACAGGCGGTTACCGGGTCTACCGGTCGAGCCTGCTGGACCTGCTGGACCTGGAGTCGGTGTCCTCGCAGGGCTACTCGTTCCAGGTGGAGTTGTGCCGGTTGGCGCATCGGGCCGGGGCCCGCATCGCGGAGGTGCCGATCACGTTCGCGGAGCGGGAACGCGGCGCCAGCAAGATGAGTCCGCTGATCGTGGTGGAGGCGTTGTGGCGGATCACCGGGTGGGCGGTGGACGACAGGCGCACGGCGGTGCGTCGGGGGTGGCGGGCGGCCACGGCGGGGCAGGCGCGGTGGCCGTGAGCCGGGTCGTGTCATGCTGGAGGTACGCAGACGGCTGCGCCGCACCGGCCAGCCGCGTACGTTGACACGCCATGCGGCGGATGGGGTGATATGCGCCGGTCACTGCGGTTCGTACCGTTGGCCCTGCTGGTGTCCGTGGTCGCGGAGCTGGCCGTGTTCGTGCTGGTGGGCCGGGCGATCGGCTTCGGCGCGGCGACCCTGCTGGTGTTCGCGGCGTCGCTGCTCGGCATGGTGCTACTGCGGCGGGAAGGCATCCGCGCCTGGCGGGGCTTCCGGGAGGCCGCGCAGTCCGGTCGGCCGCCGGGACGGCAGGTGACCGACGGGCTGGTGGGGTTGCTCGGCGCGTTGCTGCTGGCGACCCCGGGCCTGGTCAGTGGCCTGGTGGGGGTGGTGTTGCTGGTGCCGCCGGTGCGGAAGGTGGCGCGCGGCGGGATGCAGCGGGCTGCCGAGCGTCGGGTGTCGTCGATGACCGCCGGTGACCTGTTCGGGCCGCGTCGGGTGCGGGTGTACCGGGGTGCGCCGCAACCGGGCGAGGCGGGCCGACCGGAGCCCACCGGTCCCGCCGCACCGCCCCCGCCGGTCGCGCCCGTGGTCGACAACGGTCAGGCCATCGAAGGTGAGATCGTCGAGCCACGCTGACGAGACAACGAACGACGCCCCCGGGAGTGGATCTCCCGGGGGCGTCGCTTGTCGGACGGGTCAGGCGCGACCGCGGCGGGTGCGTACCTCCTGCAGCCGCTCGGCGAGGATGTCCTCCAGTTCGGCGATCGAACGCCGCTCCAAAAGCATGTCCCAGTGGGTACGCGGCGGCTTGGCCTTCTTCTGCTCCGGCTCGGTGCCGTCGACCAGCCGGGCCACGCTGCCGTCGAACTTGCATTCCCAGGTGGTGGGCACCTCGGCGTCGACGGCGAACGGAACCTCGAACTGGTGGCCCTTGGCGCACAGGTACTCGCGGGTCTGCCGCGGCGCGAGCTCCGTGTTGCGATCGGATTCGTAGCTGACCGCGCCCAGTCGGCTACCGCGCAGCATGCGCTCGCCCATGATCGACTTCCCCTCTTCGGTGGTGCTGGTCCTGTCGGTGTAACGGTCCGCCGTCGCCGGGCCATTCCCCACAGCCACGCCTCGACGGCCCGCTACCCGCGGGTGCACGGTCAAGGGTAACCGGCCACGGCATGTGCCCGGCGGGGTCCGCCCCGGCCGGGTCGTGCGGCCCATCGCCGCCGTCAGCGCAAATCCTAGCCCGCCGCCCCACCGCACCGGCGTAGCGCCTCGCCACCTTCACCCCGAAACCCTCCCCGACCGGGCGCGCGAGGGGCGGCGTGGCTAGCCGGTGGGGGCGCGCCGGGTCAGCGCGGTGGCCAGCTCGGCGACCTGACCGGCGAGCTGGGCGACCCGCTCCCGGGCATCGTCGCGGTCGCTCTCGGCCACCCGCAGCCGCTGCGTCAGCTCGCCGATGCGGCTGTCGGCGGCCGCCGCCGCCTCCCGTACGGCGGCCAGGTCGGCGCGCAGGGTGTCGGCGAGGGCGACGGCGGCGGCCAGATCGACGCGCAGCGAATCGGTGTCGGCGATCGCCGCGGCCAGGTCGCCCCCGACCTGCCGGGCCGTGGCCTGGGCCCGCTGCCGGTCCGCCTCGGCCTGCGCCCGGGCCTGCTGCGCCTGGTCGAGGTCGACGCGAACGGCGGCCAGCCGCGTGGTCGCCTGCTCGGCGTCGGTACGGGCCTGGGCCAGTTCGGCCCGCACCTGCTGTTCCTGCCTGCGGACCTGCTCCACCTCGGCGCGCAGCGCCTCGATGCGTGCCGTGGCCTCCGCGGCGACCCGGTCGGCGCGGTGCGCCTCGGCGCGGGCGGTGTCACGTTCGGCGACCAGCGTGGCGGTGCGACGTCGCTCGGCGTCCAGGTCGGTGCGGGTGGCCGCCACCTGTGCGCGGACGTCGTCCAGGTCGGTCTGCGCCTGCGCGCGCAGCGCCTCGGCGGCGACCGCGGCCCGACGGGCCTCGTCCCGGTCGGTCTGCGCCTGCTCGGCCCGCGCATCGGCGGCCGCCGCCTGCTGCGCGGCCCGGTCGGCGTCGACGCGGGCCGCATCGCGTTCGGCGGTGGCGGCCTGCGCCTGCCGGCGGTCCCGCTCGGCCCGGGCCGCGGCGTCCTCGGCCGCCCGCACCGCCTCGTCGCGTTCGGTCTGCGCCGCGGCGACCGCACCGGCCGTCTCCGCCCGTACCTGCGCCAACTGCCGTTCCACCCCGGCCGGGGACAGTTCGGCGTGCAGGGCCTCGGTCAACGTCTGCACGATCTGGTCGAGTCGGTCCACCGCCTCCCAGGTGCGGGCCACCTGACCGGGCAGGCCGGGGGCGTTGCGGTGACGCATCCGGCTGTTGCGGGAGGCGCGCTGGCAGGCGCCGTCGTTGTCCCGGCAGTAGCGGAAGGGTCGGCCCGCGCCGGCCCGTTGCGGCACGTCGGCACCGCAGTGGGCGCAGGGGCGGGTGTCGGTGGCGGGCTCGGCGTCCATCGAACGGGCAGTCTAGTGGCCGGGGCGGGCGGTGCTGTCGCGCACAGTCAACCGTGGCGGCAGCAGTGTGACCTCCGGCACCGGCTCGTCGCGGAGTTTGCCCATCACCAGCGACACCGCCTGCCGGCCGATCTCCTCGGCGGGCACCGGCACACAGGTCAACCGGGGACTGGCATGGTCGGCGAACTGGTCGGGGCAGACCGCCACCACCGACACGTCGTCGGGCACCCGGCGACCCGACGCGGCCAGGGCCGCCTGCATCGGTGCGACCGCCGCCTCGTTCTGCACGATCAACGCGGAGATGTCCGGGTGGCGGGCGAACAGCCCGGCCACCCGGTGGTGGACGTCGGCGGCGTTCTCCTCGCAGGGCATGGTCACCGCGTCGACACCGTGGCGGGCCGCCGCCTCGATCACCCCGGCGCGGGTGCGGTGGGCGAACCCGGTGCCCCGGTCGTAGACGGCCCCCGGTGCGCCGAGCAGGGCGATCCGTCGGTGACCGAGGCCCGCCAGATGCTCCACGCACAGCTGCCCGGCCCGGTGGAAGTCCAGGTCCACACAGGTCAGCTCGCTGGTGTCGGCGGGCAGCCCGATCAGGACGCTGGGTCGGCCCAGCTGCCGCAGCAACGGCACCCGTACGTCGTGCAACTCCACGTCCATCACCAGCACCCCGTCGACCAGGGCGCCGGCGGCGATGCGGCGCAGCCCTTCCGGGCCCTCGTCGGAGGTGAGCAGCAGCACGTCGTGGTCGTGGCGGCGGGCCGAGGTCACCACGGCGGTGGCGAACTGCATCACCACCGGCACCTGGATGCCCGAGCGCAGCGGCAGCACCAACGCGATCACGTTGGAGCGGCGGCTGGCCAACGCCCTCGCCCCGGCGTTCGGGTGGTAGCCGAGCACCCGGATGCTGGACAGCACCCGGCTGCGGGTCACCTCGGAGATGGCCCGTTTGCCGCTGAGCACGTACGACACGGTGCTCACCGCGACACCCGCGTGGCGGGCCACGTCGGCGATGGTCGGCTGCCCGGACGCCACCCGTCCGCGCCCGCTCACCGCGCCCCGCTCGTGCTGGACAGCCGCGACGCACACGGCAGCGTCTCACCGCGTACGGCCACGGTGCCGGTGAGCCGGACGTCGGTCGCGGAGCGGCCCACCAGCACACTGTGGGTGGCGTCCTCCACCACCAGGCGGCCCTGGTCGGCGTCCCACCAGCTCAGCTCCGCGGTGCGCAGCCGCAGGGTGACCGTGCGGCACTCGCCGGGCGCCACCGTCACCCGGGCGAAGTCCCGCAGCTGACGCAACGGCTGCTTGACCCGGGAGCGACGCTGCCGGGTGTAGAGCTGCACCACCTCCTCGCCGACCCGCTCGCCGGTGTTGGTGACGTCCACGCTCACCTCGACCTCCGCACCGGCCGGCACCGCCGTCGCGCTCAGGCGCAGGTTGGTGTAGTCGAAGTCGGTGTAGGACAGGCCGTGTCCGAACGGGAACAGCGGCTCACCCCGGTGGTACAGGTAGGTGAAGTCGGCGCCGATCACGTCGTAGTCGAGCAGGTCGGGCAGTTCGGCGGTGTCGGCGTACCAGGTCTGGGTGAGCCGGCCGGCCGGTTCGGCGTCGCCGAGCAGCACGTCGGCCAGGGCGTTGCCGTGTTCCTGTCCACCGTGCGCTGACCACAGCACCGCCGGCAGGTGCTGTTCGGCCCAGCCGATCGCGTACGGGTAGCTGCTGGTCACCACCAGCACGGTGCGTGGGTTGGCGGCGTACACGGCCCGCAGCAGCGCCTCCTGGCGGGCCGGCAGGGCCAGGTCGACCCGGTCCTCGGTCTCCCGGCCGTTGACCATCGGATGGTTGCCCAGCGCCACCACCGCCACGTCGGCGGCGGCGGCCAGCGCGGCGGCCTCGGCGGCCCCGTCGCCACCGACTTCGATCACGAAGGCGGTGGCGGCCTGCGGTCCGTCGCCGTCGACCCGCAGCCGCCCGTCGGCGTCGACGGTGACGTACCGGTCGGTGGCCAGGTGTCGCAGCAGCACCGTGCCGGCGGGCAGCGGGTCGAACTGGAAGGTCTCCCGTACCACCCAGCCGCCCGGCCCCGGGCGGTCGTTGACCAGCACGCCGTCGTCGTCGACGCCGACGTGTCGGCCGTTGCCGACGGCCCGCAACGCCACCGTGTCCCGTCCCCAGTCGAACACGTCGAACCAGGCCGGTTCGACATCGACGGTCAGCGGGCCACCGTCGGCGTCGTCCGGGCAGCCGACGTAGCGTCCGGCCACCCGCAACGCGATCCGGTCGGCGCCGGCATGGGTGCTGACCTGCGGCAGCCGCGCGGCCAGCGCATCGTGCAGGGTTACCGCGTACGGCAGGGTGCCGCTGTACCAGTCCTCGTACACGGTGTCGGCCAGCGGGCCGAGCACGGCGATGCGCGGCGGCGCGGTCAGGGGCAGCAGGCCGTCGTTGCGCAGCAGCACCACGCACTGGCGGGCGGCTTCCCGGGCCAGTCGCCGGTGCGCCGGGCAGTCGATCACGTCGGTGCCGGTGACGTACGGGTCGGTCTCCGGTGGGTCCAGATCACCCAGGCGGGAGCGGAGGGTGAGGATCCGGCGTACCGCCCGGTCGACGTCGGCCACGCTGATCAGTCCTCGACGCAGCGCCTCGGTCAGGCGTTGCCGGGTGGGGGCGCTGTCGGTGTCGTCCTCGGTGAAGCTGTCGACGCCGGCCCGCAGGGCGGCGGCGAATCCGCTGACGTGGTCGGGCAGGTGGCGTTGCACCCCGGCGAGGTTGCTCACCGCACCCGCGTCACCGACGACCAGCACCTCACCCGGCGCCCAGCGACGTAACTCGGCCTCGATCAGCGGGCTCAGGTGCGCCGGCACCCCGTCGACCAGGTTGTAGGAGGCCATCGCGGCGACCGCCGCGCCGGCGGCGATGGGGGCCCGGAACGCGGGCAGTTCGTACTCGTGCAGCACCCGGGGTGGCAGGTCGCTGGAGGTGGTGGCCCGGTCGGTCTCGTTGTTGTAGGCGAGGAAGTGTTTGACCGTGGGGGCGGTCCGCAGCCGCTGCGGATGGTCACCGCGCAGCCCGTGGGCGTACGCGGTGGCCAGCGTCCCGGTCAGCCACGGATCCTCCGACCAGCCTTCCTCGTTGCGTCCCCAGCGGGGGTCGCGCAGCGGGTTGACCACCGGCGCCCACACGTTGAGGCCAACACGCTGCGGGTCGGCGTGATGCTTGGCGCGTACCTCCTCGCCGACGGCGACGCCGACGGCCCGCACCAGGTCCGGGTTCCAGCTGCTGGCCAGGCCGATCACCTGGGGGAAGACGGTGGCCGGGCCGAGCCAGGCGACACCGTGCAGCGCCTCCGTGCCGGTGCGGAAGCCGGGCAGGCCGAGCCGGGGCACCGGCGCCTGCCACTGGTGCAGCAGGCCGATCTTCTCCGGCAGGGTCAGCGCGGCGACCAGGTCGTCGACGCGTGTCTGGTGCGGGGGCGTACTGCGGTCGGTCATGGTGGTTCGCCTTCCAGTGCCCGGCACGCCGGGAGTCGAAGCGCTTCGACGACCGATGGCCGAGCGGCGTCGCAGGTCAGGGTGGGATGACGGTCGTCGGCCCGGACGCTGGTGAAGCGCTTCGACAAACCGTGGAAAGCAAGCCGCCCCGGGTGCCCGAACGGAGCGGCTCGCTTCGAGGTTGGCACCCGGCACGGGTCCGGTCAAGACTCGGCGCAGGGTCGGACGCGGTGCTCCGTCGAGCACCCGGATCGGGCGGCGTCGCCGGGGTCAGCGCCCGGGCAGGCGTCCTGCCTCGACGGCGGCCAAGGCGGCGGTGGCGCCACCCAGGGCCGCCGCGGTGTCCAGGATGGAGGCGTCCAGCCGGCAGCCACCGGCGCCGGGTGCGTGGGCGCGGGTGGCCAGCCCGGACCGGGCCGCGGGCAGCAGCCAGGGGGCCAGGGTGGCGAGGTGGTCGCCCACCACCACCGCCTCCGGGTTGAGCAGGTCGACCAGGACGGCCACCCCCTGCCCGAGGTGCCGGCCGACCTCGGCCAGCCCGCTGAGCACGGCCGGGTCGTCCTGCCGGGCCAGCGCCACGATCCGCTGCAACTCCGGCAGGTAGTCGGTGACCGGGCCGTCGGCCTCGACGTCGGGCAGCAGCCGGCGGACCACCGCGGGCAGGCCGACCAGGGCGCTCAGGCAGCCCCGGCCGCCGCAGAAGCATCGCGGGCCGCTCGGGTCGAGGCACAGGTGGCCGATCTCGCCGGCGAAGCCCCGCCCGCCGCGCAGCAGCCGTCCGTCGGCGATGATGCCCGCGCCGACGGCGATGCCGCCGGTCAGGTGCACCAGGTCGGCGGTGCCGGCGTGCCCGCCGTGCCGCTGTTCGGCGATGGCGGCGAGGTTGGCGACGGTGTCGACGCCGACGGTGAAGGCCGGTTCCCGCAGCGCGGCACGCAGTTCGGCGGCGACGGGCACCTCCCGCCAGCCGAGGGCGGTGGCCACCGGCACCGTGCCGGCCGAGTCGACAAGCCCGGGCACGCCGACGGTCAGACCCAGCACGGTACGGCCCTGCGCGCCGACCCGGCCGATCGCCCGACGGGCCAGCACGGCCAGCGCCCGTAGCGTCTCGGTGGGGGAGGCCGTGCCGGCGGCGAAGGCCCGCCGCCAGGTCAGCAGGCGGTTGCCGGCCAGGTCGATGGCGACCGCGACGAGTTCGTCGGCGCCGATCTGCAGGCCGAGGGCGGCGTACGGCTCACCGTCGAGCACGAGCATCGTCGCGGGGCGGCCGACCCGGTTCTCGGTCAGCCCGGTCTCGCGGATCAACCGCTTGTCGATCAGCTCGGCCACCAGGCTGGAGACGGTGGCCTTGTTCAGGCCCGTGTGCGCGGCGATGTCGGCCCGGGAACACGGGGCGTGCAGACGGACGTGTCGCAGCACGACCGCCCGGTTGGCGACCCGCACGTCACCGAGGTCGGTCGGCTGCGGCTCGCTGTGGATGCTGATCACGATCTGCCCGCTCCCTGCGCCGGTGTCACGGCGTGCGTCCATCATCGCGTACGGCCGTGGCAGGCCGGGCACGCCGCCGGCCGCGCTGGCACTTGCCTGCCCTGGGACAGATCACCGTCGATCGGTCTATTGGATTGGAAACCCAACTAATGCTAGTCGGGGCGCCGGAGGCGGCAAACTCCCTTCCGCTGTGCCGGTTCCGGCCGGTCCCTGCGGTGGACCGACCCACCGCAGGCGGTGCCGACAGTTTCTTTAACTTTCCAACGAACTGTCAACGAGTTGCCGGCATCCCGGAAGTATCGGCCGGGTTTGACATGGGCAGAGTCCATCCCTAGTTTGGACGGATCTCAAACTAAATGGGCGGGTGGGTGGCATGTTCAGCGACGGCCGACTCTGCTTCGGCGGGGACTACAACCCGGAACAGTGGCCGGCGTCGGTGTGGGCCGAGGACGTCGCGTTGATGCGCCAGGCCGGGGTCAACCTGGTCACCGTCGGCGTGTTCGCCTGGTCCCGCCTGGAACCGGCCCCCGGCCGGTACACCTTCGACTGGCTCGACGAGGTGCTCGACCTGCTGCACGCCGGCGGCATCCGCGTCGCCCTGGCCACCCCGACAGCCTCCCCGCCGCCGTGGTTCTCCGCGGCCCACCCGGGCGCCCTGCCGGTCACCGCCGACGGCGTACGCCTGCACCACGGCAGCCGGGACACCTACTGTGCCGCCGCACCCGCCTACCGTACGGCCGCCCTGGCCATCGCCGGCGCCCTCGCCGACCGGTACGCCCACCACCCGGCCCTGGCACTGTGGCGCGTGCACAACGAGTACGGCACCACCTGCCACTGCGAACACACCGCCCGCGCGTTCCGCCGCTGGCTGGCCGACCGACACGGCGACCTCGCCGGGCTCAACGACGCCTGGGTCACCAGCTTCTGGAGCCAGCACTACAGCGACTGGACGCAGATCAGCACCCCCCGCGCCACCCAGCACCTGGCCAACCCCGGCCAGCTGCTCGACTTCCGTCGCTTCTGGTCGGACACCCTGCTGGCCGCGTACCGCGAACAACGCGACCTGCTGCGCGCCGCCAACCCGGCCATCCCGGTCACCACCAACTACGTGCTCGGCGACTGGGTACCGGTCGACCACGCCCGGTGGGCCGGCGAGGTGGACCTGGTCGCCGTCGACCACTACCCGTCGGCGGTCGACATCGGCGCAGAGGAACAGACTGCCCTGGTCGGCGACCTGGCCCGAGGCTGGGCGCGGCACGGCAGCCGCCACCGTGGCGACGCGACGTCGGCCTGGCTGTTGATGGAAAGCGCCCCCCACCAGATCCACACCACCGGTCGGATGCACACCAAGGAACCCGGCCGCATGACCCGACACAGCCTCGCCCACGTCGCCCGCGGCTCGCAGGGGGCGATGTTCTTCCAGTGGCGGGCCCCTGTCGGCGGCGCCGAACGCTTCCACTCGGCGCTGGTGCCACACGCCGGCCCGGACAGCCGGGTCTTCCGCGAGGCAACCGCCCTCGGCGCCGCCCTGCACCGACTCGCCGAGGTCGACGGGCAGGTCGAGGCCGGTGTGGCGCTGGTGGTGGACGCGGCGAGCGGGTGGGCGCTGCGCCACCCGGGTATGCCCTCGGACCGGCTCGATCACCAGCAGGAGACCGCCGCCGCCCATCGCGCCCTCTGGCACACCGGCTACGGCTGCGACATCGTGCTGCCCGGCGATCCGCTCACCGGGTACCGGCTGCTCGTCCTGCCCGCCCTCTACCTGGCCGACGACGACACCGCGCAGTGGGTCCGCGAGTACGTCACCGGCGGGGGACACCTGCTGGCCACGTACCTCAGCGGGGTCGCCGACGAACACGCCCGGGTGCGACTCGGCGGCTACCCGGGCGCACTCCGCGACCTGCTCGGCATACGGGTCGAGGAGTTCCACCCGCTCGCCGCCGACGAGCAGGTACGACTGCGCGACGGCGGGACCGGACGGATCTGGGCCGAGACGTTACGGCCGACCGGCGCGCAGGTGATCACCGCGTACGCCGGTGGGGTCCTCGACGGCCAGCCGGCGATCACCCGGCACCGGGCCGGCTCCGGGACCGCCTGGTACGTCTCCACCCGACCCGACGACGCCACCTACCGCCGGCTGCTCGACGAGGCGGCCCGGTCGGCCGGTATCACCCCGGTGTGCCCGGACGCGCCGGCCGGTGTCGAGGCGGTCCGCCGCCGTGGTGCGCATGGCAGCTGGCTGTTCCTGTTCAACCACACCGACACCCCGCAACGGGTTGCGGCACGCGGCACCGACCTGCTCACCGCGAGCACGGTCGACGAGGCGGTGCAGTTGCCGCCCGGCGGTGTCGCCGTGCTGCGCGAACACTGACAGCTTGAGGTCAGGGCGCGGCCACGGCGGCGTGCGAACGGTCGGCGGCGATGCGCACGGCCAGCGCCGCCAGCACCGTACCCATCACCAGCCGCTGCGCGCGCAGCCACATGGGCCGTCGGCCGAGGAACCCGGCGATGCTGCCGGCGGTGAGCACGATCAGCCCGTTCACCGTCAACGCCACCGCGATCTGGGTCGACCCGAGCAGCAGGCTCTGCACCGCCACCGCACCCCGGCTCGGGTCGATGAACTGTGGCAGCAGCGACACGTACAGGATGGCGATCTTGGGGTTGAGCAGGTTGGTGACCAGGCCCATGGTGAACAGCCGACGGTTCGGGTCGGCCGGCAGCGGCGTCGGGGTGAACGGCGAATGCCCACCCGGGCGCACCGCCTGCCACGCCAGCCACAGCAGGTATCCCGCACCGGCCACCTTCACCGCCGTGTACAGCGCCGGCACCAGCACGAACACCGTGGCGATGCCGGCCACCGCGGCGGCCAGGTAGACCGCGAAACCGGCCGCCACCCCGAGCAGCGAGATCAACCCGGCGCGCCGCCCCTGGGTCACCGACCGCGACACCAGGTAGACCATGTTCGGCCCCGGAGTCAGCACCAGCCCCAGAGCAACAAGCGCGATCCCGACAATTCCGGCAGTACTCACCATCGTCGTACACCCCCCGTCTTCGTCGGGGAGCCTAGTGCCGCCCTGGTGCGGCTCGACGGACGACTCGCGGAATGCCGACGGACGCGGTGACGCTGTGCATCGGGTACCCGTGGTCGCGTTACCGTGAGGTGGGGGAGGTGGCGGAATGGACAGCTGGCAGGCGTCGGTCGAAGCACAGATCCGCTCGGCCCAGGAACGCGGCGAGTTCGACAACCTGCCCGGTGCCGGCAAGCCGATCCCCGGCCGTGGCCTGCCCTACGACGAGTCCTGGTGGATCAAGAGCTTCATGGAACGCGAGCAGGTGCCCACCGATCTGCTGCTACCCACCCCGCTGCTGCTGCGCCGCCGCATCGAGCAGCTGCCCGCCGAGGTGCGTGACCTGCCCACCGAAGGGTCCGTGCGGGCCTGCGTCGCCGCCCTGAACGAAGAGATCATGGCGTGGCTGCGTAACCCGTCCGGCCCGCGGGTGGTGGTGCGTCCGGTGAACGCCGACACGGTGGTGCAGCGCTGGCAGGCCGACCGCCGAGCCGCCCGTACCGCCTCGCAGGCCGCTGCCGACGAGACGCCGCCGCCGCGCAGGCGTACCTGGTTCCGCCGCCGCCGCGCCGGCTGACCGCCTACGACCCGACGCCCGCTGCTGCGGCGGACCGATCGCGCTCCGACGGCGCCCCGTCCTGACGGCGGGTCCGGCGTAGTTGGAGGACGGCGACGGAGGAGAGCACCAGCACGCCGCCGAACAGCTGTACCGGGGTCAGGGACTCGCCGAGGACGAGGGTGGCAAGTGCGGCGGTGACCACCGGCTCGAAGGTGGACAGGATCGCCGCCGTCGACGGGCCGGTGCGTTTGAGCCCGGCGAAGAAGGTGAGCATCGCCACGACGGTGGAGACCACGGCGATGCAGGCCAGCCAGAACCATCCCGACGGCCCGAACCCGAGGTCGACGCCGCCGGTGAGCACGGCGCGGACGCCGAGCGTGCCGGCGGCACCGGTCATCACCAGGACCGTCAGGACCACCGGGGCCAACCGGTGCACCACCGTGTCGGCGATGAGGATGTAGACGGTGTAGGTGACCGCGGAGGCGAACGCCAGCAGCGCCCCGACCGGGTGGAAGTTCACCCCGCCGGCACCGAGCAGCACCAGCAGGGTGCCCGCCGAGGCCGCCACGAGCGCCGCCCCGCGCGCGGGGCTGAGCCGGTCCCGGCCGAGCGCCACCGCCACCACGGTCACCATGACCGGGTACGTGTAGAGGATCAGGGCCAGCAGCGAGGCGTCCATCCGTTGCAGTGCGGAGAAGAACAGGCTCGCCTGCGTGGCGTACCCGACCGCGCCCAGGCCGATGGCGATGGCCAGCACCCGCCCCCGCCTCATCGGCGTCCGCCCGGGCGCGTCGCCGGCGCGCGCACCGGCGTGGCGCAGGCCCGGTCGCACCAGCAGGACCATCGCCAGCAGGACGGCGGCCAGGCTGAAGCGCACCAGCAGCAATGCCCCGGGTGACACCCCGGCGTCGTACGCGAGCTTTCCGAAGATCGCCATCGCGCCGAAGCAGGCCGCGGAGAGAAGACACAGTGCTGCACCCATGCGTGCAATGATCTTGGACGGTGACCCCTCGGGTCCAGCGACGATTCCCGTGGTAGCTAGGGCAGTGCTGCCGCGAGGTCGGTGGCGGCCTCGTACGCGGCAGCAGCCCGGGTGGCGTCGTCCGCGCTCAACGCGACCCGCTCGACGCGCGCGAGCATCTCGGCCGCCGTCGGCGGATCGTTCAGGGCCATCGCCACCTCGGCGCGGTAGACGAGCACCTCCACCAACGCGACCGGGTCGTCATCCGGCTCGGGGTGCGCCAACGCGCTGTCAAGGATCCGAGCCGCCTGTCGGGCGTCCCCTCGGGAGTCGGCCTGCACGACGGCGTTCGCCATCGCCTTGCCCAGCCGGCCGGTCGGTGCCGGGGTGGGGGAGGCCGGGGTGTTCTGGAAGATGCGGATCCAGTTGCCGCCGGGGTCGATGACGCTGAAGCCGCTCAGCCCGTCGGCGTTCTTCCGCGCCCGGGGCCGGGTCATCCGCGGCGTTCCGGAGACCAGCACCTTGCCGTACGCGGCGCGCATTCCCGCCGCGAAAGCCTGGTACAGCTGCCTCGTGTCCGAGGTCAGCACGATGCAGGAGCCGTAGGACTGCGCGGGATCGAACCCCGGGATCTCGAAGAACTGCAGGTTCAGGTCTTCCCGTTGCAACCCCGCGGCCGGGTTGGGTTTGCGCTGCTTGTACGTGGTGTGGAACCCGAGCACCGAGTAGAAGTCGACGATGTCGTCGATCGACGGGCAGGGCAGCAGGGGAATGGTCACCTCGTTCGTCATTCGTCCTTCGTAGCCGTCGGGTCGGGGCGCTCGCACATGGGAATGTCCGATCGCCGGCCACGGACGACCGAACGGTCGATGTGACGCGGAGCGGCGCTGGCTCGCAAGCGACGCTCCGCCGTACGTCACAGCGGGGTGCGGCTCCAGCCGGACAGGCGGCGGACCGCCCCTGATCGCTCGTGGCACAGAACGCTCGCTGGAACCACAGGTGGGTGGATCCCCGGAGACGGACCCGGCTCGCATGAATTACTGGATTACTTTGCTCGACAATCCAATAGTTCTCCGCCACAAAGCGGGCATATCGTGCGTGCATCATAATGACTGTTATTATGCGTAAGCAGTTAGGCTGGTGTAGTTGTGGCGCTGACCGAGGATCAGGGTCCGGCAGCGGGGCTTCGACGCGGTGGTGGGAGATGGACGCCAATCAGGACGGCTGGCGTCCGTACGTGGCGCGGGCGTCGGCGACCGTCGCGGCCTGGCGCTCACGCCACCGCTGTTGCGCCTGTCGGTTGCAGACCCGACAGACCCGCCGTAGCCGGCCCGTCACGGGATCGGTCTCCCGGTCGTGGCCGTTGCGGCACCGCGGACGTTGGGCACGTTCCCGGCAGTTGTCCGCGTGGCTGAGCTGACGCAGATGGCTGGGCTCGATGCAGTCCGGGGTACCGCAGTCGTGGTGGACCTCAAAGGTGGGGTCGTAGCCGCCGACGAAGACCACGTACGCGGCGATGTGCGCCCAGGCCCGACCGGCCAGCTTCTGATACACGCCGCGCTGAGGGCCATAGCCACGCACGACGAGACATCCGTTGTCGGCACGCGTGGAGCGGCTCAGCAGGTAGGCCCGCAGGGTCTCCTCGGTGAAGTGTCGCGACAGCCCGTTGATCTGGGACAGCATCGGTTCATGCTATGGCCCGCCGCCGACAGGTTGCCGTCGTAGCAGGCGGCGCGAACGGCAGCCGGCACACCTCTACCGGTTGGTCGCCGGGACGCAGTAGACGTCGCCGGAGTTGGTCTCGTGCGGCAGCGCGAGCAGGTGCGTGGCCATCTCGGCGGCGTCGACCCAACGGCCGAGGGTCAGCGCCTTGGTGTCGCCGAGGGCCACGTCGAAACCGCCGAAGCCGAGGGCGGCCAGCCGGTCCAGGCAGCGCAGCGCCACCGACCGTCCGATCGTGGTGAACTCGAACGACAGCGCCGGCAGCGGTCGACTCAGACCGGCGAGCACCGCGTCCTCGAATCCTTCCACGTCGATTTTGGTGAAGGCAGGTGTGCCGTGCTCGGCGATCAACGCGTCGACGGTGGTGACGGGTACCTCGATCTGGCCGTCCCAGACCTGGTCCTCCCAGCCGCCGGCCCCGGCCGCGGCGGCGACGAAGTCGGAGGAGGCGGTGGAGACTGTCGGGTTGGCGGAGTTGACCAGGAAACCGATCCGACCCGGTTGTGCCCCGCAGGCCGCCGCCACCAGGGTGACCTGGTCGTCGTCGGCGTAGATGGCCCGCAGCGCGCGCAGGCACAGCGGTTGCGGCTCCACGGCGATCACCCGGGCCCCGAGGCGGCGGAAGCTGCCGATGTGGTCGCCCACGTGCGAGCCGATGTCGAACACCAGGTCGCCGGGGCGTACGAAGCGGGCGTAGAAGGCGTCCATCGCCGCGTCGCGCTCCGGGTCGCCGTAGTAGACCTCGAGGGAGCGGTGCAGTGAAGCGGTGGCCGGATCGGCCTTGAGCGCCTCGACCGCGGCAGACTGGAAGCTCATCGCCGCACCTTAACCCGTCCACACCATCGGCCATGGCGCTTCGTTGATGCCACGGTCACCCGCTGTGGCGTACCTCGGTGGCCCAGATGTCGGCCCACGGGCGGCGCAGGCCCCGGCACAGCCAGATCGGTCCGCCGTTCTCGTCGTTGTCCACCGCCACCCGCTGGTCCACCCGGCCAGCCAGGGTCACCTCGGTGAACCACGTACGCAGTTGGTGTGGTTGTTGCCAGCCGACGGCGATCACCACGTCCGCGTCGTCCGGTGGCCGGCCGAAGTCGGCCATGCTGTTGTGCCCGGAGTAGGCGGCGGGCAGGCCACGTTGCGGGCCGTACCGGGCCACCGCGCCGGCCTCGCCGTAGTTGCCGGTGAGGATCACCGCCCGGGCCTGCTCGTCGGCCGGTAGCCGGTGGTGCACGGCGGCGAGGGAGTCGACGAACGCCGGCCAGCCGATGGTCTCGCCGGTGTCGTAGTTGACGGCGACCACGAAGCCGGGCAGCCGGTCGACCGGCAACGCCGGCAGCAGCAGCACCGTGTTGCTGACGGCGGTGAGCACCACGACGGCCGCCAGCAACGCCCGGCGCGCGCGGGCCCGGCCGTGCCGCGCCCACCCGGCGGCCACCGCCGCGCCGGCGGCGGTCAGCACCAGCAGCAGTGGGGCGGGGTAGTAGCCCTTGCCGCCGACGAGCAGTACGACACCGACGACGACCAGCCACGCCCAGCCCAGTGCCCGGTACCTGCGCCATGCCGGGTGGCGCAACAGCACGATCAGTCCGGTCGACCAGATCGGCACGACGAACGGGCTGATGATCAGGAACTGGAGGATGGCCGCGTCGAGTCGACCGCTGTAGGAGCTGTCCCCGCCGGAGATGGTGGCGGCGACCCCGAGCTGGGGTAATCCGTGGGTCGCCTGCCAGAGCAGGCTCGGCGCGGCGAGCAGCGTGAAGATCCCGGCGGCGAGGAAGACGGTGCGGTCGCGCAGCAGCCGGCGGGGTCCGGCGATCGCCAGCCCGGCGAGCAGACCGACGGCGAGCAGCGCGGGCAGCAGCTTGTTGAGCATGCCGATGCCGAGGACCGCGCCGACGGCCAGCGCCCACCGGCTGTCCCCGGTCCGCAGCAGCCGGACCGTGCACAGCGCGGCGGCGAGCCAGACCACCAGGTCGACGGTGGTGGTGCTGAGCAGGTGACCGCTGGCCAGCGTGATGCCCGACGCGCCGCCGAGGGCCGCGGCGAGCAGCTGTCCGCCGCGGCCGGCACCGAACTGCCGGGCGATCGCGGCGACCATCAGCACCGCCGCACCGGCCAGCAGCGCGGACGGCGTACGCAGGGCGAGCAGGCTGTCCGGCGCGATCGTGTCGACCAGCCGGGCCAGGGCGGGCACCAGCGGCCCCTGGTCCACGTACCCCCAGTCGAGGTGGCGCCCGGCGAGCAGGAAATACAGTTCGTCGCGGTGGTAGCCGTACCGGGGCGCCATGATCAGCAGCAGGATCGTGACCGCCGCGGCGACCAGCCACGGGTCACCGGACCGGGGGCCCGGAGCGGGTGGGCCCGGCCGATGGGGCTGGCCGAGGTCGGTCTCGGGTGCCGTCGACCGCGTCACGGCACCCATTGTCGGTCAGATCGGCCGCCGACGGGTACCCGGTCCGTGATCGAGGCAACGATCCCGGTTCGGAATATGTTGTTAACCTCAGGGCATGACCATCCCGTCGCCGGGGCGCCCGTCGGACTTGATGTTTCTGCTCAGTTGGGCCAGCCACGCCCTGCGCGCGGAGCACGCCGTGGGCCTGGCCGAGCTCGGCATCACTCCTCGGGACCACTGCGTGCTGGCCCGGGCCCGGGCCGGCGGTCTCACCCAGCGGCAGCTCGGTGAGCTCTGCGGGGTGGACAAGACGACAATGGTGGTGACCCTGGATCACCTTGAGGCCGCCGGCCTGGCCCGCCGGGTCCCGTCGCCGACCGACCGACGGGCCCGGCTGGTGGAGGTGACAGCGCAGGGCGAGCAGGTGCTCGACCAGGCTCAGGAGATCGCCGCCGGGCTGGAGCAGGACGTGCTCGCCGCGTTGCCGGACAGCGAGCGTGAGGTGTTCCTCAGCGCGGTGCAGCGGCTGGTCGGCGGGCGGCTGTCCCGGGTCAACGCCTGCGGGCCGGCCGGCTCGGTCTGTTAGCGGCGAGTTTCAGGCCGCGATGGTCGCCACCGTCCGGGTCAGGAAGTCCCGGATGTGGCCGGCCGCGGTGTCGAGGTGACTTTCGAGCAGGAAGTGACCGCCTCCGGGCACCAGGCGTATCTCGGCCGCCGGTAGATCGCGGGTGAAGGCGCGTGCGCCGTCCGGGCCGAAGATGAGGTCTTCGGCGCCCCATACGGCCAGCAGCGGCACCTGGCTGTGCCGGAAGTACGCGTGCAGCCGGGGATACAGGGGCGGGTTGGTGGCGTAGTCGCGGAAGAGGGCGAGCTGGGCCTGGTCGTTGCCGGGGCGGTTGATGTCGCGGTGGTCGAACGTCCAGGTGTCGGGGTCGACCAGTTCGGGCCGGTCCACGCCGTGCAGGTACTGCCAGCGGATGGCGTCGAGGCTGAGCGCCTCGCGGACCGCGGGCTCCGTGTCCGGTCCCGGGTTCTTGGCGTACGCCCACACGGGTGCCCAGAACTGTGGGACGAAGCCGTCGTCGTACGCGTTGCCGTTCTGGCTGATCACGGCGGTGACGGCCGCCGGGGTGCGCAGCGCGAGCCGCCATCCGATGGGAGCGCCGTAGTCCTGCACGTAGATGGCGTAGCGGGTGACGCCGAGGTCGGTCAGCAGCGCCTCGGTGAGGTCGGCGAGCGCGTCGAAGGTGTAGGTGAACGTGTCGGCGGGCGGGGTGTCGGAGTGGCCGAAGCCGAGGTGGTCGGGGGCGATGACGTGGAACCGGTCGGCGAGGCGGGGGATCAGGTGGCGGAACATCCGTGAGCTGGTGGGGAAGCCGTGCAGGAGCAGCAGCGTCGGCGCGTCGTGGGGCCCTGCCTCGCGGTAGAAGATGCGGTGTCCTCGCACGGTGGCGTACCGGTGACGAACCTCGACCATGACTAACCCTCTCGACAACTTTTGATGGTTACCTGCACCCAGTGGACCGGATGTCGGGGTAACCTGTCAAGACAATCAATAGGGTTAGCTGACCGGGTGGGTGGATGATCGACGAAGAGGCGCTACTGGAAGCGCTGAACAGCACTCCGGTGGTGGGCGGCCGACCGCAGGACCGGTGGGCCGACGAGGGCGCACTGCGGCAGTGGGCGCGGGAGCACGGCGGCGCGGATGACGCGCAGGCGATCGAGTGGCTACGTACGGCCAGGGACGTGCTTCAGGTCGCCACGCGCGGCCCGGCGCCGGAGGGGGACCTGCGCCGGATCCTCGCCGACATCCAGCAGGTGCCCGAGGTCGACGGGTCGACCCTGCGCTGGCGGTTGTGCGGGCCGCCCGAACGGATGCTCGCGGTGGAGTTGGTGCTCACCTGGTACGACGTGCAGGCGCGCCACCCCGGTCGACTGCGCCCCTGCGGCAACGACGAGTGCCGCCTGTTCCACCTGGACCGCAGTCGCGCCAACACCGCCCGCTGGTGCTCGATGAAGACCTGCGGCAACCGCTTGAAGGCCCGTCGCCACCAGGAGCGCGCCCGCCGCGAACCGGCGACCTGACCGGCACTTCGAACGCCTGCTTGATCTCGAAAGAGATCGTCCCGCGCGGGATCATCTGATACGGTCACTGTGCAGGTACCCAACCAAGGAGTGGCCCATGAGCAGCACCACCGCGCCATCCGTCAGCACCACCGCGTCCCTGCGCCGCCGATCCCTCGGCATCCTGGCGGCCGTTGCCGCCTGTGTCGCGATCTGGCTGGTCGGGGCGTTCGGCGGCGCCGACTACGCGGTACGCAGCCCCGGTCAGGCCGTAATGGTCGTCAACCTCGTCCCGGTCGTCGTCGTCTCCCTCGCAGCAGCCCTGCTGGGCTGGGCGGCACTGGCCGTGCTGGAGCGATTCACCGGACGATCCGCCACCACCATCTGGTTCAGCCTCGTGGTGGCGGCCACTTTGCTGTCGTTCGCGCCTCTGCTCCAGGTCGACGCCACCGCCGGCGCCAAGATCGCCCTGGGAGCGATGCACCTGATGGTGCCGGTCGTCCTGGTCAGCCAACTACCCGAGCACGACCACTGAAAACTCGACTTGACGACGAGCGCCGAGCGCGTTAAACACGTAGGTGAAGTTGAGTCGTACGGACTCAACTCTGAAACCTTCGGCCCAAGGAACCGAGGAGGCACGACATGCTGATGCGCACCGACCCGTTCCGGGAGATCGACCGGATCGCCGAGCAGTTCTTCGGCACCACCAGCCGTCCCGCCGTCATGCACATGGACGCCTACCGCGACGGTGACTACTTCTATGCGGCATTCGACCTGCCCGGCGTCGACCCGGACAGCATCGACTGCACCGTGCAACGCAACGTGCTGACCGTCCGCGCCGAGCGTCGCCGCCCCACCGGCGACAGCGTCGAACTCGTCGCCGCCGAGCGCCCGATGGGGGTGTTCCACCGGCAGCTCTTCCTCGGCGACACGCTCGACACCGACAAGCTCGAAGCCGGCTACGACAACGGCGTACTGACGCTGCGCATCCCGGTGGCCGAGCGGGCCAAGCCCCGCAAGGTGGCCATCAGCGCCACCGGCAACGGCCGCAAGCAGATCAACGCCTGAAACGACGACCGCGACGACGGCGGGACGGGTGCCGTCCCGCCGTCGTCGGTCACTCCACATCGCCCGGACCAGCCGCCCAGGGTTGCTGATCATGTTCCGGCGCGCCTGATCGTGAACCGGCCTTTCGGCTGGGAACCTTTTTCACATGGCCGTGTCCAACACTCCGGTACTGTTCCGCCCACCGGATCATCCCGCTCTGCCCGGCGGCCCGACCGCCGTCACCGAGGCGTGGCTGCGCAACCGGCGACTCAGTGAGCACACCCGCGACGCCTACCGACGCGACGTCGCCAACTGGCTCGCCTGGTGCACCGACCGCCACCTGGACCCGCTGCGGGTGAACTTCCTGCACGTCAACGAGTACGCGCGAACACTGGAGTCCACACTGGTGGCGCGCACCGGGCGTCCACTCACCCCGGCGACCGTGGCCCGCCGCCTGTCGGCCCTGTCCAGCTGGTACGACTTCCTGGTCAAGCTGCGCGCCGTCGACACCAACCCGGTCGCCGACGCCGACCGGCCCCGCGTCGACCGCGACCACTCCGCCACCATCGGGCTCACCCCCGACGAGGTCGACGCGCTGCTCACCGCCGCCGACGCCGACACCGGGCCGACCGCCGCCCGCAACCGGGCCGCCATCGCCCTGCTGGCCGACCTCGGCCTGCGGGTCGGGGAACTTGTCGCCCTGGACATCACCGACCTCGGCGCGGAACGGGGACACCGCAGCGTCCGCTTCGTCGGCAAGGGCGGCAAGGCCCGCCGCCGGGCGCTGACCCCCTCCACCGCCCACGCCGTCGACACGTACCTGGCGCAGCGGGCCGCCGCCGAGGGCGTGCAGGTCAACGAGCTCACCGGCCCGCTGCTGGTCACCGCCAGCGGCGCCCGCCTGGACCGGCACTCGGTGTTCCGGCTGGTCCGCCGACTCGCCCGCAGCGCCCAGATACCGGCCTGGGCGCACCTGTCGCCGCACTCGCTGCGGCACGCCTTCGCCACCACCGCCCGCGCCGAGGGCGTACCGCTGGAAGACGTGCAGGACGCGATGGGCCACGCCGACCCGCGCACCACCCGCCGCTACGACCGGGACCGGCACAACCTCGACCGCGATCCCGCGTACGTCATCTGGGCCGCCCGCGCCCGCCGTCGCGGCTGAGCGTCACGCAGCGCCCACCCCACCGACGGCGGCGGCTTTCCGCCCGCCGTGGCGGCGAATTCTCTACCGTCTGAGGGTGTGGGCGCTGCGCAGTCGTGGAGCAGACCGGCCCGGCGACGCCACCCGATGCGGGCTGGGCTCACCTTCGCCGGGATCGGGGTGGCCCTGTGCTGCGTCGGCGTCGCCGGCCTGGGCGCCTGGAA
Organism: Micromonospora gifhornensis; assembly: GCF_016863515.1. GTDB lineage: Bacteria > Actinomycetota > Actinomycetes > Mycobacteriales > Micromonosporaceae > Micromonospora > Micromonospora gifhornensis. The sequence continues at coordinate 113,205 of NZ_BOPA01000016.1, forward strand.
CGTCCAGGTCGTCACGCAGGCCGCCGGCCCGGTCCGGGAGACCGCCGAAGGGTTCCTGCGGCAGGTCACCGCGGGCGACACCGACGGCGCGTACGAGCGGCTGTGCAGCGACGCGCGCAGCCGGTGGAGCGAACTGGGCTTCACCAGCTGGGTCCGCACCCCGCCGGTGGTGCGCGACTACGAGATCGTCGACGTGTCGGTGGCCACCCGCGCCGGCCGGCCGTACGGCACCGTCACCGTACGGCTGACCCGCGACAGCGGCAGCACCGAGGAGCGGGACCTGTCGGTGGTGCGTGAGGAGGACGGCTGGCGGGTCTGCGGCGACCCGTACTGACCGTCACACACCGACCGGCTCGGACGACTCGACCAGCCGACCGTCGCGCAGCACCAGCACCCGGTCGGCCAACTCCATCAACGTCGGATCGTGCGTGGCCACCAGCGCGGTCATCCCACGGGCGTGCACCAACGCCCGCAACAGGTCCATCACCGCCCGACCGGTCTCCGAATCCAGCTGACCGGTCGGCTCGTCGGCGATCAGCAATGCCGGGTCGTTGGCCAGTGCCCGGGCGATCGCCACCCGCTGCTGCTGCCCACCGGACATCTCGTACGGCCGCTGCGCCGCGTGACCACCCAACCCGACCAGCTCCAGCAGCACCGACACCCGTTCCTCGCGCTGCGCCGCCGGCACCTTCGCCAACCGCATCGGCACCCCGACGTTCTCCGCCGCCGACAGGATCGGGATCAACCCGAACGACTGGAACACGAACCCGATGTCGTCGCGCCGCAGCCGCAGCAGGTCCCGCTCGCCGGCCGCGGTCACCTCGTGACCGGCCACCCACACCCGTCCCGCGGTGGGCCGGTCCAGACCACCGATCAGGTTCAACAGGGTGGTCTTGCCCGCACCCGAACGGCCCCGCACCGCCACCAGTTCACCGCGTCCGGCGCGCAGCGACACGTCCCGCAGCGCGTGCACCACCCGGTCGCCGCTGCCGTAGTCGCGGCACAGGCCCTGCACCCGGACCAGATCCTCGCTCACACCGTCTTCCTCTCCTCGCCGGAGCGGACCTGCACGTGATCCGGCTCCAGGGTCAGCTTCACCCGGTCCCGCAACGCCAACGCGTCGACGAAACCGGCGGGCAACTGCATCCGACCGGCCCGGTCGAGCACCGCGTACTCCTCGGTGACCAGTTCCTCGACGCCGTCGGCGCCGACGCGCGCGGTGCGGTGCACCTCGGAGGCGGTCCGGCCGTCGCGGATCGCGATGGTGCGCCGCACCTGCGAGGCCACCTGCGGATCATGGGTGACCACCACGACGGTGACCCCCAGCTCCGCGTTGATGGCCCGCAACGCGCCGAACACCTCGGCGGCGGTGGCCTCGTCCAGCTCACCCGTCGGCTCGTCGGCGAAGAGCACCTCCGGGTCGTTGGCCACCGCCACCGCGACCGCGCACCGCTGCTGCTCGCCGCCGCTCATCTGCCCCGGCCGGCGATCCGCGCAGTAGCCGACCCCGACCATCTCCAGCAGCTCCGTCGCCCGCCGCCGACCGGCCCGGCCGCCCCGGCCGGCCAGCCGCATCGGCAACTCGACGTTCTCCCGGGCGGTCAGATAGGGCAGCAGGTTGCGCCCGGTCTGCTGCCACACGAACCCGACCGTGTGCCGCCGGTACCGCAACCGCTTCCGCGCCGACATCGTCAACAGGTCGTAGCCGGCCACCCGGGCGATCCCCGCGGTCGGGGTGTCCAACCCGGACAGGATGTTGAGCACCGTCGACTTGCCCGAACCCGATGCCCCCACGATGGCCACCAGCTCACCCCGGTCGACCACCAGGTCCAGGCCCTGCAGGGCGACGACCTCCACCCCCTCGCTGGTGAAGATGCGCACCAGCCCGTCGCAGACGATGTGCCCACGCAACCGGTCCGCGCCGCCGGCCCGGGCGGCGGCCCGTTCCGCCGCGCGCCGTTGCAGCGTCGCGAGGTCCGGCGCGTCCTTGACCACGGTCATGCGTTCCCCTCTCCGAGACGCAGCGCCTCACCGAGACGCATCCGTCGGTTCACCAGGTTCTCCACCAACAGGCCGGCCAGCAGCCCGAGCAACACCAGCGCCAGCACCCCGCCCACGACCAACGGGTCCAGGTGATCGCGCATCGGCACACCGGGCGCGAACTGTGACAACCCGAGAGTCGAGCCGAGCAGCCGGGGCAGGGCGACCCCCACCGCCGCACCGGTCACCGCCGCGACCACCACCAGCGGCACCAGCTCGTACACCAGCAGCCGGCGGCCGTGCGCGGCGGACAGGCCCATCGTGCGCAGCCGCGACAGCATCCGGCCCCGGCCGGCCGCGTCGGCCACCACCGCGAACCCGACAGCGAGCACGGCGAGTGCCGCGCCGCCGGCCGCACCCGCGGCGAAAGCCAAGGTCAACACCTCGTTGGCCCCGGTACGCTCCAACCCCTCCCGGTACGCCTGCCGGGTCTCCAACGTCGCCGGCATCTGCGTCCGGGTCACCTCCCTGCCGAGCACCTCGGACTGCCGGCGACGCTGCGTGGCGTCGGCCACCTCCAGCAGCTTCGCCTCGTCGACACCGTCGCCGGCGATCAGATACCGGTTCGGAATGATCGGGGTGAACTCGTACTCCGGCAGCGCCTGCCACGGCAGCACCACGAACCGGTCGACCCCCAACCCCACACCGGGGAAGCTGTCGGCGACCGCGGCGACGCGGAACTCGTACCACCGGCTCTGCACATCGGCCACCGCGGTGGTGTCGCCGAGTTCCGCCGCCAACGTCGGCGACACCACCGCGGGTACCGGCCCGTCACCGCGGGCCGCGGACCGCAACGCGGCGGGCACCTGCACGTCGACTCCGCTGCGGGCCACCACCTCGGCGAAGGCCGGGGCGTCCACCACCAGCACCCGCGCCTGCCCGAGCGCCCTCGCCTGCGGCCCGGCCTCGGACAGCAGCCGCCGGCTGGACTCCACCGACGCACGGGCCACCGCCTGCACCCCGGGCACCCGGTTCAGCTCGTCCGCCGCGTCCGGGGAGAAGGCCCACCCGGTCAGCCAGGCGTCGGCCGGCACCGTAAGCGTCGCGGCCCGATCCCGGGCGGCGGCCACAGTGGTCGTGACGACCCCACCGAACACGCCGGTGCTGACCGCGACGATCAACACCGCCAACGGCCCCAACGCCACCGGCGCGCCCCGACCGGCCCGCGCCACACCGAGGAACAACGGCGCGCCCCGGGTCCGGCCGGTCAGCCGGCCGACCAGTCGCAGCGGCCACGGCAGCAGCCGGATCGCCACAAGCGCGGCGGCGACCGCGACCAGCACCGGCACCGAGCTGAGGTACGCGTCGACACCGCCGGCCGGGTCGAGGCCACGGCGACGCAGCAGCACCACACCCAGACCGGCGAGCACCAGCACGCCGGCCTCCAGCACCAACCGGCGTACGGACGGGCGCTGCCGGACCAGGTCGACCCGCCCGGCGGTCAGCGCGGCCCGCCGCTGCGACAGCATGGCCAGCACCGGCACCACGGCGGTGGTGAGCACCGCCAGCAGCACCACCCCCCACGGCGTCCCCTCCGATCGGCCCGGCACCCGGGTGGCGATCAGCCACCCGAGCAGCACCGCGACCGGTTGCACCGGCACCGCCTCGACGAGCGCTCGCCGTCCGATCGCAGCCAGCGAGGCGCCTCGGGCGCGCAGCAACGCCAACTCGTCGCGACGGCGTTGCACGGTCAGGCGTGCGGCCAACAGGATCAGCCCGAGCAGGCTGGCGACCAGGCCGGTCTGCGCGATGGCCAGCAGGGCCTGCACCGCCCGCAACTGGTCGCCGAACCGGACCAGCGCGACGTCCAGCGACGTGTGCACCGTCGAGCGGGGCAGCCATTCGGTGCGCCGGGTGTCGCCGATGGCCGTGACCACCGTCTCCAGCGTGGCGGTGTCCAGTCGCCGCTCGTCGAGGCGGTACCGCCACTGGTAGCTGACCGGCACACCGCTGCCGGCGACCACGGTGTCGATCCCGGCCCAGTCGGTGACCGCCATGGCGAGGTAGGGCTCACCGTCGGCGACCGGCACGATCGGGTTCAGGCCCAACGTCAGGTCGTCCCAGATCGGATCGCCGGCATCGCGCGGGTTGAACACGCCGACGACCTGCGCCGACGCCTGATTCGCCGCACTGGCGCCGGTGAAGCGCAGCCGGCTGCCGGGACGCAGCGACAGGATCTCGGCCACCGCCGTGGACACCGCCACCTCAGCCGACCCGCCGGTCTTGGTGTCCGGCCAGCGACCGGCGGTGAGCACCGCCGAATCCTGCAGGCCGGTCTGTGCACGCAGGCCGATCTTCTTGGTCGCCCCGCCGTCCATCGGCGGATCGTCACCGGTGGCGGACAGGTTCTGCTCGTCCAGCACGGCGGCGTACCACCGGCGATCCACAAGCGCGGGCAGCGGCTGCGGCAACGCCGCGGCGAACCGCTCCAGGCTGGCCTCACCCGCCGCAGCCGGCTTCGCCTCGTCGGAACGCTGCTGGTCGGGGCGCTGCTCGACGGCGAGCGCCACGTCACGGACCAGGTGCGGCAGCCGGGCCACATCGGCGTGCAGACTACGGTCGGCGTACTCGTTGGCCAAGCGGGGCATCGCGGTCAGCAGCACCGCCGCCACCAACCCCAGCACCGCCAACAGCCCCACCTGGGCGCCGTACGCCCCGATCCGCCTCACCACTTGTCGTGCCTTTCGTTCGCGGCTGCGGGGCTCGCAAGCTCACTCCTCGCGCTCACGGTGCCGTGCCTTTCGTTCGCGACTGCGGGGCTGATGCTCATCGGTCCTCCCCGATGCGCAGTTGGGTGGCGGTCAGGCGGTTCCGCATGGTCACCGAGACCGCGGCGCTGAAGGTCAGCGCCAACAGCAGCAGGCCCGCGCCGGTGGCGACCACCGGTGGCCAGTCGACGCTCAACAACGGCGGCGGATGAGGTCGTTCGGCGGACGGGGTGAGGATGACCAGGGGTGCCATCGTCGCGGCGACCCCGACCCCCACCGCCAGGCCGACCAGCACACCCACCCCGGCCAGGAACGCCTGCTCGGCCAGCAGCGACCGGGCGACCAGGCGATGTCCGGCGCCGAGGGTGTGCAGCACGGCCAACTCGGTGGCCCGTCGACGGGCGGTGGCGCTGACGTCCACCGCCACCCCGACGGCGGCCAGCAGCACCGCGGCGAGGGCGGCGGCGAACAGCGCACCTCGGGCACCCACCCCGAACGGGTCACGGGCCAGGTCGTCGGCGACCTTCTCCCGGTTCAGCACGGTCAGGCCGTCGAGGGCGGCGGCCGCGTTCGCCGCCTGTTCCGCCTGACCGGGCCGGGTGGCCAGCCACCACTCCTCCGGCGGGCGGACGATGCCGTAGTCGTGGAAGAGTCGGGTGGCCAGCGACGGCAGGTCGACCAGCAGCGCGGCGTCGTCGGTGTCGCCGGGCACCGCGACCATCGTGTCGACCATGGTCAGGTCGACGTCGGCGCCGCCGAGGAACAACTGGGTCTGCGTGCCGACGTCGCGCCGCAGTGCGGCGAGCGCCTGCGGTGTGGCCACCGCCGGCACCAGACCGCCGGCCGCGGGTCGGGAGATGCCCAGCCGCAGCGTCTTGCTTCGCGCGTAGAGATCCGCCCCCTGGGCTCCCACGTAGCTGACCTTCAGGGTGCTCCCGGTGGCCCTCGGCGCGGCCACCGGACCGGACGGGTCGACCATCCGCCACGGCCCGTCGGCCGCCAGGTCGACCGGTTCCCCACGGGAGGCGTCCCGGCTGGCCCGCAGGTCGGACAGCTGCCAGTCGATGGTGATCCGGTCGCTGCCGGCCGTCTCGACGGTGAAGCCGACCAGTCGCCAGGGCGTGTCTGCGGCCGGCAGTTCGACGGAGAAGGGCAGCCGCTCGCCGTTGCCGGTGACGCCGAGCAGCAACCGCCGGTATCCGTTCCCCGGCCCGGCGAGCACCGCATGGTGGCGTACCGGGGTGACGACACCGAACGGGTGATCGATCTTGGTCCGAAGTTGTCCGGTCAGCCGTCGGGTGCCCGCCGGAAGCGGGGTCTCCGGTGCCGTCACACGCCCGGCGGTGAGGCCGTCGAACAGCTTGTCGGCCGAGCCGTCGGCCAGGTCGGGACGGATCCGCACCACCTCGCCGGCGTTCTCGGCGTCCCAGGCCAGCACGGTGAGCGGTTGCAGGTCCGGCCCGACCCGCAGGCGGTCCCGCCAGCCGGCCAGGACCGCCGTCGTACCCGGCAGCTCGGCGAGCCGGTCGGCCCGGTCGTCGGGTGCCGATCCGTCGGTCTCGGTCAGCCGCAGGTCGGCCCCGACCTGGTGGGCAGCCTGGTCGTCGAGGGACTGTCGGGACGTACTCGCCAGTGACCAGGCGAGGGTGCCGACCGCGACGGCGAGGGCGAGCAGCAGCACCGGACCGGCGTGCGGTCGCCGACCGGCCTGCCAGGTGCCGAGCATGGTGGCGGTCCACGGCCTGCGGTCCACCCAGCGTTCCGCGAGCCGGACCAGCGGGGGCAGCAGCCGCAGGGCGAGCACCGCCCCGGCCAGCACCCCGAGCGTGGGTGCGGCGGCCAGCAGCGGGTCGATGCCCAACTCGCCGCCCCGGCTGCGCGACAGCGGCGAGGAGTACCGGCTCAGCTGGTACCACGCCAGCAGGGCCAGACCGACAAGCAGCACGTCGAGTCCGGCCCGTTGCACCATGCCGCGGCGGCTCGGCCGGGAACGGCTGGCCAGGTCGGCGACGTAACTGCCGCCCCGGCGCAGGCTCGGCCCGATCATCGCCAGCGCACAACCGGCGGCTGCGGCCCCGGCGACCAGCCAGATCATCGCGTCCAGTGACGCGTCCGGGCGCAGCGACACCGCGGCGAGCCCGGGTATGTGCCCGGCCAGGCCGAGCAGTTCGGTGACGAGCAGCGGGGCCAGGACGGCGGCGGGCAGGACGACCAGGGTGGCCTCGCGGGCGGTCAGCCCGGCCAGTTGCCATCGGCTGGCGCCTCGGGCGCGCAGCAGCGCCGTCTCACCCCGGCGGTGCTCGGTGAGCAGGACCGCGACGAGCAGCAGCGCGTACCCGCCGAGGACCACCACCAGCAGCATCGGAGTGACCAACGCGGACCGGCCGACGAGGGTGGCCTGCTGCAGCCGGGGCACCAGGCTGGCGAGGTCGCTGATGGCCACCGCGGAGTCCCCGAGGCCGGCCTGCGCCGTGGTGGTGGTGACGATCCGGGTGGCCACCTGCGCCAACCGGTCCAACTCGCTTGTGGTGCTGGTCGTGGACAGGTCAGGCTCGACCAGCCAGCCGGCGGAGGCGTTGGCCAGGAAATGGGTGACGAAGTCGTCGCGGTGCACGATCATCGGGCCGTAGGTGGCCGCCTGCGGCAGCGAACCGGTCGCCGTCTCCGGCGCGAGCCGCCAGTACGCGGCGTCGGGGTCCACCGGCGTGAACACCCCCACCACTGTCACCTCGGTGACCCGTTCGGCGAGTCCGTCGGTGATCGGGATGCGGTCACCGACCCCCACCCGCAGCGTCGCCGCCGCCGCGGCGGCCAACACGGTTTCCGGTCGCGCGGATCCGGCCTGCGGCCAGGCGCCCGCGGTGAGCCGGGCGTGTTCCGGCAGGTCGTCGAGGAACATCACCGAGGCGTAGATGCTGCCGGTACGGTCGGCGGTGGCGTCACCGGCATCGCCGCGCAACTGCCGACCGGCCGCGTACCCGGCGGAGGTGACCCGGGCGGCCAACCCGTCCACGTCGACGCGTACCTGCTCGCGTAGGGCGGTGTCGCGTTCCCGCAGGGCGTCGGCGGTACGCCCGGCCGCCGACCGGATCAGCACCGACCGTTCCTGCGGGGTGGCCGCGGCGAGCACGTTACGGGTGCCCGAGTCGACCACGTCCCGGTTGTACGCGGCCAGCCCGGTGAGGGCGACGGTGGCCACCAGCGCCGCCCCGGCGGCGGCCAGCAGCAGCCCTTTCGTGCCTCGGGCACGCCGCAACGCGAACCTCATTCGATCTGTACCCCCACCGGTTCGCGGGGCGCCGAGGGCCCCTGCTCACGTGTCGTCATGCACCAGAAGGGGCGGGACCCGGGGAAAGGTTCGCAGCAGTGATCGTTTTGTTATCCGCCGAAGGCGACAGGTGGCGGGGGACGGCTGTCAGGCGTCGACGGTGATGCGGGGACCCAGGTCGCCGTTGCGGTGGTGACGCCGGCAGAGCACCTGGTAGCGCACTTCGGCGGTGTCGACGGTGTCACCGATGACGACCTGCTCGCCTTCGCGGACCACCCGCCCGCCGGCGACCCGGGCGTTGAGCAGCCCTTCACGCCCGCACCAGCAGAGCACCTCGACCTGGATGCGAGCCACCGAGTCGGCCAGTTCGAACAGCCGCTGGGCGGCGGGGAACAGGCAGGACCGGAAGTCGGTGGCCAGACCGAAGGCGTACACGTCGACGTCGTAGCTGTCGACCAGTTCGGCCATCTGCTCCACGTGCTGCACCGAGTAGAAGCTGGCCTCGTCGCAGATCAGGTAGTCCACCCGTACCCCGTCGGCCCAGGCGTCGCGGACCAGGGCACGCAGGTCCACCTCGTCGGTGATCTCGATCGCCTCGTGGGCCAGCCCGATGCGGGTGGTGACCTGCGGACCCAGCGAACGGTCGATGCGGGTGGTGACCAGTCCGCGCCGGCCCTGCCGGGCGTGGTTGTAGTTCATCTGCAGCGCCATCGTCGACTTGCCGCAGTCCATCGGCCCCCAGTAGAACCGCAGCGCGGCGGCGTGCGCGGGCCGCCCGTCGACGCCACGGGCGGCGACACACCCGGCCGGGGTGTCGCTCGACCCGTCCAACGTGGGTCGGGACAAACAGGTCGGTACGGCGTCTGCGGGGCTCGTCACGGACGGGCAGCCTAGCCGATCGGCGGGGCCCGGCCGATCACGGCCGGGCCCGCGATGTGCCTCAGAGCACCCGTGGTGGGGTGTTGCCGGCCGCGACGATCGCCCGGCGCATCGGCACCGCCAGCAGCAACACGAACCCGACCACGAAGAAGATCAGCAGGGAGACCAGACCGACCCGGTAGGAGTTGGTGAGCTGGAACACCAGGCCGAACGCCAGTGGGCCGAGCCAGCTGGTGCCCTTGTCGCTGATCTCGTAAAAGCCGTAGTACTCGCCTTCCTTGCCGGCCGGGATCAGCTGGCTGAACAGGGAGCGGCTCAACGCCTGGCTGCCGCCGAGCACCAGACCGATGGCCGCGCCGAGCAGCATGAACGGCAGCGGCGCCTCGGCCGGCAACCGGAACGCCCCGACGATCACCGCGGTCCACAGCACCAGGCTCAGCAGCACCGTCTTCCAGGCGCCGATGCGCCCGGCCAACGCGCCCAGGCCCAACGCGCCACCGAAGGCCAGGAACTGCACCAGCAGGATCGTCACGATCAGGGTGCTCTGATCCAGCCGCAGCTCCTCGGTGCCGTACTGGCTGGCCAGGGTGATGACGGTCTGGATGCCGTCGTTGTAGACCAGGAACGCGAGCAGGAAGAACAACGTCAACGGGTACGCCTTGACCTCCCGCAGGGTGCGGCCGAGCTGCCGGAACCCGTCGGTGAGCACGTTGCCCCGACCACCGGCGGCCAACGCCGCCGCGGTGGGGTGTTCCCGCAGCCAGCGCAGCGGCACCAGGGTGAACACCGCCCACCACAGACCCGCCGAGACGATCGACCAGCGGGCCAGATCCAGGGTCCGCTCGGCGGTGCCGTTGTCGAACGACTGCACCGCGACCAGGTTCAACGCCAGCAGCAGACCACCGCCGAGGTAGCCCAGCGCCCAACCCCGGCTGGAGATGCCGTCGCGCTCGTCCGGGCCACCCAGCTGCGGCAGGAACGAGTTGTACACCACGATGGCCGCACCGAAGGCGATGTTGGCCACCATGAACAGCAGGCCGCCGAGCAGGTACCGGTCCCCGGTCACGAAGATCATGCCGATGGTGGCGAAGGCGCCGGTGAACGCGGTGGCGGCCAGCAGCCGCTTCTTGTGCAGCGACCGGTCGGCGATCGCCCCGATCACCGGCAGCACGAAGACGGTCAGCAACACCGACAGCGAGATCAGGTACGGGTAGTAGGAGCCGGCGGCGACCTTGATGCCCAGCGGGTAGACGTAGCCGGTGCAGTCGTCGGCCCCCAGCTCGCACCCGGCGGCGACCTTGGCCACGCTGGTCAGGAACGGCCCGAGGAACACCGTGATGACGGTGGTCTGGAACGCCGAGTTGGCCCAGTCGTAGAAGTACCAGCCGGTGCGCTCGCGGCGGGTGCTGGCGGGGGGAGGAGCGTCGTCCTGCGCGGCGGGGGTCACCGTCTCGGCCATGTGGGGTCCCTTGCCCTGTTTGCTCAGGCGGCCCAGTGGCCGCGGCTGCGGTAGACGTCGCGCAGCACGCCGACGTGGTCGGTCATGATGCCATCAACACCAAGATCAAGTAACTCGTGCATCTCGGCAGGTTCGTCGATCGTCCAGACATGCACCTGCAACCCCAACCGATGCGCCGTACGCAGAAACCGGCGGTCGACCAGCGGCAGCCGCCCGTAGCGCACCGGCACCTGCGCGGCCACCACCGACGGCGGCAGGCGCAGTCGCCGCCCGGTCAGCGAGGCCCAGCGCAGCCGCGCCACCCCCCGTACCCCGAGGCTTGTCGCCACCTGCTCGCCGGTCAACGCCCGCAGCCTGCTCAACCGGGTGTCGCTGAACGAGGCGAGCAGCACCCGGTCGCCGGCGCCGGCCCGGGTCACCGTGGCCACCGTCGGCACCACCGCCCGGTCGGACTTGACGTCGATGTTGAACCGCACCTGCGGCCAGGCGTCGAGCACCTCGTCGAGGCGGGGCACCGCTGCGGCCCCACCGACGCGCACCGCCGCCAGGTCGGCCCAGCGCAGGTCGGCCACCCGGCCGGGCGCACCGGTGACCCGTTGCAGGGTGTCGTCGTGGAACACCACGGCCACGCCGTCGGCGGTGGCGTGCACGTCGGTCTCCACGTACCGGTAGCCGAGGTCGATCGCACGGGCGAACGCCGCAGTGGTGTTCTCGTCGCCGTCGGCGGCACCGCCACGGTGCGCGAACGCCAGCGGGGTCGAGCCGTCGAGATAGCGGGAACCGGGTGGCACGCAGCGCAGTATGCCCGGCCCCGGTGACCTGCGGGTGGCCGGGACGTGGCCGCCACCCGCACCGGGCACCTTCGGACCGGTTGTGCTATCCACACACCATGATCGAGAAGCAGTCCCGCACCGTGACCGACGTCCGCACCCACCGGCTGATCTACGGGTGCATGGGGTTGGGCGGGGGATGGGACCGGCAACCCTACGGCCCCGCGGAGATCGACGCCGCCGAGGCCGCCATCGACGCCGCCCTGACGGCCGGCATAACCGCCTTCGACCACGCCGACATCTACCGACACGGCAAGTCCGAGGCCGTCTTCGGTGAGGTGCTGGCCCGTACGCCAGGTCTGCGCGAGCGCATCCTGCTGCAGACCAAGTGCGGCATCCACCTGCCCGAGGGTGACCGGCCCGGCTACTACGACCTGCGCGGCACCCACATCCGGCACAGCGTCGAGCAGAGCCTGACCCGGCTGCGTACCGACGTGATCGACGTGTTGCTGCTGCACCGGCCGGATCCGTTGGCCGATCCGGAGGACGTCGCCGAGACGTTGACCGCGCTGCACCGGGAGGGCCTGGTGCGGTACTTCGGCGTGTCGAACATGGCCGCCGCGCAGATCGCCTACCTCCAGGCGCACCTGGACCTGCCGCTGATCGTCAACCAGTTGCAGATGAGCCTGGCCGACCGTGACTGGTTGGAGGCCGGCGTCCTGGTCAACACCCGACCTGCCGCCACGCTCGGGTTTCCCCTCGGCACCGTCGAGCGCGGCCTGCTCGACCGGGTCGGGGTGCAGGCCTGGGGTCCGCTGGCCCGGGGACGGTTCACCGGTGCCGCCCAGACCCCGGCCGAGCACGCCACCACCGCGCACGTGGCGGCCCTGGCCGAGCAGTACGACACCACGCCGGAGACCATCCTGCTGTGGTGGCTGCAGCGGCACCCCGCCCGGATCGTGCCGGTGATCGGCACCTCCCGACCCGAGCGCATCCACGCCTGCGCCGACGCGGTACGCCGCGAACCCGCCCTCACCCACGAGCAGTGGTACGAGCTGTGGCTCACCGCCCGCGGCGAAGCCCTGCCGTGACGACCCTGACCGCGTGACCCGACCCGACCGGGCCGAGCCAGGCCGGGTCGGTCAGTCGGCGGCGGTGCGTCGCCGGTGGGAGCGGCTGGTGTCGACCGGCCGTCCCGGGTCGACGTGCCGGGGCCGGTCCGGTTCGTCCGGGCGCAACGGGGCGAGGGTGTCGGTGAGGGCGTCGATGATCCGGTCGGTGGCCAGCCGGGCCACGCCGGGGCGCCCCGGCGTCAGGTCGGCCAGCGGCACCGGCTCACCGAAGTGCACACGTATCGTCGGGCGACGCAGCAGCGCGCGGGCCACGCCACCGAGCAGTCCCTTGGGCGCCTGGTAGGGGAGGACCTCGTGGGAGCCCCACTGGGCGACCGGGATGACCGGGGCGCCGCAGGCCAGGGCGAGCCGGGCGGTGCCGGTCTTGCCGCGTTCGGGCCACAGGCCCGGGTCCAGGCTGATGCGCCCCTCCGGATAGACCAGGATCACCGCACCCGCGGCGACCGCCGCGGCGGCGTCGTCCAGGGCGCGGTGCACTGCGCTGGTACCCCTGTCGACGCGGATGTGCCCGGCGGCGCGCATGGCGGCGCCGATCACCGGTACCCGGAACAGCCCGCCGGTGGCCATGATCCGGGGCGCGATCCGGCGTTGCCGGCAGGCGGCGGTGAGGACGATCGGGTCGAACGGGCTGATGTGGTTGGCGGCGAGGATCAGCGGCCTGTCGCGTAGCGACGCGGGCAGGTCGCCGGTGACCTCCAGCCGGGCCAGCAGCGCGACCGTGCCACGGGCGAGCGCCTGCGCGGCGCGCCAGATCAGCGGAGCTTGCCAGGGGGAGTGCGCGAGGTCCATCAGCGGGCATGGTCGCATGCCCTGGCCACGTACCGATGCTCGGGGCGGAAGCCCCTGCGCAGGTAATCGCCCGGCTGACCGGGCAGCGCCGTCGTCGGCGGCCGGGCCGATCGCGGCGGGCCCTCCGGCAGAGGTGAGCAGGGTCATTGGTCCCGGGCCCGTTCGGGCCCCTCGACTCTGCATTTTGCTGTACGACGAGCGGTAGTATCTACTACGTCTTGTAGTATGAGCAGCAGCCTGGGGGGTCGCAGGTGGACGCGTTGGACGTCGCCCGCTGGCAGTTCGGTGTCACCACCGTCTACCACTTTCTCTTTGTTCCACTGACCATCGGGCTTTCCGTCCTGGTCGCCATCCTCCAGACCCTCTGGCACCGCACCGGTAACGAGAAGTACCTCAAGCTCACCAAGTTCTTCGGCAAGCTGTTCCTGATCAACTTCGCGATGGGTGTGGTCACCGGCATCGTGCAGGAATTCCAGTTCGGCATGAACTGGAGCGACTACTCCCGCTTCGTCGGTGACATCTTCGGCGCCCCACTGGCCATCGAGGCCCTTGTCGCCTTCTTCCTCGAATCCACCTTCATCGGCCTGTGGATCTTCGGCTGGGACCGGCTGCCCAAGCGCCTGCACCTGGCCAGCATCTGGGCCGCCGCGATCGGCACCAACCTGTCGGCCTACTTCATCCTCGCGGCCAACTCGTTCATGCAGAACCCGGTCGGCTACCGCTTCAACCCCGAGACCGGCCGCGCCGAACTGACCGACTTCGTCGCCGTACTGACCAACAAGGTCGCCCTGATCACCTTCCCGCACACCATCGCGGGTTCCTTCCTGGTCGCCGGAAGCCTGCTGGTCGCCGTCGCCCTGTGGCACCTGATCCGCAACCGCGACAGCGCCGACACCCCGGCCTACCGCTTCGCCGCGAAGTTCGGTTCCTGGGTCACCCTCGTCTCCGCCGTCGCCGTCTCCATCACCGGCGACATCCAGGGCAAGATCATGACCCAGGTGCAGCCGATGAAGATGGCCGCCGCCGAAGGTCTCTACCAGACCGAGAGCCCCGCGTCGTTCTCCGTACTGACCGTCGGCAGCCTCGACGGCAGCCGCGAACTGTTCGCCATCAAGATCCCCTACCTGCTGTCGTACCTCGGCACCGGCGACCCCAACGGCACCGTGCAGGGCATCAACGACCTGCAGGCCCTCTACACCGCCCAGTACGGCGCCGGCAGCTACACCCCGATCATCCCGGTCACCTACTGGAGCTTCCGCTTCATGATCGGCTTCGGGCTCGCTGCCGCCGCCATCGCCCTGCTGGTCCTCTGGACCCACCGCAAGGGCCGCACCACCCCCGACAGCAAGTGGCTGCTGCGCGCCGGCCTGGCGATGCCGATCCTGCCCCTGCTGGCCAACTCCTTCGGCTGGATCTTCACCGAGATGGGCCGCCAGCCCTGGATCGTCTTCGGCGAGATGCTCACCCGCGACGGCGTGTCGCGCAGCGTCTCCCTCACCGAGGTCCTCACCAGCTTCACCGCCTTCACTCTCATCTACGCCCTCCTCGCCGTCGTCGAGGTCAAACTCCTGCTGCGCTACGCCAAGGCCGGGGTGCCCGACGTCACCCCCGACCCCGAACCCGACGACACCGACGACAGCGAGCGCCCGCTCGCCTTCGCCTACTGACCCGGAGCCCCATCGTGGAACTGACCACCATCTGGTTTCTCCTCGTCGCCGTGCTGTTCACCGGCTACTTCATCCTCGAGGGCTTCGACTTCGGCGTCGGCATGCTGCTACCCGTACTCGGCCGTGACGACCGGGAACGCCGCGTCATGATCAACACGATCGGGCCGGTCTGGGACGGCAACGAGGTCTGGCTGATCACCGCCGGCGGCGCCATGTTCGCCGCCTTCCCCGAGTGGTACGCCACCCTCTTCTCCGGCTTCTACCTGCCGTTGCTGCTCATCCTGCTGGCCCTGATCGTGCGTGGGGTCGCCTTCGAGTACCGCCACAAGCGCCCGGAGGCCTCCTGGAAACGACGCTGGGACGCCGCCATCTTCTTCGGCTCGCTCATCCCGGCCATCCTGTGGGGCGTCGCGTTCGCCAACATCCTGCGCGGCGTACCCCTGACCGCCGACCACGAGTACGCCGGCGGCCTGTTCAACCTGCTCAACCCGTACGCCCTGCTCGGTGGCGCCACCACCGCGGCCCTGTTCCTCACGCACGGCGCGGTGTTCATCGCCCTCAAGACCGTCGGCGACATCCGGGACCGCGCCGCCGCCCTGGCCGTACGCCTCGGGGTCGGCACCGCCGTGCTCGCCGTGGCCTTCCTCAGCTGGACCCTGACCATCCGCTCCAGCACTGCCGCCGTCGTCTTCGCCGTCGGCGCGGCGCTGGCCCTGCTCGGTGGTCTCGCCGCCGCCAAGGTACGCCGCGAAGGCTGGGCCTTCACCGGCACCGCGGTGGCCATCGCCCTGGCCGTGGCCACCCTGTTCGCCGCGCTGTTCCCCAACGTGCTGCCCTCGACGCTGGACCCGGCCGGCACGCTGACCGCCGTCAATGCCGCCTCCACCCCCTACACCCTGAAGATCATGACCTGGGTGGCGGTGATCTTCACCCCGATCGTGCTGGCCTACCAGGGCTGGACCTACTGGGTGTTCCGCAAGCGCATCGGCGTCGCCCACATCCCGCAACACTGACCGCCGGGGTCAGTGCGCGGCCAGCGCCGCCTCGGCGCGTTGCCGCACCGTCTCCAACACCCGCGCCGTCGCGGCCACGTCGTCAACCGACAGGTCGGTCCAGAGCCGGGCGCCGATCGCCGCACCGGCGGCCGCCGCCCGGCTCTGGACCGACCGGCCCCGCTCGGTGATCGTGACGCGGTCAGCGTCGGCGGACACCAGTGCCGCGTCGACCAGTTCGGCCAGTACGCCGCGCGCGGTCGCCAGGTCGACCTTCAGTCCGTCGACCAGCCGCCGCACGGCTTGGTCGCCCGGGATCGGGCCGTGTGCGGCGGCGACGGCGGTGAGCAGCAACGACTGGGCGAAAGTCAGCCCGAGCGCGGTCAACTCCCGCTCCAGCACCGCCCGGGTGGCGTAGTGGGTACGACCGAGCAACTGACCGTTGAGGGTGACGGACATGACCGACTCCATTCGTTGGCGCAGCCAATGTTGGCCCGACCAACGTAACACCGATCGTGGGTGCGACCAACGATTAGCGGTAGAGTCCACGGCATGCAGCCCACCGGCGTACCCAGCCAACTGAGCACCACCCCCAGCTGGCTGCTCACCCAGACCGCCGCCCACGCCAGCCGCATCGTCAGCACCGCGCTCGGCACCCGCCACGCCCGCGGCTACCACTACCGCGTCCTCGCCACCCTCGCCGACACCGGCCCCGCCAGCCAGGCCGACCTCAGCCGACACAGCGGCATCGACCGCAGCGACATCGTCGCCACCATCAACGACCTCGGCGACCGCGACCTCGTCCAGCGCCAACCGGACCCGGCCGACCGGCGGCGCAACATCATCCACATCACCCCCGCCGGACGCCGCGAACTCACCCACCTGCAACACACCCTCGACGCCGCCCAGGAGACCCTGCTCGCCCCCCTCGACCCCACCGAGCGCCACGAACTCGTCCGCCTCCTGCGCCGCCTGCTCACTCACCACCAGGAACCGAGAGACTGACCATGCCGCGCCTGCACACCCACACCTACGCCACCACCGTCACCTGGACCGGCAACCTCGGCACCGGCACCAGCGGCTACCGCGACTACCGCCGCGACCACGACGTCACCGCCGACGGTCACCCGGTCATCCCCGGCAGCTCCGACCCCACCTTCCGCGGCGACCCGACCCGCTGGAACCCGGAAGAACTCCTGCTCGCCGCCCTGTCCCAGTGCCACATGCTCGCCTACCTGCACCTGTGCGCCGACAACGGCATCGTCGTCACCGACTACGTCGACCACGCCACCGGCACCATGACCACCGACAACACCGGCAGCGGACGCTTCACCGAGGTCGTCCTGCACCCGGAGGTCACCGTCGCCGACCCGGACACCGTCGAGGCCGCCACCGCGCTGCACGACGGCGCCCACCACGTCTGCTTCATCGCCAACTCGGTCAACTTCCCGGTTCGCCACCAACCGAGCACCCGCACCGGCTGACCGGACGTCACTATCGTCAGGCCGTGCAACTGACCATCCGCGAACTCACCGCAGACGACCTGCCCGCCGCCTGGCAGTTGGGCCGACTCACCTTCGGCTCCGACCCGCAGCCACCCCCGCAGCCCGCCGCTGCACCCGCCGGACGCACCAGCTACGGCGCCCTCGACCCGGCCGGCACCCTTGTCGGCAAGGCCGTCGACCTGCACGACGAGCAGTGGTGGACCGGCCGGGCCGTGCCCGCCGCCGACGTCGCCGGGGTCGCCATCGCCCCCGAGGCACGCGGCACCGGCATCGCCCGAGCACTGCTGCGCGCCCTGCTGCGGGGCGCCCACGAACGCGGCGCCGCCGTCAGCACCCTCTTCGCCACCACCAGCGGCCCTTACCGCGCCCTCGGCTGGGACGTCACGGGACACCTGCGCACCCTCGACCTGCCCACCACCGCGCTACCCCGACACCGGCCGGCACCGCACCTCGTCGTACGCGCCGGCACCCCCGCCGACCTACCGGCCACCGTCGACCTGTACCGCCGCGTCGCCGCACACCGCAACGGCCTGCTCACCCGCACCCACCCCCGGTTCGCCGCCGGCGACGAACTGCCCTACGACGGGCTCACCCTCGTCGAACACGACGGCACCCTGGTCGGCTACGCCGGCTGGAACCGTGGCCGTGGCTACGGCCCCGACGCCGTACTGACCGTCGAGGACGCCCTCGCCACCACCGCCGACGCCGCCCGCGCCCTCATCGGCGTCCTCGCCAGCTGGCACAGCGTCACCCCCACGGTGCGGCTCACGCCACTGACCGGCGACGCGATCAGCGCGCACCTGCCCCTCGAACGCGCCAGCGAACACGAACGCGACACCTGGATGCACCGTCCCGTCGACATCGTCCGCGCCGTCGAGGCCCGCGGCTGGCCCGCCCACGTCCGCGGACAGGTCACCTTCAGCCTCACCGACGAACTCGCCGACTGGAACACCGGCACCTGGCAGCTCACCGTCGCCGACGGCCAGGCCCAGCTGCGCCGCAGCAGCAGCGACACCGACCTGCACCTGACCGTACGGGGGTTCGCCCGCCTCTACACGGCCACCGCCACCGCCCGCACCCTCGCCGAAGCCGGCCTCCTGCAGCACCGCACACCCGACCCCGGCGCTCTGGACCTGCTCGCCGCCGGCCCACCCGCCCAGGCCCTCGACTCCTTCTGACAAACGAGCGTGGGGCCCGGGGCGTCGACCCCGGACCCCACGGCACCGACTCCGGTCAGCTGGCCTCGCGCAACTCCGCCAGCCGGGCCTCGATCTCGGCCAGCTCGGCCCGCAGCTTCTCCGCCTGCCGTTCGGCCTCGGCGCGTTCCGCCGCCAGGATCTGCTCCACCGCCTCGTGCACCCCCGGCACGTCCACCAGGGCCACCATCCGCAGCGCCTCCGCCGGCTTCACCACGTACGGCTTCGCCAACGCCTTCGCGCCCTGCTGGGCGGCCACCGTCCACTCGCCCTCGGCGTACGCCAACGTCACCGTCAACCCTGCCGGGCCCTTCGGCTTCGCCGCCTTCACCGCCCGCCGGGCCGGCTTCGCCTCCGCTGCCTCCACCTTCGACTCCTCCCGCACCTTCGGCTCCTCCCGACGCGGCTGCGGCACCTGGTCCAACACGAACTCCGGCTCCGCGGCCACCGGCTCGGCCGGGGCAGCCTCCACCTTCGACTCGGCCGGTCGGCGACCCGCACCTCGCGGCGCCATCGCCACATCTGCGGGGGAGAAGGGCAACTCGTCGCGCCCGAAGCGCACCACCACGAACTCGTCGGACACCGACGGATCGGTCAACTCGACGACCTGACCCAACTGCCCGGCGATCTGACCCGCCGCCGCCGTGAACACCACCTTCGGCTTACGGCCCGCGGCCAGCGCCTCCCGGATGCCACGAACCTCGTCATCGGACAAACCCTGGTCAGCGGCACCCATCACACGACCTCTCCCTCGTACACGTGTTCAATCGCCTGCCTTGATACCAGTCGCCGCCGACAACCCGAAGATCAGCCCCCACGCCCGGGCCGCACGCGTGGCCACCCGGCCGCCGGGTGCCGGGTGCCGGGTGCCGGCATCGAATCACGAATCGGTGATGCACCCGGTCGTGTGCTGCGCCACATCACGCTGCCCACCGCATCGACCGTCACGGTAACGTCGCCGCCACCGGTCGGGACAGGGGAGACAGTCAATGACACCACCGGTCACCGTCATCACCGGCGGCAGCCGTGGCATCGGGGCCGCCACCGCCCGACGCCTCGCCGCCGCCGGCCACCATCTCGCCCTCGGCTACCGCCGCGACCACGCCACCGCCGAGGCCGTCGCCACCGAACTGCGCGCCACCGGCGTACGCGTCGTCGCCGTACCCGCCGACACCCGCGACCCCGACCAGGTCAGCGCCCTGTTCGACGCCGCCGCCGCGCTCGGCCCCGTCACCGGGCTGGTCAACAACGCCGGCATCACCAGCCCGATCGGCCCCTTCACCGACCTGCGCGTCGACGACCTGCGGGAGGTCGTCGACGTCAACCTCGTCGGCTACGTGCTCTGCGCCCAACAGGCCGCGCACCGGATGACCGATGGCGCGGCCATCGTCAACATCTCCTCCGTCGCCGCCACCCTCGGCAGCCCCGGGGAGTACGTGCACTACGCCGCCGTCAAGGCCGCCACCGACGCCCTGACCATTGGCCTGGCCAAGGAACTCGCACCCCGGGGCATCCGGGTCAACGCCGTCGCCCCCGGCATCATCCGCACCGACATCCACGCCCTGTCCGGCCAACCGGACCGGCCCGACCGCGCCGCCGCCCGCATTCCGCTGGGCCGCCCCGGCGAACCCGACGAGGTCGCCGCCGCCGTCGCCTGGCTGTTGAGCCCGGACGCCTCCTACACCACCGGCGCCGTCCTGCGCGTCGGTGGCGGCCTCTGACCCGGACCGGTTCAGCACGTCCTGCCTGGTCGCGCCGTGTCATCGGCCGCTGCGGGAGCGGTCACGAACGGGTTGACCCGATCCCACCCCAGCCCCTATCGTTCCAGTACGTAGAACGGCGTACGGCTCAGTCGAACGATTTGGTAGGTGTGGGTGATGGAGAAAGCACTGGGCATCATCGTCCCACCGGCCAACCCGACGGTGGAGCCTGAGCTGCGCCGGCTGCTGCCGCTGCGCGTCCGCTACCACGTGGCGCGCCTGCCGGTCGTGGACGGCCCGCTGGCACAGCGGCTGGACCGGTACGCCGAACTGCTGTCCGAGACCGCCGCCACCCTGCACGGCCTGGACCTGGCGGCCACCTACGTCGCCTGCACCGGCTGCTACTACCGGCCGGGGCACACCGACGCGCACCGCACCGACGACGCGGCGACGCAGCGACTCGGCACGCCGGTGTTCGGTGCCGCGAGCGCGGTGCGGCAGCTGCTCGACCGACTCGGCGTACGCTCGCTGACCCTGGTCTCGCCGTACCCGGACTGGCTCACCGAGCAGGCGGCGGCGTTCTGGCGCACCACCGGCCGTACGGTCGGTGCGCCGGTGCGGGTGCCCGGCACGGGCGCCATCTACGACCTGACCTCGACCACCGTGCGCGACACCGTCCGGCAGGTGCTGCAGGCCGACGGGTTCCCGCCCGGGCATGCGGTGCTGTTGACCGGCACCGGCGCGCCCAGCCTGGACGTGCTCGACGAGGTCCTGCCGACCGCACCCGTGCCGGTGCTCTCGTCGAACCTGGCCGGCGCCTGGCAGCTGCTGGAGACCGCCGGCGCGACCGACCTGGCGGGCGAGTCGCCGAGCCCGGCGCTGCGGCAGTTGGCCGCGCTCGTGGCGCACACCTCGATGACCGGAGTCGTCGGCGACATCGCCGGCGGGAAGGAGTGAACGTGGCGTCACCCAGCCACCCCGTACAAGCACCTGTCGTCGTCCTCGGCGGCGGACCCGTCGGCATGGTGACGGCTCTGGCCCTGGCCCGACGCGACATCCCGGTGATCGTCCTGGAACGCGGTCAGGACGAGGTGCAGTCGGAGTGGCGGGGCTCGACCGTCCACCCGCCGACCACCGAGCTGCTCGACGAACTGGATCTGGCCGCGCCGATGCTCGCCGAAGCGGTCCGGGTGCACCGGCTGGACTACCGCGACCTGGAGCTGACCGAGACGGCCCGCTTTCCCTACGAACTGCTGGAAGGCGAGACCCGTTACCCGTTCCGTCTGCAGTTCGAGCAGTACAAGCTGGTCCGGCTGCTGCGCCAGGCCGTCGCGCAGGACCCGAACGTGGACATCCGGTTCGGACACGAGGTGGTCGGGCTGCGCCAGGACGACACCCAGGTCACCCTGGACGTCGCCGTGGACGGCACCCGCACCGCGGTGACCTGCCGTTGGGTGGTTGCCGCCGACGGCGCGCACAGCACCGCCCGCAAGCTGCTGGAGGTGCCGTTCCCCGGCTTCACGTACCCGACGATGAGTCTGGTCGTGGCCACCCCGTTCCGGTTCGAGGACGCGGTGCCCGACCTCGGCGCGGTCGGCTACTGGTCCGGCCCCCGGGGCCGCTTCTCGCTGATCCGGACCCCGGACATCTGGCGGGCGGCGCTGTCGACCGGGACCGGGGTCGACGACGAGCCGCCGTCGGGCACCCACCCGGACTTCCTGGCCGCCGTCGCGCTGCTGCTGGGTGATCGGCCGGACGCCGGTGAGCTGCCGCTGAGCCAGCACCAGATGTACCGCAGCCACCAGCGGCTGGCGGCCTCCTTCCGGATCGGTCGGGTGCTGCTGGCCGGCGACGCCGCCCACCTGAGCAGCACCACCGGCGGGATGGGACTGAACTCCGGGATCCACGACGCGGTGGCGGTCGCCGCCGCCCTGGCCGAACCCGACCAGGACGCGGCCACCGCGGCGTACGCGCAACGCCGCCGGTCGATCGCCGAGCAGTTCGTCCAGCCGACCACGACGGAGAACCGCACCTCGGCCGACGGCGTCGAACTGGCCGGCCGCCGCGAACGGTTGATCCGCCTGCGGACGCTCGCCGAAAATCCCAAGGACGCCAAAGAGTATCTACGTCGTGTCAGTATGCTCGGCATCCAGCACTAGACGCCGGGCGCTCGCGGCGGCCCGGACGGGCCGCCGCCGTCGTACGGCAGGTGTCAGCACAGTCAGGGCCGAATGGGGGATCAGCGGTGCCGGTGATTGAACCAGCGGACGGTCACCGCTACACGACAAGCGGCCTCGGTCGCGCGTTGGCCGTGATCGACCTGCTCGCCGAACGCAGCCCGGACATGGTCGGAGTGTCCACTGTCGCGCGTGAGCTGGATCTGCCCAAGGCGGTGGCCCACCGCATCCTCAAGGAACTGACCGCCAACCAGTTCGTCACCTTCGACGAAGGCACCCGGCGGTACCGGCTGGGGGCCGGCGCCCTGGCGGTCGGTCTGGCCGCGCTGCGCGCCATCGACGTCCAGGCCGTCACCAACCGCCACATGCGCCGGTTGACGGAGGCCACCGGGGAGACCGCGACCCTGTCGATGCGGCAGGGCTGGGTACGGGTCTACACCGACCAGGTGCTCTCGCCGCACGAGATCCGGATGTCGGTCACGCTCGGTTCCCGACATTCGTTGCTCGCCGGGTCGTCGTCCAAGGCGATCCTGGCGGCGCTGCCCGACGCCGAGGTGGCCGAGTATCTCGCCGACCACGAGTTGGTGGCGCTCACGCCGGCCACCATCACCTCGGTGGAGCACCTCTGGGCCGACCTGCGGCAGGTCCGTGAGCAGGGCTACGCGGTCAGCCAGGGTGAGCGGCAGGCCGGTGCGGCGAGCGTGGCGGCGGCGATCCGCCTCGCCTCGGGTGAGGTCTACGGTTCGTTGTCGCTGTGCGGGCCCCAGAACCGCTTCTCGCCGCGCCTGCTGGCCGAGTACGGCGACCTGGTGGCCGATGCGGCCCGCCAGGTCAGCGCGGAGCTGGGCTACCAGCCGGCCGCCGCCGGTGCCCCGGCGGAGCCGGAGCAGGGCGACCGCAGGCGCGTGACGCGCCGTCAGGCGGCAAGGCCCGCCGCGGACCAGTCCGAGAGCAGCTCGGCCGAGGTCGTGGTCTCGCAGAAGTAGAACCCGAGGTTGCGGATCGCCGCCTCGGCGAGGTCCGCGCGGGTCCAGCCGACCAGGTCGGTCGGCATCGTGGTGGCCAGATCGGCCATGTACGCGTCCCGGATGGTGGAGTCCACGCAGACGTTGGCTGCCGTCCCGACCACCACCACGTGGTCGCGTCCGTGCGCGCGCAGCAGGTTGTGCAGGGGTGTGCCGACGAAGGCGCTGTAGCGGGTCTTCTCCAGGTGACAGTCGCCCGGCTCGGGCCGCAGCCCGTCGGCGAGTTCGGCACCCCAGGAGCCCGCGGCGCAGACGCTGAGCGGGCTGCGTCCCATCGCCTCGGCCCGCGCCCGCCGGGCCGGTGAGACGAGCTGTTCGTGGGCGGCCTGCCGCACCCAGACGACCAGGCAGCCGGCGTCGCGTGCGCGGTCAAGGAAATTCGGCAGCCGACCGGCCAGAGCGGCGTTGACCTGCACGTCGGCGCCGAGGGCCGCCATCGCGCCGGCGGGGGAGCAGAAGTCGTTCTGCATGTCGATGACCAGCACCGCAGTGCGTTGCGCCGGATGTTTCATGGCATTAACTCCCGACTTGGGGGATTGGTATGGAACCAGTGGCGCCGAGTCAGGCCCCCCGGACCATTGACCTTGCCGCCGAACATAGCTTACGTTCGCACCAACAGAACGGCGTACTGCACAAGCGAACAATCTCGCGATAATCGCGAGCCCGGCGGGCGACAGGGGTGGCCATGAGTGCGATCAAAGTGGAGGGCGTCAGCAAGGTTTTCGCCGGCGCTGGCGGGCAGTCGATGCTCGCGCTGAGCGACGTCTCGCTCGACATCGCCGACGGCGAGTTCGTCGTGCTGCTCGGCCCCTCCGGCTGCGGCAAGACCACCCTGCTACGGATCATCGGTCAGTTGGAGAGCCCCACCGTCGGGCGGGTCCGCCTCGACCACGGCGACCGACCGGAGCGCGCCGACCGGCCGCTGGGCTTCGTCTTCCAGGAGGCGACGCTGATGCCGTGGCGCACGACCGGCGCCAACGTCGCCCTGCCGCTGGAGATGGCCGGCATGGGTCGGCGGGAACGCACCGAGAAGGTCCGCGAGATGCTGACCCTCGTCGGGCTGCCCGAGGCGGAGAACAAGCTCCCGCACCAACTCTCCGGCGGCATGCGGCAGCGGGTCTCCATCGCCCGTGCGCTCGCGCACGACCCGCAGGTGTTGCTGATGGACGAACCCTTCGGCGCCCTGGACGCGCAGACCCGCGACATGATGAACGTGGAGTTGCAGCGCATCTGGCTGGAGAACCGCAAGACGGTCGTCTTCGTGACCCACTCCGTCTCCGAGGCGGTGTTCCTGGCCGACCGGATCGTGATGCTGGGGACCAAGCCCGGCCACATCCACTCCATCACCGAGGTGACGCTGCCCCGGCCGCGGACCATCGACATGACCGAGTCCGCCGAGTTCCGCCACCTCACCGCCGAACTGCGTCGTCAGATCGGCGAGGTGCAGGACACCGAAGCCCGACCCGCCGTCTCGGCCTGACCCGTACTCGAGGTGTCGCACGTGACCACTACAGACCAGCGCCCCTCGGCGCCGACATCGCCCTCCGGACAGCTCCTGCGGCCCCCGCCACCGACCTGGTCGCAGCGACTGCGCAACAACCGCTGGCTGTCCTTCTACACCAGCCCACTGCTGATCGCGTTGTTCCTGCTGGCCTGGAAGCTCTACGTCGAGATCACGGACCTGTCCCGGTTCGTGCTGCCGCCACCGGAGGCGGTGTTCAGCTCGTTCATCGAGCAGATCACCGACCCGTTCGTGTGGCAGACCCACATCTGGACGACCTTCTACGAGGTCATGATGGGCCTGGCGCTGGCGATCGTGCTGGGCGTCGGACTCGGCCTGCTGATCGGCAAGTCACCGCTGTTCGACCGGATCGCCCGGCCGTTCATCGTCGGCACCCAGGTGGTGCCGAAGGTCGCGCTGGTGCCGCTGTTCATCCTCTGGCTCGGCTTCGGTCCGTCGTCCAAGGTGGTCATGGCGGCCCTGCTGGCCTTCTTCCCGCTGCTGATCAACACCTCGTTCGGCATCCGCTCGGTGCCCGGCTCCATGCACGACCTGATGACGACGTTGAAGGCGTCGCGCTGGGAGCGGTTCTGGCGCGCCGACCTGCCGTACACGATGCCCTTCATCCTGGCCGGCATGGAACTGGCGGTCGTGCAGGCCACCATCGGCGCGATCGTCGGTGAGTACCTCGGCGGCGACAAGGGCCTCGGCCGGTACGCGGTCAACCTGCAGAACGGCCTCCAGGTCGACAAGCTGTTCGGCGCGATCCTGATCATGGCGTTGTTCGGCTTCACCCTCTACAGCATCGTCACCGGCGCCCGTCGCCTGCTGATTCCCTGGCACGAGTCGGTGCAGCCGCGACGCACGCCCTGACGGGCCGTACCCTCTCTCACCCCCACGCAGATCCACGGTCGGCGCCGCGACGCGGCGCGGGCGGACCTCTCCTTGCCTTCATCCCCCTCACCCCCCCCCATCCAGCAACTTCCTCGGCACCGGGAGCTTCTCGTGAAAAATGACCGTTCCATCGGCGCGCCGGTCTCGCGGCGCTCGTTCCTCCGGCTCGGCGCCACCGCAGGGCTGCTGCTGCCCAGCGCCGGCGGCATGACCCTGCTGCTCAGCGGCTGCGGCAGCGACGACAACAAGGTCAACGCCGACGGCAGCATCTCCGGCACGTACATGGCCGCGTCCAGCCTGACGCTGAGCTACGTGGAGACCATGGTCGCCAAGGAGCGCGGCTACTTCGCCGAGTACGGCCTGGACATGGAGATCAAGGGTGGCCAGGGCACCGCCACCGCCATCCAGGCGGTGCTCGGTGGCTCGGCCGACCTGACCCGGGCCAACGGCATCAACGCGGTCATCGCGGTGGCCAACGAGCAGGCCCCGCTGGTCAGCATCGCCAGCCTGCGGCAGAAGTCGCAGTTCGAGGTCGTCTCCATGCCCGACAAGGCGATCCGCAACCCGGCCCAGCTGGCCGGGCGCACCTGCGGCATCGTCTCCACCGGTGGCGCCACCGAGAACCTGCTCGACGTCATGCTGATCAACGCCGGCGTCGACCCGAAGACGGTGAAGCGTCCGGTCACCGGTGTCGGCACCGCCGCGTACGAGCTGGCCCGCAAGGGCGAGGTCGACGCCTGGATCTGCGTCAACACCGACCGCGCCACCATCCAGAAGGACATCGGCGAGGTCGTCTTCTTCAGCACCGACGACTTCGCCCCGATGCCGTCGGACTCGTACAACACCAGCCTCAAGATGATCGAGTCGGACAGCGAGATGCCGGTGAAGTTCCTCGCCGGTGTGCTCAAGGCCATCGAGTACGCCAGCAAGGAAGAGAACTGGGACCAGGTCATCGAAGACCTGCGCAAGTACAACCCGGAGGCCAACCCGGCCCAGGCCCGCGCCGAGCTGCCGCTGCTGGTGGAGAGCTGGCTGGCCGCCGGCCCGGACAAGGTCCTGCAGATGAACGAGCAGACCTGGCTGTCCGGCCAGGAGAGCCTGATCAAGGCCGGCCTGGTCAAGTCCGCGGCACCGATCGAGAAGCTGATCTACAAGGACTACCTCGATCGCGCGAGGAACCTGTGACCAGCGGCCCGGCCGCTGCCAGCGCCGCGGCGGCGGTGCTGGCAGCGGCGGCGGCCAGCGGCGTGCAGCGGCTGTGGTTCAACAGCGGTTCCGAGCTGACGTCGTTCCAGGAAGCCAACGCGCAGGCCCGCCACCACGGCCGGCCGACCCCGGAACTCATCACCTGCCCGCACGAGCACGTGGCGCTCACCGCCGCGATGGGCGAAACCATGGTCACCGGGCGACCCGCCATGACCGCGGCCCACGCCGACCTCGGTCTGCTGCACCACGGCGGCGCCATCCACAACGCGATGTGGGGCGACCACCCCATCATGATCATGTCGGGTTATCCGCCCACCCGCGCCGAGGCACGCACCTCACCGGTGTTCTGGAAGCAGCAGCGCTGGGACCAGGGCTCGATCGTCCGGCAGTACGTCAAGTGGGACTACAAGCTGTCCGCCCTCGACGACGCCGGCCTGGTGGTGGCGCGCGGCCTGCAGGTCGCGCTCGCCCCCCGACCCGGCCCCGTCTACCTGGCGATGCCCGAGGAGGTGGGCCGGCACCCGGTGCCGGCCGACGGCCCGACCCCCAGCGCCCAGAGGCTCGGCATTCCGCGGCTCGGCCCCGGCGACCCCGACGTGGTCAGCGAGGTGGCCCGCCGACTGACCACCGCCCGGCGGCCGGTCGTCGTCACCGACCGGGTCGGCGTGAACCCGCAGGCCGTCGCGCTGCTGGCCGACCTGGCCGACACCCTCGGTGTGCAGGTGCGCGCCTCCCGCTACCGGATGAACCTGCCGGACGACAACCCGTGGCACACCACCGATCCGCTGGACCAGTTCGACGTCATCGTCGTGCTGGACCACCCGGTGCCGTGGATGCCCGCCGTGGAACGGCCGCGCGACGACGCGTGGATCGGCTGGGTGGGACCCGACCCGATCGAGAGCCGGGTACCGCTCTACGAACTGCGTGCCGACGCCCGTACCACCGCCGATCCGGCGGCGTTCCTGGCCGCGGTGCTCGCCGAGGTGGGCTCTGCCGGGCCGGGTGACGCCGACAGCATCCGGCGACGCCGGCAACACCCGCCCGCTGCCAGGGCGCGGCGGGCGACCGACGGCGGGGCGGCGGCGAGCGGCGTACCCACGCCGGCTCTGATCGCCGCGGCGCTGGACCGGCATCTGCGCCCCGACGACCTGCTGACCTGGGAGGTGTTCGACACCGCCACGGTCAGCCGGACGAAGCCGGGCACCCTGTTCGAGAAGGGCGGGTCCAGCCTCGGCTGGTCGGTGGCGGCGGCGACCGGCGCCAGCATCGCCGCCGGCGGCGCGCACGCGGTGGCGGTGACCGGGGACGGCTCGTACCTGTTCGGCTCCCCGGACTCGTGCCTGTGGTTGCAGCAGCAGTGCGACGCCCCGGTGGTCACCGTGGTGGTCAACAACGGCGGCTACCGCACCGGCACGACCACGCTTGCCGCGCACTACCCGGGCGGTCTGGCGGTCACCGAACCCACGGTGCTCGGCGGCCACCTCACCCCGTCGCCGGACTTCGCGGCCCACGCCCGATCCCAGGGCTGCTACGGCGAACGGGTGGTCGCCGCGGCCGACCTGGCCGCCGCCCTGGACCGGGCCCGCACCGCCGTCGAGCGTGACCGGGTGCCGGCCGTGCTGGACGTCTGGGTGCCCGAACACCTCACCGGGTCGATGGATCCGGGACGCCGGGCGCGCACCCCGGCTGACGAAGGGAACACCGATGGTTGATGTCGTCTCGCCCATCGACGCGCAGGTCCTGGCCCGCGTCGCACCGACCGCGCCGGCCGACGTGGACGCCGCCGTCCGGGCAGCCCGCGCCGCCCAGCCGGCCTGGGCCCGGCGTACCGGCAGTGAGCGGGCGCGGGTTCTGCACGCGATCGCCGACCTCATCGAGGCCCAGGTCGACGACCTGGCCGAGACCGAGACCCGCAACACCGGCAAGATCCTCAGCGACACCCGGCGTGAGGTACGCCGGGCGGCTGGCAGCTTCCGCTACTACGCGGGCTGGGCGGAGCAGGTACGCGGGGAGACCATCCCGGTCGGGCCCGAGTACCACACGTACACGGTGCCGGAGCCGCACGGTGTGGTCGCCGGGGTCATCCCGTGGAACGTGCCGTTCTTCTTCGCCGCCAAGAAGATCGCCCCGGCGCTCGCCTTCGGCAACGCCTGTCTGCTCAAGCCGGCCGAGGAGACGCCGTTGACCGCCCTGCGGTTGGGTGAGCTGCTGGCCGAGGCGGGCATTCCGCAGGGGTTGGTGCAGGTGCTGCCGGGCGGCCGGGAGACCGGTGCGACACTGGTGTCGCATCCGGGCGTCGACCTGATCGTGTTCACCGGGCACCACGACACCGGAAAGGCGATCGCCCGCGCGGCGGCGGAGAACCTGACCCCGATCGCGTTGGAGTTGGGCGGCAAGTCGCCGCAGGTCGTCTTCCCCGACGCCGACCTGGACCGGGCGGTCGACGCCGTGGTGCTGGGGGTATTCGCCTCCTGCGGTCAGATGTGCATCGCCGGTTCGCGGCTGGTGTTGCACGAGTCCATCTACGACGAGGTCCTCGACCGGGTGGCCGCGCGGGTGCGCACGTTGCAGGTGGGTGACCCGTTCGACGAGCGGACCGACCTCGGCCCGCAGATCACCGCGGCGCAGCGGGACAAGACGGCGGCGTTCATCGCCGAGACCCGCGGCGCCGGCCGGCTGGTCGCGCAGGCCGCGCTGCCCGACGACGAGCGGCTGCGGGACGGCTTCTACGTGCCGCCGACCGTGTTCGACCGGCTCGACGAGGGCGCCCGCGTGCTGCGCGAGGAGGTCTTCGGGCCGGTGCTGGCGGTGTCGTCGTTCCGCGACGACGCCGAGGCGCTGCGGCTGGCCGACGACACCCAGTTCGGTCTCGCCGCCGGTGTCTGGACCGCCGACATCGCCCGGGCGCACCGTTTCGCCGGGCAGGTACGCGCCGGCACGGTGTGGATCAACACGTACCGGGTGTTGTCGGACCTGGTGCCGTTCGGTGGGGTCGGCCTGTCCGGTTACGGCCGGGAGAACGGCACTGAGGCGGCCCGGCTCTACCTGCGCCCCAAGTCGGTGTGGACCTCGCTGGCCGGCGGTATCCCGCAGGGGTACGGAATGGGAGGCGCTGGTGCGTCAGGCTGACCGCCCGGCCGATGCACCGGCCGACGTGCCAGCCGACGACGAGGTGGGACGCGGCGGTCTCGCGTTGCTGCGGGACCGCCGCTTCGGTCCGTACTTCTTCGGGTCGCTGGCGTCCAACACCGGTACGTGGTTCCAGAACGTCGCGGCGATCCTGACCATCTTCGCGCTGACCCGTTCGGCGTTCATGGTGGGTCTGGTCACCGCCCTGCAGTTCGCCATGCAGTTGGTCCTCGCCCCGGTGATCGGGGCGGTGGCCGACCGGGCCGACCGGCGGCTGCTGATCATCGTGGGGCAGACGTTGGGCGGTACCGCCGCCGCCGTGCTCGCGGTGCTGGCGTTCCTGGACGCGTTGAACCCGTGGCTGCTGCTCACCTTCGTCGGACTGTCCGGGGTGGGTCAGGCGGTCACCGGTCCGGCCGCGCAGGCGCTGGTGCCCAACATCGTCGGCCGCGCCGACGTCGCCCAGGCGATCGCCCTGCACTCGTTGACCTTCAACCTGTCCCGCGCCATCGGCCCGGTCGCCGGTGCGGCCACCTACGCGGTCGCGGGCGCCGGTACCGCGTTCGCCGTCAACGCCGCCAGCTTCCTGGTGTTCGCGGTGGCGTTGGCCGGCGTACGGCTGCCCCGGCCCGCCGAGGGGGCCCGCCGCAGCGGCGGGCTCGGCGTCTTCGACGGCCTGGCCTATGTGCGTCGCCGTCCGGTGTTGCTGCGTTGCCTGGTGGCGGTGGCCCTGATCGGGCTGGCCATGGAACCGATCAACACGCTGTCGCCGCTGTTCGCCGAGGGTTTCGGCGGCGGTGAGCTACTGGTGGGCATCTTCATCACCTTCTTCGGCATCGGTTCGGCGTTGATCGCCGGCTGGGTCGGCAAGCTGCGCCGCACGATGGGCAGTGGCCGTACGGGTGCGTGGGGGGTGCTCGCCCTGGGCGCCGGGATGGTGGTGCTGGCGGTCAGTCCCGGACCGGTGGTCGCCACCGTCGGCATCGCCGTCGGTGGCGCCGGTTACCTGCTCGCGGTCAGCGACGTCAACGCCACCATGCAGCAGGGCCTGGCCGACGCGGTACGCGGCCGGGTGATGGCCCTGTGGTCGATGTGTTTTCTCGGCATCCGGCCGGGTGCGGCGATGCTGCACGGCTGGCTGGGTGACACGTTCTCGGCACGTACCGGCGCGTTCGTGGCCGCCGTGTCTGCGCTGCTCGCGGCGGTGGTGCTGCGGGGCCGGTCGACCTGGCGTCGACCGGGCCAGGGGTGAGAGGCCGCGTTGACCCCGTACCTGATCGCGGACTATTCTGCTGAGCGAAACACCGTTCGCTTGAAGCGAACGAAATGGATAGGGGAGGCCCAGTGCACGACGGACCGCTGACCGGACTCCGCGTCATCGACGCCTCGACGATCCTGGCGGGCCCGCTGTGCTGCCAGATCCTCGGCGACTTCGGTGCCGACGTCATCAAGGTCGAACACCCCGTCGCCGGGGACAGCATGCGCGGCCACGGTCACGCCAAGAACGGCGTTCCGCTGTGGTGGAAGGAGATCTCCCGCAACAAGCGGACGATCGGCCTGAAGCTGTCCACTCCGGAAGGCGCCGACCTGCTGCGTCGCCTCGCCGCCACCGCCGACGTGCTGGTCGAGAACTTCCGCCCGGGCACCCTGGAACGGTGGGGGATCAGCCCGCAACAGCTCCAGGAGCTCAACCCCGGCCTGGTCGTCGTGCGCATCTCCGGCTTCGGCCAGAAGGGCCCCTACGCGCACCGGCCCGGTTTCGGCACCCTCGCCGAGGCGATGAGCGGCTTCGCCCACCTGACCGGCGAGGCCGACGGCCCACCCACCCTGCCGGCGTTCGGCCTGGCCGACAGCATCTGCGGCATCGCCGCCTCCTCGGCCACCATGGTGGCGCTGTGGGCCCGCACCCGCAACGGCGGCAAGGGCCAGGTCGTCGACCTCAGCCTCCTCGAACCGATCATGACGGCGGTCGGCCCCGGCCCCACCGTCTACGACCAGCTCGGTGTCATCGGCCACCGGCACGGCAACCGGTCCACCAACAACGCCCCCCGCAACACCTACCGCACCAGGGACGGCGACTGGGTCGCGGTGTCCACAAGCGCCCAGACCATCGCCGAACGGGTACTGCGGCTCGTCGGGCACCCCGAGGTCATCGACGAACCGTGGTTCGCCTCCGGACGTGAACGCGCCGCGCACGCCGACCTGCTCGACGACTACGTGGGCGGCTGGATCGCCGAACGCACCCGCGACGAGGTCATGCGCGCCTTCGAAGAGGCCGGCGCGGCCGTCGCACCCGTCTACACCGCCCGCGACATCGTCACCGACGAACACGTCCAGGCCGCCGAGATGGTGGTCAAGGTGCCCGACGCCGACCTCGGCGAGGTGCTGATGCACAACGTGATGTGGCGCATGTCGGAGAACCCGGGCCGGATCCGCTTCACCGGTCGACCCCTCGGGGCCGACACCGACGACCTCCTCGTCAACGAACTCGGCTGCACCCCCGAGGCCGTCGCCGAGCTGCGCGCCCGGGAGATCGTGGCCTGACGGCCGCCACCACAGAAGGTAAGGATTGTCGTGACCACAACGAGCACCACTGCCGCAACCAGCCCGGTGACCGGGACGCAGGCGCTCCTGGCCGCCGTCGGCGCCGGAGTGCGGACCTACGACCTGGGCCGCCGGCTGACCATCGGTATGCCGCAGTCGCCGAACCACCCGCCGTTCTGGCACGCCCTGCCCCGCCGGCACGGCGACAACGTGCGCGCCGACGGTGGTTCCGCCGCCAACGACATCATCACCATGGGCACCCACGTCGGCACCCACATCGACGCCTTCGCCCACGTCTCCCAGGACGGCCGGCTGGTCGACGGCTCCGACGCCACCGTCGCCGGCCGCGGTGGACGCTTCGCCGAACTGGGCGCGCACACCATCGCCCCGATCCTCCGCCGGGGTGTGTTGCTCGACGTCCCGGCGGCCCTGGGTCAGCCCGACGGTTGCCCGCCCGGATACGAGATCACCCCGCAGGACCTGTCGGCCGCGGCGCAACGGCAGGGCACCCCGGTCCGCCCCGGTGACGTGGTGCTGATCCGCAGCGGCTGGGGACGCCTGTTCGACCACGAGGACCGCACCCGCTACGTCGGGCACGCCAGCGGCGTGCCGGGCGTC
Source organism: Micromonospora gifhornensis (assembly GCF_016863515.1). Taxonomy (GTDB): domain Bacteria; phylum Actinomycetota; class Actinomycetes; order Mycobacteriales; family Micromonosporaceae; genus Micromonospora; species Micromonospora gifhornensis. The sequence goes on from NZ_BOPA01000016.1 coordinate 146,405, forward strand.
GGTGCGGCCGGCGCCACCTGGCTCGCCGACGCCGGCGCACACGCCGTCGGCGCCGACACCATCGCCTTCGAGTGCCTGCGGCCGGGTGCCGGGCACAGCGTCCTCCCGGCGCACCGGGTGCTGCTCGTCGAACGCGGGGTCTACATCATCGAGACGATGGCGCTTGAGGAACTGGCCGCCGACGCCGTCCACGAGTTCCTGTTCGTGCTCTCGCCGCTGGCCATCTTCGGCGCCACCGGCTCGCCGGTGCGCCCGCTGGCGGTGATCGCCAATGGCTGAGCAGACCCTCGCCCAGCACCTCGCCGCCTTCGCCGCCGGCACCAGCGCCACCGCTCTGCCCGACCGGCTCGCCGCCAGTGTGCGCCAACGCGTCCTGGACATCCTCGGGCTGTGCGTGGCCGCGCACCGGCTGCCCACCAGCCGCGCCGCCCTGGACTACGTCGCCGACCTGGGTGGACGCGGCCAGGCACACGTCGTCGGCCTCCCCGATGCGGTACCCGCCGCGCAGGCCGCGTTCGGCAACGGCGTGCTCGCCCACTCGCTGGACTACGACGACACCCACCTGCCCTCGGTGCTGCACCCCAGCGCCGCGGTGGTCCCGGCCGCCCTGGCCGCCGCGCAGGCCGCCGGCGCCGACGGCACCGCCCTGACCAACGCCGTCGCGGTCGGCATCGAGACGACCGTACGGCTGGGCATGGCCGGTTTCGACCCGGTCCTGAACAACTCGGTGTTCTTCGAACACGGCCAGCACGCCACCTCCATCTGCGGTGCGATGGGCGGTGCCGTCGCCGCCGGCATGCTGCTCGGACTCGACGAGAAGCAGCTCACCGACGTGCTCGGGGTGACCGCCTCGATGGCCGCCGGGCTGATCGAGGCCAACCGCACCGGCGGCACGGTCAAGCGGCTGCACTGCGGCTGGGCCGCGCACAGCGCCGTCACCGCCGCCGACCTGGTCCGCCGCGGCTTCACCGGGCCACCCACCGTGCTGGAGGGCCGGTTCGGTTTCTACACCGCCTTCCTGCGCGGGGAAGCCGACCACGAGCAGATCACCGACGGACTCGGTGAACGCTGGTCGGTGCCGGACATCTTCTTCAAGCCGTACCCGGCCAACCACTTCACCCACGCCGCCATCGACGCCGGTCTGGCGCTGCGCGCCCGGGGCGTGCCGGTGGACCGGATCACCCACATCGAACTGCGGGTACCCGCAGCGGTGATCCGCACCATCGGGGAACCGATCGCCACCAAACGGGCCCCCGACACCGGCTACCAGGCGCAGTTCAGCGGGCCGTACGCGATCGTCGCCGGGCTGCTCGGCGGTGGGGGACTGGGCCTCGGCCTGGGTGACTTCACCGACGAGTTGGCCCGTGACCCGCAGCGCCGGGCGCTGATGGCCCGCGTCGACGTGGTTCCCGACGACGAGTGCAACAAGATCTTCCCGTACCAGTTCCCGGCCATCGTGACCGTACGCACCGACGACGGCCGTACGTGGCGCGAGGAGGTCCTGGCCAACCGCGGCGGCCCGCAACGACCGCTGTCCGACGCCGAACTGGCGATGAAGTTCCGGGACAACGTCGCCGGGCGCATCGCCCCGGAGACCGCCGACCAGGTGGTGTCCACCGTGCTCGGCCTCGCCGACGTCACCGACGTCAGCGACCTGCTGCGCCCACTGACCCACCTCCGCACCGACGTCGACTGACACCGGCCTCGCGGCCCGCCAACCTCAGGAGCACATCGTGGAACCCTTCGATCTCGTAGTGACAAACGTCCGAGTGGTGCGGCACGACCAGGCCGAGCCGGCGGCGCTGGACATCGGTGTCCGCGACGGCCGGATCGCCGCCCTCGCGCCCCACCTCGACCCCACCGGCGCGAAGTCCGTCGTGGACGCCGGCGGCAAGCTCGCCTTCCCGGGTGTCGTCGACGCCCACCAGCACTGGGGCATCTACCACCCGCTGGCCGAGGACGCCGCCACCGAGAGCCGCGCCTGCGCGCAGGGCGGTGTCACCTCCGCGCTCAACTACATCCGTACCGGGCAGTACTACCTCAACCGCGGTGGACCGTACCGCGAGTTCTTCCCCGAGGTGCACCGCGCCACCGACCAGAAGTCCTACGTCGACTTCGCCTTCCACGTGGCCCCGATGACCACCGAACACATCGACGAGATCCCCGAGCTGATCCGTGACCACGGCGTCACCTCGTTCAAGATCTTCATGTTCTACGGTGGTCACGGGCTGCACGGCCGCTCGGCCGACCAGAGTTCCTTCCTGATGATCCCGCCGGACGCCCGGTACGACTACGCCCACTTCGAGTTCGTCATGCGCGGCGTGCAGGCCGCCCGGGAACAGTTCCCGGAGTTGGCCGACGAGATCTCGCTGTCGCTGCACTGCGAGACCGCGGAGATCATGCGGGCGTACACCCGGCTGGTCGAGGAGGACGGCAGCCTCAAGGGGCTCGCCGCCTACAGCGCCTCCCGGCCGCCGCACTCCGAGGGCCTGGCGGTCACCATCGCCGCCTACCTGGCCCACGAGACCGGCCTGCCCACCATCAACCTGCTGCACCTGACCTCCGCCAAGGCGGTCGACGCGGCGCTGCGGATGGCGCAGGCGTTCCCGCACGTCGACTTCCGCCGCGAGGTGACCATCGGTCACCTGCTGGCCGACATCGACACCGCCTACGGCCTCGGCGGCAAGGTCAACCCGCCGCTTCGGCCCCGCGAGGACGTCGAGGCCCTGTGGGGTCACATGCTCGACGGCGCGATCGACTGGGTGGTCAGCGACCACGCCTGCTGCCGCGCCGAGGTCAAGTTCGGTGAGCCGAAGGACGACATCTTCGTCGCCAAGTCCGGCTTCGGTGGCGCCGAGTACCTGCTGCCCGGCTTGATCAGCGAAGGCGTCAAGCGGGGCCTGTCCTACGGTCGGGTCGCCGAGCTGACCTCGTGGGCGCCCGCGCGGCGTTTCGGGTTGGCCACCAAGGGCGCCATCGCCGAGGGGCTGGACGCGGACTTCTGCCTCGTCGACCCGAACCACACCTGGACGGTGCGGGCGCAGGACTCGCTGTCGACGCAGGAGTACACCCCGTTCGAGGGCATGGAGTTGACCGCGAAGGTCACCGACACCTTCCTGCGCGGTGAGCAGATCCTGCGCGCCGGCAACGTGGTCGGCCAGCCCCGCGGCCGCTACCTGGCCCGGCCGACCCGGCCGTGACCGCCCTGGGAACACCGCCGGCCGCCGCCCGTAGCTACCTGTACGTGCCGGCGGACCAGCCGGACAAGTTGGCGCGGGCCGCGACCCGGGGCGCCGACGCCTGCATCCTCGACCTCGAAGACGCGGTCGCGGCGGCCCACAAGGCCGCCGCCCGCAGCGCGCTCGGCGCGTTCCTCACCGACCCGGCCGCCGGCCCCCAGTGGTGGGTACGCATCAACGCCGACACCCCGGCCGCCGACATCGCCGCGGTGGCCGGGCCGCACCTGACCGGTGTGGTCGTGCCGAAGGCCGACGTCGAATCGGTGACCGAGGTGCACCGGCTGCTCGGCGAAGCCGAACGGCAGCACGACCTGCCGGCCGGTCAGCTGGCGGTGTTCGCCCTGCTGGAGACGGCAGAAGGTGTCCTGCGCGCCGAGGCCGTGGCCGCCGCCCCCCGGGTGGTACGCCTCGGCCTCGGCGAGGCCGACCTGGCGGCCGAACTGTGCCTGCAACCCGGCCCGGACAAGATGGAACTGTGGCCGCTGCGCTCCCGGGTCGTGCTGGCCTGCGCGGTGGCCCGGATCGCCCCGCCGGTGGGCCCGACGGAGACGGCCCTGCGGGACCCGGAGCGGCTGGAGGCCACCAGCCGGCTGCTGCTGCGGCAGGGTTACCGCGGTCGTACCGCGATCCATCCCGCCCAGGTGCCCGTGGTCAACCGGGTGTTCTCGCCGACGCCCGAGGAGGTCGCCACGGCCCGCGACATCGTCGACCGGTTGACCGCCGCGGAACGCGACGGCTCCGCTGTGGCGGTCTCCGCCGACGGTCGGATGATCGACGCGGCGGTCGCCCGCAGCGCCCGGGAGGTGCTGGGCCGGGCCGTCACGGGCGACTGAAGCCCAGGCCAGTCGGCCTGTCGGGCGGGTGAAGCGGGTACGGACAGACCCTTGCCGCTAAAACATCATCATGTTTAGCATGTTAAACGTGGTGAAGGGAGACGGCATGAGCCTCGCACCCGCCCGACAGCGACCCACCCTGCATCAGCACACCAGCCAGATGTTCACCTGCCAGGTGACCCTGGCCAGCTACGGACCGCCGGCCACCCCGTTCACCGAGGTCCAACGACGACTCCACGCCCTGGACCGCCGCTTCTCCCGCTTCCGCCCCGACAGCGAACTGAGCGCACTCAACGCCGCCGCCGGGCACTGGCACCCCATCTCCGACCCACTGCACGCCATGCTGCGGCACGCCCTCACCGTCGCCACCGCCAGCACCGGCCTGGTCAACATCGCCGTACTGCCCCAACTCCTCGCCGCCGGCTACCGCCGATCCTGGGCCACCGGCACCCCCGCGACCTCCGTGGTGGCCGACACGGTCACGGCCGTGCCACCCCTGGCCGACATCCTGGAACTACGCGGCCACACCGCCCGCCTGGCCCCCGGCCACAGCCTCGACATCGGCGCCCTCGCCAAAGGCGCCTGGGCCGACGACATCGTCACCTGGCTCGGCCCCAACAGCGCCGCCAGCATCGGGGGAGACGTGGCATGCCGCGGACCCGGCCCCGACGGCGACGGCTGGCCCGTCGCACTACCCCACGGCGAAACCCTGCACGTGCGCGACGGCGGCGTCGCCACCAGCGGCACCGCCAAACGCCGCTGGGGCACCGACGCCCACCACCTCATCGACCCCCGCACCGGACGCCCCGCCACCTCCGACATCACCCAGGCCACCGTCCACGCCGCCACCGGCGCCACCGCCGACTGGGTCGCCTCCGCAGCCGTCATCGGCGGACAAGCAGCAGCCGACCACCTCACCCACCGAGCCGACGTACACCACCTCTGGCTCAACCAGACCGGAGCACCCCGATGACCCACACCGGCCCCGACCGCCTCGTCGAAACCGCCCGCTTCCGGGCCGCCTTCCGGCAGGTACCCGCACCGGTGGCGATCATCCTCGTGCCCGGCGGCCCCGCCGGCGTCACCGGCCTCACCTGCACCTCCGCCACCTCACTGTCCGGCGAACCCCCCATGGCCATGGTCGCCATCGACAAGAAAACCGGCCTCGCCACACTGGCCGAACAAGCCGGCCGATTCAGCATCAACTACCTCGCCGCCGACCGCGCCACCTGTGCACAAGCCTTCGCCACCCGCAGCCGCAACCTCGACGAACTCGCCGCCGCCGTGATCGCCGGACACACCACAGTGCCCACCCTCGCCACCGGCACCACCGCCGTCCTCGAATGCCGCACCACCACCGTCCACGAGGGCGGCGACCACTTCATCCTGTGCGGCGAGGTCCTGCACGCCCGCGCACAGACCGACGCACCGCCCCTGCTCTACCTCGGCGGACGCTACGGCAGCTTCCAGCCCGACCCCCGCTGACAGCCCCAACCCACCCCCGGAGACCGCAACGATGGCCCCACCACGCCCGCACACCGTCAACGCCGGCGGATTCACCACCCGCTACTGGGAAAGCACCCCACCCGGACAACCACGAGGCACCGTCGTACTCATCCACGACGGCGCCTTCGGCGGCGACGCCATCGGCAGCTGGTCCGCCGTCATGCCCCTGCTCGCCCAGCACTACCGGGTCCTCGCACCCGACCTGCTCGGCTACGGCGACACCGACAAGGTCGTCTACCTCGACCGCTCACCGTACGCCTTCCGCACCGCCCACCTCGCCGCCTTCTGCGCCGCCCTCGACATCGACGCCGCACACTTCGCCGGCCAGTCCTTCGGCGGCTCCCTGCTGCTGCGCGCCCTCGCCACCCCCACCCCCGAACTACCCGCCCTGTCCGCCGTCAGCATCTGCGGCACCGGCGGCCCCTGGCGCTCCAGCAAAGGCGTCACCGAACTCGGCAACTTCGACGGCACCGAAAACGACATGCGCCGCCTGGTCGCCCTCATGACCGACGACTTCGCCGGCTTCGAAAACACCGTCGCCCTGCGCTACGCCAACACCCGCAAACCCGGCCACGTCACCGCCTGCCTGGCCCCCCGCCTGCGCCACCCCAACCTGCCCAAACCAGAAGTCCGCGACGACTGGCCCACCCCACTGCGCGACAGCCCCGTGCCCGTACTCGTCGTCGAAGCCACCCGCGACGACCTGCTCGAACCCGACTGGGGCCACCACTTCGACAACCTGGCACCACACATCCACGTCCACCGCATGGACGCCCGACACGCACCCAACCTCGACCAACCCGACGCCGTCGCCGACCTGCTGCTGACCTTCTTCGACCAGGGGAGCGCACCATGAGCACCCTGCTGTTCCTGCACGACGCCGACGTGCTCCCCGGACCCGTCGGCGCCCTCAGCCGACTCGCCGACGACCACACCGTCGTCGTACCCCGCCACCCCGGCTTCGGCACCACCCTGGACACCACCGCCGAAGACTGGGACAGCGTCGCCGACCTCGCCCAACACCACCTCACCGACACCCTCACCGACCTGCCACCCGCCCCCGTACACCTGGCCGGCGCCGGCTTCGGCGGCTGGATCGCCCTGGAGATGGCGGTACGCGCACCCCACCGCTTCGCCTCACTGCTGCTCGTCTCCCCGTACGGCGTCAAACTCGGCGGACCCACCGAACCCGACTTCGCCGACATCCTGCTGCTCGACCCCACCGAAATCGTCGAACTCGGCTGGGCCGACCCCACCGCCTGCCACGACCTGCGGATGCCCGGATTCCCCACCGGCCTGACCGACAGCGAATACGAACGGGCATTCACCGACCGGGCCGCCCTGTCCCGCTACGCCTGGAAACCCTTCCTGCACGACCCACGACTACGCCGCTGGCTGCACCTGGCCACCATGCCCACCCTGGTCCTCGCCGGCAGCCACAACCGACTCGTACCACCCCGACACAGCGCCGCCCTGGCCGACCTGCTGCCCGCAGCCCACTACGTCGAAATCCCCGACGCCGGCCACTACCCGTACCTGGAACGTCCCGACGAGTTCCACCGGATCGTCCGGTCCTTCCTGAACGGAGAGACCCCGTGAGGCTCTACCACTTCACCGAAATGCCCTACCCCGACGTGCCAGCCGAGGCGGAAGAGGCAAACCGGGGACTCAAGTACTTCATGCCCAACCAGTACTACGACCCGACAATCGGCCACCAGCTCTACCAGCGCTACCTCGACGAGTACGAACTCGCCGACGAACTCGGCTTCGACCTCATGGTCAACGAACACCACCAGTCCGCCTCCACCCTTCAGGTGTCCGCCACCCTCAGCGCCGCCTCCGTGCTGCACCGCACCCGACGCGGCCGCGTCCTGGTCCTGGGCACCCCACTACCGCACCGGGAAAGCCCCATCCGCGTCGCCGAGGAGATCGCCTACCTCGACTCGGTCAGCGGCGGACGCATCGACTGCGGCTTCGTCCGCGGCGTCCAGGGCGAAACCTTCCCCTCCAACCAGAACCCCGTCCACAACCTGGACATGTTCATCGAAGCCCACGACCTCATCAAGAAGGCGTGGACCCACGGCGACGTCTTCTCCTGGGAAGGCCGCCACTACCACTACCGCTACGTCAGCGTCTGGCCCCGCCCGTACCAGCAACCCCACCCACCGATCTGGATCAGCGGCACCTCCACCCGCCTGGTCGAATGGACCGCCCGACACGGCTACACCCTGTGCAACCTGCTCGGCACCTACGAGGACACCGCCACCTCGTTCCGGCTCTACCGCCGCACCGCCGTCGCCGACGGCCAACCCGAACCCGGCCCCGACCGCTTCGCCTACATGGCCCTGTGCCACGTCGCCTCCACCGAAGCCAAGGCCCGCGAGATCGGCCGCAAACTCATGTACTACCTCAAGCCCGGCAAACTCCGCCTCGGCGCCGCCAGCCCACCCGGCTACTTCCCACCCGCCGCCGCCGTCGCCGCCCTACGCGGCCGCCTCGGCGCCGTCCGCCGCATGAGCTACGAAGACCTCATCGACGCCGGCATCCTCCTCGTCGGCACCCCCGACCAGGTCACCGCACAAATCCACCGACTCTACAAAGAGACCGGCGCCGGACACCTCATCCTGATGAACCACGCCGGCGACATGACAAGCAACGAGGTACGCGACCACCTCACCCTGTTCGCCCGCGAAGTCATGCCCGAGGTCACCACCATCGGCACCGACTGGCGCGACCAGGACACCACCTGGCGCGTCGACCAGGACCAGACACCGGTACGACCCGTACTCTCCAGCGCCCTGTCCTGACCCGACCTCACCTCACCACCAGCCGACCACCTCGTCGTGCAACCCCGCATAGTCACGTTCGAGGTGGTCGGCCAGGGCCAGCATGTGCGCCCGCATCAACCGCTCCGCCTCCGCCCCGTCCCCGTCCGCGATCGCCGCAGCCACCGCCTGATGCTCACGCCGCACGTCCTCCCACCGCTCCGGACGACGCTCCGCCGCCACCACCCGCTCGGTGTAGATCTCCTTCAACGCCCGACCGAACAGATCCAGCACCCCGTTGCCCGACAACCCCGCCACCACACCATGGAACCGCTGCATGACCGCCAGATAACTGGCCTCGTCACGCTCCTCCAACGTGCTGTGCTCCCGCATCGACTCGGCCAACTCCCGCAACCGCGCCGCATCACGACGCTCCGCAGCCAGCCGCGCCATCAACGGCTCCATGATCACGCGCGCCTCGACCAGCTCACCGAAGCGGGTCCGGCCCATCTGCATGAACAACGCCATCGTCCGACCGAACGTGTGCGGATCCACCGCCCCGACGATCGGCCCACCACCACGACCCGGCCGCACCCGCAGCAGACCGTTGTGCTCCAGGATCCGCAGCGCCTCCCGCAACGTGCCACGACTGACCCCGTACGCCTGCAACATCTGCGCCTCGGTCGGCAACGCCGCACCGGGGGAGAGCCCCTGCTCGACGATGTCCTCCAGGATCTGCCGGGCCACCAGCTCACCCATCTTCGCCGCACGCTGACGAAACCGCGGAGTCGGCTGGGTCTCGGACATGACCCGAGTCTACGGGTGCCACGATCTTGCCCCCGTCCACCGCTCCCACCGCCCGACGAACACGACGACCAGCTCACAATGCCCGGAGCCGGCAGGCGAGGGGAGTGGTGGACCAACTGCACCCATCGACATCCTTGCCTGTCCTGCACGGCAACTGCCAGAGTGACGGCGTAACCGACAGAACAGGCGGGAGCGCATGGGCACCATTCACCACGAAGCGACGCTGACGGTGCCGGCAGACGTGGCGTGGGACTTCCTGGACCGCTACACCCGCGCCGAGGTCCACGTCTTCTCCGCCTGCGTCAGCGAACGTCGCAAGGACGACCACCGGGTCGTCACCCTCATCGACGGCACCGAACTCTGGGAACGAAACGTGACCGTCGATCCGCAACGGAAGCGGGCCGTTTACGCGATACCCGGTTTCCCCGGGGCAGAGCACCACCAGGCCGAGATGCGGGTGCTCACCGACGACGACGGCACGGCAACCCTGCTCTGGACCACCGACATCCTGCCGCACGAACTCGCCACCCACCTCAGCGACACGTACGCGGTCATGTTCAGCGAACTGCTCACGGCGGTCAACAGCCACCGCCCGTAAAACTCGCCGCCGCCGCTCAACCTGCCCCCGCCAGGAAGCGTCTACCTTCCATGCGAACAGCAGAACGGTGGACGATATGGGCACGTCATGCCGGATGACGACGAGGAACGATTCCGCGAGTTCGTGTCGCAGCAGTGGGGGCCGTTGACCCGAACGGCATATCTGCTCACCGGCGACCGGGGCGCCGCCGAAGACCTGGTCCAGTCAGCGCTGGAGAAAACCCACCGGCGGTGGAGTCGGATTCTCCGCAAGGACGCCCCCGGCGCATACGTCCGCCGCACGATGATCAACACCGCGGTGTCGTGGCGACGCCGACGCCGAACAATCGAGGTCCCACTCCTCGACGCCGACACCATCGCCACCCCCGACGCCTATCAGCACGCGGAGAGCCGGCATCAGTTGCTGGCGGCGCTGCGCCGCCTCCCGCCACGAATGCGCGCCGTGCTCGTCCTGCGGTACTTCGAGGACCTGAGCGAGGCCGACGTCGCCCGACTGCTCGACTGTTCAACCGGAACGGTCAAGAGCCAGGCATCACGAGGACTGGCCCGGCTACGCGCCGACCTGGAGCCGCCGTCCACCATCACCGAGACCAGCCTCCAGGAGGATCCCGCATGACCGAGAACGTGGAAACCAGACTCCGGGAAGCCCTCCGCACCGAGGCTGACACCATCGCGGTGACGGCGGATCCCTGGCCACGATTCACCCGAACCGAGGCAGGGCACCGCCGCGCACGACGGATCCGTACCGGTGCGATCGCCGCTTTCCTGGCCGCCGCCGTCGCCATTCAGACCAACCTGATTCCCCTCCCGGGCTGGGTGCCCGGCATCGCCGTCGCCTCGTCGCCGTCACCGCTCGCGGACGGCCCCGCACGCGGCGCCCTTGCCGCCGACCGCGCCTGGACGGACGGCCTGCTCAGACAGGTTGCCGACCTGCAGAATCCGGGGGAATGGTGGAGGGTCACCGACCGCAACAACATCCGGATCGTGTACGCCGACGACATACCCGGTCGCCGAATCGCGCTGCTCTTCGTCCCGCTGCGCATGGGCCTGTTCACCGACGCGACGCTTGTCTGGTTCAGCGGCCCACCCGGAGCCGAACCGGAACAGATGCAACAGGGCGGCAACGAACCCGCCGACACTCCAGTGGCGATCTGGATGGAAAGCGACCCGACGAACGGGGGCGCCGCAGTGGTCATCGGCCCCGCGGGTTCCTCCGTGACGATCAACGGGTTCTCCGGCTATTCCTCAACGGGCGTCGTCGAAAGCCACCAGCTCTCCTCATCTGTCGGTACGGGCATCGGTGTCACCTCGCTGCCACCCACCGATCTGATCGGCGGGCCCGCACTCACCGCCCGGGTCACCAACGGCGACACCCTCATCTACGAAGGTCCCGTGTACGGCGGGTGGAGCGGGTCGGACACCGACCGCCAGGAGCCGACCGACGAGATGCTCACTGCCGCCGTCCGCGACACCCGAGGAGCGGTCATAGACCGAGACGTCCTCACACGGTTCATCGATCACGCGTTGCGAGACAGTCGACTGTCGGCCCAGGGCGTCACGATCCGCGTGCGTTGGTGCGGCACCGTCAACGACAAACCCGCCACACTGTTCACCATCCAACCCACCGACGGCGGAGTCATCGCCTACGCCATGCACGGCGACCTCACCAGTTGGCGAACCGACCTACGGCTGCTGCTGCCCGCAGACGGCGCCGAGCAACGCCCCATCGCATGGCGGATGCGCGCCGAGGGTGGGGACACCCGGACGGACCGCGTCAACCTGGTGGCACCGCCGGGAGCAGTCACCGCAGCCATCACCGCCGGGGACGGCACTCGGACCCCGGTCGCCCTGGACCCCTCCGGCTTCGGCAGCACCACCATCCCGCCGAGCATGCCCGCGACCGTCACCGCCAGCACCGCCGACGGGACCCCTTTCATCAGCACGCCCGTGCCGGCCTTCGAAACCAACAGCGGCGGCCTACCCGGCACCTCCCGGAACACCCGAATCACCGATTAGCACCTGAACAACCCCTGTGGCTCCGGGGAAGGGGCCGGACCCACAGGGGTTGATTCGCGTACGCCGGCCGCCACGGCGCGTGCCGGCAGGCATGTACGACTGCCGTGCCTGTGCCTGTGCCTGTGTGGGACGTGGCTCAGCAATCGCAGGCGTCGAGGTGACAGCGAGCCCTTCATCGCAGATCCTGCGCGCAGACGAGCCCCACCGGAACTCCAGACCGAGATTCGATAATTGACATTATGTAAAGTTGAGCGGGAGGAGGGATCCTCCGCGGGCGAGCGGCGGCGTTGCCGGCCCAGCCGGACTGCACCCCGCTCACGATGCCTTTGACCGACCTCACCTCGTCCGGGGCACCAACAGCTTCACCCGGCGGGCGACCATCTGGCTACGGGCGGCCACGACGGGTGCGGACGGCTCCATGCAGGCCGCAGGACGCTGCCATGAACCCGGTGCCGCGCCGTACCGACCGAAATCCAGTGGCCCGCCCGGCCGACCCGCAGGTTGATCCGGTCGATCACCCGGCGGTAAGCCCCGACGGCGATGCGGCGCCACCACCCCGCGCCAAGGAACGCTGTCAGCTCTTCCCCGCCCACCCAGGCCCGCCCGACCCGGCCGGCGTCCTCGATGTGCGGCCGGAACAGCAGGAACCCGCCAGGAACCGCCGGTCATGCGTGATCGTCAAGCGCGCTCCCCTGGACTGGCCGACAACCCGAAAAACATGCATAATATGCCTTATGCACGACAAATCGGGTGTTCTGGTCATCGAGTTGATCGAAGGGTTCCTGACCGCGCGGGCCACCCGTAAGCCCTCACCGCACACCCAGGCGGCGTACCGGCGGGATCTGATCGGGGTCGCGACGCTCGCCGCGGAATTGACCACCCCTCCCCTCCCCCTTGCCGATCTTCGGATCGATGCGCTCTCCCCCGGCCTGCTGCGGACGGCGTTCGCCGGCTTCGCCGCCGACCGGGCCGCCGCCTCGGTCGGTCGCGCCTGGTCGACCTGGAACAGCTTCTTCACGTTCCTGGTGGCCGAGCAGGTGGTGCCGGGCAATCCGATGCCGGCGGTGGGTCGCCCGCGCATGCCGCTCCCCCAGCCCAAGCCGCTGCGTGGTGAGGACACTCCGGAGCAGTTGCTGGCCTCGGCGGCGCGGGGTGAGGGGCGGCAGCGTGATCCGTGGCCGGAGCGGGATGTGGCGGTGTTGGCGTTGGCGCTGTGTGCGGGGTTGCGGTTGTCGGAGTTGTTGGCGCTGCGGGTCGGTTCGCTGTCGGGGCGGCCCGGTGAGCGTCGGGTGGAGGTGGCCGGCAAGGGTGGGCGGCCTCGGGTGTTGCCGGTGGAGCCGGGCCTGGACGAGGTGTTGTCGGCCTACCTGGACAGTCGGGTGCGTCGCTTCGGTACGCGTACGGTGCGACCGGACTCGCCGTTGCTGGTGGATCGGCAGGGTGAGCCGCTGCGCCGGGGTGGGTTGCAGTATCTGGTGGAGTCCTGTTACCGGCGGGCCGGGATCGGTGATCGGGTGCCGCGGGGCGCGCGGCTGCACGCGTTGCGGCACACCTTCGCGACACGGTTGGCGGAGGACGGCGCGGGGGCGGCGGAGATCATGCGGTTGTTGGGGCACGCGTCGTTGGCGTCGTCGCAGACGTACATCGAGGTGACAGCGGGTGCTCAGCGGGAGGCGGTGCGCGCCAACCGCACGAACCGGGCGCTTGTCGGCTTGCTGCGTGCGGCGGTGGGTTGAGCGGGGGCCTATTCGCGGGTGAGGACGGTGGTCTCGGGTGATCCGGGTGCGGTGAGGGTGAGTTTGTCGCCGAGCAGGTTGAGCTTGCCGTCGAAGGAGGTGCGGAAGATCCCGCAGTCCATTTCCAGGACGTAGCGGGAGCGGGCCGGTGAGGTGACTCGGCCGGGGCAGGACCAGTTGGGGTCGGTGATGGCGAAGGTGCCGTTACGGCGGATGGTGATGCGGTCGTCGTGGGGTGGTTCGCCGCTGGTCCAGGTGCCGGCGAGTTTGTTGAGTCGGGCGCTTTCGGTGAGGCCGGCGTGGGGCAGGACCAGGTTGACCAGGATGATGCCGTTGATTGTCAGCAGGACGGCGGCGACGGCGGCGATCAGGAGGATGACGACGGCGTTGGGCTGGCGGTGTGGTGGTGGTTCGTGGTGGGGGCGGTAGGCGGGTGGCAGATCGCGGGTGAGTTGGTCGACGAGGTGGTGGAGTTCGGCGGCGAACTGCGGGTCGGCTTCCGCTTCGACGGTGACGGCGCGGGTGGTGTCTCGGCGGGCGGTGGGGTCCGTCGGCTGGTTTTCCAGTTCCCGCAGCAGGTGGGTGCCGATGACGGTGGTGTGGAGTCTGCTGGCGATGCTGCGGTAGAGGTGGTCGGCGGTGGTGTCGGTGTGGTGGCCGGTGCCGGTGGCGGCGATCCGGTCCGCTGCGGCTGCCACGGCCGTGTGTACGACCTGGGCCAGTTCCATGCGTCCTCACCCCGCTGTCGAGTCGGTCGAATCCTTGTCGGATTGCCAACTGTCGATGACGCGGTGGGTGCAGTCAAGACCGGTGTGGTCAGCCGAGATCGACCAGCAGGGGCCGGTGGTCGGAGATGGTCGACAGGGGTGTGTGTACGGCGGTGACCGGGGGCAGGTGGGTGAAGCCGCGCCGGTCGGCCAGGGCGTGGTCGAGTTGGACGCGGGGTGCTCCGGCCGGGTAGGTGGGTCGGCGGCCGAGCAGGTGCCAGCCGGTGGCCAGGCGGGTGGCCCAGGCGGGCAGGTTGAGGTCGCCGAGCAGGATCCGTGGTGCGGGCAGGGTGCGCAGGGCACGGATGACCTGGCGGAGTTGGAGGACGTTCCAGCCGGGGACGAAGGACAGGTGGGTGGCGGCGACGGTGAGCGGTCCGTGGGGGGTGTCCAGGACGGCGGCGAGGACGACGCGGGGTTCGTCGCGGAGCAGGATGAGTCCGCCGCCGCCGGGTCCGGGTGCGTAGACCGGGGAGCGTACGGGTGCGGGTTTCAGGCGGGTGACCTGCCAGGTGGTGACGGGGTGGCGGGAGATCAGGCCGACGCCGTAGCAGGGTTCGCCGTGGCCGTCGTCGTCGTGGGTGAGGGGGCGGAAGGCTATGCCGGGGGTGCCGACGACGGCGGCGGCGAAGCGGTGTTCGTCGGCGTGCAGGGCTTGGGCGGCGATGGCGGTGAGGTCCAGGTTGCCGCTGCGGGACTGGTCGCGGTCGACTTCCTGCAGGGCGAGTACGTCGGCGTCGAGGGCGGTGACGGCGGCGGCGAGGCGGTGGGGGTCGACCAGTCCGTCGGTCAGTGATCGTCCGTGCAGCAGGTTGAACGTGGCCAGGCGCACGCTGCCACCTTAGCGACGGTGGGTGGCACAGTTTCGTGGATGATGCGGGGTCTGTTCTGTTCGATGCTGCTTTTCCTGGCCGTGGGTGGGGTGGGGATCTGGGTGCGGCGGTTGCGGGGCCGGTGAGGCTGACCACAGATGCCCACGTCAGCGGGGTCGTGGTGGGCAGAATGCGGCGCGTGGAGCTTGATCCTTCGACCGTCGCGATCCTGTTGACGGCTGCCGCGATGGCCGGGTGGGTTGATGCGGTGGTCGGTGGTGGGGGTTTGTTGTTGTTGCCGGCGTTGCTGGTGGCGGCGCCGGGTATGCCGCCGGCCACCGCGTTGGGGACGAACAAGTTGGCGGCGATCGCGGGTACGACGACGGCGGCGTTGACGTTCGCCCGCCGTACGAAGATCGATTGGGCGGTGGCGGGGCCGGCGGCGGCGGTGGCGGTGGTGTGTGCCGGGGTGGGTGCGGCGTTGGCGGGTGCGGTGCCGCCGTCGGCGTACCGGCCGGTGGTGCTTGTGGTGTTGCTGGTGGTGGCGTTGTTCGTGTTGTTGCGGCCGCGGTTGGGGGTGGCGGCGGCGCCGCATCGGCGTACGCGGTCTCGGGTCGTGGTGGCGGTGTTGGTGGCGGGGGTGGGTATCGCCGCCTATGACGGGTTGATCGGGCCGGGTACGGGCACGTTTCTGGTGTTGGCGTTCACGGCGTTGGTGGGTGCGGATTTCCTGCACGGTTCGGCGATGGCGAAGGTGGTGAACGCGGGTACGAACGCGGGGGCGTTGGCGGTGTTCGCGGTGACGGGGAACGTGTGGTGGTTGCTCGGCGCGGCGATGGCGGTGTGCAACATCGTGGGGGCGATGGTCGGGGCGCGGATGGCGTTGCGGCGGGGTGCCGGGTTCGTGCGGGTGGTGTTGCTGGTGGTGGTGCTGGCGTTGGTGGCGAAGCTGGGTTACGACCAGTGGCTGGCCGGTTGAGGGTGGGCTGCGGCTGTCGTGTGATCATCGGTTGATGCCGGTGCGTGCGGAACATGATCGGTCGGTGTTGGCGGGGCTGTTGGGTCGGGATCCTCAACTGCACGCCTACGAGCTGGGTGATCTGGACGAGTTCTTCTGGCCGTACACGTCGTGGTATCGGCGGGGTGAGTCGGTGGCGTTGCTGTATCACGGGATGCGGCCGCCGACGTTGCTGGCGTTGACGCGGCCGGAGGGGGTCGCGGAGTCGGCGGCGTTGCTGGGTGAGTTGGCGCCGGTGTTGCCGGCGCGGTTGTGGGCGCACCTGTCCCCCGGTGTGGAGGTGGGGTTGGCGGGGGCGTTTCGGGTGGTGTCGGCGGGTGCGCATCTGAAGATGGCGTTGACGCGGCCGGATCGGTTGGCGGGTGTGGCGGCGGCCGGTGAGGTGCTGGGCCGTGAGCATGTGCCGGCGTTGCGGGAGTTGTACGCGGTGGCGTATCCGGGGAACTGGTTCGATGCCCGGATGGTGGACACGGGCCGGTATGTGGGTGTGTGGGCCGGTGGTGTGTTGGTGGCGGTGGCGGGGGTGCATGTGTACTCCCCCGGGTTCGGGGTGGCGGCGTTGGGCAATGTGACCACTCATCCGGTGTGGCGTGGTCGTGGGTTGGCCTCGGCGGTGGTGGCCCGGTTGTGTGGGTTGCTGCGGGCCGAGGTGGAGCAGGTGACGTTGAACGTGAAGGCCGACAACGGTGTCGCGGTGCGGTTGTACGAGCGGCTGGGTTTCCGTCGGGTGGCGCAGTACGGGGAGTTCGATCTGGCCGCGGTCGGCTGCTGAGGCGGGTTTTCGGGTCGCTTGGGTGGGTGTGCGGTGGGCAGAATGCGCGGATGACTCAGGCGACGTTGCGTACGGCCCGGTTGGTGTTGGTGCCGTTGGCGGATGAGCATCTGCCCGGTGAGATCGAGCTGGACGCCGATGCGCAGGTGATGCGGTTTCTGGGGCCGGTGCGGTCGGCCGAGCAGGTGCGTGAGGTGCATCGGCGGCGGTTGGCGGTGGCCGGGCAGGCGCCGGGGTTGGGGTTCTGGGCGGGTCTGGTGGAGGGTGAGTTCGTCGGCTGGTGGCTGTTGGAGCCGCCGCAGCGTGCCGATCAGGGGCCGGTGGCCGGGCAGGCGGAGTTGGGGTACCGGTTGGCGCGCCGGTGGTGGCGGCGGGGGTTGGCCAGCGAGGGGGCCCGGGAGTTGATCCGGCACGGTTTCGTGGATCTGGGGTTGGGGCGGATCTTCGCCGAGACGATGGCGGTGAATGTGGCGTCACGGGCGACGATGGCGGCGGTGGGGATGCGGTATGTGCGCACGTTCCACCAGTCGTGGTCGGATCCGTTGCCGGGTGCGGAGCAGGGTGAGGTGGAGTACGAGATCACCCGGGAGCGGTGGGTGGCGTCAGCGGCGGGGTGAGTCGTAGCGTCCGGCGCGGATCTCCCGTAGTGCGCGGCGGCGGACGTCGCCGCGCAGGGTGTCGACGTAGAGGCGGCCGTGCAGGTGGTCGGTTTCGTGTTGCAGGGCGCGGGCGAGGAAGCCGCTGCCGGCGATGGTGAGGGGTTCGCCGTGTTGGTCGAAGCCGTGGGCGGTGGCGTGCAGGGCGCGGGGGGTCGGGAAGTAGAGGCCGGGGATGGACAGGCAGCCTTCGTCGTCGTCCTGTAGTTCGTCGGACAGGTCGAGGGTGGGGTTGATCATGTGGCCGCGGTGGCCGTCGGCGTCGTAGACGAAGACCTGGGCGTTGACGCCGATCTGCGGGGCGGCGACGCCGGCGCGGCCGGGTCTGCCGAGCAGGGTGTCCATCAGGTCGGTGACCAGGGCGCGTAGTTCGGCGTCGAAGCTGGTGATCGGTTCGCTGGGGGTGCGTAGCACCGGGTCGCCGATGATTCGGATGTCCCGCATGGTCATGTCGGAAAGGCTAGTCGGTGGTCGGTGTGCCAGGTGTGTCTGGTTGCGGATCATTGCAGGGCGGCGCGTACGGGGCGGGTTTTGGCTGCTGCTTCGGCGACTTCGGCGTCGGGGTCGCTGTCCCAGGTGATGCCGCCGCCGGCCCACACGTGCACGGTGTGGTGGTCGACGGCGGCGGTGCGGATGGTCAGGCCGAGGTCGATGTGGCCGGGGGCGACCCAGCCGAGGCCACCCATGCTGGCGCCGCGGCCGACGGGTTCCAGGGCGGCGATGTGGTGCAGGGCGGCGAGTTTCGGGGCGCCGGTGACGGAGCCGCCGGGGCAGACGGCGCGGAGCAGGTCGGCCAGGCCGAGGCCGTCGGCGGCCTGGGCGCGGATGGTGGATTCGGCCTGCCACAGGTCACACCATCGGCGTACGGCGAACAGGTCGTCGACGCCGACGCTGCCGGTGGCGGCGATGCGGGCCAGGTCGTTGCGTTCCAGGTCGACGATCATGATGTGTTCGGCGCGTTCCTTGCTGGAGGCGAGCAGGTCGGCGCGGCCGGCGGCGGTGGCGGGGCGGGTGCCTTTGATGGGGCGGGTGGTGAGGGTGCCGTCGCGGACCTCGATGAGGGTTTCCGGGCTGGCGCAGCCGATGGCCCAGTCGGGGCCGGACAGGACGCCGCCGTAGCGGGCGCCGGGGAGTCGGCCGAGGCGGGCCAGGGCGGGCAGCGGGTCGCCGGTGTACGGGGCGGCGGCGTGGCCGACGAGGTTGACCTGGTAGACCTGGCCGCGGCTGATGGCGTGGCGGACGGCTTCGACGGCGGCGGCGTGTTGCTGTGGGCTCCAGCTTTCGGTCCAGGGTCCCCGCGACCAGCCGCTGGTGGTCGGTGGCGGGGTTGGTGGTGGGGTGTCGGTGTGGCCGTAGATGACGACGGCGACGTCGGGCAGGTCGGCGGGGCTGGGTGGGCCGGGGTCGCCGCCGACCATCAGGGCGCCGGCGGTGGCGGAGACGTAGAGGGCGGCGCCGCAGAGCTGCTCGTGGTGGTGGTCGTGGCGGGGTGCGGGGCGGGCGAGGTCGTGCAGGTGCAGGTCGTGGGCGGTGAGGAAGTCCTGGATTGCGGTGGCGGGGTCACCGCCGTCGGTGGGTCGCCACTGCCAGCGGGCGCGTTCGATGAGGCGGCCGTGGCAGGCGGTGGGGGCGGCGGGTGGCGCGACCACCATTCGTGGGAGCGCTTCCATGACGTCTGACCGATGGATGCTCATCCGTTCAGTGGATTTCCCACGTGCCGCGCGGACATCTGCTCGATGCCGCGCGCTTCCGCTTGGTACTGTGCGTCACTGGTCATGTGAACCATGACACAGTGCCCCCACAGTCCGGAGAACCCGATGTGCCAGCACCAACCCACCTGCCCCTCCGCCGACGCCACCGACCGGGAAGCCGCCAAGGCCATCGCCGGTTTTCCTGAGCAGGGCTGGAGCCTGCTCTGCAACGGCGTCATCGTTTTCGAGGACACCGGCGAGTTGCTTCCCGACGGCAGCAGCATCGCACCCCACCGCGGACCAGCCCGCCACGCCCTCGCCGCCTGACCCGACCACGATCCGTCACGACCTTTCCCGCGTCGCCTCAGGCTAGCCCCCCACTACGGCGCTGGTCACCGCAGGTCGGCGTACCACCGGGGCGGCCCCGGTGCACACCCTGCCGCTCAGTCCTCGTACGCCTGCGGTGCCGGGCACGAACACACCAGATTCCGGTCGCCGTAGCCGCCGTCGACCCGCCGCACCGGCGGCCAGTACTTCGCCACCCGGTCCACCCCGGCCGGATAGCCGCCCACTGACCGCGGGTACGCGTGCGGCCACTGGTCGCCGGAGACCATCGCCGCGGTGTGCGGCGCGTTGACCAGCGGATTGTCGTCGGCCGGCCACTGCCCCGCCGCCACCGCGTCGATCTCCGCCCGGATGGCGATCATCGCGTCGCAGAACCGGTCCAGTTCGGCCAGATCCTCGCTCTCCGTCGGCTCCACCATCAACGTCCCGGCCACCGGGAACGACATGGTCGGCGCGTGGAACCCGTAGTCGATGAGCCGCTTGGCCACGTCGTCGACACTGACCCCGGTCGCCTTCGTCACCGGCCGCAGATCCAGGATGCACTCGTGGGCCACCAGCCCCTTGTTGCCGGCGTACAGCACCGGGAAGTGCCCGCGCAGCCGCGCCGCCACGTAGTTGGCCGCCAGCACCGCCACCCCGGTGGCCCGGGCCAGCCCGTGCGCGCCCATCATCCGCAGGTACACCCACGGGATCGGCAGGATGCCCGCCGACCCGTACCGGGCGGCCGAGATCGCGGGCCGGCCATCGACCTGCTCGCCGACCGGGTCACCGGGCAGGAACGGCGCCAGATGCGCGCGTACCGCCACCGGACCGACCCCCGGCCCACCGCCGCCGTGCGGAATGCAGAACGTCTTGTGCAGGTTCAGGTGCGACACGTCCGCCCCGAACCGGCCCGGCTTGGCGAAGCCGACAAGCGCGTTGAGGTTCGCCCCGTCGACGTACACCTGACCGCCGGCGTCGTGGACCTTCGCGCACAGCGACGCGATGCCCGTCTCGTACACCCCGTGCGTCGACGGATACGTCACCATGATCGCCGCCAGGGTGTCGGCGTGCGCCTCGATCTTCGCGTCCAGGTCGACCAGGTCGACGTTGCCGTCGGCGTCGCAGCCGACCACCACCACCCGCATGCCGGCCATCACCGCGCTGGCGGCGTTGGTGCCGTGCGCCGACGACGGGATCAGACACACGGTGCGGTGCCCCTCACCGCGGGAGCGGTGGTAGGCGCGGATCGCCAGCAGACCCGCCAACTCCCCCTGTGAGCCGGCGTTGGGCTGCACACTTACCGCGTCGTAGCCGGTCACCTCCGCCAGCCACCCCTCCAACTGGGTGATCATCTTGCGGTAGCCGGTGGTCTGGTCGGCCGGCGCGAACGGATGCAGGTGCGCGAACTGCGCCCAGCTGATCGGCTCCATCTCGGTGGTCGCGTTGAGTTTCATGGTGCACGAACCCAACGGGATCATGCCCCGGTCCAGGGCGTAGTCCAGGTCGGCGAGGCGACGCAGGTACCGCAGCATCGCCGTCTCCGAGTGGTGGCTGCGGAACACCGGGTGGGTCAGGAACTCCGACGTACGGGCCAACGCGCCCGGCAGGGCCGCGTCCACGTCACCGTCGACGCCGTCGACGCCGAAAGCCGCCCACACCGCCGCCAGGTGCGCCGCCGTGGTGGTCTCGTCGCAGGAGATCCCCACCCGGTCGGCGTCGACCAGCCGCAGGTTGACGTTGCGGGCCGCCGCGGCGGCCACCACCTCGGCGGCGCGCCCCGGCACGGTCGCGGTGACGGTGTCGAAGAACGGCACGTCGGCCACGTCGACGCCACCGGCGCGCAGGCCGGCCGCGAGCCGGGCCGCCATCTCATGGGTACGCGTCGCGATGCGCCGCAGCCCGTCCGGGCCGTGGTAGACGGCGTACATGCTGGCCATCACCGCCAGCAACACCTGCGCGGTGCAGATGTTGCTTGTCGCCTTCTCCCGCCGGATGTGCTGTTCGCGGGTCTGCAACGCCAACCGGTACGCCGACTGCCCGGCCGTGTCCCGCGACACCCCGACCAGCCGGCCCGGCAGCATCCGCTCCAGCCCCCGCCGGACCGCCAGATATCCGGCGTGCGGGCCACCGAAGCCCATCGGCACCCCGAAGCGTTGGGTGGTGCCCGCGGCGATGTCGACACCGATCTCCCCCGGCGGACGCAGCAGCGTCAACGCCAGCAGGTCCGCCGCGACGGTCACCAACGCGCCCACGCCGTGCGCGGCCTCCACCAACCGGGCATGATCACGTACGGTTCCCGAGGCGCCCGGATACTGCAGGTGCAGACCGAAGAACTCCGCCGGCAACTCGTCACGGTCCACGTCGACGACCCGCACCTCGATGCCGAGCGGCTGCGCCCGGCCGGTGATCACCGCGAGGGTCTGCGGCAGCGTGTCGGCGTCGACCACGTACACCGCGCTGGAACTCTTCGACGCCCGCCGGGCCAGGGTCATCGCCTCCGCCGCCGCCGTGCCCTCATCCAGCATCGACGCGTTGGCGGTCGCCAGGCCGGTCAGATCCGACACCATGGTCTGGAAGTTCAGCAGCGCCTCCAACCGGCCCTGACTGATCTCCGGCTGGTACGGCGTGTACGCGGTGTACCAGGCCGGGTTCTCCAGCACGTTACGGCGGATCACCGCCGGGGTGTGCGTACCGTGGTAACCCAACCCGATCATCGACACGGCGACGGTGTTCTCGGCGGCCAGGGCCCGCAACTCGGCCAGGGCCTCGTGCTCGCCGGCCGGCTCCGGCAGATCCAACCGGCCGTGCCAGCGGATCACCTCCGGGATCGCCGCGTCCATCAACTCGTCGATCGACGCGTACCCGACGGTTTCCAACATCCGGCGCTCATCGTCCGGGCCGGGACCGATGTGACGGTCGGCGAACAGCTCTGCGGTCATGGGTGGCGCTCCCGCGAAGGTGGGGGTCGACAGGTCGGCCCTCCCCCTCTGTCACACCCACAGGCGCTCCACAGTGCCTGACACCACGCGGTCCTTTTGCCTGAGAGGTTCCGGGGAGGATTTGCCCCTTCGGCGCCGACCCGGCTACGCCAGGACGGTCTCTCCCACGTGGGTGCTACCGGCACGATCAACGCTACCAGCGCCCCCGCGGGCCCACACCGAACCCCCGGCCGACCCGCCTCGCAGGTGTCGTCGGGTGCCCCGCTCAGCCGGCGGCCGGCGTCACCGCGTCGACTGCCGTCGGCTGCGCACCGGCGGTCAGCAGCCGCTGCGCCAGGGCCGGCAACACCTGCCCCAACGGCGCGTCCACCCGCAGCAGGGCATGGGCGTCGCCCCGCGTCGCCCCCTGGTTGACGATCACCACCGGCACCCCGTGCCGGGCCGCCGCGGTGACGAACCGACGCCCCGACAACACCGTCAACGACGACCCGAGCACCAGCAGCAACCGGGCTGCGGCCACCATCGCGAAACAGTCCCGCACCCGCCCGGCCGGCACCGTCTCACCGAAGAACACCACGTCGGGCTTGAGCATCCCACCGCAGCTGCGGCAGTCGACCGTACGGAAACCGGCCACCTCGGTGTCGTCGAGTTCCACGTCACCGTCGGGGTTGATCGCGGCGGCCCGGCCGGTGAAATCCGGGTTCAGCAGCCGCAGCCGCCCGTCCAACTCCTGCCGCGACGTGCGCTGCCCACAGCCCAGGCAGACCACCTGGTCGAGCCGACCGTGCAACTCCACCACGTCACGGCTGCCCGCCGCGGTGTGCAGCCCGTCGACGTTCTGGGTGATCACCCCGGTCACCAGGCCGCCGTGCTGCAGCCGGGCCACCGCCCGGTGACCGTCGTTCGGCGCCGCCTGCGCCATCAACCGCCACCCCAGGTGACTGCGGGCCCAGTAGCGGCGGCGGGCCTGCGCGTCACCCACGAACATCTGATACGTCATCGGGGTGTGCCGGCGGGCCACCCCACTCGGCCCCCGATAGTCCGGAATGCCCGACTCGGTGGACAGGCCGGCGCCGCTGAGCACCACCACCTCACCACCGGCCACCAGCCCCGCCACCGGCTCGATCACGTCTGCCACCCGACCCATGCTGCCCCAGCCGGCAGGCCCCCGACCAGCCGCCGCACCGGCGAGGACGGTCAGGGCTGCTGGTGACGCGGCACCGCACCCGCCGGCACCGCCGGCGCGCCGATGCGCTCCATCGTGCGCGCCAACTGGGCACTGCCGTCGTCGAGGTGCCGCGCCGCCGCCCGCATGTGCGAGATCATCATCTCGCCGTAGATCCGCAACGCCTCCCGCGCCGCCACCCCGTCGTCGAACGACGCCCCGGCCGACGCCCGGTAATCCTGCACCGCCCGCTCCGCCTCCTGGCGGGCCTGCTCCACCGCCGCCCGCACGTAACTCTCGTACTGGGTACGGGCGTACTCGGCGACCCGCCGCGCATAGTCGTGCGCCTGCGCGATGATCTGCTCGGCCTCCCGCTGCGCCGCCGACAGCAGATTCACCTCCTTGGTCGCCGGCAACGACGCCGTCGGCTCCGCGCTCGGAATCACCCCGTGCCGGTGCAACTCCACGTGGTCACCCAACCGCTCGTTCTCGGCGCGCAGGTTCGCCACCTGGGTGGCCAGCAGATCCAACTCGTCGGCCACCTGCATCCGGAACCGGTCCACGTCGGCCTGGTCGTAGCCGCGCCGCGCGAACGACGACGAACCGAACTCCCACCGCCGGACCCGGTCCGCGGTGATCCGCACCGGCACCCCACCGACGGAATCGGTGCCGTCGTACCGGCCGAGGGGCACCGCCACCCCGACACGACCGCGAGACTCACTCACCGGGCACCTCCGCGCTCATCAGGGACGTGCGACGTCGACACCGCCGACCGCCACGCCGGGCCGTACCACCGCTGACCCGGATCCTCGTGGTGCAGCTGCCCCCGGTGATAACCCGCCCGGGTCAACGCCGCCACCGTCCGCGCCACCACGTCATCGGAACCACACACGTACACGTGCCGGGACCGCCAGTCACCATCGGCCAACGCCCGGTCCACCGGATAGACGAACTCACCCGGCCGCTGCAGGTCCAACCCGGCCACCTGCGTCACCGTCAACCACGGATACGACGCCGCCAGCTTGTCGAGCCCCTCAGCGTCGTAACACTCGCCGGGGGAACGAAACCCGACGTACAGGTCCACGCGGCGCGGCGACTCCTCGGCCGCCACCTGCTCCACCAACGCCTTCAACGGCGCCCAGCCGGTACCGGCGGCCAGCAGCAACAGATTCGCCGACCCGGCCGAGGACAACGTCAACCCGTCCCCCACCGGCGCCGCCAGATGCACCTGGTCGCCCACCGCGCACCCGTACACCAGCCGCGACGACACCGCACCACCCGGCACGGCCCGCACATGCAACTCCAGCGTGCCGTCGGTGCGGGGAGCGTTCGCCGGCGAGTAGTACCGCCACGACCGCAACGCCGGATGCGACAGCCCGATCGACTGGCCCGGCGTGAACGGCAACAGGTACTGCGGTCGTACCGTCAGCACCGCCACGTCGAAACCCCGCCGCTCATGACCGACCACCTCCGCCACCCACCACGGTGGCTGCACCGCCTCGGCGGCCTGCGCGGCCTCCGTCATCACCTTCGCCACCAGCCCGTACTCCGCCGACCAGTCCTGCGCCAGCTCGTCGGTCCACGCCTCGGCGAGAAAATGCCGCAACGTCGCCAGCAGCGCCTGACCGACCGCCGGATAGTGCTCCGCCCGCACCGCGAACTTGCGGTGGTCGGCACCCAGCTCCTGCAGGTAACCGGCCAGCCGGTCGACCTGATCCACCTGCGACACGATGTGACCGAGCGCGGCGACCAGCCGATCCCGCTGACCCGCCATGTTCGTCGGGAACATCTGCCGGGTCTGCGGATGGGTCAGGAACAGCGTCGAATAGAAGTACAGCGGCACCTGGTCACCGTGCGCGGCAACCGCCGACCAGCTGCGCTTGAGTCGGGAAACGTCCACGCTCAGGCGTCCGCCTGACGCCCGCCGGCCACCACCTGGTCCTGCACCTGCGCCAACACCGCCTGCACATCGGTGATCACGTCACCCGGCACGTTCAACTGCGTCAACACCGCCGTCAGATGCCCGCCCACCTGCTGGTAGTGCGCCACCGGAATCTGCAACGGCTGATGCGCCGTGGCCAGATCACGACCCCGGTACTCGTTCGGGCCACCCAGCACCACGGTCAACATCTGCGCCATGTGCCGACGCTGCCCGGCCATGTCCACCTCGGTGAAGTAGCCGGCCAACTCCGGGTCGGCCAGCACCCGGTCGTAGAACAACTCGACAGCGGCCTTGACCGAACCGGCCCCACCGATGCGCTCGAAATGCGAAACCGGCGTGGGCTCCTCGGTAACCGTCACAGGTCATTCCTTCCGTCCGTCCAGCAGGGGTGGGCGCGTCGACGCGCACCGACGACGATCCGCCGACATCGACCGTGCCGCGACGCTACGACAGCGACGCCATGCAGACCGTGACGGACGATAGCGTGCCGCGCCGCCCACGTCAGGACCAACCTGTCAGCTGACCGACAGCACAGAATCACGAAGAGTGACCGCCGAAAACTGGTCGTCATCGGACGGACACGCAAAGCGGTCACCGTCCACTGGGCCCACACCCCGACCACCGGCACTGGCCAGCACCGACAAACCGACCCGCCGGCCCGCGACCCACCACACCAGACCGACACCGGCGACCAGAACAACACTCAACGTGATCGAGAAAAAACCAAAGAATGGAAACCCTCACCCGGCACACCCACGGGTGGCACCACCACATGACGGTCGCGACTCAGCCGACCGACCGAGCAGTCAGCCCGCCCGACGCCGCGCCCGACGCGCCGCCAACTCGTCACCCACCGCCGGCTCCTGCGGCTCGTCCGGCTCCACCGCCACCCCCGCCGGCTCCGCCGGCAGATGCGACAACGACCCCTGGATCTCCTTGAACGCACCACCGATCGCGATGCCGAACACCCCCTGGCCGCCCTGCAACAGGTCGACCACCTCCTCCGGAGACCGACACTCGTACACCGTCGTCCCATCGGAGATCAGCGTGATGCCCGCCAGATCCGCCACACCACGCGAACGCAACGCCTCGATCGCCTTACGAATGTTCTGCAACGACACCCCGGCGTCCAACAACCGCTTCACGACCTTCAACACCACCAGGTCGCGGAACGAGTACAACCGCTGCGTCCCCGAACCCGACGCATCCCGCACACTCGGCACCACCAACGCCGTACGCGCCCAGTAGTCCAACTGCCGGTAACTGATGCCCACCGCGTGGCACGCCGTCACACCCCGGTACCCCACCGCACCGTCACTGTCAGTCGCCGACCCGGGTGTCCCACCCGACTCGTCCAGCCCGCTCACCGGATCGGAATCCCGCGGCTCGTGCATCTGGACAACCTCCCCGTCAGTGCGGTGACACGTCGTCTCTGAGACGCGCACCCCTCGACACGGGCAACCCTATAGCGACCGTCGAGCGTTACCACGGAGAAACCATCGCGACACGCCGCGCATCGACAGCGACGAGCATCACCATCACCGACAGTGACCGCCAGTGTGGGGCGAGCAGCAACCAGCCCGCGACCCGGGCCCACCAGCTCAGCCGGCGAAATCCTCCGGACGCACCTGCTCCAGGAACTCCCGGAACTTCTCCACCTCGTCCTCCTGCTCGTCAGGGATCACGATCCCCGCCTCACTGAGGACCTGCTCGGCACAACGAATCGGCGCACCGACCCGCAACGCCAAAGCGATCGAATCACTGGGCCGCGCCGAGACCCGCAGCCCGTCACCGATCAACAGATCAGCGAAGAACACGTTCTCCTTCAGCTCAGTGATCTCCACCGCCCGCAACGGCGCCTTCAACGCCGCCAACACATCCCGCAGAAGATCGTGAGTCAACGGCCGGGCCGGCTTGACACCCTGCTGCTCGTAAGCGATCGCCGTCGCCTCCACCGCGCCGATCCAGATCGGCAGATAGCGGTCCCCCTCGACCTCCCTGAGCAGGACGATCGGCTGGTTACTGGGCAACTCAACCCGAACCCCGACCACGCTCAGCTCGCGCACCGCCGCCTCCGTGTCGTTGTCACCTACGCCGCACCGCGCCCTTCTCTGCACGGTACACGGACCGCGACACGGCCGTCCCATGCGCTTCCCGCACCAACAACCGCGCCAGAAGAGGGGTTACCCCCGCAAGCCTACGCCACGCACGGCCGGGCAGATCCGACCACACACAGCCGCCTCAGCGCCCCAGCGTCGAGCGCAACCCCACCCGCACCAGCGCCGCATGCAACTGCTGCGACAAGCCCACCAGCTCCCGCGCCGTCTCCGCCGCCCGCGCCCGCGCCGCCGGATCACTCTGCCGCACCAACGGCGCCACCAACTGCGCGAACAAACCGACCTCCCGGTCAGCCGCCGTCCGATAACCCCGCAGATGCCGCGGCTGGAACCCGTACGCCGAAAGCCCCGCCACCGCCTTCGCGATGATCAACGCATCGCCGTCGTACCAACCCGGCGGATCCGACACCACCAGCCCGAGCCGCTCCAACTCCCCCAACGTCGACTCGTCGATCCCGCTGCGCGACACCAACTCCGAGCGGCCCAGCCGCACCTGAGCCGACTCCGGACCAGCACCCCGCCCCGGCACCTCACCATCGGGACCCACCGCCACCAACGCCGGCCGGGACCGCTCCGGCACCTCACCCGTGGCTTCCCACCCCGCCAACTGCTCACGAATCACCCGCAACGGCAGATACTGATCCCGCTGCGCGGTCAACACGAACCGCAACCGCGCAACATCGTCCCAGCCGTACTTCCGGTAACCCGCCGCCGTGCGCTGCGGCTCCACCAGGCCCTCGGCCTCAAGGAACCGCAGCTTCGAAATGGTCACGTCGGGAAAATCCACCCGCAGCTGGGCCAGCACCTCGCCGATGCTCATCAACGGCTGGGCGCGACCCGCCCCGGACGGCGTCGAGGCCGCAGGCTCGTTCACCCCCGGCCGGCCTCGCCCTCAGGGCGCGGACCGGCGATGAACACCACCCGGAACTTGCCGATCTGCACCTCGTCACCGTTGGTCAACGTCGCCGCCTCGACCCGCTCCCGGTTCACGTACGTGCCGTTCAAACTGCCCACGTCCCGCACCGTGAACGTCCCACCATCACGGTGGAACTCCGCATGCCGACGCGACACCGTCACATCGTCGAGAAAAATGTCACTGTCCGGGTGCCGGCCACTGGTCGTCACATCGTGATCCAGCAGGAACCGGGCACCCGCGTTCGGACCCCGACGAACCACCAGCAGCGCCATCCCCGGCGGCAACGAACCGGACATCCGGCTCGGCACCACATCGGTGTCCGGCCCCTCCAACGCTTCTTCGAGCGAACCGAGATTGAGCGTCGACGTGACGTCGAGCGGGGGGAACTCGTCGCCTGGGCGAGTCATGGGACCACCTCACGGATCTGTTTCGGTCGGCGTCGGGTGACGGCGGGTCTGGCCGCCGGGGCGCACATCCCCCCGGCGGCTGGCTCTCCGTGCCCCGAAAGGCTGTCCGCGACGCTCAACAAATGGGTTCTCGGTCGACTGGGCGAGCCTAGCCAGCGCCGAAAAACAGGGCAACCGGACGCGCGGCACAGACACCAACGCGCCGACACAGCAAAACGCTCAGCTCTCCGTCAACTCGCGATACGCGTCCGCGGTGAGCAGCCCGTCGACCGCCGCCGGATCCGCCACAGCGATCTCCACCAACCAACCCGACCCGTACGGATCCGTGTTGATCACCTCGGGCGTGTCGGCCAACACCTCGTTACGCGCCGACACCGTACCCGCCACCGGGGCGTACAACTCCGACACGCTCTTGGTCGACTCGATCTCACCCAACGGCTCACCGGCCGCCACCACCGCACCGGCCTCCGGCAACTGCACGTACACGATGTCGCCGAGAGCATCCTGCGCGAAATGAGTGATGCCGACCCGCACGGCCCCGCCGTCAGCGGCCGCCACCCACTCATGCTCAGCGGTGTAACGCAGATCCTCAGGAATCACCAGCGTCCTCATCCATCGCGACACCGGACCTCACCGATGCCGGCCCACCAGGCCTAACCGACCGGACGGGCGTGTTCCAGTGTTCTGGGCACGTGCAGCGCCGAAACCTCGGCAACCTCACGATCCTCAACGATCACGTTACCGCCGTCCTGCGCCACCGACGCCACCACCCCACCGGGAATGTTCAACCCCGTACGCATCGTCGCCGGATCACCGATCACCGTGATCGTGAACGGACCCGACAACGGACGCCCATCCACGATCAACGAGCCGTTCTCCCCGTCCAGGAAGTACGTCGACGCCACGATCCGCACCGACGCCCGGTCACCACCGGAAATCTGCATCGCCTCCGCGCCGGCACCCCGCAACTCCTGCACCGCATCCAACACCCGGATCGCCGAAATCGGCTTCGCACCCGCCTGGAACCGCACCGCCAGACCCGGACCCCGCGCCGGCAACGTACCCGCCAGAATCCCCAACTCGTCCGCCCGCCGCGTCGCCTCCTGCAACGCCGCCTGACGCCCCTGCTCACCCGAACGCAACTGCCGCTGACTCTCCTCCAACGTCGAGATGTCCTGCCGCAGCCGAACGTCCCGCGCCTCCAGGTCGTACAGAATCCGCACCAGGTCCTCCTGGCGCGCCGCCGCCAACGACGAATCCGTCGACGTGGTCTTCAACTGCACCGCCAGCGTGAACCCCAACAACACCAGCAACACGCTGATCATCACCGTCGCGGAACCGAACCGCCGCCAACCCGCCGCCACCGCCGCCGCGAACGACCCCGCCGCCGACTCGTCCCCACCCTTGGCCGGCGCATCGTCCTGCGGCGGGCGCCCCTGCGGCGACAACGGACTCAGCTCGTCCGGATCCGGTGCCTCCGGCCGCGGATCCGGCTCACCCGCCGGACCATCCGGCCGCACCGGACCCGCCGGCTGCGGCCACCCCGTACCCGTCTCGGTGTGCTCGTCAGTCACGCCACAAACCTACGCCCGGAACAGGTGCCGGCGGATCGCCGCCACGTTTCCGAAGATACGCACACCCAACACGACCACCACACCGGTGGACAACTGCCCACCCACACCCAACTGGTCACCCAGATACACGATCAACGCCGCCACCAGCACGTTGGAGATGAACGACACCACGAACTGCTTGTCGTCGAAGATGCGGTCCAACTTCGCCCGGACCCCACCGAACACCGCGTCCAGCGCCGCCACCACCGCGATCGGCAGGTACGGCTGCAACGCCGCCGGCACCGTGGGATCCAACCACAGACCGAGCACCACACCGGCCAGCAGAGCCAGCACCGCGATCATCGACCACCTCCGGAGGGACTGGGGGACCCGCTACCCGACGGCGACACACTCGGACTCACCGCAGGCTCCGCGTAGCGTAGCCGCGGCTCCGGCGCCGCCGGCAACGTGAGGTCATCGACCTGCCGCACACCGAACGACAACCCGGTGTCCTGCGCCACCTTGCGCATCGTCAATGCGCTCCGGCTGGCCTCGTACCGCTCACGCATCGACCTCGGACCGATCGCCGACACCTCGTACGGCCCGGTCACCGGCCGGAAGTCCACCAGGATCGCCTGACCCGCGTTGCGGATCGTCGAGGTCGCCGTCAACCGCTGCCCGTTGATCGCGATCGCCTCCGCCCCCGCACCCCACAGGTCGTTGGCCACCCCCTGAAGGTCGCTGTAGAGCACCTGCGACGGGCCGACGTTGGCCCCACCGAGGCCATCCTGACCACTCGGGCCGTCCTCCAACCGGACCACCACACCGTCACCACGCACCCGACCCAGACCGGTACTCGCCGCAAGATTGCGCAGCCGCGACGCCTGCGAACCGCTCAGCTGCGCCTCCCGCTGCCGGTTCACCTCATCGCGCAGCTGGTCGGCGCGCTCCGACATCGCGTCCGTGTCGGCCTGCCGCTGCTTGATCTGCGCCACCAGACCCGAGCGGGCCTGCGCCCGCCCCGACTCCTCGGCCGTGGTCTGCCGGTACGCCACCGCGCAGAGAAAACCCAGCAGCACGATCAACACCAGGCTCACCGGACTCACCGTCCAGCCGGGTCGAGGCGATCGCCCGCGACGCGCCCGCGCCTGCGCCGCGTCGGCGTAACCCGGATCCAACGGGTTACGGAACAACTCGGTCAGGAAGTCCGGAGTGAAGGTCCGTACGCCGCGACGCTCGTCGTCGTCACCCACGCGCTCGCTCATGCCTCCCCCCGTCCCCGTACCGCCCGCACCAGCTGGCGGGCCTGGATCACGTAGAACGCGCCGGCCACCCAGTAGAGCACCAGACCCCACCAGGCCAGGGCCCAGCCCATCGGGTGCGCGACCGCCGTGGTGGCCGACACCGTCGCGGCCAGCAGCAGCAGCGGAAAGGCCGCGAGCAGCAGGAACGTGGCGGTCTTACCGACGTAGTGCACCGGCGGCGGACCGTAGCCGTGCCGGCGCAGCACCGCCAGCGACACCAGCAGCAGCGCCTCCCGGGCCAGCAGGGCCGCGGTGAACTGCCAGGGCACCACGTCCCGGGCGGTGAAGGCGATCAGGACGGCGAGGATGTACAGCCGGTCGGCGAGCGGGTCGAGCAGCTCACCGAGGCGGCTGACCTGGCGCAGGCGACGGGCGATCCAACCGTCGACCCAGTCGCTGGTGCCGCCGACGGCCAGCACCACGACCGCGGCCACGTCCGCGCGGGCGACGAGAAACAGGTAGAGGAACAACGGGACACCGGCCAGCCGCACGAAGCTGATCACGTTCGGCACGGTCAGTACGCGGTGCTCTCCACCGGCGTCGGCGCCCTGGGGTGGCTCCGTTCGAGCGGGCCGACGCGACACCGAACCTCCTTCGCGGCACGCCGGTCCGCTGCGGGCCCCTGGTCCGCCGGCGGTCGTACGCGCTGTCCCGTCGGCTGACGCCGACTCCCCCTGTGATCCCGATCCGGGATCGTCCCTGGCCCTGCCGTCCGCTGTCGAAGATCGCGAACCGGCGGAATGCGCTGCCACTATATCGGGCCCGGGTGCGGGTCCCGCCTTCTAGCAGCGTCGGGTGGGATGTCTGGTGTCGAGGTGACGGTGGTCACCATGCGTAGAGCGTCCTAGGATGAATGCTGTGGGGTGGTGGGTTGCTGCCTACTCGTCAACCGTCCGCCCGGTCGCCCCCGCCGTGCCAGTCCAGGCACACCACCACCGCGTCGTCGCGCAGGTCGGCGTCGGCGTGGAAGGCCTGCAACTCGCGCATCACCGTACCGACCGCCTCACTCGGCGGCTGCAACCGCGTGGCCCGCATGGACCGGGCCATCGCCCGCTGGCCGTACGCCTCCTTGCCGCTCGGATCGGCCCCCCACACACCGTCGGAGACGACGAACAACCGGTCCCCCGGATCCAGGTCGAACTCCTGAAGGTCGTACCGGGTCTCGGCGAACATGCCCAACGGCAACTGCTGCTCCAGCACCAGGCGGGTGACCGCGCCACCCCGCAACCGCATCAGGTGCGGCGAGCCCGCGTCGACGGCCCGCACCCGCCCGGTCGTGCAGTCCAGTTCGAGCAGCACGGTGGCCACGTGCCGGTGCCCACGATGCTGGTAGTAGACCGTGTCGGAGGCCAGTTCGGCCTGTTCCACGAGTCCGCCGCCGGAGCGGCGGGCGTTGCGCATCGCGTTGACCGTCACCGCGGTCAGCAAGGCCGCGGCGAGCCCGATGGTTTCGCCGTTGAGCACGGTCACGGTCAGCCGGTCGTCGTTCAACGACCAGTCGAAGTGGTCACCGCTGACCGTGTACGCCGGTTCGAGCTGGCCCGCCACCTGGAAGGCCTCGTGGCTGATGCCGCGTCCGGGCAGCAACTCCCACTGCAACTCGGCCGCCATGCTCAGCCGCTCCCGGCGGCGGGCCCGCCGGTACCTGTCGGTCTCCCGGTCCGCGGCGCGCAACGCCATGGCCACCTCACCGGCGATGTCCGTCGCCGCGGCGACGATCTCCTCCGACGGGGCCTGCGGCAACTCGACCATCAGCACACCCAGCCGCTCCCCCCACACCGTCAGCGGCAGGTAGAGCCGGCAGCGGCCCTGCGGCTCACTGCCGCGCACCGACTGCTGACTGCTGAAGCAGCGCTGCACCATGCTCTGCACCGCCTGACCGGCGACCTGCGGCTGGCGGGCGTCGAGCACCGGCCACAGACCGTTGATCCGGTAGTCGGCGACGAACACGGCGGTGCCCAAGGCACCGAGTACGGAACGAATGGCCTGGTCGGCGGCCTCGACCACCCGGTCGGGCGGGGCCTCGCGCAGGGCGCGGGAGATCCCCGTGAGCGCATCCGCCATGACCATCCTCCGAAAAATACTTGCCCTGGGGCAAGCATCATACGGAGGTGGGGCGACCCCGGGTCACCCGGCCGACCGCACCGCCACCACGCCGTGGAAGGCCGCCGGCACCTCCTCCGGCGCCCCGTCCGGCCGCCAGCGCGACACCGCGACGATTCCCTCCGATGTGGGCGTCCACCGCCCCAGCAGCGGCGCGAACGCCGCCGGTGACCGCATCCGGAACGCCGGCCCCATCATGGCCAGCGCCTCGGGGTGGCCGGCCAGTTCCTCGGTGTCGAAGTCGATGGCCAGGTGACTGCCCACAGCCGACGCCCGGTACAACTCGTCGAGCGTACGGGCGAGGGTCTCGTCGTCGAGAAAGGCGGCCAGACCGAGGAACACCACACCCACCGGCCGTCGACCCCAGCCCGGCACGAAGCGGTGCAGCAACGCCGGATCGATCGTGCCGATGTCGGTGGCGTCACCGTAGCCGTAGCCGGCCCGGTCGCTGCCGGCCAGCAGGCGTTGCCCGAGGCGGATGGTGACCGGGTCCACGTCGGTGTAGAGCACTGTCGCCTCCGGAGCCACCTCGTGCACGTTGCCCAACGTCGGCACCCCCGCGCCGAAGACCAGGAAGCTGTCCACACCGGTCGCGGCGATCGCGCGTACGGCCCGGCCGAGGAAGGCCCGCAGCGCCCGGAAAACCGGCGCGCACGGCCCGTACGCCTGCTCGAAGGCGTGTGCCGCGGCCACGTCGACCGGGTAGTGGTGCGTCCCGCCGAGCCAGAAGTCGATCATCCGTGCCGTGCTCGGCTGGTCGGGCTCCACCATCGACGACGCTCCCTCCCCCGGCGGCCGGGGTCAGCGTACCGACATCGGCCCCCTGGCCGGTATAGCCCCGCTGACCTGCGGCGGCCCGCGATACTGACGCAAACCGGCAGACGGGGGTGGCGGTGGACTCGGCGGTGGTGGTCGGCGTGGACGGCTCCGAGGCGGCACTCGCCGCGGTACGGCTCGCCGCGGCGGAGGCGGCGCGCTGGCATCGACCGTTGCGGGTGGTGCACGCCTTCATCTGGCCGTCGCTGCACTCCCCCTTCACCCCGGGCACCGAGGGCCCGGCCGACGGAGGGCTGCGCGGTCAGGCCCACCAGCTCGTCACCGCCGCCGTCGATGCGGCGCAGACCACCGCACCGGGACTACGGGTGACCGGCGAGATCGTCGACGGTGCGCCGACTGCCGTCCTGCTGCAGGCCTCCACCGACGCGGCGCTGGTGGTGCTCGGCGACCGTGGACTGGGGGGCTTCACCGCCCTGGTGGTCGGCTCGGTCGCGGTGACCGTCGCCGCGCACGCCCACTGCCCGGTCCTGGTGGCCCGCGGTACGGCCGACCCGCAGGGGCCGATCGTGGTCGGGGTGGACGGCTCCGACGTGTCCCGCCTGGCCGTGGAGTTCGCGGTGCAGACCGCCGCGTTTCGCGGCGCTACCGTGGTGGCGACCCACGCCTACCGGCATCCCGCCTCGACCGGCCCGGGCGACATGCAACCCCTGGTGTACGACGAGTCGCAGCTGCAGGCCGAGGAGCAGCGGGCACTCGCGGAGTCCATCACCGGGCTGACCGACCGCTACCCGGACGTGACGATTCGCCGTGAGTCGGTGCGGGGACGCGCCCCGAAGGTGCTCACCGAGGCGTCTCGTACGGCGCAGCTGCTGGTGGTGGGCGGTCAGGGGCGCGGCGAGCTGACCGGGTTGCTGCTGGGGTCGGTGAGCCGGTCGATGCTGCACCACAGCCACTGCCCGGTCGCGGTGGTCCGGGGGGACGGGGTTGGCCCCCCTCCAGGCGGGTAGACGGGGCGCGTACGTGACCGGCGAGCACCAGAGGAGACAGCGATGCCTGGACCGAGGCCTGGTAGTAACGCCTACGACAAGCAACGCGCCCGCCTGCGCAACGCCCTCGACAACTCCGGTCGGGGCGTCACGGACGAACGGGCCGACGAGGCCGCCAACCGGATCCTGCAGGACGAACGGGGTCAGCGCGGCATAGCCCGGGGCGAGCGCACCTACGGCCCGAAGGGCAACCGTGAACCGGGTGACCCGAAGTGAGCCGCAGCGCGCTCACCGACGGGCTGATCGCGGGGGCGGTGGGTACCACCGCCCTCAACGTCGCCACCTACGTGGACATGACGGTACGGGCCCGACCGGCCAGCCAGAGCCCGCAGGAGAGCGCTGGTCGGGTGGCCGACGTGGCTCACCTGGACCTCGGGTCACCACGACGGGCCGAGAACCGGCTCTCCGGTCTCGGCGCGTTGATGGGGTACGGGCTCGGCGTGGCCGCCGCCGTCGGCTTCGCGGCGTTGACACGGGGTCGGCGGCAACCCCTGCTGCGGGCCGCGGCCCTGCTCGGCGGCGGGGCGATGACCCTCGCCGACGGGACGCTGACCCTGCTCGGCGTCACCGACCCGCGCACCTGGCGGCGCAGCGACTGGCTCGCCGACCTGCTGCCGCACCTCGCGTACGGGCTGACGGCCGCAGCCACCTGGAACCGGCTGCGGCCGTCAACGGCGACCGGAGGTTAGTCCCGGTCGCTCTCGTCCTGCGCGACCGGCTGCCCGGTCGGCCCGTACGGCGACACCTGTCCCCGGGGCACCGGACGTCCGGCGTCGGCCCGCGAGGTGCCACGGTTACGCGGATGACCGGTCGGAGCCGGTCCCTTGCTGTCCTGACTGGTGGCGCCCAGGGCGTTGCGGCGCAACTCCTGCTGCTGCGGGTTCGTCATGGTCGTCTCCCTTCGCCAAGTGGCGGGACGCGACAGTCGACCACGTCCACGAGCGGCTTACCCATCGCCGTCGACCGCATTCCGTAGCCGGCGCTGCGGCCCGGGACTGCTCGGCCGCGCAGCGGGTATCTCCCTGCGATGGGTGACCAACGGGCTGTCGCGCGGGCCCTGCTGACTCGCCGCACGTACGCCGAGGAGGCGGGGATCTCCCTCGCCGACCGGCCCGCACCGCTCTATCAGCTGCTGGTGCTGGTGACGCTGCTCAGTACCCGGATCAGGGCACAGGTGGCGGTGGCCGCCGCCCGGGAACTGTTCGCCGCCGGATACCGCACCCCGGCGGCGATGGAGGCGGCGAGCTGGCAGCAGCGGGTCGACGCGCTCGGTCGTGGCCACTACCGCCGCTACGACGAGCGGACCGCGACGATGCTCGGCACCGGCGCCCGGCTCTGCCTGGACCGCTGGCACGGTGACCTGCGGCGGCTGCGCCGGCAGGCCGACGGTGACCAGGACCAGCTGCGCCGCCTGCTCGTCGAGTTCCCCGGCATCGGCCCCACCGGCGCGGACATCTTCCTGCGCGAGGTGCAGACGGTCTGGCCGCAACTGCGACCGTACGCCGACCGACGCGCGGTCGCCGGGGCCAAGCGGCTCGGTCTGCCGGCCGCCACGGACCGGCTGGCCGGTCTGGTCGACGAGGGCGAGTTCGGCCGGTTGGCCTCGGCGCTGGTGCGGGTGGCCCTCGGCGAGGAGTCGGCGGGGCAGATCACCCGCAGTGTCGCCGCCGGCTGAGCCCACCGACACTCACTTGGCGGCGTTGCCGCCGGGCTTGGTCAGGTGCCACACCAGCAGCGACGCGAGCAACGCCAGCACCACCAGCCCACCGGAGAGCCCACTGCCCTCCTCCGGGGAACGGCCGGTCGTGCCGAAGTAGATCACCGCCAGGCCGGCCAGCACCGCGAACAGCTTGCGGATACCTCGGTCCTTCACAGCTGGCACGGTAAAGGCGCAGACCGGGCGGTTGTGGGCATTTCGCCGCAGGTCCCTCGACCGGGCGATGAGCTCAGTCGGTCTCCAGGTCGTCGAGGGAGATCTTGTGGCTCATCAGCCAGCGGGCCAACGCGGACATGCCGAACAGCCACAGCGGCGCCGACTCGGTGGTGCCGTTCGTGGCGAAGATGGCGAACCGCAGATCCGGTGCCCGGTACGCCTCGATCCGCCACCGGTGCTGCCGGTCCCGCCAGACCGCGCTCGGGTCCATGCCGTCACGGTAGGCGCTGCACCGGCCCGCCGGCCGACGGATGCCGCCAACTCAACTGTCCACCACCATCCGGGTGTCGTCGGGCAGCCGACGGGTGGCGCCCTGCCGGTCCAGCAACTCCAGCAGCGGCACCGCCACCCGACGGGTGGTGTCCAGGGCCTGCCGGGCCGCGCTGAGCGTGAACGGTTGCGGCAGGGTGGCCAGCACCCGTACGGCCTGCTGCGGCGCATCCGAGGGCAGCAGCACGTTGCCGGTCAGCCGCAGCAGCACACCGGCGCGTACCGCGGCACCGATCTCGCGGGTGCCCAGCCCGACGGCGGCGAGCCGGTCGGCTTCGGGTGCGCGGAACGGTCGGGTCGTCAACTCCTCGTGCAGCAGCGCCAACGCGCGGGCCACCGGCTCGGGCACCGCGTCGGTGTCGGCGGTGCCGACCCGGCCGGCCACCAACCGCAGCGGCTCCCGCACCAGCGCCTCCACCAGCGCCCGGTCCGGCAGCTCCAGCCGCTGACGCAGCACCTCCACCGGCGCCCCCGGCTCCAGCGGATGCCGGCGGGCATGCTCGGCGACCGCGTCGGCGAGGCGGCGACCCAGCTGCCGCCAGTGCTCCGGGTCGACCAACCAGTCCCCGCACACCGGTGACCCGGTCACCGGCACCCCCGCCCGACGCAGGTCGGCGGCGCGCATCAGGCCCCGACGGCGTAGCTCGCCGGCCAGGTCGGGACGGCCGTCCATGCTCGCCAACACGGCTGCCCGGGCCGCCGCGGCACCACGGCGACGCAGCGGCGGCGGCGCGACGTCCAGCACGGTGAGTCCACCGGCCACGTGATGGCGGCCGGGGTCACGCAGCAACGCCCGGTCACCGATGAGCAGCGGCAGCGGCCGGGCCAGCCGCAGCCGCAGGGTGTCGACACCCAGGGGGCGTACCCGCACCGGCACCGCCGCCGACCCGATGTGCAGGGTCAGTGTTGCGGGCAGGTCGGCCGCCGGATCACCGGCCAGCCGCACGTCGATCAGGTCGGTGCCGGCGAACCCGTCGGGGGTGAGCAGGGCGTCGCCCCGGGCGATCCGGTCCCGGGGCATCCCGCGCAGGTTGACCGCCACCCGGGCGACCGGCCCCACCTGTTCGCACGGCTGACCGAGCCGGTGCAGGCCACGTACCCGCACCGGCTCGCCGCTGCCGGCCACCACCAGTTCGGTGCCGACCCGCAGCTCACCGGCGCCCAGGGTGCCGGTGACCACGGTGCCGCTGCCGCGCATGGTGAAGCTGCGGTCCACCCAGAGCCGTACCGGGCCGTCGGTCGGTGCGGTGGGCAGCCGGGCGGCCAGCCGGTCCAGCGCCGCCTGCACCTGCGGCAGCCCGGCACCGGTGACCGCGCTGACCGCCACCGCCTCCACGTCGCGCAGCGAGGTCGCCGCCAGGTGCGCACCGGCGCGCTCCAGGACCGGCCCCGGGTCGGCCAGGTCCGCGCGGGTCACCACCAGCAGCCCGTACGCGACCCCGAGCGCGTCCAACGCGGCCAGGTGCTCCGCGGACTGCGGCATCCAGCCCTCGTCGGCGGCGACCACCACCATGGCGGCGGGCACCGGACCGACACCGGCGAGCATGTTCGGTACGAACCGTTCGTGTCCCGGCACGTCGACGAACGCGACAGTGGCGCCGGACGGCAGCGTCGTCCAGGCGAACCCGAGGTCGATGGTCATGCCCCGGCGGCGTTCCTCCGCCCACCGGTCCGGTTCCATCCCGGTCAGTGCCCGCACCAGGGTGGACTTGCCGTGGTCGACGTGCCCGGCGGTCGCCACCACCAGCATGGTCAGTGTTCTCCCGGCACGGCCAGCACGGCGGCGCGTACGGCGTCGTCGGCGTGCGGCGGCACGCACCGCAGGTCCAGCAGCAGCCGCCCGTGCGTGACCCGACCCAGCACCGGCGGCTCGCCGGTGCGCAGCGGACGGGCGTAGTGCTCCGGCAGGCTCAACGCCCACGAGTCCAACTCCACCCCGGGAGCGCCGCCGCCACCGACGACCGCCACCGACGGCACCACCTCGACCTTGTGCCCGTCGGCCGCGATGGCCTCGCGCAGCCGCTCGGTGCGCTCCCGCAGACTCGCCGGGTCGGTGTGCAGCGCCGCCCGGGTGGGTGTGGCCGGATCACCGAGGGTCGCCGCCAGCGCGGCCAGGGTCAGTTTGTCCACCCGCAACGCCCGGGCCAGCGGATGGCGGCGCAGCCGATCCACCAGCTCGGCGCGGCCGAGCAGCAGCCCGGCCTGCGGCCCACCGAGCAGCTTGTCGCCGCTGGCGGTGACAAGCGCCGCCCCGGCGGTCAGGGTGCTCGCCGCGTCCGGCTCGTCGGGCAGCAACGCATCTGCGGCGAGCAGCCCGGAGCCGATGTCGACGACCACCGGCACCCCGAGCTCGGCCAACCGTCGCACCGGCACCGCCGAGGTGAAGCCACTGACCTGAAAGTTCGACGGGTGCACCTTCAACACGAACCCGGTGTCCGGGCCGATCGCGTCGGCGTAGTCGGCAAGGGTGCTCCGGTTGGTGGTGCCGACCTCCCGCAGCCGCGCCCCGGTGCTGACGATCAGGTCGGGTAGCCGGAACCCGTCACCGATCTCCACCAGTTCACCTCGACTGACCACGATCTCGGCGCCGGCGGCCAACGCGGTGGCCGCCAGGACCAGGGCGGCGGCACCGTTGTTCACCACGTGCACCGCCTCGGCCTGCGGCACGGCGGCGGCCAGGGCGTCCAGCGCGTCACGGCCACGGCGGGCCCGCCGCCCGGTCCGAAGGTCCAGTTCGACGTCGGTGTGCCCGGCGGCGGCGACCATCGCGGTCACCGCCGCGTCCGACAACGCGGCCCGACCCAGGTTGGTGTGCAGCACCACCCCGGTGGCGTTGAGCACGGCACGCGGCGCGGCCGGCGGCAACGCGGCCAGGGCGGCGTCGCGTACCTGATCGGGGTCGATCTCGCCGCGGCGGGCCCGGTCCTGGGCCTGCCGCACGGCGGCCTTCACCCGGTCCCGGCCCAGGCTGACGACGGCCGCGGCCAACCGGGGCTCGGCCAGCAGCGCGTCGGTGCGCGGCACCCGACGCCGTGGGTCGGCGCAACCGTCGCCCATCGGGTCATCTCCTCGGCAGCGTTGGCGGAGACGGACGGGAATCGAACCCGCCTGGCCCGGGTCCCGGACCACACCGGTTTTGAAGACCGGGAGGGGCACCAGCCACCTGAACGCCTCCACCCAGCATTTGATCACAGCCAGCTGGTGATCAGGCCGGGAGGTGGCCGAACGCTGACGCTACGGGGTCTCGGCGGCGCGCCGCCGCGCAAGCCGCTCCCGCTGCGGCAGCACCGTGTACCGGGGGTCGCGGGCGGAGGCGACACCGGCACGGAACACCCCGAACCGGGTGGCCACCGACGCCGCCAGCAACGCCGCACCGGACAACGCCGCCACCACCCGGCTACGACCACCCAGCACCGCACCGGCCACCCCGACGGCGGTCAACGTCCGCCCGGCCCGCAACAGCTGACCGGCGCGACCGGTCCGGTACGGCTCGCTGAGCAGCCCGAGCCGGCTCTCCACCTGATGCGCGCCGTACAACTCCAGCGCGGCACCGGCCACCGCCATCCGCCGGGCCGGCCCCGCCTGCGCCGGCGGCACGGCGATCAGACCCACACCGGCGCCGCTGGCCAACGCGCTGCCCGCGAACACCACAGGCAGATGGGGGTACGCCTCATGCCACGACGGCACGGCCGTGTCGGCCAGCAGCACCCCCGTGTACGTGCCCAGAGCCGGTGCGGTCGCCGCCGCCGCCAACCCGGCGACCCGCCCCACCGGCGGCAACACCCGGCGGACCAGCCCCAGCGGACCCCGGCGCGGCAGCAGGGGCGCCGCCTCGGCGATCGCGGCCAGCCCGGCGGCCGGCCCGTAGGCGGCGACGATCCACGTCCCCACCGACATCGGGGAGGTCGGCTTGGCCACCCGCAGCATGTGGTGGAAGCGCTCCGGCCGACCCAGATCCTTGACCAGCAGCCCGGCGCTGGCGGTCACGGCAGCCAACGCGGCGACCCGCCCGGCACGCCGCATCGCCGGCCGGCCGGTCAACTGCCCACCGGCGGCCAGCAGCGACGAACCGGCGGCCACCCCACCGGTGAACAGGTAGGCGGCGATCTCCCAGGTCCACACCGGCGGTTTGAGGATGGGCCGCCCGTAGTAGGAGCTGAACTCGGCCGGCGGCACCGCCAACCCGGCGTCGCGCCGCTGGCGGGACCGGCGGAACCGCTCCCCCACCGGCGGTTGCTGACTGCTCACCGTTTTCCTCCGAGGAACGCCACGACCGCGCCCGCCGCCATGGCCAGCGCCGCCACCCCCGCACGTTTCCACATCTTCGGCAGGTCGTGGGTGGGCACCTGCGGGTCGGGCGGCAGACCGTACACCTCCGGCTCGTCGAGCAGGAGGAAGAACGCACCGTCACCACCGACCCCGTCGCTGGGGTCGTGGCCGTAGAGCCGGGCCTCGGGCACCCCCCGCTCGTGCAGGGTGGCGACCCGGGCGGCGGCCCGCTCCCGCAACTCGTCGAGCGGGCCGTACTGGATCGACTCGGTGGGGCAGGCCTGCGCGCAGGCCGGGGTCATGCCCGCACCGATCCGGTCGTAGCACAGGGTGCACTTCCACACCCGGCCGTCGTCGACCCGCCGGTCGATGACCCCGTACGGGCAGGCCGACACGCAGTAGCCGCAGCCGTTGCAGATGTCCTCCTGCACCACCACGGTGCCGAACTCGGTGCGGAACAGCGCCCCGGTCGGGCAGACGTCCAGGCAACCGGCCCGGGTGCAGTGCTTGCACACGTCCGACATCATCAGCCAGCGGAAATCGTTGCGCCCCTCGGCCGTGCCGGTACGCCCCGGCGGCCCGGACTGCGGCATCCCGAGGAACTGGGTGGTGGTGTCGGTCTGCTCCGATGCGGCGGCCGGCCGGGGTTGCTCGATGAACGCGACGTGCCGCCACGAGTTCGCGGTCAACGCCCCGGTGTTGTCGTACGACATGCCGAGCAGGTCCAGCCCGGAGGTGGGTACGCCGTTCCACTCCTTGCAGGCCACCTCGCACGCCTTGCAGCCGATGCAGACGCTGGTGTCGGTGAAGAACCCCATCCGTGGCGGCGGGTCGACCCAACCGGCACCCGTCGCCGGGTCCCGTGGCGTCGACCGGTCATCCGTGTCGACCATCACCGGTCCCCTCTTTCGTCAGCGCCGGTTTCCCGCTCGCCCGCTGTCTCGCCAGGTTGGTCGACCGGCACGCCGGGGGTGACCGCCGGCGGCACGGCACCGGCCACGATGCCGGCGCGGGTGCGGTAATCGTCCACCAGGTCCCGCAACGCCGGCCCGGTGGGGCGGCGCCCCGGCCGCACGTCACAGGTGCCGATCTTGCTTTCCTGGATCAGCACGTTCGGGTCCAGGGTGATGCCGAACAGGTCGTTGGCCGAGTCGCCGGTCACCAACCCCTCGAACCCGAAGTGGTACGGCAGCCACAGCTGGTGAATCACCCGACCGTCCACCCGCAACGGCACCAGCCGGTCGGTGACCAGCACCTTCGCCTCGATCACCGCACGGGCGCTGATCAGGTGCGCCCAGCCGAGATGAGTCAGCCCGGCCACCGCCGCCAACGCCGGGGACACCTCGACGAACATCTCCGGCTGCAACTCCGCCAACGGCGCCACCGTACGGCTCATCCCGCCGGCGGTGTGATGCTCGGTCAACCGGCTGACCGTGAACACGTACGGGAACACCTGGCTGTGTTCCTGCGGCGGACTCGGATTTATCGAGTTCACCGGATGCCGGTACGTCTTGCGGGTCGGGTTGTCCTGCTGACCGTAGAACGAGTTGCGCACCGGCGACTCGGCCGGCTCGTAATGCGTGGGCAGCGGGCCGTCGACCACGCCACTGGGCGCGAACAACCAGCCCTTGCCGTCGGACTGCATGACGAACGGATCGTCGCCGGCCAACGCGGCCGGACCCGTGGCACCCTCCGGCGGCCGGTACGTCGGCGCCTTCGTCACCTCGAAATCCGGCACGTCGTAACCGGTCCACCGGCCCGCCGACTCGTCCCACCACACGTACCGTTTGCGTTCGCTCCACGGCCGGCCCTGCGGATCGGCCGACGCCCGGTTGTAGAGCATGCGCCGGTTCGCCGGCCACGCCCAACCCCACTCGGCCGCCACCCAGTCCTGCTCACGACCGGGCCGCCGACGCGCCGCCTGGTTCACCCCGTCGGCGTACACCCCGGCGTAGATCCAGCAGCCCACCGCGGTCGTACCGTCGTCCCGGGCCTCGGCGAAGCTGGCGAGGGGACGGCCGGTCGCCACCTCGTACCCGTTGATCTCCCGCAGCACCGCCTCGGCGTCCGGCTCGTCGTGCGGACCGTGGGTGGGATAGTCCCAGGCCAGGTCCAGCAGCGCCCGGTCGCGCGGCAGCGTCGACCCGGCCAGCTTCTCCCGCAGCCTGCGGCCCAGGTGGTAGAAGAACCACAACTCCGAACGGGCGTCACCCGGCGGGTCCACGGCCTTCTCGCGCCACTGCACCAACCGCTGCGTCTGGGTGAAGGTGCCCTCCTTCTCCACATGCGAGGCCGCCGGCAGGAAGAACACCTCGGTACGGCACTCCTGCGGCACGATCTCCCCGGTGGCCACCTCGGGGCCACGCTGCCAGAACGTCGCACTCTCGATCATGAACAGGTCCCGGACCACAAGCCAGTCCAGATTCGCCATGCCGAGCCGCTGCGCCCGACCGTGCGCCGAACCGACCGCCGGGTTCTGACCGAGCAGGAAATAGCCCTTGATCTTCCCGTCGATCATGTCCAGGACCTGCTGATAGGTGCCGTGGTCACCGGTCATCCGAGGCAGATAGCCGTAACAGAAGTCGT
Source organism: Micromonospora gifhornensis (assembly GCF_016863515.1). GTDB lineage: Bacteria > Actinomycetota > Actinomycetes > Mycobacteriales > Micromonosporaceae > Micromonospora > Micromonospora gifhornensis. The sequence continues at coordinate 191,274 of NZ_BOPA01000016.1, forward strand.
TGTCCGGGGTCGCCGCGTCCCCCCAGTACGCCTTGAGCAGACTCGCCGCGTACGCCCGCGCATTGCCCCAGAAACCCTTCTGGCCGGGGTGCCGGATGGCGTCCACCCATTCGTCGAAGGTCGGATGTTGGGCGTGGTGCGGCATCGGCAGATAGCCCGGCAGCAGGTTGAACAGGGTCGGGATGTCGGTGGACCCCTGGATGCTGGCATGCCCACGCAGCGCCAACACCCCACCACCGGGGCGACCCACGTTACCCAGCAACAACTGGATGATCGCGCCGGTACGGATGTACTGCACGCCGACGCTGTGCTGCGTCCACCCCACCGAGTAGATCAGGCAACCGGTCCGCTCCCGACCCGAATTCTGCGTCCACGCACGGGCCAACTCCAGGAACTTCTCCTGCGGCAGACCACAGACCCGCTCCACCATCTCCGGCGTGTAGCGGACGAAGTGCCGCTTGAGGATCTGGTACACGCAGCGCGGATGCTGCAACGTGTCGTCCCGCTCGACCTGCCCGGCGATCGGCGCACCATGCGACTCGTGCCGCAACCCGGCGGCCGTGTCCCGCTCCGTCGCCGTGTGGCCGCTGCCGGAATCCCGCTCGTGCCCGGCGTACTGCCAGCTGTCCTGCACGTAGCTGCCGGTCTCCGGATCGAAGCCGGAGAACAGACCGTCGGCGTCCTCGGCGTCGACATAATCCTCGCTGACGATCGTCGCTGCGTTTGTATACGCCAGCACGTACTCCCGGAAGTCCAACTCGTTGCTCAGGATGTAGTTGACCACCCCACCGAGCAACGCGATGTCCGAGCCCGCCCGGATCGGCAGGTACGTGTCAGCCGACGCGCTGGTCCGGGTGAACCGGGGATCGACATGGAACACCTTCGCCCCGCGCTTACGCGCCTCCATCACCCACTGGAAGCCCACCGGGTGGGCCTCGGCCATGTTCGAGCCCTGGATGACGATGACGTCAGCGTTCGCCACGTCCTGTTGGAAAACCGTCGCGCCGCCGCGACCGAAGCTGGCCCCCAGACCGGGGACGGTGGCGGAGTGTCAAATCCGCGCCTGGTTCTCGATCTGAAGTGCCCCCATCGCGGTGAACAACTTCTTGATGAGGTAGTTCTCCTCGTTGTCCAGCGTCGCCCCGCCGAGGCTGGAGATGCCCAACGTACGGTTCAGCGGGCGACCCTCGGCGTCGACGTCCTCCCAGGTCTCGGCACGCGCGGCGAGAATCCGGTCGGCGATCATGTCCAGCGCCGTGTCGAGGTCCAGGTCCTCCCACTCGGTGGCGTACGGCCGCCGATACCGCACCGTCGTCTGCCGCAGCGGACTGGTCACCAGACTCTTGCTCGCCGACCCCTTCGGGCAGAGCCGACCACGGGAGATGGGGCTGTCCGGGTCGCCCTCGATCTGGGTCACCCGGTTGTCGGAGACGAAGACCCGCTGCCCACAACCGACCGCACAGTACGGGCAGACGGAACGGGCCACCCGGTCGGCGTCCTCGGTGCGCGCAGTGAGCCCGGCCGAACGAGCGGACTGCGCCGCCGCGCCCCGGCCCAGCGGATCGGTGCCCGTGAGCTGCCGGTACACCGGCCAGCCCAACAACACGTCCCGCAGACCCACGCTCGTCACCTCCGCCCTTGATCCTTCCCCCTGACCTTAGGGCAGCGGGGCGCGGTCGGACAGGCGGGCCGACAGAACTCGGGAAACAGCACACCGCCCCCGGCCCGTTGACGGGGCCGGGGGCGGTGCGTGGGTGTCGGTGTGCAGGTCGCCTCTCGGCGAGTGGCGCGACGCGGCTCCAGCCGGACGGTATTCCGCGAAGGCAAATTAGGTGAGGCCCGGGGACACTGGATCACACCGACGCTCGGTACAACCGACCCACGCCCGTTCTTGTTCCCACTTGCTGTCGGCTCACTCCCACTTGTTTTTGTGGGGCGGTTGCGGTGGGGG
>NZ_BOPA01000017.1 GCF_016863515.1 Micromonospora gifhornensis
AGTGAGTAGGATGCGCTGAGTTGCGGGAAGCTGATCAAGGCCTCGGTGGCGATGGCGAGCGGCGGTCGCCGGGGCTGAATCGCATCGGGACGCCTGGTGATGGACGGTCGAGGTCGTCGACTGACTTCAGAGCGCAGGGCTTGGGCAGGATTGAGAAGGACTGCGTTGGTGCGCCGCGGCCCCTTGTCTGTTCGGGTCAGGTGTCTGCGGAGTCGTTGTCAGCCTCGGTAGGGGCGGCGTCGGTCTCGTCCGTTGTTTCCGAGTTGCTGGTGGCCTGTTCCATCGCGTACGCGCACAGTTCCTCGAAGGAGACGTTGTTCTCCAGGGCGATCCTGAACAGCGTCTCGAACGCGTCCATCACCTCTACCGGTACCGATCCGCCGCGTACGCGTTGCAACCAGGCGGATTGTTGTTCCATCGGGTGGGTGCCGACTGCCGGCTCGCCGACGTAGAGGGGAAATGACGCGCGTGCCGTCCCGAACTGGCAGTCGATCATGAAGGATCTCACCGGGTTGACCCTCCGTCCGCTCGGACGTCGACCTGGCCGATGGTGCCGGTGTTCGCGATGTTGATGCCACCGGTGTTGTGCTGCTCGACCGTGCCGGTCTGCGGGAGTGGTGCAGGGGACTCGTCGATGCGGGGCGGGTCGTCCTGTTCGGCGGGAGGTGTTGGGTCCGCGTCGGTCGGTGTCTGCTGTCGGGTACGCGTCACGGCGATCGCAGCACTGACCACGGTGATCACGAACGCTCCCAGGCCGGCCCACCAACTCGCGCGTTCGAGCCCCTCGTCGACCAGGAAGATCACGCCGATGGCCAGCAGGATTGCACCCGCCAGCACATAGACGGTGACCCAACCGGCGGCCCGTCGACTACCCCACATGTCTCCATCGTGGCCTGTCACTTCACCAGCTGGGTAAGCCGTTCGGCCAGTAATGGTCGCGCCACGTATGGTTGTGCGGTCTCTGCGAGCCGGGTTTTCTGAAACGGTGACGCCGCCGCAGGATGACGTGCCACCCGTGAGCCAACCGCAGCAGCCGACCGGCGACGCTCTCGCCGGAGTGCTTCGCCAGCTGTCCGGCGGCACCACGGGCGCCACCGGGCAGGCCAACACGGGCGGCACGAACATCGCCAACAGCGGTGTCATCGAACGCCTCACGGTGGCGCTGTCGACAGCACCTCCGCAACCATCGACCACCGCCTTCGTCAGTTATCCGGAGAGCGACCGGGAATGGGTCGAGCAGTCGCTGCTGGCGGCGCTCGATCCGTTGCCCCTGCAACTCTTCTACTCCGGCGGTCACCTGAGTCAACCCGATGACTGGGAAATGGTGTACGCCGTCATGGACAAGGCGTCGCTGCTCATCGTGGTGGGTCGGGACAGTTCGGTGGTGCGTGACCGTCGGGTGCGCGACCAGGTCGCCTACTGGCTCGACAGCCATCCGGACCGCAGTGGGGTGGTGCTGGTCGGCCAGCCGGACAGTCGGCCCGAGGCGATCGACAGTCGGCTCGCCGGCCTGCCGATGGTCGCGATGCCGGTCGGCGAGGTGGCCGCGGCGTCGCGGGCCGCCGCCGACGACCGGCTGGTGCGGGCCATCCGTTTGACGCCGCGTGCCGAGCCGGTCGCCACCCGGGACCGGGTGGCCGACGAGGACGCGCTCGGCCCGGTACGCGACGCGTACCTGCGGTGGGTGTGCCGGACGCACAGCGTCATCGACACGGTCGTCGCCGGGGTGTCGGTGACGATGCCGCTGGCGCAGTGTCCGCCACCGGGACCGCTGGTCCGCGACGGTTCGTCCGGCCGGACCCGGATCACCGAACTCGACCACCTGCGTAGCCGGGCCCGTCAGGTGGACGGAGACGGCGGTACGACGCCGGACAGCGAGGCCGAGTTCTCGGTGCTCGCCGACCGGCCGCTGCCGACGTACCTGTCGCCGACCCGGTCGATCGACCGGCTCGACCTTTCCGGGCTGCCGGAACTGTCCCCGGCCCGACTGGCCGGCACCGTGTGGCGGGCGATCGTGCTCGGCGAGCCCGGCAGCGGCAAGAGCAGCATGGTGCGCAGGCTGGCGTACGACACCGCAGACCGACAGCTCGCCGACGACGGTGAACGTGACGAGGTACGGCGGTTGCCGGTGCTCTGCCGGGCCGCCGACCTAGCCGTCGGGCTGGCCGGTGCCGAGGAGTCGGCGGAGGGACTGGCCGCCCTCGCCATCCAGCTCGGCTGGGCCGGTGCGCTCCCGGCCGACCCGGTCAGCGGCGACCCGTTGCCGCCCGACGAGCTGGCCAGGCTCGCCCGGGTCGCGTTGCGTAGCCGACGACTGGTGCTGATCGTCGACGGTCTCGACGAAGTGCCCTCGCTGGCCGATCGTCGGTCCGTCGCCGCCGCCCTGGACGTCTTCGCCGCCTCCGGGGGTGTCCGGCTGGACCATCCCGCCCGGGCCCCCGGGAACCAGACCATCATCACCAGCCGGATCGCGGGCTACTACGCCGCCGCGCTCGGCGACCGGTTCGAGCAGTTCCTGATCGGCCCGCTCGACGGTGACGGGGCCGCCGCCGTCGTCGACTACTGGCTCGGCGGTTACTTCGCCCTCGCCCGGGTGCCCGAGCTGACCCAGGCGCAGCGTCGGACCGAGATCGATCAACTGATCACCGGCGGGGGCGCCGCCGTGTGGCAGCTCGCTGCCAACCCGTACCTGCTGGTGTCGTTGGTTTCGGTGGTGTTGTCCGGGCTTTCCGGGCGTCCCGGTGTGCGCGGCGACCGGTGGTTGCGGGTGGATCTCTACACCGCCATGGTCGAGCATGCGGTGCGACGGGGTGGGCTGCGTCTTCCCGACGTGCCGGTCGACACCCTGATCCGGCTTCAGGCTGCGGTCGCGTACCAGATGCACGACGTGTCGCGAAGTGGGCTCGTCGACCGCGCCACACTCACCCAGTTGTGCCGGCGGGCGCTGGAACTGCTCGGTGAACCGGCCCCGCCGGTCGCGGCCGAGCAGGTGGATCTGGTGATCGCCGGCATCGACCTGCTCACCGCCCGAGGGCAGGAGCTGTACGGGTTTCGGCACCTGACCGTGCAGGAGTACTTCGCGGGCCGGTGGCTGATCGATGCCGGCACGGTGGACGCGATCGTCACCGCCATCGGCGAGCGCCTCGGCGATCCGCGTTGGCTGGAAGCGGTCCGGCTCGCCCTCGGGCAGCTCAGTCGCGTCTCCGAACACGTCTTCGCGTCGGTGCTCGACAAGCTGCTCGCCGGACCCGGCAGACGACTGGCCGCCGAGATGCTCAGTCACAGCCTGGCCGACATCGCCGGGCTGCGCCGGCAACACCTGCGGGCCCTGGTCCAGGTGGCGGTGCAGACCGAGGCCGAGCTGACCGGCACCGTTGGCACGCTGCACCCGGACGGTGCGCGGATGCTGGAGCCGCTGCTGCGCTGGACGGTAAGCGTGCAGGGCGACACCGCACCTCGACTGCTCTGCGAAGCCCTCTGCGAGCACCTGCGCGACCCGGACCCGGCGATGGCGGCCGCCGCCGCCCGGCTGATCGACGCGTTACGCCTCGACGACCGGTCGGTGGTGCAGGCGCTGCTGGAGGCGCAGTACCGCGACAGCGCGGAACACGGCTGGCAGGTGACCCGGGCACTGCTCACCGTGCTGCATCGGCGGATGACCGCGATCGGTGGCGGTGACCCTGAGGCGGTCCGGTCCGGGCTGGATGCGGAACAACAGACCCTGGTCGACACGATGGTCAGGGCCGCGCCGCCGACGACCGCCGCAGGCAGCAGTCGACGCCGGGCCGGCATCCGTGCCGCCACCACGATCGGCGTACGCAACCAGATGCGGACTGCCCTGACGACTGAAGCGGTGCTGCGCGAGCGGGTGGGCAGTGACCTCGGTTGGCTGCGGGTGCTGCTCTGCCTCTACGGCGGCATCCCCTTCCTCGACATGATCCACTGGCTGCGCCGCCAGGACGAGGCGGTCTCGGTGTTCGCCGCGCCGACCAGCGGACCGGCGGAACGCTACCGGGCGGCGGTCCTGCTCGACACCCTCATCCGACCGGCGATCGCCGCCCGTGGCCCGCGTCCGGTGGCGTTCCGCCCGGAACAGATCGCGATCGACAGCCCGCTGACGGACCACCTGCTGACCTGGTTGCGGGCGGCCGTGCCCGGTCACGACCTGCCGGATCTGCTCGCCGGCATCCTCACCGATCGGCGAGCAGATCCGCAGGTACGTGGGGACGCCCTGGCCGCCTGGCTGGTGCTGGACACCGGTGAGGCTCAGGCCGGCGCCACGGCGCCGTTCGTCGAGGAAGACGTCGCCATTACGGAGGCGGTTCGGCGGCGGGCGCGGTGGCGGCTGGGGCGTACGGACATGCTGCTCAGCGACGCGCTCGCCGGTCTGAACCCGCTGGCGGCCGGTGCCGGGCTCGCCGGCGACGTGTTCGGGGACGCCGCGACCGACCTGTTCCGGGACGCCTTCACCGACGTGGTGCGCGCACTGTGGAGCGTCGGCACTCCGCGGCCTGACGGCGACTCGACGAGCCGGCCTCTGTCGGAGGAGTTGGCGCTGGCGGTCTGCGGGGCGAACGACGACAAGGAGTACGCCGTCGCCGTCACCCTCGACGTCAAGGGGCGGGACATGGTCAACGTCGCGGGCGGCCTGGCCTCGGCGCTGGCCGACGTGGCGCGGACCGCGTCCGTCGCCGCTGCCGGCACCGACGACTGGCGGCTCGACCCGCTCTCGCCTCCTGCAGGTGACCTTGCGGAGGCGCTGACGGTGCTCGCGGGTCTGCATCCCCGCTGGGGGTTCCTGCGGTGCTGGTGCCTGGATCGGCTCGCCGAGCAGATCATCGCGGAAGGATTCCGCACCGAGGCGGCCTGTCTGGCCCTGGAGGTGCTGGTCACCGACCCAGCCAGCGCCCGGCGCACCCTCGAACGCCTCGGCCCGGCGGCCGGCGCTGCCAGCGGCGGGGCCACGAGGGAGCACAGCGATCAGCACGAGGAGACAGGCGACGGCGAACCGCAGGTGGGCGAAGCACCGCTCGCCGGTAGCGGGCTACCGGCTGACCCGGTGGCGCTGTCCCGCCTCGACCGGTCGAGCGGACGGTCCCGATCCGCGTACGCCGAGCTTCGCGGCCGGATCCGGCTCGCGGCGCTGCTCGGCGAACGGTGGACCGTGCGTGTCCTCGACGAGGCGCTCGGCGGCCTGACCGACGCGCATCAGCGGCTGCGGGCCATCGAACTCGCGGTGGGGGAGCGGCTGGTCGCACCGGGCCCCGAGCTGCTGGAGCGGGCGGTGACCGCGGCCCGGCAGATCGATGGCCCCGCCGTACGCGCCAGTGCCCTGGCCCGGACCGCCCGGTGGACCGACCTGGGCACCGAAGAGGGACTGTTGCGCGAGGCGCTCGTCGCGCTGCGGGATGCGCCACCGGACGAGGTTGCCCGCGTGCTGTCTCTCCTGCCGCCGCCGACGAGCGACGAGACGCGGGCCCTGCGCCGACGGTGCGAGACGGTGTTGACCTCCCGTCGCCAACGCAGCATCGCCCGGGGCGACGCGGCGGGTGCGCTGCTCAGCCACGACCGGCTCGACCGGGACGCGGACACGGTGCAGGCCTGGGCCGCGCTCACCACGGCGATGCTGTGCCGACGTGGCCTGGACCTGCTCCGGGACACCGCGGGCCGGTTCACCTCGGAGCGCGCCGCATGGTCCGCCCTGTCCGACCCCGAGCGACGACCCGCCGCGCTCGCCGCCCTCCGCGCGCGGGCAGCAGCCGGTGTGACAGCCCTTCGGCTGGAGAAGGAGGCGGTGGCCGGCATCGACGCGCTGCTCGCCGCGCAGCAGGTCGACGACGCCGTGGAGTTGCTGGCCGCCAGCCGCGCCACCACTGCGGTGGCGCGCCTGCGTCGGTGGCGCGAGCATCCCCGGGCGGATCTGGCAGGTGTGGCGACACTGCTGGCGATCGAGTCCGGCGAACTGGATCCACCAGCCGTGGCCGGCCTGGCGGACCTGCTCCGCAGCGGCGACGACCGGATCCGGCTGCGCACCCGCACCGCCATCGCCTCGGTGTCCCGAGGCGGGCAGGGGCCACCGAGACTGCGGGCCAGCGTGCTCGGTGCGGAGTCGATAGTCGAACTCGTACGGCTGGTCTGCGCTGCGCGCGATCGCCACCCGCACCTGTACGGCGACCTGTGGTGGGCGCTTGCCGACATCGTGCACGACGCACCCGGCGTGCTGCGGTCGGCGCTGGACCTGCTCGCCGGGGAACCGGCTGCCCGGCGCCGGCTCCTCGTCGCCCTCCAGCACCTTCGCCTGCCGGTACTGGACATGCTGCTCGCCGAGTTGCCGCGGCTGCCCGACGAGGAGCAGATGGAGGTCCTGTGGGCGTTGCAGACCGTGGCCTGGACGCCGAGCCGCTTCGGGATGGAGGCCACCCGGCTGCGTCGGGCGGCCGGCGCGGCCCGACGGTGTGTCAACGAGAGCGGCGACGGGCCGGCGGCACAGGCGCTGCGCCTGCTCGGGCTGATCCTGCCGGTGACAGGTCTCTCCGTCGACGCGCTGCTCGGCGAGGCGCTCTCCGGTGACGGGCTGGCCGAAGCCGCCTGCGACGGCCTCGGGTTCCTGCTGCACCGGGCCCGGTGGGAGGCGCCGGAGCTGGATGCCGCGGAGGCGGTGACGGAGCTGTGGCTGCTCGCCCGCGATCCGCACGAACCGATCGCGGTCGCCGCGTTGACCGCGTTGGCCCGTGCCGGGGTGACCATCGAGGACGACGTCTCGATCGCGCCCGACCTCGTCCTGCGCGGCCTTGTCGGGGCCGTGGACCAGTTCGTGGTCGGTGACCAGTGGCATGCCGATCTGCGGCGGGCCGCACGGTTCGTGCTGCACGGTACCCCGGTGGGGGAGGGCACCGACCCGAACCCGTTGCTCGCGCTGCTGCTGGAGCAGGTCGTCGCGCAGGTTCTAAACCAGATCGAGGCACCCGACAGGCCATACCGGGAGGCTGGTGCCGACTACCTGTCCGTGCTGTACGCCGTGGCCGTGCAACAACCGGCAGCGCTGCGGGAGGCGGTCGCCGGTGAACCCCGGGACCTGCCCGCCCTGCTGCTGACGTTGCTCGGGCACGAGCCCGCGTGGGTGACCCGTAGCGTCGCCGGCGCGTTGCTGGCCATCCTCGGCGACGGTGACGCACCGTCGCTGCGGACGCTGCTGGACATGGCCTGGGACACCGACGCGGTCGGGGAGCGGGTGCTCGGGTCGTTCCGGTGGCTGGACCGGGTCACCGAGCAGGGCCTGGCGGAACTCGTCCAGGCCACCGCCGACCCGTTCGTCGCCCGGGCCTACTTCGCCGTCCAGATGCTCGCCGCGCTCGCGAAGCAGGGCGTGTTCGGGCCGGACGAGCAGCGGACCGCGTTGGCCGCGGTGGCCGGCGCGATCCGTCGTCCGGACGCCACCCGGCACGTCCTGCTCGAACGCGACGGCCGGATCAGCAGCTTGGGCACCCTGGCGGATGCCTGCCGACAGGCCATCGGCTGGATCGAGTCGGACCGGCGGTTGCGCGAGTCGGAGGCGGTCCACACCGGTGTGGTGCTTCCTGCCGCAGGCGTCAACGGGGAGCCCGTCACGCTGCGGCTCACCGGCGACGTGCCGATCGACCAGCCGGTCCGCTACCAGATCGACTATCTCCAGCAGACCGAGAACATCGAGCTGCCGGCCGCGCTGACCCAGCGACTCGGCGCGGTGACCGCTGCCGCCGCCGGGGCCAAGGTGCCGCTTGTCGCCCTGGTGCCGCCGGCTGCCGATCGTCCGGGCCGCGGATCCGAGGCGTCGCCAGTGACCGGGGAGCAGGATCAGGGGCGCCTGGCGGAAGCCGCGGCCGAGAGCAGCAGCGCAGCGTCCAGGGCGGCGCTGATGCTGATCGTGGGCCGGAACATGGCCGGTGAGGAGATATACAGCTATCTGCGGGTGTCGGAGCAGCAGATCGAGGATGTCCGGGCGGCGCTGGACTCCGGTGGGCCGTTCACGCCGGGGGACTTCGGGACGGTGGTCATCAGCGGCCGGGGCAAGCCCAGCGTCGAGGTGACCGAACTCGTCGGTGTACCCGACTTCCTGATCCAGTTCAACGAGCCCGCAGCGGCGGCGTCGACAGCCGCAGACCCTCCGGCCGAGACCGGGTAGTACCGGGAAGCACCGCGAGGCCGGACGCCGGCCGGAGCCCCGTGACCCCGGCCGGCGTGCGGGTCAGAGGATCCGCAGGTCCTTGACGGTGTACGAGAGCGAACCGCGGAAGCCGACACCCACCCGCAGCGGCGCCAGGTCGGCGAGTTCCTCGCGCGGTGCAGGCAGGAACCGCAGGTCGCCGGTGCCGACCCAGGTGTTCGCCATCCGCAGGCTGTCGAGCACCGACATGGTCAGCTCGTGGACCGGCGGCCGGTGGTGCTGCCCGGCCGCGAGCTGCGGGAAGTGCCGCAGGTTGACGATCGGCCGGGTCAGGGCCGGCAGTCGCTCGGCGGTCCGGTCCAGGGTGACTGTGGTTTCCGCCAGCCGGTGGCCGCCCGCGGAGAGCACGGCGGCGAAGCGGCCACCCTTGCCGACGACCGGACCGGCCAGGCTCTCGACCGCGAACGCCCGGGTCTGCTTGATCGCCCCGAGCTTCTTCGGGAAGCCCTGGACCCAGCCGCGGGCCAGCGACGAGTCGTTGTCGACCCAGATGAACGGGCACCAGGCCACCGGGGTGCCGCGCCAGTACGCGTCGAGCAGCACCAGGAACTCGGAGTACTGGCTGTAGGGCGGGTCCAGGTAGTCGTCGGTGCCCCCGTTGAACTGCCAGTCGATGAACACGCCGTACCCGTGGCCGGGGTTGACGGGGTCGGGATCGAGGCCGGTGGGCAGCGACGCGGCGGCCGCCTCCGGGCTGGTCCAGAACTCCGCGCCGACGGCGTCCCCGACGTAGTGCCACGGCGGTTTGCCGGCCAGGTTGGCCACTCCGCGTGCGCTGAGGGGCAGGGTGTAGCCCTTGAGTCGTTCCGGGTCGGTGACGGCCGCGGCAGCCGGCGATGCCGTCGCGGCGGTGCCGGCGAGGCCGACGGTCCCGCCCGCCAACGCGGCGAGCACGGTACGCCGCTGAAGGTTGTTCTCCACGCTTTCCTCCTGGAGATCGTCGTTCCACCCTGGACGACGACCGGTCCGGTCGGAATCTCATCGGCCGGCGGGGAAGTGTTGTAGATCATGCGCAGCGTTCCTGGTCGAGGCGTTGATCAGGATCGTTGCGTTATCGCTCACTCCAGCCGGCGCGACCGTGCTCGTGAGGTGCCGAGAGGGCTGCGCAACATTCAGCAGATGTCGATGATCATGATTAAGTTGAGTCGAGTATGCAGGACTTCTTGAGTGCGCCGAAACTTTGTGGCAATCTCAGCTTCATCGACGCTTAGCGTTCTCTCGTCTCCTGTGTCGCCCCGGTGGACGGTCTGAACCGGCTGGTGATGTTAGCGCTAACCCGTCGGAACTAGTCGACTCCGAGAGGGTGCTGGCACATGAATCTGGTACATCCGAGTGGTTCTCCACGACGCAGGCGGCTCATCACCGCGACGCTCCGCACGCTGGCTGCCGCCGCACTGGCGGCCGGCATGGTCCTGGCGCCTGTCACGGCCGCCAGCGCGGCCTCCACACTTGGCGCCTCGGCGGCGGAGAAGGGCCGCTACTTCGGCGCGGCGGTCGGTACCTACAAGTTCAACGACAACACGTACATGACGGTGCTGAACCGCGAGTTCAACAGCCTGGTCGCCGAGAACGAGATGAAGTGGGACGCGACCGAGCCGCAGCGCGGCGTGTTCAACTACAGCGCCGGTGACCGCATCGTCAGCCACGCACGGTCGCGGGGCATGAAGGTGCGCGGGCACACCCTGTTGTGGCACGCCCAGCAGCCCGGCTGGGCTCAGGGCCTGTCCGGCGGCGACCTGCGCAACGCCGCCATCAACCACGTCACCCAGGTGGCCAGCCACTTCCGGGGGCAGATCTACTCCTGGGACGTGGTGAACGAGGCGTTCGCCGACGGTGGCAGCGGCGCCCGACGTGACTCGAATTTGCAGCGCACCGGCAACGACTGGATCGAGGCGGCGTTCCGTGCCGCCCGGGCCGCCGACCCGAACGCCAAGCTCTGCTACAACGACTACAACACCGACGGGATCAACGCGAAGTCGACTGGCATCTACAACATGGTGCGCGACTTCAAGTCCCGCGGCGTGCCTATCGACTGCGTGGGCTTCCAGTCCCACCTGGGCACCACGCTTCCCGGTGACTACCAGGCCAACCTCCAGCGCTTCGCCGATCTGGGCCTGGACGTCGAGATCACCGAACTGGACATCACCCAGGGCGGAAACCAGGCCAACATGTACGGCGCCGTCACCCGCGCCTGCCTGGCGATCTCGCGTTGCACCGGCATCACCGTCTGGGGCGTACGGGACTGCGACTCCTGGCGTGGCGGCGACAACGCCCTGCTCTTCGACTGCGCGGGCAACAAGAAGGCCGCGTACAACGCCGTCCTCGACGCCCTCAACAGCGGCTCGAACCCGAACCCGAACCCGAACCCGACCGGCAACCGGCTGCGCAACGAGGCTTCCGGTCGATGCCTGGACGTCAACGGGGCAAGCTCGGCCAACGGATCACAAATGATCATCTGGGATTGCCACAGCAACGCCAATCAGCAGTTCACCCAGAACGGGCGGGCGTTGCAGGTGATGGGCAAGTGCCTGGACGTGCCGAGCAACGCCGGCACCGGGACCCGGGTGCAGATCTGGGACTGCAGCGGCGCGGTGAACCAGCAGTGGGTCTTCAACAGCAACGGCACGATCAGCAGCGCGCAGACCGGGTTGTGCCTGGACGTCAACGGCGCCGCCACCGCCAACGGCAGCGCGGTGATCGTGTGGAGCTGCCACGGCGGCGGCAACCAACGCTGGTCGAGGGCCTGATCTGACAAGTGGGCACGACGGTCGGCACCATGAAGAGGGGAACGACAATGGTCAGATCCCGTTCGAGTCGCTACCTGACCCGGTTACTCGCCTGCGCCATGGTCGCGCTCGGCGCGGTGCCGACCGCCGTGCTCGCCGGAGCCTCGCCTGCCGCCGCGGACACCACTGCGTTCCGCGGCGTCAACTGGGCCCGGCTGGGAGACAACTTCCACGGCGGACCGCTGGTCCTGCACGGGTTGAGCAGCTCCGACAGCTACGCCACGGTCCAGGCCAAGGCCAACGCCATCTACACCGGATTCCAGAACAACCTGGGCGCCAACACGGTCCGGCTGCCGATCAACACCTACACCGTCGGTACGAGCTGGTGGAACTCGTACACCGGCGCGATCGACGCCGCGACGGCGAAGGGTTTCAAGGTCGTCCTCTCCTACTGGGACGACGGGGTCGCTGCCAGCGGCGGCCGGATCGTCAACACGAGCGCCTTCAACACCATGTGGAACACCGTGGTCGCCCGGTACGGCGGCAACGACCTGGTCTACTTCGAGCCGATGAACGAGCCGGGCGGGCATTCCGCCGCCGACTGGGCCAACGTGGTCGTCAACTGGCTCGACGCCCGCCCGTCGATTCCCCGTGACCGCGTCTTCGTCAGCGGCGCCGGCCTGAACACCGACATCAGGTCGATGTGTGCCGACCGCCGGCTCGACGGGACGCTCGTATCGCTGCACCACTACACCTTCTTCAGCGGTGCGAAGAACTACGACCAGTGGGTGGCGTTTCTGCGGGACGCGATCGGTCCCTGCGCCGGGCGTACCGTCATGGACGAGTTCGGCGCGCCCATGGACACCGGGCTCAACTACCACGACGCCGCCAGCAGCGACAACTTCGTGCGCTACTTCCGCGCCACCACCGACGTGCTGCGGGAGTTGCGGATCGGCTCGATCTACTGGCCGGGCCTGGGCGGCAAGGTGACCGCAGGCCAGGGTGACGACTGGTACGCCATGCAGAAGCTGCACGGCACCGGCACCAACCTCACCCTGAGCACCCCCAACGCCAGCGGCCTCGATCGCCTCCGGTACGCCTGGGGCCTGACCGGCGGCGTCCCGGACCGGGTGAGCCGGCTCCGCAACGTCGGCACCGGGCAGTGCCTGGACATCCCCGGCGGCACCACCGCCAACATCCAGGTCCAGGTGTACGCCTGCAACACCAGCACAGCCCAACGTTGGACCGCGACGGCCGGTGGACAACTCACGGCGCTCGGCGGCCAGCGCTGCCTCGACGCGTACAACCGGGGGACGACAAACGGCACCGTCGTCGGCACGTACGTGTGCAACGGCGGCGACAACCAACGGTGGACGATCGGCGGCGACGGTTCGATCCGCAGCGCACTGTCCGGCCTCTGCCTGGACGTGAACACCACCACCCTGAAGGTCCAGCTCTGGGCCTGTTGGGGCGGCGACAACCAGAAGTGGCAGACAGAAAACATCTGACCAACACCCCCGGTTCGCATGGATGGCTCAGGCGGCGGCCGGTCGACGAAGGTGGGAAGGGCAGCAATGGGATCATTCGTTCGGGCCGGAAGACATCTGCTGCTGGCGGTGGGAGTGCTCGTCTCCGCTGTACTGCCTGCCGTGGTCGCCGATCAGGCGCCGGCTTCGGCGGCGACCCAGGCGACGTACTACGTCGCTCCGGGCGGCAACGACAGCAACGCGGGCACCCTCGCCGCACCATTTCGCACCGTGCAGCGCGCCCGGGACGCCGTTCGCGCGATAAATGCGAACATGACCGGCGACATCCAGGTCTTCCTGCGGGGCGGAACGTATCCGGTCAGCAGCACGATCGAGTTCGGGGCGAGCGACTCCGGCACCAACGGGTACCGGGTCAGCTATGCCGCCTACCCGGGCGAGACGCCGGTGCTTCAGGGCGGTGTGCAGGTCGCCGGCTGGACCCAGCACAGCGGCAACATCTGGAAGGCTCCGCTGGACCGGGCCAACAAGCTGCGGTCGCTCTACGTCAACGGCAAACGGGCCTTCATGGCGGCCAAGACCATCAACTCGGCGGGCTGTCACGGGTCGTACGCCATCACCGCGGGACAGGCCGACTGGGCCTGGGAATCCGGCTCGCAGTGCGCGGGCGCGCGATACAGCCAGGCGGATTTCCCGGCCGTGGCCGCGAACCAGGAGGACATCGAGATCGAGACGGCGACCACCTGGACCACCGCCATCGTGGGGGTTCGCCAGGTGATCACCGACGGATCCAACCGGGTGGCCCTGTTCCAGCAGCCCGGTGCCGCCATCGCCCAGGGAGCCTTCAACGGCAACGCCCAGATCAACGGCAGCCACAAGGTCATGAACGCGTACGAGTTCCTGGACGCGCCGGGCGAGTTCTACTTCGACAAGTCCAGCCGGACTGTCTACTACTACAAGGCGAGCAGCGAGAACATGGCGACCGCCTCGGTCTTCGCGCCGAACAATGTGGCCACCGTGCTGCGGATCGCCGGCACGTCGACAAGCAACCGGGCGCGGAACATCACGTTCTCCGGGCTCACCGTGGAGCACTCCGACTGGAACCTGGTGAACGTCGCCGGTTCGGTGTTCAAGCAGGCACAGCAGGGCAACCTGAGCGCCTTCGCGTACGCCCGGGGCAACTTCCACGTCTACCACTACCGCAACGTCGACCTGACTCCCGGCATCGTCCACCTGCAGAACGCCGACGGGATCCTGTTGGAGCGCAACCGCGTCCAGCACACCGGTGCCGACGGGATCAACATGGTCAACGACGTGATCAACACCCGGCTGATCGGGAACTACACCAACGACGTCGCGGGTACCGCGGTCAGCGTGGGTCATCCGCAGCACGTCTACATCGGTGACCACACGTCGAGCAACCGGGAGAAGTATTCGCCCCAGGTCGAGGGAGCGCCGCGGAACATCGAGATCAAGAACAACTACATCCATGACAGCGCGGTGTTGTTCAACGGACACGGCGCGGTCGCGGCCTACTTCGTCGATGCCCTCACCGTGCAGCACAACCGCATCGAGAAGGCCCCCTGGGCCGGCATCACCATGGGCTGGGGGTGGTGGAACTTCGACGGCTCATCGGGATCGATCGTGCCGAACCGGCCCACCACGACGGCGAAGAACAACACCATCAGCCACAACCACATCATCGACACCGTGCAGCGGCTCAGCGACACGGCGCCCATCTACACGTTGGGCAGCCAGCCGGGCACCGTCGTCAGCAACAACTATCTCCAGGGCGTTCCCGCCGGCCACAAGTACGGGCTCCACCCGGACGAAGGCTCGGCGTACATGACCTTCCGGGACAACGTCCTGAGCGTCGACAAGAACATCACCTGGATGATCAACTCGGACAACTTCGGGCGCAAGCACGACCTGACCATCACCCGGACGTACGGCCCGATCAACAAGGTCTCCGAGAAGAACCTGCCCAACAGCACAATCGACGACATCATCGTCTCCTCCGACTACGTGTGGCCGGCGGCGGCGTACCAGATCGCGGTGAACTCCGGGCCGGAGGAGTCGTTCCGCGACGTCGTCCAGGCCCGTGGGGTGCCGATGCAGGACCACGTCCTGCCGGCCAGCACGACCGCCGCCAGCGGCGTGACCTCGATTCCGATCCGCAGCACCGGGGACGCGGCCAGGAGCCTCTGGCTGGCCCCCTCCGGCACCACCAGCTTCACCGTCGGCCCGACGATGACCAGGGCGGACGGCAACGCCACAAGCATCGCGGTGCCCACGACCTCGGGCGACTACCGGCTCTACGTCGTCGACGCCCAGGGCAACCGGTCGGCCGAATCCGCGTCGATCGTGCGGCGGCAGGGCACCAGCAGCGGGCAGAACGTCCAGCTCGTGGGCGGCCAGTCGGGCCGTTGCATCGAGGTGCCCGGCGCGGCCACCGCCAACGGCACCCAGGTGCAACTCTGGGACTGCGGCGCCGGCACCCACCAGCGGTGGACCTACACCGCAGGCAAGCAGCTGACCGTGTACGGCAACAAGTGCCTGGACGCCTTCGGCAACGGCACGACGAACGGCACGGCAGTCATCATCTGGGACTGTCACGGCGGGCTCAACCAGCAGTGGAACGTCAACGCCGACGGCACCATCACCAGCGTCCAGTCCGGACTCTGTGTCGATGCCAACGGTGCCGCCACCGCCAACGGCACGAAGATCATTCTTTGGTCGTGCAACGGCGGCACGAACCAGCAGTGGAGTCGACGTAGCTGAGAACCGACCCGGGGGCCAGGCATCCTGCCTGGCCCCCGGGCCTCTGCTGGTCGACCGGTCCGGTGCGCCGCACCGGACCGGATCGGGTCACTCCGACTTGCCGAAGGCGTCGACGCCGGTCAACTCGGCCGAGAGCGCCCAGAGCCGCTCGGCCGCCTCGCGATCCTCGGGGCCGCCGAAGGTCTTGGCGACCTTGCACGCCTGAAGGTAGGCACCGCCGTCACCCGTCAGAGCCGGTGACGTCGCGGCCCAGACCTGGGTCGCGGCACCCTGCTCGGGGGCCCGGAACTCGGGCAGCAGCGCGGTGCCCTCCTCGTCGATCCAGCCGGCACCGACCATCTCCTCCTTGGAGAGGTGGCGCTGCAACGGCGTGAGGATGTAGCCGGGGTTCACCGAGAACGCCTGCACCCCGGCCGCCCGACCCAGCCGGTCCAGCTCGGCGGCGAAGAGAATGTTCGCCGACTTCGACTGGCTGTACGCCGCCCACTTGTCGTAGCCGTCGGTGAAGTGCACGTCGTCCCAGTTGATGCGGGGGGTCTCCCCGGCGCCGGAGGACAGCACGACGACGCGCGCGCCGCCGTCGGCGGTCAGGGCCGGCCAGAGCCGGTTGACCAGGGCGTAGTGCCCCAGGTGGTTGGTGGCGAACTGGGCCTCCCAGCCCGGACCGACCCGGGTCAGCGGGGTGGCCATGATCCCCGCGTTGTTGATCAGGATGTCGATGCTGCGGCCCGAGGCGAGGAACCTCTCGGCGAACGCCCGCACGCTGTCCAGATCTGCCAGGTCGAGCTCGTCGACCTCGACCCCGTCGATCCCCGCGACCGCCTCCCGCGCGACGTCCGTACGCCGGGCCGGGACGATGACCCGGGCGCCGGCGGCGGCGAGCGCACGGGTGGTTGCCAGACCCAGGCCCGAGTAGCCGCCGGTGACGATGGCGACCTTGCCGGAAAGGTCGATGCCGGCGAGCACCTCTGTCGCGGTGCTGTCGATGCCGAAGCTCAGGTCGTCATGCTTGTCAGAAACAGTCATCTTCCACTTCCGGTCGGGCACCACTGCTGCTGGCGCGGAGGGGTCAGGCAGGCGTCTCGACGCGGTGGAGCCGCTGGGTCAGGCTCGGATACAGCAGGCCCTGCAGGATGCCGATGCTGGCTGCCGGCGTCGACGTGAGCGTCACCAAGAGATGGAGCACCGTGAACTGTAGTCCAAAGGTGACTCCGTGGTGGGGTAGGCGTACGCGCAGGTGCGCTTGTCCTCGTCCAGGAACCGCTGACCCAGCGCGCGGTGTCCGCGAGGGGGTACGGCCGAAGTCCGTACAACTTCGGGGAAGGTGCTGCCTCGTCAGCCAGCGAGACAGCACTTTCCCCGAAACTGCCGCCAGGGCCGGGTGGGCGGGGCCTGGGGGGCGTCGTTGTTCAACTTATTCATGACGGGCGTCAGAATTTCTTGACTTCCGGTGCCGGGTGACTGACCATGGCCAACACAGCGACGTGACCTCTCACACAGTGGTAGGTCACCTGCAGATCCGTGGCATCCGCCGATTTCTGACGCACCCCACCACCCCCGCCCAGGAAGGGCCTCGTCAATGAAGAAGGTCATCGCACTCGGGCTGATCGCCGCCACCGCGATCGCCCTCACCGCATGTACTGATTCCGATGCGTCCTCCCCGTCCGACCCGGCCGACGGCGACCTGCGCCAGGTCCGGGTCGCGGCGTTGCCCATCACCGAGACCGCCGCGCTGTGGGGCGGCATCAAGGCGGGCATCTTCGCCAAGCGCGGCCTCAGCGTGGAGGTGCTGCCCGCCCAGGGTGGTGCGCAGGCGATTCCGGCACTGCTCAACGGCGACATCGACTTCGCGATCGGCCAGCCCTTCGGCCCGTTCCGGGCCGACCTCCAGGACCTCGGCGTGGTCATGATCGGCAACTACGCCTCCTCGTACGCCGAGGGTGACGACATCAACGCCGTGGTGGCCTCGGCGAAGTCCGGCATCACCCGGCCGGCCGAGCTGGCGGGTCGCCGGGTCGCGGTGAACAGCCTGGGCGCGGCGGGCGACGTGACGATCATGGCGGCGGTCGAGAAGGACGGCGGGGACCCGTCCACCATCAAGTTCGTCGAGGTCGCCTTCCCGGACGCCCCGGCGCAGTTGGAGGCCGGCAACATCGACGCGGCCTGGGTGCCGGAGCCGTTCGTCACGCAGCTGCGCAGCCGTGGCGACACCTTCATCGTGGCGCCCTACCAGGCGGTCGTGCCGGGTCTGACCACGCTGACCACGATCACCACCAAGGAGCGTACGGAGAAAGACGTCAAGCTCGTCGACGACTTCGCGGCGGCGATGAAGGAGACGCTCCAGTGGGCCCAGGACTCCGCCAACGAGACGGCGGTCCGGCAGGCCATCAAGGACAACCTGCAACTGCCGGAGCCGGTGGCGGATTCGGTGAAGCTGCCCGAGTTCGGCTGGGACCTTGACCGGACGAGCCTGCAGACGCTCGCGGAACTCGCCCAGAAGTACCGCGTGCTCGACAAGCAGCCGAACCTCGACCGGCTCATCCAGCAGAAGTAGCCCGCGATTGCCCGCCCTCCCCGGTGCCCGAGACCGGGGAGGGCGTCGCCGCCGCTTGTTCACGGGAGTGACATGGCTGTCCCATCCACCCGACGCCTGCGTGGGTTGCGCAAGGCGCTGCTGGGCCTCACCGGCCTGGCCGGATTCCTCGTCGTCTGGCAGCTGATCCCGACGCTGGGCCTGATCAACTCGCAGTACCTGCCGTACGTGACGGACGTGTTCGCGCGGCTGGCCGAGGAATCCGTCGACCTCGCGTTCTGGCGGCGGCTGGGGTCCACCATGAAGTCGTGGGCGATCGGACTGACGGTGGCCACGCTCGCCGCCGTGGTCCTCGGCACGGTCGTCGGTCTGGTGCCGTTCCTCCGGCGCGCCACGCACACGATGATCGAGTTCCTGCGGCCGATCCCGTCGGTGGCGTTGATCCCGTTGGCCGTGCTGATGTTCGGCATCCAGATGCAGGCCGCCCTCGTCATCATCATCTACGCGTCGTTCTGGCAGGTGTTCGTGCAGGTGATCTACGGGGTTGCCGACGTCGACGCGGTCGCCCGGGACACCGCCCGCAGCTTCGGTCTGACCCGTCGCGAACAGTTGACCCACCTGGTGCTGCCGACGGCCCTGCCGTACCTGATGACCGGGGTGCGGCTCGCCGCGGCGGTCGCGCTCATCCTGGCCATCACCGCGGAGATGGTGATCGGCAACCCCGGCCTCGGGCGGATGATCGAACTGTCCCGCTCCGCCGGGGACTCCGTCGGCCTGTACGCCTTCGTGGTGGTCACCGGCCTGCTCGGGCTCGCGGTCAACCTGGTCTTCCGGTTCGTCGAGCGGCGCACGTTGTCCTGGCACGAGTCGATCCGAGGGGAGCAGGCCCTGTGACCAAGCACCCTGACCGGATCGCCGTCGCCGAGCGCACGGCCGGGCCCGACGTCGCGCGTCGGCCCGGGGTCGGCTCCCGGATCGCGTCGAGTCTCGGCTACTCGCTCGGGCTGCCGATGCTGCTGCTGGTGGTGTGGGGACTGCTCGCGACGAGGTCGACGAACCGGTTCTTCCCCGATCCGCTGACCATCTTCGAAGCCTTCGTGGACACCTGGGTCGGGCCGGCGTTCGTCGAGGACGTGCTGCCCAGCCTGTACCGCCTCGGCCTCGGCATCACCGCCTCGATCGTGGTCGGCATCGCCGCCGGCACCATCATCGGCCTGGTGCAGTGGCTGCGCGAACTGCTCGAACCGCTGCTGGAGTTCTTCCGGGCCATCCCACCGCCGGTGCTGATCCCGGTGGTGATGCTGCTGCTCGGCATCACCGACACCATGAAGGTCGTGGTCATCGTCTCCGGCGCGGTCTGGCCGATCCTGCTGAACACCATCGAGGGCGTACGGGCCACCGACAGCGTGATGACCGAGACCGCCGAATCGTTCCAGGTCACCTGGTGGGAGCGGCTCTGGTTCCTGGTGCTGCCGGCGGCCAGCCCGCGCATCATGGCCGGGGTCCGGCAGGGCCTGTCGGTCGCGCTCATCCTGATGGTGATCTCGGAGATGTTCGCCTCGTCCGCCGGGCTCGGCTACCGCATCGCCTACTTCCAGCGCAACTACCTCATCGCCGAGATGTGGAGCGGAATCCTCCTGCTCGGTCTCGTCGGCGTCTTCCTCGCCGTCGTCTTCGGAATCGTCGAGCGGCGCGTGCTGCGCTGGTATCACGGACTCAGGGAGGTCAACCGTGCCTGACCGGAGCACCCTGCTGCGGGTGGAGCATCTGCGCAAGGTCTACGAATCGGCCACCGGCAACGTCGAGGCGATCGGGGACATCAGCTTCACGATGAACGCCGGTGAGCTGGTCTGCATCGTCGGGCCGTCCGGTTGTGGCAAGACCACGCTGCTGAAGTGCCTGGCCGGTCTGCTGCGCCCGACAAGTGGTGTGGTCGAGATGGACGGTGCGCCGGTGACCGGGCCGAGCCCGGCCATGGCTGTGGTGTTCCAGGAGTACGGCCGCAGCCTCTACCCGTGGCTGACCGTACGCGGGAACGTCGAGCTGCCGCTGCGGCACAAAAAGTTCAGCCGCGCCCAGCGGGAGAAGTTGGTCACCGACGCGCTTGTCGCGGTGGGGCTGGACCACGCCGCCCGCAGCCATCCGTGGCAGCTCTCCGGGGGCATGCAGCAACGGGTGGCGATCGCACGGGCCATCGCGTACCAACCCGAAGTCATGATCATGGATGAGCCGTTCGCGGCGGTCGACGCGCAGACCCGGGCGGACCTGGAGGACCTCGTCCGCGAGCTGCACACCAGCCGCAACATGTCGATCCTCTTCGTCACCCACGACATCGACGAGTCGGTTTACCTGGGAGAACGGGTTCTAGTATTGTCCAAGTCGCCGACCTGGGTACAAGAGGACCTCGCGATCGATCTGCCGCCTACGCGTGATCAGATCACCACCCGCGCCCTGCCCCGGTTCACCGAGCTGCGGACCCACGTCTACGACCAGATCCAGCGGGCCAAGCGTGGCAAGACTGTCGACGCGCAACCGGCGCGGTGACCGCTGCGGTCGCCACGACGGATTCGCCGAAAGGGAGGGCTGTGCGTAGCCGTCAGCCGAAGCAACTGCTGCTCGCCTTCTTCGGTGAGCATGTGGTCGACGCCGCCACCGGGCCGATCCGGGCCAGTGCCCTGATCAGTGTGCTGGAGCCGGCCGGCGTCGCCGCGCCGGCCACCCGCGCGACGCTCGACCGCCTGGTCGGCAGCGGCATCCTCGCCCGCACCAGGAACGGTCGGGAGACGCTGTTCTCGCTGACCGAGCACGGGGCGGCGGTGCTGCGCGAGGCGACGGACCGGGTCCGTGGCCCTCGGCCGTTCGACCCGCAGGGCAACGGGTGGACCCTTGTCACCTTCTCCATCCCCGAGGGGCAGCGGATGCTGCGGCACCGGCTGCGCTCGACCCTGACCTGGGAGGGGTTCGCGCCGATCCGGGACGGCCTGTGGCTCGCGCCCGGTGAGGTCGACCTCGCCGGGTCGTTGGAGCCGTTACGGCAGGACCTGCCACCGCACACCGTCATGGCGTTCCACGCCCGGGAGTTGGACGGCTTCCCGATCGGGGAGAGTGTGCGAGCCGCCTGGGACATCGAGGCGATCCGGCGCGAACACCTCGCCTTCATCGAGGTGTGGGACGACCCCGCCGCCGTGGCGCTGGCACCGAGCGCGCTGACCGTACGCACGATGCTTGTGGCGGACTGGCTGGCGTTGCTGCGCGCCGATCCCCGGCTGCCGGCCGAGTTCATGGACGAGCAGTGGCCGGCCACCCGGTCGGCGGAGACCTACCGCCGGATGCACGAGAAGCTGGCCGAGGCGTCCGCCGCGGAGTTCGCCGAACTCGTCGCCGCCCGCACCTCGGTCAGACGCCGAAACGGGCGCGCAGGTCCGCCTTCCGCACCTTCCCCGACGCCGTCCGCGGCAACTCGTCCACGATGATGACGTTCTTCGGCAGCTTGTAGCGCGCGAGCCGACCGTCGAGGTAGGCCCGTACGGCCTCGACGTCCACCGCCGCGCCGTCGCGTACCGTCACGATCGCCCACGGCACCTCGCCCCACCGTTCGTCGGGCACGCCGATGACCGCCGCCGCAGTGACCCCCTCCAACTCGCCGAGCAGTTGCTCGATCTCGGCGGGGTAGATGTTCTCCCCGCCGGAGATGATCATGTCTTTCAGGCGGCCGGAGATGTGCAGGTAGCCGTCGGAATCCAGGTAGCCGAGGTCGCCCGAGCGGAACCACCCGTCCGGGGTGAACGCGTCGGCGGTCGACTCGGGCAGCCCGTGGTAGCCGGGGAAGACGTTCGGCCCGGCGATCTCGATCTCACCGACGCTGCCGGTGGGTGCCGGCTCGCCGCTCACGTCGGTGATCCGTACCTCGGTGAAGAAGTGCGGCAACCCGACGCTGCCCTGCTTGGCGCGGGTCATGTCCGGCGGCAGCGAGGTGGCGCCCGGTGACGCCTCGGTCATCCCGTACCCCTGGGAGAACGACAACCCCCGCGCCTCGTACGCGTTGAGGATGCGCGGCGGCACCGCCGAACCCCCGCAGGTCAGCTTCGCCAGCGTGGACAGGTCGGTCGAGGCCCAGTCGGGATGGTCGGCCATCAGCTGGTACGTGGTCGGTACCCCGCTGAGCATGGTGACGCCGTGCCGTTCGATCTGGGCCAGCGCGCGCCCCGGCTCGAAGCCCTTCTCCAGCACCATCGTGGCGCCCTTGAGGATGACCGGAAGGGCCCCCATGCCCAGCGAGGCGACGTGGAACAGCGGCGAGATCATCAGTGCCACGTCGGTCGAGACGACGTCGTAGTCGACCACGCAGTTGATGGCGACCCACGTCAGGTTGCCGTGGGTCAGCACCGCGCCCTTGGCGCGGCCGGTGGTGCCGGAGGTGTAGACGATCGCCGCCGGGTCCCCGTGGTCGGTGGCGACAGGGCCGGCGGGATCGGTGGCAGCGGTGCGGGCCAGTCGCGCCAGCCCCGGCCGGTCCGCGTCGCCGTCACCGGTGATCACGACGTGCGGCGTCCGCGCGGCCGGCACGGCTGCGGCCACCCGGGACGCGAACTCGGGGTCGTGGATGAGCACCCGGGCACCGGAGTCGTCCAGGACGTGGGCGATCTCCGGTGCCGCGAGCCGGGTGTTGACCGGGACGAAGACGGCCCCCAACTGCGCCGCGCCGAACATCACCTGGAGGAACTCGGGACTGTTCTCACCCAGGTACGCGACCGCGTCGCCCTTGCCGACGCCCCGGTCGCGCAGCACGGCGGCGACCCGGTCGGTGGCGTCGGCAAGCTGGGCGTACGTCAACGTCGAGCCCTCGCCGTGGACGAGGGCGACCTTGTCGGGGGACTTGAGTCGACGCTTGGCCATCCAGACGCCGATTCCGTGCTGGTGCATCATCAGTCTCCTGGTGGTGGAGGTGGTGTGCTCACCCGGCCCGGCTGACCCCCCGCTCGGGCGTGAACCCTGTCAGCGCCGGCTCAGGCGTAGAAGCGGTACAGCCCACGGGCGACGACCGCCGGCTTGGTGCCGCCTTCGATCTCGATGGTCTGGTCGACGGCGATCTGGTAGCCACCCCGGACCTCGGTGACCTCGGCGATGGTGGCCCGCATGCGCACCCGGGAACCGACAGTGACCGGCGCCGGGAAGCGGACCTTGTCCAGGCCGTAGTTCACCTTCGTGGTCACCCCCTTGACCTCCAGCAGCTCGGTCCAGAAGGGAACGGCCAGCGAGAGGGTGAGGAAGCCGTGCGCGATCGGCGCGCCGAACGGGCCGGTCTTCGCCCGCTCCGGGTCGACGTGGATCCACTGGTGGTCGTCGGTGGCGTCGGCGAAGAGGTTCACCTGGTCCTGGGTGACCGTCCGGTACTCGGTGTAACCGAGGTCGGTGCCGGCGAGGTCGGCGAGCTGGTCGTAGGCGATGGTGGTCGTCATGGCGGTTCCTCTCGTCGTCACCGGGCAAGGCGCAGCAGGCGGGCCGCGTTGTCCTTGAGGATGCCCGGAAGCACGTCGGGCTTGAGGTCGGTGGCCGCCACATCGCGCAGCCAGCGGTCGGGGGTGATCAGTGGAAAGTCGGTGCCGAAGAGCACCCGGTGCTTGAGCATCGAGTTGGCGTAGCGCACCAACTCGGCCGGGAAGTACTTCGGGCTCCAACCGGACAGGTCGATCCAGGTGTTGTGCTTGTGGGTGGCCACCGACAGCGCTTCGTCCTGCCACGGCACCGACGGGTGGGCCATGATGATCTGCAGGTCCGGGAAGTCGGCGGCGATCGGGTCGAGCAGCATCGGGTTGGACAGCCCCAGCCGCAGACCGTAGCCGCCCGGGGTGCCCGCGCCGATGCCGGTCTGTCCGGTGTGGAAGATGGCGGGCAGGCCCGCGCGTTCGATCAGCGCCCACAGTGGTGCGTACTTCTCGTGGCTCGGGTCGAAACCCTGCACGGTGGGGTGGAACTTGAATCCGCGTACGCCCTCGTCATCGATCAGCCGGGCGGCGAGTTCGAGGGCCGCTTCGCCGGTGCGCGGGTCGACCGAGCCGAAGGGGATCAGCACGTCGGCGTGCTCGGCCGCGGCGCGGGCGATGTCGGCGCTGGACAACGGCGGATGCTTGAGCTGCGTACGGGCGTCGACGGTGAAGACGACGGCGGCCATGTTGCGCTCGCGGTAGTACTGCGCCACCGCGTCGACGGCGGGGCGCGGCCCGTCGGTGCGGAAGTACTTCGACACCGCCGCCACGAGTGGCTCGGGCAGCGAGGCGTGACCGTGGTCGTCGACCTCGATGTGGACGTGCATGTCGATCGCCGTGACGGCGTCGAGGTCGATCGCGGGCTGGTACATGAGGGGCACCTTCGTCGGGCGGGGTGGCGTCGGGCGGATCAGGAGGCCGCGGGCTTGAACTCCTCGGGCAGCTCGGGGAAGCGTTCGCCGACGCTCTGCAGGGCGGTGGCGAACTCGGTCGGCCAGGCCTGCACCAGCGCCTCGTAGCTCCAGCCGCCCTCGTGGTAGGCGGTCAGCGCCGCCTCCGGGTGGGTCCAGATCTGCAGGCGGTCGCCGCCGACGCCGATCACCTGGCCGGTCACCCCGGCCGCCGCGTCGGAGCCGAGGAAGGCGATCAGCCCGGCCACGTCGTCGGAGGTGCCGAAGCCGAGGTCGTGGCGGAAGAACGCGGGCATCGGCTCGCCGTTCGCCTCGGCCTGCACGGCGGCGGCGAAGTAGGGCACGGTCGCGGTCATCGCGGTCGCCGCCACCGGTACGACGGTGTTTGCGGTGATGCCGGCCCGCTTGAGCTCCAGCGCCCAGGTGCGGACCATGCCCACGATGCCCGCCTTGGCGGCCGCGTAGTTGGTCTGGCCGAAGGTGCCCCGCTGCCCGGTGGGCGAGCCGATGCAGATGATCCGGCCACCCTCGCCGGCCTGCCGCATGTGCAGCACCGCCTCGCGCACGGTGGTGAAGGTGCCGCGCAGGTGCACGTTGATCACCGTGTCGAAGTCGTCGTCGCTCATCTTCCACAGCACCGTGTCGCGCAGCACGCCCGCGTTGGTGACCAGGATGTCGAGTCGCCCGAACTCCTCGACCGCGGCGGTGACCAGTTGCTTCGCCGTCTCGGTGGGGCCGACCGGTGCGGTCACCGCGACGGCCCGCCCACCGGAGGCCTGGATCGCCGCGACCGCGTCGGCCGTGACGTCGGCGTCGACGTCGTTGACCACGACGGACGCCCCCCGGCGGGCCAGCTCCTTGGCGTAGGCGAGGCCGAGACCCCGACCGGATCCGGTGACGATCGCGACTTTGCCGTCAAGTGGTGACATAGAGGTGCTCCTTTGCGTCCACGCCGATCTGAGCACGAATCGTTGAAAAAGTCAATTATTTGTGAAGCTTGCTACCATCGTCGTCATGTCCCCTATCGGAAAGACCCGGCCGACCGGACGCGACCGGCTGCGGGACAGCGTGCTCGCCGGGGACCTGAGCTTTCTGCTGGCCCGCGCCAACGCCCTCACCCTCGCCGCAGCCAACGCGGCGTTGGCCGAACACGGGCTCAAGGCCCGCTCCTACTCGGTGCTCGCGCTCGCCGCCGACGACGTCCGTCCCACCCAGCGGGAGCTCGCCGAGTTCCTGCGGCTGGATCCGAGTCAGGTCGTGGCGCTTGTCGACGGGCTGGAGAAACGCCAGCTCGTCGAGCGGCAGACCGACCCCGCCGACCGCCGCGCCAACGTCCTCGTCGCCACCGACGCCGGTCGGGCCCTGTTCGCCCAGGCACAGGAGTCCGCGCGGGCCGTGGAACTGGGTCTGCTGGCCGCCGTCACGCCGCAGGACCATGAGCGGCTGGCCCAACTGCTGCGGCTGCTGGCCTTCCCCGACTGACGCCGTGACCGGGCGGCACCTGCGATGGCACCGCCCGGTCCCGGTCTGCAACCGTGCGACCGCTACGCGGCGCAGTCGACGGCCGCGTGTCCGCGGATCACCGCGGTCGTCACCGCCTCGCCGTCGAGCGACCCGGTGACACGTACCGTCGCCGTGCCGGTCGGCAGGGCCGCCACCCGCGTGGCGAACTGCTGGAAGGCGTTGCCGCCCGGTGCCACGTCCGCGAACGACCGCTCGCCGTGCGCGGTCTCCAGCGCGACGTCCACCGGCGCGTCGTGGTCGTTGCGCGCCTGCACCGCCACGTACGCCCGGCCGGCGATGCACCGCGCCTGCACGGTCACCGTCACCGGCAGCACCGGTCGCACCTGGGGCTCGGGTGACCAGCGGATCCAGGTGTCGGCCAGCGGCACCTGACCGACGCCGGGCTTCGACCAGTCACAGACACCGCCGGGGAAGACCGTCTGCAGGCGCTGCCACTGCTCGTCGGTGAAGCTCACCCCGTACGACTCCCGGCTCAGGGGCGTGAGCTGGCACTTGAGCACGGCGGAGGTGGTCGGCCCACCGGCGACCACACGCGGGTTGCGGTGGAACGGGAACAGCTGGTTGCACTGGGCCGCCGGGTCCAGGGTCAACGCCTCGGTGATCCGGTCACCGTTGGCCGCGATGCAGCCGTCGGCCAGGCCCTCGGGCCGGGACAACCGGGTCAGCGTCACGTCGTCCAGCTCCGGTTGTGCCGCCGCCAGCGTCGTCCGGGCGGTCAGCCAGGTCTCCATGCCCTCCAGCGCGAGGGTAGAGGCGGTGTCGGCGGCAGCGCCCGGTGCGGCGGTGATGCTGATGTGGTTGTCGGCGTTGCCGTTGGCCGCGACGATCCGCTCCCGCATCGTCCAGGACCGGAACCGGTCGTGGAAGTCGCCGGACGGGTCGGTGTAGCCCCGGGTCTCGATGATCGGCGTCCAGCGCAGGCCGCCGTCGAACTGGTTGATCCGGCCCGTCTCGTACGCCACCTTGAGCGCGTCGACGTCCGCCGAGGTGCGCTGCGGGGTGCGGTTGCCCTGCACGTCGAGGCCGCCGATGCCCTCGTTGAGCCGGACGAACTGCTCCGGGGTGATCGTGCCCGCCTGGAGGGTCTCCAGGCCGTACTGCACGCCGACGGTGTCCGGGATGATCGGGCGACCGAAGCCGGTGGCCGGGTCGACGCCGTACACGTTGGAGATGAAGTCGGCCATCGCGCACCGCAGGCCGGTCGGGTTGGTGACCGGGTGGTACCGCTGCGCCGCCGGGACGTGGGCCGGGCAGTTGGCCGGCCAGTCGACACCGTCGAAGAACTGGTAGCCGAAGCAGGTGTTCGGGCTGGCGAAGCCGGTCACCGCGGTGTGCTGCGCGGTGGACAGGCCGGCGGCGGAGGCGGCCTGGCTGATGAAGCGGCACTCGTGACCGCTGACGGTCGTGGAACGCTCGTCCGGGTAGCCGATCTGGCCGATCACGCCGTCGATGATGCCGGGGTACGCGTTGGAGATCAGCAACTGCTGCATGGTGCCGGCCGAGCCGCCCCAACCCATGGTGAAGGCGGGCACCCCGTACGTCTCGACGAAGTGCTCCTTGACCATCATCGCGGTCTCGGCGGAGGTCACGTCGTTGCAGTTGTTGGCGAACACGTTGAACGTGGAACTGGCCACCGCGTAGCCCCGGCTGAGCAGCCCGTGGTCCAGGACTCCGCCGGTGCTGGTGGCCTGGGTGTAGCCGATGCCGCAGGCGCCGCCGAAGGTGTAGACCAGCCGTTCGTTCCAGCCGTCGGTGGCCGTCCACGGGTCGGGCAGGGCGGTGCCCGGCTGGTGCAGCAGCGCGATCTCGTAGACCGCCCGGTTGATGGTGCCCCGCTCGATGCGCACGACGTACGGCACGGTGCGGCCGTCGATGGTGGTGGTCGTGGCCACGTTGCCGGGCAGCGGACCGTCGGGCAGGGCGGTGAAGCTGCCGGCGGTGGTGCGGTACTGATACGTCACGCGTGGCGTCGCCACGTGGCAGTTCTCGTCGACCGGCCCGAGGTTCCAGGGGCTGCCGGAGGCGGTGCAGAACAGCGGGATGTGCGGGCCGGAGAAGACCGGGCCCTGCGCGGGGTGGTTGACGAGCGTCACGTCGGCCGTCGGGCGGCCCTGCCCGTTGCCGTTGGACCGGATCTGAAGGGTGTTGTCGCCGAGCGCCAGGTCGTCGACGAGGCCGAGCAGCGTACGGCCGTCGCCGATCGGGCGGAACTGGCTGGTCAGGTTGCGGCCGTCGAGGTGAACCCTGACCTGGTGCGGTGGAACGTTGCGGGGCACGTCGATGCGGACCAGGGCGTCCCCGCCGCTGACCAGGTCGGCGCGGGTGGAGACGACCTCCACGTCGAAGGTGCGGTCGACGCCCGCCTGGGGCGGCGGTGCGGCCAGGGCGGGCACCGCTGGACCGCCGACGAGTGTGCTGGCGACGATCGCGGTCAGGGCGAGTTTCCAGGGTCGTTGCGGAGATTTCTCCCGTGATCGACGTGCGTGCATAGCAGGGCCCCTTTCAGCCGGGAACGGGCGGCTGGACCTCCTGGTCACATGTGCACGGGGAACCTAATGCGAATTCTGATCGCGCGTCAACGAATCTGCAATGTATCTACTTCAGACGCGACTTCGCGCCGTCCGCCGCGTGGTCGGGAGTCTGGACGAGTTCCTCGAAACGCTGCTGCGCCGGCCGGGCCAACGCCGCGGAGGTCTCCAGGAACATCGCCCGAGCCTGGGCGCGGGGGAAGGAGGCGGGCAGGAACATCGCCGGCAGGTCCGGGTCCTCACCCACCAGCGCCCGCCAGTCGTTGACCATCTCGGTACGCCGCACGAGCGCCTGCGCGGGTGACACCTCGCCCGCGGCGGCCGGCCAGGCCAGATCCCGGTAACGCTCCAGGAAGGACTGGTAACCGGCAGCCAACTCGTCGATCCGCCACGCCGCCTCGAGCCGGGCCCGGCCACCGGGCAGCAGATCCAGGTCGGTGGCGCGCAACACCACCGCATCACTGACGCCGAGTTCGCTCAACTGCTCGCGTACCTCGTCGAAGCGGTCGTGCGGGGTGACCCAGGTGCCGTCGTACAACGGCGAGAAGGTCAACCAGCGCAGCCGGGCCCGCAGCAGCCGACGCTGGTTCGCGTCGTCAAGCGGCAGGGTGAACGCGATAAGGGTCCACCTGCCGTCCCAGCTGCTCTCGTCGGTGCTGGCGAAGATGCGCCGGCCCCCGCGCTGGAGGATCTGCGCCGCCGACTCGGTCAACCGGTAGCTGGTCCGGCGGCCCTCCTTGGTCCGCTCCAGCACCCCGCGCTGGGTCAGCCGGCTGAGCGTCGCGCGGGCGTTGGCCGGCGCGATGTCGAATTCGGTAAGCACCGCGACCAGACCGCCGGAGGGCAGCGGCGCGTGCCCGGCACGCCAGTAGTCCCCGAGCAACGTCACAAGCAGCCGTTGCGCCCGCGCCCGACCGACCGCCGCCGCGCCGTCCGTGGGCGGCTCCAGCGCGTGATGGAGGTCGGACATCCGGATAAATTACTGCGTCTCAGAACGCGTCGGCGACGGCACCCGACCGGGTGACCGGCGGTACGAGGTGCCCAGCGCCCGGGACAGCACCCGGCCTGCCGCCTGCACCAGCGGCGCCAGCGCCAACGGGTCCGCGCGGTCGTGGGCCACCACGAGCGAGATGGCGGCCACCACACCGTCGGATCCCCGGATGGGCGCGGCGACCGAGAGCGCGTCCATGGTGACCTGGCGGTCGCTGACCGCGTACCCGACCCGACGCACCTCGGCCAGACACCGGCGCAACCGCCTCGGGTCGGTGATGGTCAGCTCGGTGTACCGCTCCAGCGGTGCGGCCAGCACCTGCTCCTGGACCTCGGCCGGCGCGTAGGCGAGCAGGACCAGCCCGACCCCGGTGGCGTGCAGCGCGAACCGCCCCCCGACCCGGGTGAGCACCGGCACCGCGTGCCGACCGGCGATCCGCTCGATGAAGACGAGTTCCAGGCCCTGCCGGACGGCGAGCTGGACGTTCTCGTGGGTCACCTCGTAGAGGTCTTCCATGATCGGCAGCGCCAGCTCGCGCAGCCCCAGACCCCGGGGTGCCAGGGAACCGACCTCCCACAGCCGCAGGCCGATGCGGTACCGCCCGTCGTCGCCACGCTCCAGCGCACCCCAGGCGACCAGTTCCGCCGCGCGGCGGTGGGCGGTGGGCAGCGGCAGCCCGGCGCGGCGGGCCAGCTCGGTCAGGGTCAACGCCGGGGTGGCGGGGGTGAACGCGTCCAGCAGCGCCAGCACCTTGCTGGTGACCGACCGGCCGGGCTGCGCGTCCACCCCGCCATCATCCCGCCTGCGCCGGGCGCGTCACAGCTCCAGCACGAGCCGGGGCGTACGGGCCCGGGACACGCAGATCATCATGGTGTCCCCGGCGGCCCGTTCGTCCTCGGTGAGCAGACTGTCCCGGTGGTCCGGCACCCCGGCCAGCACGGTGGTCTCGCAGGTGCCGCAGGTGCCCTCCCGGCAGGAGGAGAGGACCTGCACACCGGCCTCCTCGACCGCCTGGAGGATCGGCGTGCCGGGCGGCACCGTCAGCGTCCGGCCGGAGATGGAGAGTTCCACCTCCACCGCCGTGTCGACACCGTCGACGACGGATGCCGGAGTGAACCGCTCGACGTGCAGGCAGCCGGGCGGCCAGCCGAGACAGTGCTGCTCCACC
The DNA here is from genome assembly GCF_016863515.1 of Micromonospora gifhornensis. Classification (GTDB taxonomy): domain Bacteria; phylum Actinomycetota; class Actinomycetes; order Mycobacteriales; family Micromonosporaceae; genus Micromonospora; species Micromonospora gifhornensis. The sequence goes on from NZ_BOPA01000017.1 coordinate 30,336, forward strand.
GCCGCGATCAGCGCCTCCGGACCACAGCAGTAGACCAGCCCGGCGTCGGGACGGCCGAGCAGCCCCGGCAGGTCGAGCAGGCCGGTCTCGTCCTGCGGGCACAGGGTCACCCGGTCGCCGTACTTCTCCCGCAGCGCGTCGGCGAAGGCCATGGTGGCGCGGCTGCGTCCGCCGTACACCAGTCGCCAGTCGGCACCGGCGGCGTCGGCGGCGGCGACCATCGGGCTGATCGGGGTGATGCCGATGCCCCCGGCGACGAAGAGGTACCGCGCCGCCGCGACCAGCGCGAAGTTGTTCCGGGGACCGCGCACCGTGACGGTGGCGCCGGGCGTCAGCCGGTCGTGCACCTGCCGCGAGCCGCCGCGCCCGTCCGGCTCGCGCTGCACCGCGATCCGCAGCCCGGACCGGTCCGCCGGGTCGCCGCAGAGCGAGTACTGGCGAACCAGGTCCGGGCCGAGCAGCAGATCCAGGTGTGCACCAGGAGTCCACTGCGGAACGTCACGGCCGTCGGGGCGGCCCAGGGTGAGCGCGACGACGTCGCGGGCGACCTGCTCCCGGGCGGTCACCACCAGGTCCCACTCGGTCACGCCGGCACCGCCGTCCGGGTCGGCACCTCGGGCGCGGGCGGGACGGGGGAGTGGTGGCCCTGCGGGTGGGCGAGCAGCCACTCCCACAGTTCCACCGGTTCCTCGGCGACCCGTTCGGCCCCGCAGTGGCAGACTCCGCGCAGGATGTCGGTGCCCGGCATCCAGTGGATCCGGTAGACCCGGTCACCGGTGAGCATGCGGGCCGGCCCGCTCACCGGGTCGCCTCCACCCTCCCCGCGTCGACCATGCGGGCCAGCAGCCGCCGGGCGGCCAGGCCGCCGGTGTCGATGTTGATGCTCAGCTCCTGGTACTTCTCCGGCTCGGCGGCGATCACCTGCTCCAGGATGTTGAGCGCGGTCACGTCCTGCATGACCACCGTGTGGTTGCTCTGGTGCAGGTACTCACTCACCGACTCGTCGTCGATGGCGAAGTCCCGGGCCACCGCCCAGAAGTCGTACGTGGTGTTCTCCGTCGACGGGGTGATGGCGTACACGATCTCGGCGTGGAACGCCTCGGTGTCCTCGCCCTGGGCCGGCGGGTAGACGCCCTGCGGGGCGATCCGGCTGTGCAGCAGGTACAGGCACGGCGGGTGGTACTCGATGTCCTGCCAGCGGGTGATCCGGCCCTGGATGCCTGTGGAACGCGCGTAGAAGGGCGGGCACTCGGCGTCGTCCATGTGTCGGCTGACGTAGACGATGCCGCGCTCGTCGTCCACCTCCGTGGTGATCGGGGTGTTCGCCACCTCGGGCGTGCCGATGTAGCCGCCGTGCAGGTAGGTCTCGTGGGACAGGTCCATCAGGTTGTCCACGAGCAGGCCGTACCGGGCGTTCAGCGGCGCCATCCCGCGGACCACCGCGTAGCGCGGGTCGGTCAGCCAGGGTGCGCGGGGGATGGTGGTCGGATCGGCCCGGTCCCGGTCACCGATGAACACCCAGACGAACGAGTCCTGCTCCACCACGGGGTACGCCGCCACCCGGGCGGTACGCGGAATGCGCTGCTGACCCGGGACGAAGACACAGGAGCCGGTCTGGTCGTAGGTGAAGCCGTGGTAGCCGCAGACGATGGTGTCGCCGTCGAGCCGGCTCTCCGACAACGGGTAGCGCCGGTGCACACACCGGTCGGCCAGCGCCACCGCCTCCCCGGCGCCCGTGCGGTACAGCACCAACGGCTCACCCAGCACCGTACGGGCCAGCAACTCCCGCCCGACCTCGCTGCCGTAGGCCGCCACGTACCACTGGTTTCGTGCGAACGCCATGGGACCCTCCTCCTGAGACGAACCAGCCGGATCATCCCGTGACCCACAGGTGATCGGGACCACAGCTTTCACTGAATGAAAGCCGAGGATGACTCGATCATCGGGGCGGTTCTGGTTAGGGTGTGACGTCGTGCTCGGCGGAAGACTCCACATTGGGGCGGGTGCTGGATGACGATCACTGCGATCGACGTGGAACTCGTCACCGCGGCGCGGTCGGGCGACAGGTCGGCGCGTGAGCAGCTGATCGCCGCGCATCTGCCGCTGCTCTACAACATCGTCGGTCGGGCCCTGCACGGTCACGCCGACATCGACGACGTGGTGCAGGAGACCCTGGTCCGGGTGATCCGTGACCTGCCCGCGTTGCGCGCCCCGGAGAGCTTCCGGTCCTGGCTGGTCGCAATCGCGGTACGGCAGATCGCCAGTCACCGCCAGCGGATCCGCACCGCCACACACCGGGCCAGCGCCGTCGACCCGGCCGACCTGCTGGCAGCCGGTGGCGACGTCGCGGACGAGGCGATTCTGCGGCTGCACCTGACCGACCAGCGCCGTCAGGTCGTCGAGGCGAGCCGCTGGCTCGATCCCGCGCACCGCCCGATGCTGGCCCTGTGGTGGCAGGAGTGCGCCGGCCAGTTGACCCGCCAGGAGGTGGCCGCTGCCTGTGACACCCGGGTCGCGCACGTCGGCGTACGCCTGCAACGGATGCGCGAACAACTCGAACTGAGCCGGGGCATCGTGGCGGCACTGGCCGCGCAGCCGCGCTGTGCCGGGCTGACCAGCGCCGTCGACGGCTGGGACGGCGCGCCCACGCCCGTGTGGCGCAAGCGGATCGCCCGGCACACCCGCGCCTGCCCGACCTGCTCGACGTGCACCGAGGACCAGGTGCCGACCGAGCGGTTGCTGCTGGGCATCGTGCCGCTCGCGGTGCCCGCCGGGCTCGTCGCCGCGCTCGCCGCCAAGGGCCTGCTGACCACGACCACCGTGGCCACGCCGACGCTCGTGGCGGCCTCCACTCCGGCGAGCACCACCGGTGGTACGCCCGGTCTGCTGTTCGGCAAGATCACCCAGGTGGTCGGTGCCCACCCGATGGCCGGCCTGGCCGCCGGTGCGGTCCTGCTCGCCGGTGCGGTGGCGGTGGTGGTGCAGTCCGGGGCGACGCCGACTCCACCGGCCATCGCGGCACCCACCTCGGTGGCGTCGGCAGCGGTGAGCATCGCGCCGTCGCCCACCACCTCCCCGGCCCAGCCATCCCTGGCCCGACGGTCCCCGATCCCGTCGCCGCCGGTCGCACCACCACCAGCCCCACCCGCGCCACCGCCCTCGCCGGCCGCGCCGCCGTCGAGCCGGCCGGCCATCGCACCGGGCACCATCGGTGTGGGCGTCTGGTCACTGGAGTCGGCCAGGAAGGCCGGCCGATACCTCAACCACGACGGCAAGTACGCCACGCTCGGCGCGGTCGACGGGTCCAGCCCGAAAGCGGCCCGGCAGCGAGCCACCTTTGCCGTGCAACGCGGACTGGCCGACCCGAACTGCGTCACCCTGCTCGCCGCCGACGGACGCTACCTGCGGCACTGGGGAATGCAGGTGCAGCTCAGCCCCCAGGAGAACTCGACGATCTTCCGGGAGGACGCGACCTTCTGCCCGCGCCCGGGAGCGACAAGCGCATCGGTGACCCTGCGGTCGTACAACTACCCGTCGCACGTGGTGCACCACCGCGACGGAGGGTTCTGGTTGGACGTTCCCGACGACAGCGCGGCCTTCGCGGCCGACAGTTCGTTCGTCGTACGGGATCCCTGGGCCTGACCCGATTTCCGTTATCCACGGGTCGGTCGCGCAGTCTCCCACTGTGTGAGGTGCCGTCGGTCACGCGTGGGCGTCCCGGAGTGGACGTGTCAGTTCCGTCCCCCGGGGAACGAACTCCGGGGGTGGGGCGGTCGTGGCTGAGCACGTCGAGCAGCCGCCCCCGCCGCTGCCGGCCACCGAACCCGCGGAACATCCACCGATGCGCCCGCTGTGGTTGTGCCGCCGGTGCGGTCAACCATGGCCGTGCACGCAGGCCAAGCTCGCCCTGCTCGCCGACTACGCCAGCAACCCGGTCGGCCTGCGCCTCTACCTGGCCGGCTGCCTGTGCGACGCCATCGACGATCTGCACCGGCTCAGCCCCAGCGTCACCGGCAGCGCCGTCGACATGTTCGATCGCTTCCTGGGCTGGCCGGGCCAGCTCGCCCGCGCCTACCGGGTGACCCGCCGCTCCGGTGGCGGTCCGGGGCGGCTCTCCGGCGACGGTTCGCCGGGTGCCCGGTCGCTGCCGGTGCCGCCACCGGCGGTCAGGGAACGTTCAGAAGAGGGTTGTGGGCTCGACCGGGATCGGCCTCGGTAGGGGCGCCAGTTCGGGCAGGCGGGCGCGTACCTCGTCGTGGAAGCGGCGGGCGAGCGTCGGTGCCTGCGCGTTGTCCGGGGTGTGGATGAAGACGGTAGGTGAACGTCCCTCGCGCAGCCAGTCGACGGTGATGTCGACCCAGCGCTGCCATCCGTCGACCGTGCGGACCGGGTCGTCACGGCCGAGGTAGCGGACGATCGGCTGGTCGGTCAGCGCCTCCGTACGCAGTGGGGTGCGGGGCTTCTTCACCCAGGCGTCCCGCTCGGCGTCGCTGGTCGGCGGGCTGGCGAAGAACGTGGTGGTGTCGAACGGCACCCACTCGGCACCGGCCTGCGCGAGGGCTTCCGCCAGCCCGAGCGCCGCACGGGCGTCGGTGAAGAACTCGGGATGGCGCACCTCGACGGCACACCGGTGGTTGCTCGGCATCCGGTGCAGGAAGCGGGCCAGGGTGGGTACGTCCGTCGGCGCGAAGGACTGGGGGAGTTGCACCCAGAGCGCGTGGGCGCGGGGGCCCAGCGGCTCGATCGCGTCCAGGAAGGCCCGCATCGGCTCGGTGACGTCGGTGAGCCGACGTTCGTGCGTCACCACCTTCGGCAGCTTCGGCACGAATCGAAAGCTCTCGTCGGTCTGTCGTGCCCAGGAGGCCACCGTATCCCGTGTCGGAGTCGCGTAGAAGGTGGTGTTGCCCTCGACGGCGTCGCACCAGCCGGCATAGTGCCGCAGGCGTTCCTCGGCCGGCAGCGGATGCGCCAGCAGCCGGCCCTGCCACGCCTTGTGTGTCCACATGGCACAGCCGACGTGCAGCCGCATCTCCGGCGACCTCCCCTCACTCGCCGGCGAGCCTACCCACCGAGGCGACGAAGTCGAGGATGCGCTGGTTGACCAGCTCGGGACGTTCCAGTGGCAGACCGTGGCCGGCACCGGGCACGATCTCGGCTCGCACCGACGGTATCAACGCCTCCGCCCGGGCCACCGCCTGCCGGGGATGCAGCAGCGAGCTACGTCCGGCCACCACCAACTGCACAGGTACGCCGATGGAGCGCAGCTCGTCGTCGGTGAACGGCCGGGCGGCAGCGGCCCGACCGGAGCGCCAGTACCGGGCGGCGATCATGACGGGAGCCAGTTGATCGGCGGGCTCCACCAGCGCGGCGTTGGCCAGCCGCTCGGCGAACCAGGCCCGGGTGTTGCGGGGCGCCAGCGTCGCCAGGGCGCCCGCGATCACGTTGGCGTAGAACTTGACCGGCACCTTCTGCAGCCCGCCGGGGTCGAGCAGGGTGACCGACGCCAGCCGGGCGGGCTGGTGCACCGCGTGCGCCAGGGCCAGGTAGCCGCCGTAGGACATGCCGACCAGGTGTACGCCGTCGAGTCCGAGGCCGGCGAGGGTCTCCTCGATCCAGGCGGCGTCGTCGGCGCTGTCCTGCACCGGTACGGATTGCACGCTGCGGCCCGGGTCGTCGACGGAGTCCAGCGCGTAGACGGGGTGGTGCTCGCCGAGCGTGGCGACGTGCCGGTACCAGTTGGCGGAGTTGCCCTGTGCCCCGTGCAGCAGCACGAGGGGTTGGCCCTGACCAGCGCCGTGGCGGTAGGCGCGGACGGTGCCGAAGCGGGTCTGCACGTCGAACTCCTGCCGGGGCTGCGGCCAGGCCTGCATCGCCACGTCGTACGCCTGCAGGAAGCGTTCCCGCGTCGCGTCGCTGGTGAATCGACCGATCTTCGACTGCCTGGTCTTCGCCATCTGAGCCTCCCCGTCTTTGGTAGTACGACCGTACTATACACTCGTACTACCAACCGACCAGAGAGGGTGACGGTGCCGAAGCTGTCCGACCATGACGAGCGTCGAGGGCAGATCCTCGCCGCGCTCCTGCGCATCGCGGCCAGTCGCGGGCTGCACGCCGCGAGCATGCGGACGGTGGCCGCCGAGGCGGGCGTCTCGGTCAGCACCGTGCAGTACTACTTCCACAGCAAGGAGCAACTGCTCTTCGCCGGCCTGCGACACCAGGCCGAGATGGTCGGCCGGCGGGCAGCCGGCAGTGTGCCGACCGGTGCCGGTCGGGACGGCGTACGCGCCTGGTTGGTCCAGATCATCCCCGTCGACGCCGAGCAGCGCGCCGCGTACACCGTCTTCGCCGCATACCATGCGCTCGCGCTGACCGACCCGGCGCTGGCCGAGCTCTCCTACAGCCGGTACTCCCGCGATCTGGAGACGTTGCTCGGCGAACTGCTCCGCGCAGCGCAACGAGCCGGCGAGGTGTCCGACGAGTGCGACGTCGAGGCGGAGGCGGTCAACCTGCTGGCCCTGGCAACCGGCCTGGCCGACGGGGTGATGGCGGCGATGCGGACGCCCGAGACGGCCATCGCCCTGCTGGACTACCAGCTCGACCGGCTCTTCGCCGGTGCTCAGCGATCGGCGTCGGCGCGTTCGACGGTGAGGTGCGATACCCCGGCGGTCGCGTCGATGTCGTAGCGGTCGGTCACCGCCTCCCACTGCGGGGCGGTGAACGTGCTGCCGCCGGCCACGCCGGAGTGGGTGGTGCCGTCGATGGTGACCGAGCCGGCGCCACCGCCAGCGCGCACCTGGACCGGCGCATCGGTGCCGAGGCGTACGAGGACCTGGCTCGCGCCGCCGCCGAGGACGGTGCGTTGGGTGCCGGTGGGTGCGGGCAGCGTCAACTCGACCCGGTTCGCGCCTGCGGTGAACTCGACCCCGCTCACCCGGCCGTTGCTCAGGTCCAGGTGCTGCTCCTTGGCTCCGCCGTCGAGCCGGATGTGCCAGCGTACCGACTCGCGCAGCACCACCTCGACGATCGCCGGACCGTCCTTGCCGGTGTCGCGCAGGCTTGCCATCAGGGTCTCGTCGGTGCGCGAGACGGTCGGCCGGACGCTGGCGTCGCGCGGGGTGGACACCCGGTAGGCGTCCTCGCCCAGGTCGGCGGTGCGCACCCGGATCACGTCCGCGCCGTCGAGCAGGACGAAAGTGGCCTCCTGCAGATCGTCGGCGGCACCGGTGACGACGTGTCCGGCTCGCCCGTCTCCGCGTACCGTCACCCAGGTCCAACTGGCGACCAGCACCACCACCACGAGCACCAGCACACCGCCGAGCCACCACCAGAGCTGTCGCCCGCCGCTCGTCCGCGCGTCGTCCATCTCGCCTCCCGCACCTCGGTGACTGTTGCCGGCTACTACCCACCGCGCCCGTCACCGACGCTTACGTACCGGGGCGCACCATCGTTCGACGACGATGCGCCCCGGCGAGGGGTGCCTGCTCAGGCCCGTGACCACTTCTGGTTGGCGGTGCCGCCGCAGTCCCACAGTTGCAGTCGGCCGCCGTTTGCGGGGTTGTTGTCCCGGACGTCGACGCAGCGGTTCGCGTTGAGGTTGACCAGGTCCCCGGCGGCGTTGAGGGTGAAGCGTTGAGCCGGGTTGCCGTTGCAGGTGACCAGGTTGACCTCGGTGCCGTTGGCGGTGCCGGCCCAGGCCGGGTCCATGCACTTGCCCATGGCGCGGATCGTGCCGTCGGCGGCGAAGGTCCACGCCTGTGCGGCGGTGGTGTTGCAGTCCCAGATCTGCAGCGGCGCGCCGTCGTACGGGTTGGCGCTGGGGATGTCGATGCAGCGACCGCTCTGCTGGCCGCGGATCCGGGTGGTCCCGGTGTTGCCGTCCGGGACGTACCCGTGGACGCGGACGTAGTCGACGAGCATCTGCTGCGGGAACTGGGTGCTGCCGTCCGGGTAGCCGGGCCAGTTACCGCCCACCGCCACGTTGAGGATCATGAAGAAGGGGTGGTCGTAGACCCAGCGGTTGCCGCCGAGGCGGCTCGGGTCGACCCGGAAGAACTCCTGGCCGTCGAGGTACCAGCGGATGACGTTCGGTTCCCAGTCCACCCGGTAGGTGTGGAAGGCGTCGGCCAGCGGCTGCCCGATGGTGCGGCTGCCGGTGATCCCGCCGCCGCCGGAGTAGCCCGGTCCGTGGATGGTGCCGTGCACGGTGTTGGGCTCCCGGCCGACGTTCTCCATGATGTCGATCTCGCCCGAGGCCGGCCAGCCGACGTTGCCGAAGTCGTTGCCGAGCATCCAGAACGCCGGCCAGATGCCCTGCCCTCGGGGGATCTTGATGCGCGCCTCGAATCGGCCGTACGCCTGGTTGAAGGTGGCCGCGGTCAGCAGCCGCGCCGAGGTGTACTCGCACCGGCCGTAGTGGCACTGGTAGTTGGCCGGGTTCTCCCGCCGGGCGGTGATGACCAGGTTGCCCTGGCCGTCGTGCACAGCGTTGCTGGTGCTGTTCGTGTAGTACTGCCGTTCGTTGTTGCCCCAGCCGTGGCCGCCGATGTCGAAGCGCCACTTGGACTGGTCGACCGGGGTGCCGGCCGGGGCGTTGAACTCGTCCTGCCAGGTGAGCCCGCCGATGGCGGCGGCGGCCGGGGTGGCGCTCACGGGTACGACGAGGGTGCTGGCGACGAGGGCCGCGACCAGGACGGCGGCCGGTCGTCGGAGCCTGCGGGAGATGACGGACATGATTGATCTCCTTGAGGTGGACGGACGAAGCGGGCGCCCCGGCGAGGAGGGGAGAGCGCTCTCCATATCGCAGTCTGTCGATGTGAACGGAATTAGTCAAGGTTGTTAACAGCGATCTTCTTTGAAGTCTGCCCGAGATCGTCAACCTGGGGTTGACGGGGGGAGTGCGTCAACCTACGGTTGACGCATGACGAATCCTGTCCAGATGACCAGTACGGTCCGGCTCGACGACCTGATCCAGACCATCAAGCAGACCCACACCGACGCCCTCGACCAGCTCGCCGGGGCGGTCCTGGTCGCCGACCACATCGGCGACGTGGCCGACCATCTCATCGGCCACTTCGTCGACCAGGCCCGCCGCTCCGGCGCGTCGTGGACCGAGATCGGCCGCAGCATGGGGGTGAGCAAGCAGGCCGCGCAGAAGCGCTTCGTCGCCGGGACGATGGACCCCCAGGAGGGCTTCCAGCGGTTCACCCCACGCGCCCGCAACGTGGTGGCCGCCGCGCACAACGAGGCGAAGGCCGCCGGCAGCGCCCACACCACCCCGGCGCACCTGGTGCTCGGGCTGCTCGCCGAGCCGGAGGCCCTGGCCGCGAGGGCGCTGGCCGCTGCCGGTGTGTCGACCGAGGCGGTACGGGAGGCCGCCACCGCCGCGCTGCCACCGGCGGCCGACGAGGCGCCCGACCTGATCCCGTACGACGCTGCGGGCAAGAAGGCGCTGGAGTTGACCTTCCGGGAGGCGCTGCGGCTCGGGCACAACTACATCGGCACCGAGCACATCCTGCTGGCGCTGCTGGAGCAGGAGGACGGCGACGGAGTGCTTACCGGACTCGGGGTGACCAAGGCCGCCACGGAGGCGAACATCGTGGCGACCCTGGACAAGCTCCGGGTGTTCGAATAGGCGGTCAGCCGGCGGTGGGGAAGCCGTACCGGGCGGCGTGCTCCGGGTCGGCCGGGTCGATCTGGCGCAGGCCGGTGTCGGCGAGGCGCTTGTTCACCTCGTCGAGGTGCTCGCGCACCAGTCGGGCCTCCTCCTCGGTGACCCGCCCCCGGTGCGGCTTGCCCGCGTGCTCGATGGTGCCGTAGTCGATCTTCTCGGTGGCCCGCCGCGCCTTGGGCGGGCGTACCCGCTCGGCGGTCTTGAGCAACTGGGCCATCGGCATGTCGGTGGCCATCGCGTCGAACTCGCTCGCGGTCAGCACCACCCGGCGCGGCTCGCCGTGGCCGTGCCGGTCATGAATCTCGATCACCGCCACGTCCAGCGCGGCGTCGTCGAGGCTCTCCACCTCCACCGGGGTCGCGTCCAACTGCACGGGCCCGGCCACCAGGTCAGGGTGCTCGAGGACGACGACGCGGACCGCCTCGTCGTCGGGGCCCAGCACCGTGCCGCTGAAGTCGGAGACGCGGATCGTCTTCTTGCCCATGGGTGCGCTAGCTCCTGTCGTAACCGGTCGGAGGACCAGCAGACGTTACCCGACAGGTGTGCGAACGGCGGTGCTGGCTCGCCGTCGGAGTCGGCGCGGCCACTCGGGCTGCGGCGGGGAGAAAACGGCGGTCGCCGCCGGGTCAGTGCGTGTTGAGATGGCGGGCCGAACTGCCCACCGGAAGTCGGTTCAGCGCCTCCCAGGACAGCGGGCCGGTACGGCGGCTGCGGTGTGGCGGTTGGTCGGGGAATCGTCGCGCGGCGCGGCCGTCCGGCCAGATCCGGGTGAGGTCCTGCTGGTGACGGTCGTGCGGTTGCATCGGCATGAGCCCACCGTTCCAGAGAAAGTTGTACATGTATGGAATTGGGTATGACGGTAGACCGCTGACCGGGGTTCCGGTGCCCAGCGAAGATCACGCCGAGGTCACTCGTGCCGAGGTCTCGCGCCGACGCGTTCCGGCCGGACGGTCGGCGTCGCAGCCCCGATCCGTCGTACGGTGGGCGGGCGGCAGCGACGGCGCAGGAGGTGGACGGTGCGTGACCGGCGGCTCCAGTTGCACCTGGCCACCTGGCTGGGGCGGTGGCCGGCACCCGCAGGGCTGCACGTGGTCGGTTCCTGGCGACGCAGTCAGCCGGCCTGGGACGGCCGACTGCGACCGGCGATCGCGGTCACCGCCGGCACCAGCACCGTGCTGTCCGTACCGACCGACCGGGTCGCCGCGGTACGCGACCTGGCCCGCCGGCCCGACACGCTGCTGCCCACCCTGCCGGCGGCGGTCGGCGAGCCGGGCTGGGCGGTGCACGACGACGTGTTCCGCTGGACCATGGCACCCGCGCCACTGCCCGAGGTCGGCGAGTGGGTCGCCCCCACCATCCTCGGCCTGCCGTCCTGGCTGCGGCTGTTCGACCGGCCCGTGCTGGTGGTCCGCGACGATCAGGGCCGCTACCTGGCCGGTGTCGGGATCAAGCGGCACGACCAGTTCGGGCACGAGCTGGCGGTGGGCACGGTGCCCTCGGCCCGCGGGCGCGGACTGGCGCGGCGGCTGGTCGCCCAGGCGGCCCGGCGGGTGCTCGACGAGGGTGCCGTGCCGACCTATCTGCACGACCGGGCCAACGCTGCCTCGGCAAGGGTCGCCGAGGCGGCCGGCTTCCCGGACCGGGGCTGGCGGTCGTACGGGGTCTACCCCAGTTGACCTGCGACGGCAGGGCGCGGACCGTGGATCCCGGGCCGGATCCACGGTCCGCAGCCTCCCCCCAGGTCCGCGTGCGGCTCGCTGCCGATCACGCTACGTATCCGGTTGCTTCCACGGCAAGCATCCAACGTCGATTCACTGCTGTCCAATAGTGGACTTGACCAGCGCAAACGGGTCAGTGGCGCAGCATGCGAAGCAGTTCGACGATCTGCCGGGTGACTGGCCGCAGCACCCGCAGCCGGGAGAGCGAGACCAGCCGGTCGATCAACGGCACCGCGCCGTCGATAAGCGTCCGGGTGCGGGTCTGCCCCGGCGAGCGGTCGTAGACCCAGTAGAGCACCGTCCCCATGTACGCCAGCCAGAGCAACTCCGGCAGGTGGGGACGCAGTTCCGGATCGACCTTGCTGGTGGAGCCCGCCAGCACCTCGGTGAAGAGTTCGATGGACGCCTGACGCGGCCCGGCCGTCTCGGACGAGAACGGGCTCAGCGGCGAGCTGGGCTCGGCGGCGACCTTGAAGAAGCTGGCCGCGAACTCGTGCGACGGGGTCAACACGTCGATGGCCGCGTGCAGCACCCCGGCCAGTCGGGCGGCGAACTCGCTCTCCCGCTCCAGCACCGGCCGCGCCGCAGCCCGGTGTTCGTCCTGGGTCCGGCTGTAGAACTCCTGGATCAGGCGTTCCTTGGAGTCGAAGTAGTAGTAGGCGTTGCCGACCGCCACCCCGGCCTCTTCCGCGATGGCGCGCATGGTGGTGCGGGCGTAGCCGCGCTCGCGGAACAGCCGAATCGCGGTTTCCAGGATCAACTGCCGGGTCTGCTCGCCCCGGGCGGTCGGCGCTTCACCCGCAGCGGTCGTCGGCACAGGCTGGTCGGTCATCCGGGCCACCGTATCCCGCCGGCCCGTCGAGCGACGGCGGCCCCGGTTCGCGGACATGTTCGCGGATCGCCGAGGCGGCGGCCACCATCCGTCGAGCCAGTGGCAGCAGGTGCGGGCTCGACAGGCGTTCGGCCGTCGCCCGGTACTCGGCCAGCGCCCACAGGCAGGCGAACCAGGCGCCGTCGCCGACGTAGACCGCCCCGGTGTCGGCCACCACAGTGATGTCGCGCAGGGTCGCGGCGTGGTCCAGGCCGGGGAAGCGCTGCCGGGCTTCGGCCGAGCCGGCCGGCACGAACTCCAGGGGTACGAGCTGCGCCCGCGACGCCAGCCAGCCGCGTGCCGCCCGGCACATCGGGCAGTGTGCGTCGTAGAGGACGGTGAAGTACCGGATGCCACCACCCCCGTGCGTGGTGGCATCCGGCGTCCCACCAGCCCGATCCGGGCCGTGGGTGCTCATCGCGGCGGCTCCGGCGGGTTCGCGGCCGGGTTCACCTGCGGAGGTGCGGCCGGGTTCACCTGCGGAGGTGCGGCCGGGTGTGCCGGCGGAGGTGCGGCCGGGTGTGCCGGCGGAGGTGCGGCCGGGGTCACCTGTGGAGGTGCGGCCGGGTGTGCCGGGCGTTGGCCGGGCGCGGCGGCCGGGTGGGGTTGCTGCATCGGCCGGAAGCCGGCCGGGTGGGGCTGCTGCATCGGCAGGAAGCCGGCCGGGGGCAGCGGCGGTGCGGTGGCCAGTTGACGTAGCCGGCTCTTCCGGTAGCGGTTGAGGGTGAAGACGTTGAAGAAGTGCAGAGCGCCGAGCACCAGCAGCACCAGGCCGATCTTCCAGGAGAGTTCCTCCATGGCCTCGCTCGTCGACCCGATCGGGTCGGAATGGCGCATCGCCACCGTCACGTAGCCGAGGTTGAGCAGGTAGAACCCGACCACCAGGAGGTTGTTCACGGCGCGGGCGAGCCGCTCGTCGGAGAACACCTCCTCCAGGAAGACCAGTCCGTTGCGGGCCAGCGTCCGGGCCACCCAGACGGTCAGACCGATGCTGACCGCCAGGTAGACCAGGTACATCCAGACTTTGATGTCCATGCCACCGCGCTCCAATTTGAACGTGTTCAAGTATCGACACGAGCCAGCGTAGGGTGGAACTTGAACATGTTCAAGAGCGACGGTCCAGAGTGGCGTACGCCTCAGCCGGCCAGACCCAGCACCTCGGCGGCGGCTAGACCGTTGGCGTGGCTGGCGCCGTAGGTGATGACGAAGGCCCGCGTGCCGGTCGGCCGCCACCTGGCCGGCCAGCCCATCTCGACCACCGCCACCGGATGCGTACCGGCCAGCGCGGCGACCAGCTCCGGCCCGCCGGGCAACTGGTGCAGCCGCCGGCCGACAAGCACGATCGGCCGGTTGCCGGCCCGCCGCCGAAGCTCCTCCGGGTCGGCCTCGGTGGCCACCACCTCGATCAGCTCGGTGCCGTGCAGGTGCGGGCCGAGACCCCACGGCACCCGCCCCTGCACGACTGTCGACCGCGCGTGCACCTGCACCACAAGCGGATGGTCCAACCCGGCCAGCGAGCCCTCCACCCGGACGGCACGACGGGCCGCCGCGTACCCCAGGTCGGCGGAGGAGACGGCGGCCGGGCCGGCGGCGGCGGTGTTCGGGGTCGACGGCACCTGGGTCCAGTCGGCAAGCTCCGCCGCGCGTCCGGCGGCCTGCTCGACCCGGTCCCGCGCCAGCCGGCCGTCGCCCACCGCCGTGACGATCTCGGTGGCCACCTGTTCGACCAGGTCGGCGTCCACCTTGGCGCCGATGCAGAGCAGATCCGCGCCCGCGGCCAGGGCGCGTACCGCGCCGGGGGCGATCCCGCCGGCCGCGAGCGCGGCGCCCTTCATCTCCAACGCATCGGTGATCACCGCACCGGTGAAGCCGTACTCGTGGCGCAGCAGGTCGACCAGGACGGCCTGGCTGAACGTGGCCGGCCCCGCGCCGGTCAGGGCCGGTACCCGGATGTGGGCGGTCATCACCGCCCTGGCTCCGGCCGCGATCACCGCGGCGAACGGCGGCAGGTCCCTGCGGCGCAGCACCTCCGGCGGCACGTCCACGGTGGGTAGTTCGTAATGCGAGTCGGTCACCGTCGCGCCGTGCCCGGGGAAGTGCTTGGCGCAGGCGGCCACCCCGCCGGCCTGGAGGCCGGCGACCGCGGCGGCGGAGTGTGCGGCGACCCGCGCCGGATCGGCGCCGAACGACCGGGTGCCGATCACCGGGTTGTCGTCGGTGCTGTTGACGTCGACGGTGGGCGCCAGGTTCACGGTGACGCCGAGCGCCGCCAACTCCGCGCCGATGGCCTGGTGGATGTCCCGGGTCAACGCCTCGTCGTCGATCGCGCCGAGCGCCGCGTTGCCCGGGTACGGGCTGCCGGTGGCGTGCGCCAACCGGGTGACGTCGCCGCCCTCCTCGTCGATGGCCACGAGGACGTCGGCCCGCGCGGTGCGCAACGCGGCCGTACTCGCCGCCACCTGTGCCGGTTCGTCGATGTTGCGGCCGAACAGGGTGTGCCCGGCCAGTCCGTCGGCGACCAACTCGACCGCCCAGTCGGGTGGGGTCGGTCCCGGGTACGCGGCCAGCAGGGTGCCCAGGGCGAGCCGGCGAAGTCCCGGATCCAGCCGCACGGTTTCTCCTTCCGGTGCCGGCGGCGCTGATCGTGGTGCCGGATCGGCTGAACGATCCGTTTCCACCCTGCCGATACGCTACGGCTACCCGTTCGTAGCAAAGTTATAGTTTGCAAAGCTCACTAAATTCGAGGACATGGCATGAGTGCGACCCGGCTCCCCGGCACCCCACGGCTGTTGCGGGCTCTCAACGACCGTGCGGCGCTGGAACTGCTGCTGGAGCAGGGGCCACTGACCCGGGCCCGGATCGGTGAGCTGACCGGCCTGTCCAAGGTCACCGCGTCCCAACTGGTGGAACGGTTGGAGGAACGCGGTCTGGTCACCCGGGTCGGTGAGCAGGCCGGCGGGCGCGGGCCGAACGCCCAGCTCTACGCCGTGCGACCGAGCAGCGCGTACGTGGTCGGGGTGGACGTCGGTCCGGAGCGGGTGGTCGCCGCCTGCGCCGACATCACCGGCACGGTCGCCGGTCGGGTGGAACAGTCCACGAAGGACACCGACGATCCGGTGGGCGTGGTGCACAACGCCGTGGTCCAGGCGGCCAGCAGTGCCGGAGCCGAACTGTCGAGCGTACGGCGGATCGTGCTCGGCACCCCCGGCCTGGTCGATCCGGGCACCGGCGACATCACCTTCGCCTTCAACCTGCCCCGCTGGCACCGCGGTCTGCTCGCCGCGCTCCGCGACGACCTGGACACCCCGGTGGTCTTCGAGAACGACGTAAACCTCGCCGCGGTGGCCGAGGCGCAGTCCGGCGCGGCCCAGGGCATGTCCGACTTCGTGCTGGTCTGGATCGGTGCCGGCGTTGGTCTGGCGATCATGCTGGGCGGGCGGCTGCACCACGGCAGCAGCGGCGCGGCCGGCGAGATCGGCTACCTGCCGGTGCCCGGTGCGCCGATCCCACGCGACGTGTCCCGCCGCGCCAAGCCGGCGTTCCAGCAGCTCGCCGGGGCGGACGCGATCCGTGCCCTGGCGAGCGAACACGGCTACCCCGACGGTGGCGCCGCCGAGGCGGTGAAGGCCGCCATCGCCGCCGGTACGGCCGGCGGACCGATGCTCGACGAGGTGGCCCGTCGGCTCGCCCTCGGTGTGGCGAGCACCTGCGTGGTGCTGGACCCGCCGCTTGTCGTGCTCGCCGGCGAGGTCGGCCAGGCCGGCGGGGCCGCGCTGGCCGAGCGGGTGCAGCACGAGGTCGCCGCCATCACGCTGGTCCGCCCCCGGGTGGTGCCCACCGGCCTGCCCGAGGAGCCGATCCTGCGCGGCGCACTGCGCACCGCCCTCGACGCCGTCCGCGACGAGGTCTTCGGCTCCACGGTCGGCTGAGCGCCGACGCAGGCGTCAGATCAGGTCGCGGCGGCGGAACACGGCGAACGCGGTGGTGGTGAGCCCGGCGGTGAACAGCAGCAGGACCACGAACGCCAGGTGCCAGGTCAGCGGGTACGTGCCGTTGCAGTACCCGGTGAAGGCGTCAGCGCAGGGCGTGGCGTCCCAGAACCGCAGCTCGCCGGCCAGCCACGCGCCCACGTGGTTGCTGAGCAGCAGCTGGTCCGGCCGGGAGACGTCCAGGATCTGCATCATGATCCGCCCGCCCATCTCCCACACCACCAGGTAGGCCAGCACCGCGCCGACCGCCGCCGCGGTGTGCCGACCCACGGTGGCGAGGGCGAAGCCGATCGCCGTGGCGAACAACACCAACCCGACGCCCCGGCCCCACCGGGCGGCCAGGTCGGCCCAGAAGGTCGCATCGGTCGGCCCCGGATAGCCGGCGACCTGGGCGATGACCCAGAAGGTGACCAGGTACGCCACCGAGGCGAGCACCGACAACACCAGGACCGCGCCGAGCAGGGTGCCCAGTTTGGTGCCGAGGACGGTCATCCGCCGGGGGCGCCACAGCAACAGGTTGACCACCCCGCCGGAGTTCAGGTCGGCGCCGATGTAGGAGGCACCGACCAGGAAGCCGAACAGAACCAGGAAGGCCACCAGGAAGTACAGCAGCGCCTCGGCCTGCTGGGTGAAGGTGAACACGTCGGTGAGGTAGTTGGCAGCCGTCGGCGACCAACCCTGCACCACCGGATCGATCTCGCTGCAGTCGGCGGGCAGGTAGTGGTTGCGGTCCTGGGCCCACGCCTCACCGCGGTCCCGGGCCAGGCAGCGGGCGTGCTCCCGCTCAATCACGCTGCGCTCGGCCGCAGCCTGCTGCTCGGCCGCGGCCACTTCGGCGCTCGTGGGTGTGTGTGAGCTGGCCAGGGTGGTCCCCGCCGTCACCACGAACGCCAACATCAGCAGGAGCACCATCAGCTGCACGAATCGGCGGGCGGCCAGCCGCTCCGCCTCGGCGCGGATCAGGTTCACGCCTGCACTCCCCGGAACTCGTCGAGATCGATCGACGGTGCGCCGGACAAGCCGGGTGCGGATCCACCGTCGGTCTGCCGGGGGAGCGTCGGCTGCTGCCCGGCACCTGTCAACTCCAGGAAGACGCTCTCCAGATCCGGCCGTACCGGGGTCAGTTCGCGTACCCAGACATCCTGCTCGCCCAGCGTCCGGCTGATCAGCGTCGGGTCCGGTACGCCACCGACCACCAGATGGTCGGCGTGCGCGGTGACGGTCAGCCCGGCCGCCTGCAACAGCTGCTCGGCCCGGGTCAGGTCGTCGGCACGGACCAGACACTCGTTGCGGTCGAACCCGGCCAGCACCTCGGTCACCGGGCCGGCCGTCACCCGCTGGCCCCGCGAAATGATCGTGACGTGGTCGCAGATCAGCTGGATCTCGGCCAGGATGTGGCTGGAGACCAGCACGGTCACCCCGTTGCCGGCCAGCGTCCGCATCAGGTCCCGCATCTCCCGGATGCCCGCCGGGTCCAGCCCGTTGGCCGGCTCGTCGAGAATCAGCAGCTCGGGTCGTTTGAGCAGGGCCGAGGCCACCGCCAGCCGTTGCTTCATGCCCAGCGAGTAACCCTTGACCCGATCGTGGCCACGATCGCGCAGGCCGACCTGCTCCAGCGCCTCGTCGACCCGGCTGACCGGTACGCCACCCGCCACGGCGAGCAGCCGCAGGGTGCGGTGGCCGGTGAAGTTGCCGAAGAACTGTGGGCTCTCCACGATCGCGCCCACCCGGTGGGCCACCTGGGGCAGCGACTGCGGTGCGTCGGCACCGAACACCCGCATCTGTCCCGCATCGGCGCGGACCAGCCCGAGCAGCGCCCGCAGGGTGGTCGTCTTACCCGACCCGTTGGGGCCCAGGAAGCCGTGCACCTGACCGGCCTCGACCAGCAGGTCGAAGCCGGCGACGGCGACCCGGTGGCCCTTGCGTACGCTGCGGAAAGTCTTCCGCAGACCCTCGATCTCGATGACCCCGCTCACGCGGAGGGTCCCCGACGACGACCGGGCATGAACGGCCCCTCCGGATCAGGTGAGCAACGACACGGCGCTCACCCTACGGCGGCAGCGCCCGCCCGTGGGGGCGGCACGCGATGCGTGGTTGGATGGGCGGGTGACTGGTGACCTGATCGCTGGCGCCGGTGGCGCCACACCCGCCCCTGCATCCATGGACGCGGATCTGGTGGTCAGCCTCGACGGCGTCGGCGTACGCCGGTCCGGCACCGCCCTGCTGCACGACGTCGACTGGCGGGTGGAGTCGGACGAACGCTGGGTGGTGCTGGGCCCCAACGGTGCGGGCAAGACCACCCTGCTCAACCTCGCCGCCGGCCGGCTGCACCCGACCACCGGCGTCGCGCACGTGCTCGGCGAGCGGATCGGCCGTACCGACCTCAACGAGCTGCGTACCCGCATCGGGTTGACCACGGCGGCGCTGGCCGAGCGGCTGCCCGCCGAGGAGAAGGTCCGCGACGTGGTGATGACCGCCGCCTGGTCGGTGGTCGGCCGCTGGCGGGAGGAGTACGACCCGGCCGACGAGGCCCGCGCCCTGGCCCTGCTCGACCAACTCGGCGCCGGCACGCTTGCCGACCGCGACTACGGCACCCTGTCCGACGGGGAGCGCAAGCGGGTGCAGATCGCCCGGGCCCTGATGACCGACCCGGAGCTGCTGCTGCTCGACGAACCGGCGGCCGGGCTCGACCTGGGCGGCCGGGAGGACCTGGTGGCCCGCCTGGCCACGCTGGCGCAGGATCCGGACGCCCCCGCGCTGGTGCTTGTCACCCACCACGTGGAGGAGATCCCGCCCGGCTTCACCCACGCGATGCTGCTGCGCGACGGCGCGGTGATGGCGCAGGGCCCGCTGGACGCGACTCTCACCGCCGACAACCTCACCAAGACCTTCGGCCTGCCGCTGCTCGTCGACCGCACCGGCGACCGCTTCACCGCCCGCGCCGCCTGACGCGGTGCAAGGAAGGGCACCTGCTTAACGTCTCCGGTAGAGCAGGGGCCCCCTGTTAACACAACGCAGGAGGCTCCGGTGCCACAGACACGAGTCGTCGTGGTGGGCAGCGCGAACATGGACCTGGTCGCCACCGCGCCGACCCTGCCCCGCCCGGGGGAGACCACCCTCGGCACCGACTTCGTCACCGTGCCCGGCGGCAAGGGCGCCAACCAGGCCATCGCCGCCGCCCGCGCCGGTGCCGCCTGCACCTTCCTCGGTGCGATCGGCTCCGACTCGTTCGGGGTGACCCTGCGGGCCCGGATCACCGCCGCCGGGGTGGACACCAGCCAGCTGCGCACCACCTACGGCGCCTCCGGGGTGGCCCTGGTGATGGTCAACGCCGAGGGTGAGAACGCCATCCTGGTCACGCCGGGGGCCAACGACTCGCTGACCGCGCTCACCGAGAGCGAGCTCGCCGCCGTACGCGATGCCGACGTGCTTGTCGCGCAGCTGGAGATTCCGGTCGAGACGGTGACCGAGGCGGCGGTCGCCGCCCGAGCCGCCGGGACCCGGGTGGTGCTCAACGCCGCACCGGCGCTACCGCTGCCGCCCGAGCTGCTGGCCGCGGTGGACCTGCTGGTGGTCAACGAGAACGAGGCGCAGGCGTACACCGGTCGGGGTCGGGAGGAGCCGCAGGCCCTGCTCGACCTGGTGCCCCGGGCGGTGCTGACCCTCGGCGCGGAGGGTGCCTGGTACGGCGATCGGGACGGCACCGCCGTGCACGTGCCCGCGACCAGAGTGGACACCGTCGACTCGACCGCCGCCGGGGACGCGTTCACCGGCGCGCTCGCGGTGGCCTGGGGTGAGGGCCGCGACCTGGTCGACGCGGTCCGCTGGGCGGCGGCGGCCGGCGCGGCCTGCGTACGCCGACTCGGCGCGAGCGTGTCGCTGCCGCACCGCGTCGAGATCGACCAGCTCTACCTCCCCGCGACCTGACCCGAGGTTCACCGGTCGACGGAGGCCGTCGCCGCCCCGTCGTGGGCGCGGAAGGCCCGTCGGTACGCCGAGGGCGACGTCCGCATCGCCCGGGTGAAGTGGTGGCGGTACGTCACCGCGGTCTCGAAACCGACCGTCGTGGCGATCTGCGCGACCGGCGCATCAGTCGTCTCCAGCAGCGCCAGGCTGGCCCGGATCCGCTGGTGGACAAGCCAGCGGATCGGGCTGGTGCCGGTGGCCCGGGCGAAGTGCCGCAGGTAGGTGCGCGGTGACATGTGGGCCTGCCGGGCCAGCCGGGCCACAGTCACCGGCTCGGCGAGGTGCGCGAGTGCCCAGGCGATGCTGCCGGCCACCCGGTCGTCGTCCGCCCTCGCCGGCACCGGCGTCTCGATGAACTGTGCCTGCCCGCCGTCGCGGTGCGGTGCGGTCACCAACCGGCGGGCCACCGCGTTGGCCACGGCCGCGCCATGGTCACGCCGTACCACGTGCACGCACAGGTCCAGACCGGCCGCGCTGCCGGCGCTCGTCAGCACGTCACCGTCGTCCACGTAGAGCACGTCGGGATCCACAGTCACCGCCGGATAGCGGCGGGCCAGCAGGTCGGCGTACCGCCAGTGGGTGGTGGCCCGGCGACCGTCGAGCAGACCGGCGGCGGCCAGCGCGAACGCGCCCGAGCAGATGGACATGAGCCGGGCACCGGCCCGGTGTGCGTGACGCAGCGCCGCCACCAGGTGCGCGGACGGTGTCGCGTGCACGTCGCCGACGCCGGGCACGATCACCGTTGCGGCCTCGGCCAGCACGTCCAGGCCGTACGGGCTGTGCAGGGTGGCGCCACCGATCACCGGCACCGGGCCGGGGCGCTCGGCGCACAGCCGCAGGTCGTACCAGGGCACGCCGAGTTCGGGTCGGGGGAGTCCGAAGACCTCGGTGACGATGCCGGTCTCGAAGACCGACATTCCCGGGTACGCCAGCACGGCGACGGTACGGGCGACCGGAGCCATGGCGGGATGTTAGCGCAGTACGTCGTCACCGCCACTCCTCCGGACGCGTCCGCAGCGGTCAGGATCGGTGCCATGACCCGCGCTTTCGCCGTACCGGCCGCCGATCCCGCCACCGCCATCGGCCTCTTCCTGGCCGAGTTGAGCGTCACCACCGACGTCGCCGACGTGCACGCCGACCTCACCGCCGGGGTGCCCGACCTGGTCGTGGTGGATTCCCGGGGCGAGGCCGCCTGGGCCCAGGGCCACCTGCCCGACGCGGTGCACCTGCCCACCGCCCGAATTGCCGAGCAGGCCGCACGGGTGGTCCCGGCCGGCACCCGAGTGGTCACCTACTGCTGGGGTCCCGGCTGCGACGGCGCCACCCGGGCCGCGTTGGCCTTCGCCCGGCTCGGCTACCCGGTCAAGCAGATGCGCGGCGGCTACGAGTACTGGGTTCGCGAGGGCCTGCCGGTGGTCACCGCGACCGGGTCGACCCGTCGGCTGGTGGACGACCTGACCGCGCCCCGCCCGGCCGTCGGCTGCGACTGCTGATCAACGCCTGTGCCTGCGTCAGCTCCCGTCGTCGTTGAGCTTCTCGCCGCGTCGACGCAGCATCGCCAGGCCGGGAATGCCCGCCACGGCGAGTTTGAGGTCCCGGGTGACGTCGAGCAGGTCGTGCAGGTCGGGACCGACCCGGTCCAGGGTGGCCAGGATCGGCATCACGTCGGCGGTGAGGTGTTGGCGCAGCTTCGGCAACTCGTCGACCAGCCGTACCGCCGCGGCCACCTCCTCGTGGCTGAGCTGCTCGACGAAGTGGGTGGCCATCGGTGCGGCTCGGCGCAACGCCGGCTCATACGCGGTCAGCAGTTCGGCGGCGGTGGCCGTCGCCTCGGCTGCCGCGCCGACCGTCTCGGCGGTCTGGCCGGACACCTTCTCCGCCCGCGCCACCACGTCGGCTGCGGCGGCGGCGACCGTGCCGGCGTTGTCGACGGCGACGGTCGCGGCGGCGCTGATCACCGCGACCTCCCGGACGGCGACCTCGGCGTCGGCGAGCACCTGGTCGGTCCGGTCGAGGGTCTGCTCGATCCGGTCCACCACCCCGTTGATCCGCGTCAGCAACGCCTCCACCCCGTCGAGCACCGCGAAGGCGCGGGCCGGGATCGCGGCGAAGGACGCGGCCGAGTCGAGGGCGGAACGGGTGAGGCCGACGACCGCGGTCGGCCGGGGAAGGGGGATCACCATGGGCTCCAGTGTTCCTTGGGCGGGCGAGGGCCGCTCACCAGTGGTCGCCCTGCTGCTCCACGGCCCGCTGCACCGCCCGGTAGATCTGCCCGAAGCGCAGCGCGTCCGGGGTGCGCAGCACCATGACCTCCTGCCCGCGGTACTGCACCCACAACTCCTGGACCCGGTTGCCGCGTTCGTACGAGCGGTCCAGCCAGCCGAGCGGGATCTCCAGGAACGGCACCAGCGCCACCGCGATGACCAGGCAGGCCACCAGCACCACGAGCGCCGGCACCCAACCCCGGTCCGGTGCCGACCAGACCAGCGACAGTACGCAGACCAGCCCGACCAGCGGGGGCAGCGACAGCAGCAGCACCAGTACGCCCCGGCCGAGCACCCGCCCGCGCACCGCGAGGGTGGTGCGCCCCTTCTGATGCCAGACGTAGGTGACCTCGGATATCGGGATGACGTGTCTTCCGGCCCGCAGCGACTCCGAGGAAACCTGCACCGCGTCGTCCCGGTAATAGAGCGCCATCACTAAGCCTAACCATCTTGCGGCAACCCTTGGCGATGGTGTCGTCACCCTGTGGCGATCAGCTGTACCCGGTGCGGCCTTCGGTGGCAGTTAATTTCGCGCCGGACGCTCGGTGTGGGCCCGGACGATGCTCGCCGGTTCGGGCGGCACGCTAACATCGCCGCGTCTTGAGGTGACTGCGGAGACGAGGCTCTATGGGGTGGCTCCAGCGTGTGCTGGGTGGGCGGCAGGTCGAGCACGATCCCGGCCGGCAGGAGGCGCTGTTACAGCAGGTCCGGCACGGGTTCGGCATCCGCAGCCAGGTCCGCGTCCGCGATCAGATCGAGGAGATCACGCGGCTGCTGGACGATGAGGACGGTCTGGTCGTGGCGACCCGGATCGTGCGCGAGGTCGCCGACGCGGCCCACACGGATCTGCTGGCGCAAGCCGCCGACCTGCACCGGCGTACCGGTTACCGGCTCGTGGTCGATCGTCGCAACTATCGGGTCCTGTGGCGGGAGGCCGGGGCGGCGCTGCGGTGGCCGCTGTTCGATCCGCCGGGCGGCCTGCATCCGTACGTGCAGGTGGCCGCGGCGGCCACGGTGCTCGGCGACCGTGCGTCGCGGGTCGTGAAGGCCACCGACCCCGCCCCGGTGCTGTCCGCGGTCTTCGAGCTGTTCGACCTCACCACCACCGGTTGGGAGTACGGCCGGGTGCGGCCGGACACCGACGGCGCCGAGTTGGTCCTCCGGTTGATCTCGGCGGCTCGGCAGATCAACGCCGCGTTGTCGGATCCGCCGCCGCTGCCGCAGCCGGTGCGGGAACTGATGCGCCGCAACAACACTACGAACGTGTACGACCCGGCCGGTCGCGGGGTGGTCGGCGCGATCAATCTCGGTGCGGAGTTGAGGCCGGCCCTGCTGTCCTGAGCGTCCCCCGCCCGACCCGGCCGGTCAGCGGGCGGCCCGGCCCTGCACCTGGGCTTCCATGGCGCGTTGCACGGCCCGGTAGATCTGCCCGAAGCGCAGCGCGTCCGGGGTGCACAGCAGGCGTACCGGGTGGCCCCGCCAGCGGATCCAGACCTCGCGGGGGCGGCTGCCCCGGGCGTACGACCTGTCGAAGTACTCGAAGAGCTGGTCGGCGATCGGCC
This sequence comes from Micromonospora gifhornensis, assembly GCF_016863515.1. Lineage (GTDB taxonomy): Bacteria > Actinomycetota > Actinomycetes > Mycobacteriales > Micromonosporaceae > Micromonospora > Micromonospora gifhornensis. The sequence goes on from NZ_BOPA01000017.1 coordinate 54,376, forward strand.
CGGCGGCCAGTCCGATCAGGATGGAGACGCCGACGATGGCGACCGTGACGGTGGCCGAACCGTCGAGCCAGACGGCGAGCGCGATGCCGAGGACGGCGGCCACCAGCGGGCCGATCATCGCCGCGCCGAGCGCACCCCGGCCGATCAGCACCCGCCACGACCGGCCGCCCCGGTGGTGCCAGACCTCGGTGATCTCGGCCAGCGGGTAGGCGTCGCCGTTGACCGTGACAGCGTTGGAGGTGACCTGGACGGACTTGTCGTCGTAGTACGTGACCATGGGAACTCCGGGGCGCGGGACTGGCAGCCAGACTACGTGCCGACGGCGGCTGGTCGTAAGGTTGGCAGGCGACTTCGACGAGGAAGTGAGGCTCAGCGTGGGCGAGTTCGTGCGGCTGGAGACCGGGGACGGCATCGGCACCATTCGGCTGGAGCGGCCACCGATGAACGCGCTCAACACCCAGGTCCAGGAGGAGTTGCGCGCCGCTGCGGCGGCGGCCACCGCCGACCCGCAGGTCCGCGCGGTCATCGTGTACGGCGGCGAGAAGGTCTTCGCGGCCGGGGCGGACATCAAGGAGATGGCCGACATGTCCTACGTGGACATGGCCGACCGGGCCGCCGACCTGTCCAGCGCGCTCGGCGCGATCGCCCGGATCCCCAAGCCGGTGGTCGCCGCGATCACCGGGTACGCCCTCGGTGGCGGCTGCGAGCTGGCGCTGGCCTGTGACTGGCGGGTGGTGGCCGAGGACGCCAAGCTCGGCCAGCCCGAGATCAAGCTCGGCATCATCCCCGGTGCCGGCGGCACCCAGCGGCTGGCCCGGCTGGTCGGCCCGGCCCGCGCCAAGGATCTGATCATGTCGGGTCGGATGGTGGACGCCCAGGAGGCGCTGCGCATCGGCCTGGCCGACCGGGTGGTCCCGGCCGCCGAGGTCTACGACGCGGCGGTGGCGCTGGTGAAGCCGTACCTCAACGGGCCGGTGCAGGCGCTGCGCGCGGCGAAGCTCGCGGTCGACGGCGGCCTGGACATGGACCTGAACTCGGGTCTGGCCTGGGAGAGCCAGCTCTTCGCGGCGCTGTTCGCCACCGAGGACCGGCGCGAGGGGATGGTCGCCTTCGTGGAGAAGCGCAAACCGGACTTCACCGGTCGCTGAGAATGGTTCACATTCCTCCTACCGGCCAGTAGCGTGTGACTCCGGTCAGGCGACGAGAGGGAGCGGCGATGACGGAGCGGATCGAAGGCCACGGCGGAGAACTCGCCCTCGCGGCGCTGCGCGCGTACGGGGTGCGGGAGATGTTCACCCTCTCCGGCGGGCACGTGTTTCCGCTCTACGACGCCGCGCACAAGACCGGCTTCCCGCTGTACGACGTGCGGCACGAGCAGTCCGCCGTCTTCGCCGCCGAGGCGGTGGCGAAGTTGCAGCGCCGCCCCGGCCTGGCCGTGCTCACCGCCGGCCCCGGCGTCACCAACGGCATCTCCGGCCTGACCAGCGCCTACTTCAACGCCTCGCCGGTGCTGGTGATGGGCGGGCGGGCACCGCAGTTCCGGTGGGGTTCCGGCAGCCTCCAGGAGATGGACCACCTGCCGCTTGTCGCCCCGGTAACCAAGCACGCCGAGACGGTGTTCAGCGCCGACGACATCCCCCGGGCCGTCGCCGCGGCGCTGACCACCGCGCTCACCCCGCACCGGGGTCCGGTCTTCCTCGACTTCCCCCTCGAAGCGATCTTCTCCACCGGTGACGCCGACCTGCCCGCCGGGCCGGCCATCGCCCCGATCGAGGCCGACCCCGACGAGGTGGCGAAGGCCGCCGGTCTGATCGCCGGGGCGCAGCGGCCGGTCGTCATCGCCGGCTCCGACGTCTACACCGGTGACGCCGTGGCGGCCCTGCGCGCCGCCGCCGAGGCCCTCGACGTGCCGGTCTTCACCAACGGGATGGGTCGCGGCGCCCTGCCGCCGGAGCACCCGCTGGCCTTCGCCAAGGCCCGGCGGGTGGCGCTGAAGAACGCCGACGTCATCGTGGTGGTGGGCACCCCGCTGGACTTCCGGCTCTCCTTCGGCGACTTCGGCGACGCCACCGTCGTGCACATCGTCGACGCGCCCAGCCAGCGGGCCACCCACGTGCAGCCGGCCGTCGCGCCCGCCGGCGACCTGCGCGGCATCCTGTCCGCCCTGGCCGGCTACACCGGCGACCGGGTCGACCACACCGACTGGGTGGTGCAGCTGCGTACCGCCGAGGACGCCGCGAAGGCCCGCGACGCCGAGGAGATGGCCGCCGAGACGGATCCGATCCGCCCGGCGCGCGTCTACGGCGAGCTGCGCAAGGTCCTCGCCCGCGATGCGATCACCATCGGCGACGGCGGGGACTTCGTCTCGTACGCCGGCCGCTACCTGGAGCCGGCCCAGCCGGGCACCTGGCTCGACCCGGGCCCGTACGGCTGCCTCGGCACCGGCATGGGCTACGCGATGGGTGCCCGGGTCACCCACCCGGACCGGCAGATCTGTGTGCTGATGGGCGACGGCGCGGCCGGTTTCTCGCTGATGGACGTGGAGTCCCTGGTCCGGCAGAAGCTGCCGGTGGTCATGGTGGTCGGCAACAACGGCATCTGGGGTCTGGAGAAGCACCCGATGCGGGCCATGTACGGCTACGACGTCGCCGCCGACCTGCAGCCCGAACTGCGTTACGACCAGGTGGTCACCGCCCTCGGCGGGGCGGGGGAGACGGTCGCCAAGGCCGCCGACCTGGGCCCGGCCCTGCAGCGGGCCTTCGACGCACGCGTGCCCTACCTGGTCAACGTCATCACCGACCCGGCGGACGCGTACCCCCGCTCGTCAAACCTGGCCTGACGCGGGCGACCTTGCCCCGGGGTGGTCACACCTCGGGGCGGGGCTCCTCGCGGGGCGGGTCGCCCTCGCGGCGGCGCAGGTCGTCCTCGCGCTTGCGCAGGTCCTCCTCCCAGCGGCGGAAGAGTTCCTGGTCCTCCTGGCGCGAGCGCTCCTCGATCGAGCGCAGGAACTCGGGGTCGTCGTCCGGCGCGAGCGGCCGAGTCGGCCGGCGTACGACGGGCTGGGCTCCGCCGGAGAACACCCCACCACCGGCGGGGTTGCGCTTGCGGCCGGCGAGGAACCAGGCGATCGAGCCGATCACCGGGAAGAACAGGATCATCAGCACCCAGGCGATCCGGGGCAGGTGACGAACGTCGTCCTCCTCGGCCGACAGGCAACTGATCAGAGCGCAGACGGCGAGGACTACCTGCACCAGGAAAAAGAGGATGTAGAGCCGGGCCATGTACCCATCATGTCCTACTCCCCGTCGATGCTCACACCCCGCACACGACCAGCACCACGCCGATCAGGGCGAGACCGGCGATGCAGAGGCCCACGGCGGAGAGCGTACGGACGCTGGGGTCGGGTACGCCGGTGCCGACCGCCCGTGGCCAGCAGAGGGTGATCGTGGCACCCCAGCCGAGGATGGCGAGCGCGGTCAGCAGTGCACCGACCCGGCCGCCGGTGAGCCCGAGCCGGCCGGCGAGGATCGTCACCACGGTCACCGCCAGCATGGTGCGACGCCAGGCCAGCCGGGTCCGTTCGGGCTGGAGACCGGGGTCGCGTGCGGCGGTCATCCGCCCAGCGCCCCGGCCAGAACCGCCACCACCAGCAGCAGCGCGCCGAGCCCCACCACCACGGCGAGTACGGCCGGGAAGCGGGACGCGGGCAGTTCCCTGTCGAGCCGGATGGCCCGATCGACGCGCGCCCAGTGGTCGATGGCGCGGATCGCGACCGCGCCGCCGAGCAGCAGCAGCGCGATGGAGATCGCCTCGCGCAGGTGCCGCAGCGGCAGGGCCGGGAGGAACTGTGCGGCCGCGAGTCCACCACCCACCAGCGCCAGCCCGGTCCGCAGCCAGGCCAGGAAGGTCCGCTCGTTGGCCAGCGAGAAGCGGTAGTCGGGGGTGGTGCCCACCGACCGGAGCTCGTCGGGGTCGAACCAATTCCTGATCCTTTGCCACACGGTGGTGATTATCCGGTGCGAACTGGGCATAGCCTGGAAACATGACGGATCTTGATGTGACCACTTTGCGTGCGGCGTACGACGCCCAGCTTCGGCCGGGCCTGCCTGACCCGGCACCGCAGGGCGCGAGGGTGGAGCAGGACGGACCGTTGTTCCGGGTGTTCGGCCTCGATGACGTCGGCCTGGTGACCTACCGGGATCTCGGCGGGACGGCCGACGCCGAACTCGACGCGTTGATCGCCCGCCAGGTGGCGGTGGCCCGGGAGCGGGGCGAGCCGGTCGAGTGGAAGCTGCACGGCCATGACGAGCCGGCGGACCTGCCGCAGCGGCTGCGCGCGGCCGGCTTCGTGCCGCAGACCCAGGAGACCGTCATGGTCGGCCCGGTCGCGCCGCTGGCGTCCGCGCTGCCGGTGGTGCCCGAGGGCGTACGCCTGCGGGAGGTCACCACCCGCGCGGACCTGGACCGGATCGCGGCGCTGGAGACCGAGCTGTGGGGCCGCGATCTGACCGGCCTCGCCGACGGGCTGGAACGGGAGATCGCCGCCGATCCGCAGGCGATCACGGTCGTGGTGGCCGAGGCCGGTGAGGCCGGTGAGACGGTCGTCAGCGCGGGCTGGGTCCGCTATCCACCGGACACCACCTTCGCCACCCTCTGGGGCGGGTCGACGCATCCGCAGTGGCGTCGGCAGGGTGTCTACCGGGCGCTCGTCACCTACCGGGCGCGGCTCGCCGGCCAACGCGACCGGACCCTGTTGCAGGTCGACGCCGCCGACGAGAGTCGTCCACTGCTGGGGCGGCTCGGTCTCGTCCCGGTCACCAGCACCACGCCCTACGTCTACACTCCGTGATCATGGCGCAGTCGCTGACGGACGAGGAGATGCTGATCCTCAAGACGGGGGCTTTCGGCGCCGTGTTCCTGGTGTCGAACGCCGACCCGGGCGTGCTCGCCATGTTCCGGGAGAGCTTCGCCGCCTCCGGCGCGATCGCCGACGCCAGTGGTCTGGTCAAGGCGGCGCTGAGCAGTGGTCCGCTGCCGAGGCTGCCGCGGGATTCGCAGTCGCAGGTCGAGTCGGTGGTGCTGCCCGCGCTCCGCCAGGCGATCACGATCCTGACCGAGAAGGCCCCGGAGGATGTCGCGATCTACCGCTCGGTGGTGCTGGCCGCCGCCGATCGTACGGCGCGGGCCCACAACGGGATCAGTACGGCAGAGGCGCAGGTCATCGAGCGGATCGCGGCGGCGCTGGGCGATCCGGCGGCCTGAGGAGCGGGCCGGCCCGAAGGCGGCCGGCGCGTGCCGGTTCGGCGACGGTGCCCGGGGACGGCAGAATGGCGGTGAGCTGAGTCACTCGGGGTGTATCCGGGAGGCAAAGCTACTGACAGGTAACATTGCGCCGTGGGCAACCGCGCAGCGGCTTCAGGTTGACCTAACGGTCACTAAGGAGCGAGGCTGCGCCCGATACCCGGGCAAGTGATCACACCACCACAGCAGGAGGGTCGTCGAAGCGCGATGAACATCGTCGTACTCGTCAAGCAGGTGCCCGACTCGGGCGCGGACCGCAACCTGCGCAGTGACGACAACACAGTCGACCGCGGTTCGGCGAACAACGTCATCAACGAGATGGACGAATACGCCATCGAAGAGGCGTTGAAGATCAAGGAAGCGCACGGCGGCGAGGTGACCATCCTGACCATGGGTCCGGACCGGGCGACCGAGTCGATCCGCAAGGCGCTGTCGATGGGCCCGGACAAGGCGGTGCACGTGGTGGACGACGCCCTGCACGGGTCGTGCGCCGTGGCCACCTCCAAGGTGCTCGCCGCCGCCCTCGGTCAGCTCAACGCCGACCTGGTGCTCTGCGGGTCGGAGTCGACCGACGGTCGGGTGCAGGTGATGCCGCACATGCTCGCCGAGCGGCTCGGTGTCGCGGCGCTGACCGGTGCCCGCAAGCTCACCGTCGACGGCGGCACGTTGACCGTGGAGCGGCAGACCGAGGAGGGCTACGAGGTGGTCACCGCCACCACGCCGGCCATCGTCTCAGTGTGGGACACCATCAACGAGCCCCGGTACCCGTCCTTCAAGGGCATCATGGCCGCCAAGAAGAAGCCCGTGCAGACGCTGTCCCTGGCCGACCTGGGGGTCGCCGCGGACGAGGTCGGCCTCGCCGGGGCGACGAGCGTGGTCGTGGAGCACAGCAAGCGTCCGCCGCGCTCCGGTGGCGCGAAGGTCACCGACGAGGGCTCCGGCGGCGTGCAGCTTGTCGAGTTCCTCGCCACCGAGAAGTTCGTGTGAGGGGTGTGGGACATGTCTGAGGTTCTCGTCGTCGTCGAGGCAACTCGCGAGTTCGGCGTCAAGAAGGTCACGTGCGAGATGCTCACCCTGGCCCGTGAGCTGGGCACCCCGTCGGCCGTGGTGCTCGGTGGGGCCGGTGCCGCCGACGCGTTGTCGGCCAAACTGGGTGAGTACGGCGCGGAGAAGATCTACGCCGCCGAGGGTGAGCAGATCGACGGTTACCTGGTCGCGCCGAAGGCCACCGTGGTCGCCGACCTGGTCAAGCGGGTACAGCCGGCCGCCGTCCTGCTCGCCTCCTCGCAGGAGGGCAAGGAGATCGCCGCCCGACTGGCGGTCAAGCTGGACAACGGCATCCTGACCGACGTGGTCGCCCTGGCCGCCGACGGCACCGCCACCCAGGTGGCCTTCGCCGGCTCGACGATCGTCACGTCCAAGGTGACCCGGGGCCTGCCGCTGGTCACCGTCCGGCCCAACTCGGTCACCCCGGCCCCGGCCGCCGCCACCCCGGCGGTCGAGCAGCTCACCGTGACCGTCAGCGACACCGACAAGCTGGCCAAGGTGGTCGACCGGGTGGCCGAGCAGAAGGGCTCCCGCCCCGAGCTCACCGAGGCCGGCGTGGTCGTCGCCGGCGGCCGCGGGGTCGGCAACGCGGACAACTTCAAGCTGGTCGAGGAGCTGGCCGACCTGCTCGGCGGCGCCGTCGGCGCGTCCCGCGCGGCGGTGGACTCCGGCTTCTACCCGCACCAGTTCCAGGTCGGGCAGACCGGTAAGACCGTCTCCCCGCAGCTGTACGTCGCGCTCGGCATCTCCGGCGCGATCCAGCACCGGGCCGGCATGCAGACCTCGAAGACCATCGTCGCGGTCAACAAGGACGGCGAGGCGCCGATCTTCGAGCTGGCCGACTTCGGCGTGGTCGGTGACCTGTTCAAGGTGGTCCCGCAGGCCGCCGAGGAGATCCGCAAGCGCAAGTAGGGCCTACCCACGACAGCCGCTGCCCGGTATCGGGCGGCGGCTGTCGGCTGTGGTGGGAAAGGGAGCTGATCGGCGGGCCGGGGAGCTGAACCGGCCCGCCGATCAGCCCGTCAGAGAGCCCCTCAACAGGCTGTCGCCGGAGTGGGCGGTGTTGTTGTCGAACTGCTCGGCGGAGACGTCGACCACAGAATATTGCCCGAGGTCCACGTTCGGCGGCAGCGGTAAGAGTACGTCAGAGCCGCCACCGAGAACCCCGATCGAGAACATCTCCATGTTCTGCGGGTTGATCAGCCACACCTCGTAATACCCCGACACGGGCGGGAGATTCGCCACGTGCAGGTGCAGTTCTCCGGTGCCGAGCACACGGGCGTCACCCCGGGCCTGTGGCGGGGTCGAGCCGTACGCGGCCAGTTGGGCGCTGGCCGTCACCGGCGGTGGCGGTGAGGTGCCCTCGCGCAGCACCGCGGCGGTGCCGGCGATGCCGACCGCGGCGGCGGCGACCGCGGTGACCGCGTACCGGACCCAGCGCCGAGGTCGGCGCGACCGTGGCGTCACCGGGTCGTCCCGCTGATCGGCCGACTGCGGTCCAGCGGTGGTCAGCGTGGGTAGTTGTTCGGCGGCCCTGATCTCGGCGGTGATGCCCTGCCAGAGGTGCTCCGGCGGGTCGGGCAGGTCGCGCAGGGACTGGGTGGACCGACCAAGACCGGCTACCTCACGTAGACCCGTCAACTCGGCGCGGCAGTGCGGGCAGGCGTCGAGATGGGTGCGGTCGGCATCGTCCGCCTCACTCTCACCGAGCGCCAGAAATATCAGCCGGCCGTGCTCCAGATGCTGCACCGTCCACCTCCCATCTGCGCTTCAGGCTCGCCATGCCCCGCCGGATGTGACTCTTCACCGTGCCCAGCGGCACCCCGGTGACCGCCGCGATCTGCTGGTGGGTCAGATCGTCGAAGAACGCCAATTCCAACATGCGTCGCTGCTCGTCCGGCAGCCGCGCCAACTCGTCGGCCACCACCAACCGGTCGACCACGGTGTCCGGGTCGCTGCCGGGAGACACCGGCTCGGGCAGTTGGCGTACGGTCTCGACCACCCGGTTCTCCCGCGCGGAGGAGCGCAGCCGGTCGATGACCTTGCGCCGGCCGATCCCGAGCAGCCAGCCGACAAGCGAGCCCTTCGTCGGATCGAAGGTGTCCCGACCGAGCCAGGCGGCGACGAAGGTGGCCTGGGTCGCGTCCTCCGCGTCGCTGCGGTTGACAAGTGTGCTGGTGGCCAGGTGCAGGACGGCCCGCCCGTAACGCTCGTACGCCTCGCGCAGCGCCCGTTCGTCACCGGCGCGGAAGCGTCGGGCCAACTCGTCCTCGGGAGTGTCCGGCTGCTGCCGGATCTCCGTCACGAGACGGCTCGCCTGGTTGGAGGCATGCCCGACTGTAGCTCGCACCAGTGCCGTCCCCTCTGTCGCCCGGCGTGGCTCCGCGACCCGTCCGTCAGCCCGATGGCTCCTCCACTGCTTTTCGTCCGCCGGGTGCCCGTTGGATGCGCTCTCGGATGAAAAAGAAAAGTCGCCTCCAGCCGCATCCGGGCGGCGACGTGCCGGCGTAACTCGTGGTGCACAGCAAGCCTGACGAACCAGCACAAAACAGCAGGAGGCAGACATGCAGTTCGCGTATCTTCGCCGGGTCGCCGCGGGTGGCGCGGTCGCCGCGCTGACCTTCGTCGGCGCCGGCATCGCGACGGCCACCCCGGCGTACGCCGCCACCTCGAAGGTCTCCGTCGTCCACGGCATTCCGGACACCCCGGTCGACGTCTACGTCAACGGGGAGAAGACCCTGGAGAACTTCAAGCCCGGCGACGTGGCCGGTCCGCTGGACCTGCCGGAGGGGTCGTACGACATCGCCCTGACCAAGCCCGGTGAGCCCATCGGACAGGCGATCCTGACCGCGGACGACGCCGAGGTGCCGGGAGGGGCGAACATCAGCATCGCCGCCCACCTCGACGCCGAGGGCGAGCCGACGATCACCCCGTTCGTCAACGACACCGCCAAGGTCGACGCCGGCAAGGCCCGGCTGATCGTCCGGCACACCGCCGCCGCGCCAGCGGTGGACGTACGGGCCGGCGGCAGCCCGGTCTTCGAGGGCTTGACCAACCCGAACGAGGCAAAGGCCGACGTGGACGCGGGCAGCGTCTCGGCGGACGTGGTGCTCGCGGGCACCGACACGGTGGTGATCGGGCCGGCCGACCTGAACCTGCGCGAGGGCACGGCCACGATCGTCTACGCCACCGGTTCCGCCGAGGCGGAGAACCTGACCGTGGTGGCGCAGACCATCGACGGCCTGCACGCGGCGCCCTCCGGCGTGCCGAGCGGCACCGGTGGTCAGGCCGACACCGGCCTGGGTCTCTGGTGGTACGCGCTGGCGGGCACCGGGGTTCTGCTGCTGGTCGCCGGTGGGGCGCGGGCGGTCGTCGTCCGGTCGGGCCGCCGGTGAGCATGGTCAACCGTGGGGCGCTGGCGGCGGTCGCCGCCGGCGCCACCGCGCTCGTCGTGGCGGCCGTGCTGGCCGTGGTGTCCCGACCGGACGGGAGCGTCGGCGCCGACCAGGCCGCCGCGCTCGCCGAACCGAGCCCGTCGGCCGGTGCGTCGTCGCTCGGTGCGTCGTCGACGGGTGTGCCCCCGGTGCCGGTCGCCCCGGGGGCGCTGCCCGACGACGCCGCAGCGGTGCCGCCGGTCCGGCTCCGGATCCCCGCGATCGACGTCACCGCCCGGGTCGACCCCGTCGGCGTGGACAGGCGCACCGGCGAGTTCGACGTGCCGCCCAGCGTCGACCAGGTCGGCTGGTACCGCTACGGCCCCGGCCTCGCCGCCGAGACCGGTTCGGTGGTGATCGCCGGCCACGTCGACAGCGCCGAGCAGGGGCGGGGCGCCTTCTACCGGCTGCGGGACCTCGCACCGGGGGACACGCTGACGGCCACCGGTGACGACGGGGTCGAGCGGACCTACCGGGTGGTGGCGCGCGAGGAGTACGACAAGACGAAGATCCCGTTGGCGCGTTATTTCGCCCGTGACGGTCGGCCGCGACTCACCCTGATCACCTGCGGCGGACCCTTCGACGCCGAGGCCCGCCGGTACCGCGACAACATCGTGGTGACCGCGGTGCCGCTCTGATGTCGACGTCGGGTTATCCAGCCTGCGGTCGGGACGCCAGCGGTCGTTAGGCTGAGTCGTGATGGCTTACCTGGATCATGCTGCGACGACCCCGGTGCTCGACGAGGCACTCGAGGCGTACGTCGCGGCCGCCCGCGAGGTCGGCAACGCGTCCTCCCTGCACGCGTCCGGCCGGTGTGCCCGTCGGCGGGTGGAGGAGTCGCGGGAGCGGGTGGCCGCCGCACTCGGTGCCCGGCCCTCCGAAGTGATCTTCACGGGTGGCGGTACGGAGAGCGACAACCTCGCGGTCAAGGGCATCTTCTGGGCCCGTCGGGACGCCGATCCCCGACGCCGCCGGGTGGTCTCCAGCGCCATCGAGCACCACGCCGTACTCGACGCGGTGGACTGGTTGGAGCGGCACGAGGACGCCGAGGTGGGCTGGCTGCCGGTCGACGAGGTCGGCCGGCTGCACCCCGACGCGCTCCGCGCCGAACTCGCCGAGCACGGCGATCAGGTGGCGTTGATCACCGCGATGTGGGCGAACAACGAGGTCGGCACCGTGCAGCGGATCGCCGACCTGGCCGCCGTCGCGGTGGAGTACGGCGTGCCGTTCCACACCGACGCCATCCAGGCGGTCGGCCAGGTACCTGTCGACTTCGCCGCCAGCGGCGTTTCCGCCCTCACCGTGACCGGGCACAAGCTCGGTGGGCCGGTCGGGGTGGGTGCGCTGGTGCTGGCCCGGGACGTGGCCGCCGTCCCACTGCTGCACGGCGGCGGGCAGGAACGCGACGTGCGTTCCGGCACCCTGGACGCCGCCGGCATCGTCGCCTTCGCCGTCGCCGTCGAGACCGCCGTGAAGGGCCAGCAGGAGTACGCGGCCCGGGTGGCCGCGCTCCGCGACGACCTCGTCCAGCGGGTACGGCAGGCGGTGCCCGAGGTCGTCTACAACGGCGACCCCGACGACCGGCTGCCCGGTAACGCCCACTTCTCCTTCCCCGGCTGCGAGGGTGACGCCCTGCTGCTCCTGCTGGACGCCCAGGGCATCTACTGCTCGACCGGTTCGGCCTGCTCGGCGGGGGTGGCGCAGCCTTCGCACGTGCTGCTCGCGATGGGCGCCGACGACGACCGGGCCCGCTCGTCGCTGCGGTTCTCCCTCGGTCACAACAGCACCTCCGCCGACGTCGACGCCCTGATCGCGGCCCTCCCGGGGGCCGTCGAACGAGCCCGTCGCGCCGCCCAACGCACCCCCCGCTGACGGTGAAGGAAGGGCCCCTTGTTAACGCCTCCGGTAGAGCAGGGGCCCCCTGTTAACACCGGCCGTACCGAACGCCGACGGGTGCCGGCGCGGGGGATAGGCTCGACGGGAAGGGAGTGTGGTCCGGGTGAGGGTGTTGGCGGCGATGTCCGGCGGCGTGGATTCCGCCGTGGCGGCGGCGCGGGCGGTGCAGGCCGGTCACGACGTCACAGGCGTACACCTGGCTCTGGCGCGCAATCCGCAGACCTATCGCACCGGCGCGCGGGGCTGCTGCACGCTTGAGGACTCCCGCGACGCGCGGCGCGCGGCCGACGTGCTCGGCATCCCCTTCTACGTCTGGGACATGGCCGACCGGTTCCACGCCGACGTGGTCGACGACTTCGTCGCCGAGTACGCGGCCGGGCGTACCCCCAACCCGTGCCTGCGCTGCAACGAGAAGATCAAGTTCGCTGCGGTGCTGGACCGGGCGGTGGCCCTCGGGTTCGACGCGGTGGTCACCGGCCACCACGCCCGGCTGGGCCCGGACGGCCTGCTGCGCCGCAGCGTCGACGAGGCCAAGGACCAGTCGTACGTGCTGGCCGTGCTCACCCGCGAGCAGTTGGACCGGTCGATGTTCCCGCTCGGCGACTCGACAAAGGCCCAGGTGCGGCAGGAGGCCGCCGAGCGTGGCCTGGCCGTGGCCGACAAGCCGGACTCGCACGACATCTGCTTCATCGCCGATGGTGACACCCGAGGTTTCCTCGCCCAGCGGCTCGGCGAGTCGCCCGGCGACGTGGTCGACGCGACCACCGGCGCCGTGGTCGGCCAGCACGCCGGGGCGTACGCGTACACCATCGGGCAGCGACGTGGCCTGCACCTGGACCGGCCCGCCGCGGACGGCCGACCCCGGTACGTGCTGTCCATCACGCCCAAGACCAACACGGTGACCGTCGGGCCGGCCGAGGCGCTGGAGGTGTCCACCGTCTCCGCCAACCGTCCGGTCTGGACCGGCGGCCCGCGCCCCGAACAGCCGATCGAGTGCGAGGTGCAGTTGCGGGCGCACGGTGTCGTCGTGCCCGCCGTCGTCACCGTCGACGGCGACCGGCTGCACGCCGACCTGCGTCGCCCGGTTCGCGGGGTGGCGGCTGGCCAGGCGATCGTGGCCTACCGCCCCGACCCGGCCGGCGACATCGTCCTCGGCTCCGCCACCATCACCGACTGACCGCCCCGCCTCTTCCTACCGGGCTGGCGGCGGTGCTGGTGGTGCCGGTCGTGCTCGCGGTGCCGGATCAGTTGGCCGGGTCGGCCGGTGGAGGCGGCAGGGTGGGTCACGACGGCGGTAGGGTGCTGCCGTGAGTGATCGGGATTGGCCTTGGCCGGTGGGCGCGGCGACCGGGATCGGGTCGCTGCCCGGCACCGACATCGCCGAGGCGCAGCGGATCGTGCTCGGCGAACTTGCCGCCCTGCCACACCTGCCCGAATTGCCGGCCCGTGGGCCGGGCGCGGACCTGATCGGGCGCACCGCCGGCCTGCTCGTCGAGTTGCCGGTGGAGTTGTACGCCGCGCGCTGGCGGGTCGCGCCGCGACCCGGCAAGGACCTGCGTCGAGCACGTGACCTGATGGAACGCGACCTCGACCAGCTCGCCGAGCAGGCCGAGGAGTACGCCGGCACCATCAAGATCCAGGCGGGTGGCCCGCTCACCCTGGCCGCCTCGCTGGAGTTGCCGATCGGTGGCCGGATGCTTCGCGATCCCGGTGCCGTCCGCGACCTGGCCGGCTCGCTCGCCGAAGGGCTGCGCGGCCACGTCGAGGCGGTGATCCGCCGGCTGCCCCGGGCCAGTGTGCTGCTGCAGCTGGACGAGCCCTCGCTGCCGACGGTGCTGGCCGGTCGGGTGCCGACCGAGAGTGGCCTCGGCACGTACCGGGCTGTGGAATCGGAGACGGCCCGTGCGCTGCTGCACGGGGTGATCGAGGCGGCGGGCGTACCGACCGTGGTGCACTGCTGCGCCTCGGACGTGCCGCTGGAGCTGATCCGGTCGGCCGGTGCGGTGGGGGTGGCGCTCGACCTGAGCCGGGTGACCGAGCTGGATCCGTTGGGTGAGGCACTGGACGCCGGCCTGGGCCTGCTGGCCGGCGCCGTACCGACGTCACCGCCGCCGGCCGCTGGCGCGCCGACGTCGGCGCAGGTCGCCGATCGGGTACGCGGGCTCTGGGACCGGCTGGGCTTCCCCCGCGCCCAACTCGCCGAGCAGGTGGTGGTCACTCCCGCCTGCGGGCTGGCCGGGGCAACTCCGGCGTACGCCCGGGCCGTCCTGGCCGCCTGCCGGGACGCGGGTCGTCGGCTCGCCGAGGTGTGAGGTTTTCCGTCGTACCCGGTGGGCAGGATGACGGACATGATTGGACGACTCCGTTCCACTGTCATCGACTGCCCTGACCCGCGGGCCCTGGCGGGCTTCTACGCCGAGCTGCTCGGCCTGCCGCTGATGGAGGAGGACTCCGAGGGCAACGAGTGGGTGGTGCTCGGGGGCCCACCCGGCCATCAGCCCCGGCTGGCCTTCCAACGGGCCCCGGACCTGCGCCCGCCGGACTGGCCCGATCCGGAACGGCCCCAACAGTTGCACCTCGACGTGACGGTCGACGACATCGAGGCGGCGGAGCGGGCGGTGCTGGCGTTGGGCGCGCGGCGACTGCCCGGAGAGGGCGAGGGCTTCCGGGTCTACGCCGACCCGGTGGGTCACCCGTTCTGCCTCTGCTGGGACTGACGCACCCGGCGACCCGCGGCCGGCAAGCCCGGGCGGTCTGGGGGTGGTGACCCGGGCTTGCCGGCGAACGGCATGATCGCCTCCATGACCACTCCTGCGCCGGGTCGAGTCGCCGGTTCGATCTTCGGGCTCGCCTTCGGTGACGCCCTCGGCAAGCCCACCGAGTTCCTCAGCGTCGCCGAAATCGACGAGCGGTACGGGCCGGCCGGTCCTCGGGACCTGGTCGGCGACCCGGTGCTGGTCACCGACGACACCCAGATGGCGCTGGCGGTGGCCTGGGCACTGCACGACGCCCCGCAACTCACCCCCGGGGCGGTGGAACCACTGCTGCGGCAACGCTTCCTGGCCTGGGCAGCCAGCCCGGACAACAACCGGGCACCGGGGATGACCTGTCTACGGGCCTGCGCCGAGTTGTCCCGGGGCCTGCCGTGGCAGCAGGCCACGGTGATCGACTCGAAGGGCTGCGGGGCCAACATGCGGGTCACCCCGGTCGGGCTGCTCGACGTCGACCCGGACACCCTCGCCGGGCTGGCCCAACTTCAGGCCGGCCTGACCCACGGTCACCCGACAGGTCTGGCCGCCAGCGAGCTGACCGCGTACGCCGTCTGGTTGCTGCGGGCCGGCGTCGGCCTGGCCGAGCTGCCCGGCCTGCTCGGCGAACGGGTGGCCGCGCAACGGACCGTCTACCGGGCCGACTGGCTCGGCGACCTGTGGCGGCGCGCGGACGCCGCCACGCCCGAGGCGTTCATCGCCGCCGGTTGGGACGAGTGCGCTGCGGCGCTGCGTCGGCTCGACGCGGCGCTGTCCGCACCGGACGACGGCGGCGACCCGTGCCGGCTCACCGGCGAGAGCTGGATCGCCGAGGAGGCCCTGGCCACCGCCCTCTACTGCGCCGTGCGACACGCCGACGACCCGGTCGGCGCCCTGGCCCGGGGTGCCCGCACCTGCGGTGACTCCGACTCCATCGCCGCGCTCGCCGGCGCGTTCGTGGGTGCGGCCCAGGGCATGGCCGCCTGGCCGGCCGGCTGGGCCGAGCGGATCGAGTACGCCGACCAACTCACCGCCCTGTCGGCAGGCCGCGACTGACCCGGCACACCCCCCGGCAACGCTCGTTGCTGCCCTGGTCGGCCCGGTTGTCCCACCCGGGCGCTACCGTGCGGGGGTAGCACGATCACGGGAGGTCCGGTGGCCGGAGGCGGCAGCGTGTCCGAAGAGGCGAGCGGTCAGCCGCTCAGCGCGGCGCAGGAGGCGGCGGCGGGAGCCGAGCCGACCCCGCAGGCGCGGGAGCGCCACGCCACCCTCAGTCAGGAGCTGACCGAGCATCAGTACCGCTACTACGTGCTCGATGCGCCGACCGTCTCCGAC
This sequence comes from Micromonospora gifhornensis, assembly GCF_016863515.1. GTDB lineage: Bacteria > Actinomycetota > Actinomycetes > Mycobacteriales > Micromonosporaceae > Micromonospora > Micromonospora gifhornensis. The sequence goes on from NZ_BOPA01000017.1 coordinate 70,136, forward strand.
GCCGAGTTCGACAGGCAGCTGCGTGAGCTGACCGCGTTGGAGGAGGAGTTCCCGGCCCTGCGGACGCCGGACTCACCGACCCAACGCGTCGGCGGCACCTTCTCCACCGACTTCACCCCGGTCGCGCACGCCGAACGGATGATGTCGCTGGACAATGCCTTCGCCGACGAGGAGTTGGCGGCCTGGGCGGAACGGGTCGAGCGGGACGCCGGTGGGCCGGTGCCGTACCTGTGCGAGCTGAAGGTCGACGGGCTGGCGATCAACCTGACCTACCAGGGCGGGCGGCTGATCCGGGCGGCGACCCGCGGTGACGGACGCACCGGCGAGGACGTCACGGCCAACGTGCGCAGCATCCGGGACGTGCCCAGCCGGCTGACCGACTCGGCCGAGTACGGCCCGGTCCCCGAGTTCATCGAGGTGCGCGGCGAGATCTACTTCCCGGTCGAGGCGTTCGCCGACCTCAACGCCGGTCTGGTCGAGCAGGGCAAGGCACCGTTCGCGAATCCGCGTAACGCGGCCGCGGGCAGCCTGCGGCAGAAGGATCCCCGGATCACCGCGTCCCGGCCGTTGCGCCTGGTGGTGCACGGCATCGGTGCCCGGCGCGGCTTCCAGCCGAGCACCCAGTCCGAGTCGTACTCGGCGCTGAAGGCGTGGGGGCTGCCGACAAGTGACCGCTGGCGGGTGCTGCCGGATCTGACCGGCGTCCGTGACTACATCGCCCACTACGCCGCGCACCGGCACGACGTCGAGCACGAGATCGACGGTGTGGTCGTCAAGGTCGACCCGGTGCCGATCCAGGGACGACTCGGCTCGACCAGTCGGGCACCCCGTTGGGCGATCGCCTTCAAGTACCCCCCGGAAGAGGTCAACACCAAGCTCCTCGACATCGAGGTCGAGGTCGGCCGCACCGGTCGGGTCACCCCCCGCGCACTGCTCGAGCCGGTGAAGGTGGCCGGCTCCACGGTGGCGTACGCGACCCTGCACAACGCCCGCGAGGTGGAGCGCAAGGGGGTGCTGATCGGCGACACGGTGGTGATCCGCAAGGCCGGCGACGTGATCCCCGAGGTGCTCGGCCCGGTTGTCGATCTGCGCCCGCCGGACGCCCGGCCGTTCGTCATGCCCACCACCTGCCCGGCCTGCGGCACCCCGCTCGCCCCGGCCAAGGAGGGCGACGTCGACATCCGCTGCCCGAATTCGCGCAGCTGCCCCGCACAGTTGCGCGAGCGGGTGTTCCACCTGGCCGGGCGCGGTGCGTTCGACATCGAGGCGCTCGGCTACAAGAGCGGTGCCGCCCTGCTCGACGCGCAGATCATCACCGACGAGGGCGACCTGTTCTCGCTCGACGCCGAGCAGTTGGCCCGGTCGCCGTTCTTCGTCAACAAGGACGGCAGCCTCGGCAGCAACGCGACAAAGCTGCTCGACAACCTCGCCGTGGCCAGGGAACGTGACCTGTGGCGGGTGCTGGTGGCGCTCTCCATCCGGCACGTCGGGCCGACCGCTGCGCAGGCCCTGGCCCGGCACTTCCGCTCGATCGAGGCGATCGACAACGCCTCCGAGGAGGAGCTGTCCTCCGTCGACGGGGTCGGCCCGACCATCGCCGCCAGCATCCGGGAGTGGTTCGCCGTCGACTGGCACCGCGAGGTGGTCCGCAAGTGGGCCGAGGCGGGCGTACGGATGGCCGAGGAGGCGGTGGCCGAGGGCCCGCGCCCGCTGGAGGGCCTCACCGTCGTGGTCACCGGCACCCTCAGTGGATACTCCCGCGACCAGGCCGCCGAGGCGATCCAGTCGCGTGGCGGCAAGGTCTCCGGCTCGGTGTCGAAGAAGACCGGCTTCGTGGTGGTCGGTGACAACCCGGGGTCCAAGGCGGACAAGGCCGCCACCCTGAAGGTGCCCATCCTCGACGAGGAGGGTTTCCAGGTGTTGCTCGACGCGGGGGTCGAGGCGGCCCGCGAGGTGGCCCGCGTCGACGAGTAAGCCCTCCGGGCACCCGCGGCGCATACCAACTTAGTTACGACTACGACCGATTCGTGACTGTCGCCGAGGGAAAACCCCTGCCAGGGGCGTTTCATTGGGTCACGGCACGTGAGAGCACGTGCCGAGTCCCGTACCGGGAGGTGTGATGGAGCCGCCCGACCCGCGCAACCTGGTCCCGCCCGAACGGGCGGCGCAGTTCACCGCCTTCGTGGCCGGTGTGCTCGCGGTGGCCGTGCTGGTCTCGGCCGGCGCGCTGGCGTCCCTGGCCACGACGCTGGACGCGCTGCCGGTGGCGTTCTGGACGATGGCGGTGCTCGCGGTGGCCTGCGACGCACGCCCGTTCGTGGCACCCGGCCAGCGACAGACCTCGGCGGTCTACCCGTCGAGCTGCTTCACCTTCGCGATCCTGCTCGGTTGGGGGCTCGGCCCCGCCGTCGCCGTGCAGGCGGTGGCCGTGCTGGTGTCCGGGGTCCGGATGGGCCACGCGCCGTGGCGTACCGCCTTCAACGCGGCCCAGTACGCCTGTTCCCTGGGTGCCGCGTACGCGGTCAGTCGGCTCGGGCCCGATGCCGCGTTCGACGGCGGGCCACTGAGCTGGGCGGACGTCGCGGCGATCGGTGGTGCCGGGGTCGCCTGGTTCCTGGTCAACTACGGCCTGGTCACCGCCGCCGTACGGCTGCGGTTCGGCGAGCGGTGGTGGCCGAACGCCTGGCGGGGCCTGCCGTTCGAGTTGCTCTCCACCGGCTCCCTGCTGCTGCTCGCGCCGATCCTGATGACCGCTGCCCGGGCGAGCGCGGCCCTGGTCCCGCTGGTGCTGGTGCCGCTGTTCGCGGTGTACCGGATGGCGCGGCTCACCATCGAGCAGCGCCAACTCGCCGCGCTCGACCCGCTCACCGGTCTGCCCAACCGCAAGGCGCTGCTGGCCGAGGTGAACGAGCAGGTGCACCGGCACGCCGAGCGCGCCGCACGGGGTGAGCCGGACGCCCACCTGGCCCTGCTCCTGATCGACCTGGACCGGTTCAAGAACGTCAACGACGCCCTCGGGCACGCGGTGGGCGATCGGCTGCTGGTCGAGGTGAGTGCCCGGCTGACCGATGTGGTCGAACCGCCGGACCTGGTCGCCCGGCTCGGCGGCGACGAGTTCGCCATCGTGATGACCGGCCTGACCGACGTCGGGCAGGCCCGCGCCTTCGCCGATCAGGTGGTGCGGGTGCTGGCCGAGCCGGTGCCGCTGGACGGGCTGCCGCTCGATGTCGGCGGCTCCATCGGCATCGCCCTCTATCCCGATCACGGCGAGGACTTCGCCACCCTGATGCGGCACGCCGACGTGGCGATGTACGACGCGAAGCACCGCAACGACACCGTCGCCGTCTACACGGCCGAGTCCGACCACAACTCCGCCGAGCGACTCGGCCTGCTGGCCGACCTGCGTCGGGTGCTGGAGGGGGGACCGGCGGGCCAGCCGCGCGCAGCGGAGGCCACGCCCCCGGTACGCGGTGGGGACGGCGCGACCATGGCCGTTGCCGGATCTGTGGACGGGCAGGCCGGCCAGCGCTGGTGGAGTCGACGTCGACGCCGGCTGCCGACCGGGGTGCACGACGACGAGCTGATCAACCAGATCGTGACCGCCGCGGACCCGATCCTGCGCCGCAGCATCCAGCCCACCCCGCCGGTACCACCCCACGACGACGAGGTGTGGGCCCGGCCCACGGATCCCGACGACTCCACCGAGTCGGCCCCGGACGCGGGCGAGATCATGCTCTACTACCAGCCGCAGGTCGAGATCGCCACCGGCGAGGTGGTCGGCGTGGAGGCGTTGCTGCGGTGGCGTCATCCCCGTCGAGGGATGGTCGACCCCGAGGAGCTGATCCGGGTCGCCGAGCAGAGCGCGGTGATGCGGCTGCTCACCCGCCGGGTCGTCGACGACGTGGTGGAGCAGCTCGCGAAGTGGTCGGCGGCCGGCGTCAGCCTGCGGGCGGCCCTCAACGTCAGCGTGCGGGACCTGCACACCGGCGAGATCGCCGAGCAGATCGCCGACCGGCTGACCCGCTACGGCGTGGCCCCCGAGCGGCTGCAGCTGGAGATCACCGAAGGCGCCCTGATGGCCGACCCGCGTCGGGTGCTGGCCACCATCACCCAGCTGCACCGCATCGGCGTCGGCATCGCGTTGGACGACTTCGGCACCGGCTACTCGTCCCTGCAACATCTGCGTCGACTGCCGCTGTCGGAGGTGAAGGTCGACCGGTCCTTCGTCCTCGGCATGGTCGACGACAGCGACGACGCGGCGATCGTACGGTCGACAATCGAGCTGGCCAAGGCGCTGGGGCTGCGGGTGGTGGCCGAGGGGGTGGAGGACGAGCGGACCTGGCGGATGCTGCACGCGGCGGGCTGCGACGCCGCCCAGGGCTGGTTCTACGCCCGGCCGATGCCCGCCGAGGAACTGGTCGCCTGGCTGGCCCGCTACCGCCCGGTGCGCCCGCTCGCCACCTCCGACGAAGCGGAACTGCCCCGCCGCCACCCCCGCTGACCCCAGCGACACCCCCGCTGACCCGGCCGGCGCCTCCGCTGACCCGCCGGCACCGCCGCTGATCCGCAGGGCCCGATCCGGGGGTGCGGATCGGCGTCCGGGGAGCCGCCAGCGCTCGGTCGGGCGCGGAACAATAGACTCGCTTGGCGTCACCACGGGTCGTAGCGACTCCGGTGGGCGCAGGCAGACGCAGGACAGCCATGAAGGGGGCACCGATGGCCGCCATCTCCCGCGAGGAGGTCGCGCACCTGGCGCGACTGTCGCGGCTCGCCGTCACGGAGGAGGAACTCGACACCTTCGCCGGCCAGCTCGACGTGATCCTCCAGGCGGTAGCCCAGGTCGGTGAGGTCGCCGCCGCCGACATCCCACCGACCTCGCACTCGGTGCCGCTGACCAACGTGTTCCGCGAGGACGTCGTGACGCCGTGCCTGACCCCGCAGGAGGCGCTGTCGGGTGCACCCGACGCGGAGGAGCAGCGGTTCCGCGTACCGCGGATCCTGGACGAGGATGTGGCATCGTGAGCGAGCGGATCATCGTGCTCGGTGACGGGCGAAGCGGAGTGACGGCATGAGTGACCTGACGAAGTTGAGCGCCGTCGAGATCGCCGGCCTGGTCGCCTCGGGGCAGACCTCCGCCGTCGAGGTGACCCAGGCGCACCTCGATCGGATCGCCGCCGTCGACGGGCGGATCAACGCCTTCCTGCACGTCGACAGCGAGGGCGCGCTGGCCGCCGCCCGTGAGGTGGACGCCCAGCGGGCCGCCGGTGCCCAGCTGGGCCCGCTGGCCGGGGTGCCGGTCGCGGTCAAGGACGTGCTGACCACCAAGGGCGTACCGACCACCGTCGGGTCGAAGATCCTGGAGGGCTGGCGTCCGCCGTACGACTCGACGATCGTGCAGCGGCTGCGCGACGCCGGCACGGTGATGCTCGGCAAGACGAACATGGACGAGTTCGCGATGGGCTCCTCCACGGAGTACTCCGCGTACGGGCCGACCCGCAACCCGTGGGACACCGACCGTATTCCGGGCGGTTCCGGTGGTGGTAGCGCCGCCGCGCTGGCCGCGTACGAGGCGCCGCTGGCGATCGGCTCGGACACCGGTGGCTCGATCCGCCAGCCGGGCGCGGTCACCGGCACCGTCGGCGCCAAGCCGACCTACGGCGGCACCTCCCGCTACGGCCTGGTGGCCTTCTCCTCCTCGCTGGACACCCCCGGCCCCTGCGCGCGTACGGTGCTCGACGCCGCGCTGCTGCACGAGGCCATCGGCGGGCACGACCCGCGCGACTCGACCTCCATCGCCGCGCCGATGCCGGACGTGGTGGCGGCGGCGAAGCTCGGTGCCACCGGCGACCTGACCGGGGTGCGGCTGGGCATCGTCAGCGAGTTCGCCGGTGAGGGGGCCGAGCCGGGGGTGATGGCCGCCTTCCACGAGGCGGTCGACACGCTGACCAAGCTGGGTGCGGAGATCGTGGAGGTCTCCTGCCCGCACTTCAAGTACGCCCTGCCGGCGTACTACCTGATCGCGCCGAGCGAGTGCTCCTCCAACCTGGCCCGCTTCGACGGGGTCCGGTTCGGGCTGCGGGTCGGCGACGACGGCAACCGGTCGCTGGAGGAGGTCATGTCGCTGACCCGGGAGGCCGGCTTCGGCCCCGAGGTCAAGCGACGCATCATGATCGGCACGTACGCGCTCTCCTCGGGCTACTACGACGCCTACTACGGGCAGGCCCAGAAGGTGCGTACGCTGATCACCCGCGACTTCACCGCCGCGTTCGAGCAGGTCGACGCGCTGATCTCGCCGACCACCCCGTTCGTGGCGTTCCCGCTCGGTGCGCGTACCTCCGACCCGTACCAGATGTACCTGGCCGACCTGTTCACCATCCCGACCAACCTGTACGGCGGCCCGGGCATCTCGGTGCCGTGCGGTCTGGCCGACGGGCTGCCGGTCGGTCTCCAGGTGATGGCCCCGACCATGGCCGACGACCGGATGTACCGGGTCGCCGCCGCACTGGAGAGCGCCGTCGGCACGCTCACCCCACCGACGCTGTGATCGATCGTGCGCAGGCGGCCGACCGCCGCCTGCGCACGACATCGTCGCGCGCCCGGTGCGGTCACCCCAGGGCATCGGGCGCGGTTGCCGTGGGCGGCCCACCGGTCCGGCCAGCAGCCGGATCTTGGCCCCGGACAGAATGCCGCCGGCGTACCACCGCGCCCGTCGCGACACGCTGGCCACCGTTCGGGTAATTGTCCGTCATCAAGCTTCCTGATTGGATGACTACGAGTCGGCTGGACCGGCTGGTCGCTGGCGAACGCGAGCCGTTCTGATCAGACCTGGATGTGCGATGAAGACACTGCGCCCGGTCATGGCCCTGACGATGGTGCTCGCGCTGCTGCTGGGCACCGCACCCCCGGCCGCAGCGGCGGCAGTCACCATCACTTCGGGCGCGCCCCGGTCGCCGATGTACCTGGGGCAGGTGTACGCGATCCACACGGTCGAGGCGACCGGTGGCACCGCGCCGTACGCGTTGTCGGTGAGTGCGGGGAGCCTGCCGCCGGGCATGCTCGTGGTCGGTAACTCGCTCGGGGGTTCGCCGACCACGGCGGGCACCTACACCTTCACCCTGCGGATGACCGACGCGGCCGACCAGTTCGCCGAGCAGACGGCCACGATCGAGGTACGCGAACCCACGATCGAGATCACCTCGGGCGCGCCCCGGTCACCGATGTACCTGGGGCAGGTGTACGCGATCCACACGGTCGAGGCGACCGGTGGCACCGCGCCGTACCGGTTGTCGGTGAGTGCGGGGAGCCTGCCGCCGGGCATGCTGGTCGTCGGTAACTCGCTTGGCGGTTCGCCGACCACGGCCGGCACCTACCCCGCCACCCTGCGGATGACCGACAAGAACGACTTCTTCGGCGAGCAGGAGATCACCATCGTGGTCGCCGAGGCCGCCACCGCCTTCACCTCCGGCAACCCGCCCGCCGGCAGGGTCGGCCAGCCGTACTCGTTCCGGTTCACCGCCACCGGTGACGAGAACATCACCTTCGCCCTGGCCGCCGGCACCCTGCCGACCGGGCTCACCCTCGCCACGAACGGCCGACTCAGCGGCACCCCGAGCAGCGCCGGCACGTTCGACTTCATGGTCCGGGCGGCGGGCGCCAGGACCAGCGCCACCGCCGAGGTGGAGTTGATCGTCGCCGCCGTCGCGACGTCGACCCCGACGGCGACCCCGACCGGTCCGAGCGCCACACCGACCGCGCCCACGGCCACGCCGACCCCGGTCGAGCCGACCTCGACGCCGTCGCAGAGCCCTGCCGCGCCCGTCCCGTCGCCGTCGAAGACGAGTGGGGCGTGGCTGCCGGTCACCGGCTCGAACTCGACACTCGTGCTGCTGTTGCTGAGCGTCCTGGCGTTCTCCATCGGCGGGATCCTGCTCGTGCTGACCTACAACCGTCATCGGCGCTTCCGCACCCCCGAGTGACACGCGGTCCGACACCTGGGTGACGCCCCGCCGAGGCGGGCCGGATCGAGCGGTTAGGCTTGGCGGCGTTGTGTCCGGATGCCGCCGTGGGCCGGCTACCGCCTGCAAAGCTGGAGTTCTCATGACCACGACGCTGCCCGCGTACGACGAGGTCGTCGCGCGATTCGAGCCGGTGATCGGCCTGGAGACCCACGTCGAGCTGGGCACGAACACCAAGATGTGGTGCGGCTGCCCGACCGACTTCGGCGGCGAGCCGAACACCCGGGTCTGCCCGGTCTGCCTCGGTCTGCCCGGCTCCCTGCCGGTGGCGAACAAGGCCGCCATCGAGGCGACCATCCGGATCGGCCTGGCGCTGAACTGTTCGATTGCCGAGTGGTGCCGGTTCGCCCGGAAGAACTACTTCTACCCGGACATGCCGAAGAACTTCCAGATCAGCCAGTACGACGAGCCGCTCTGCTTCGACGGCTACCTGGACGTCGAGGTCAACGGCGAACTGGTACGCATCGGCATCGAGCGGGTGCACCTGGAGGAGGACACCGGCAAGACGCTGCACGTCGGCGGCGCCACCGGTCGCATCCACGGCGCCACCGAGTCGCTTGTCGACTACAACCGGGCGGGCATTCCGCTTGTCGAGATCGTCACCAAGCCGATCCCCGGCACCGGTGCGCTCGCCCCCGAGGTGGCCCGCGCGTACGTCACCGAGCTGCGTGACGTGATCCGCTCGCTGGGCGTCTCCGACGTACGCATGGAGGAAGGTTCGCTGCGGTGTGACGTCAACACGTCGCTGAACCGGCCCGGCGAGGAGTGGGGCACCCGCACCGAGACCAAGAACGTCAACTCGCTGCGTTCGGTCGAGCGGGCGGTCCGCTCGGAGATGCTGCGCCAGGCGTCCGTACTGGAGGCCGGCGGTCGGATCACCCAGGAGACCCGGCACTTCCACGAGGACACCGGGGACACCACTCCGGGCCGGTCCAAGGAGACCGCCACCGACTACCGCTACTTCCCGGAGCCGGATCTGGTGCCCATCGCGCCCGACCCGGCCTGGGTGGCCGAGCTGAAGGCCGCCCTGCCGGAGCTGCCCCGGCTGCACCGCCGTCGCCTCCAGGAGGCGTGGGGTCTGTCGGATGCGGACATGCAGTCGGTGCTCAACGCCGGTGCCGTCGAGCTGATCGAGCAGACGGTCGCCGCCGGTGCCTCGCCGGCCGCCGCCCGCAAGTGGTGGCTGGGTGAGCTGTCCCGGCGGGCCAACGAGACGGGTGTGGAGCTTGCCGACATCGGGGCCACCCCGGCGCAGGTCGCCGAGCTGCAGAGCCTGGTCGACGCCGGCAAGCTCAACGACAAGCTGGCCCGTACGGTGCTGGAGGGTGTGGTCGCCGGTGAGGGTTCGCCCACCGAGATCATGACGGCCCGTGGGCTGGAGGTCGTCTCCGACACGGGTGCGCTCACCGCCGCCGTGGACGAGGCGATCGCCGCCAACCCGGACATCGCCGACAAGATCCGCAGCGGCAAGGTGGCCGCCGCCGGTGCGCTGGTCGGCGCGGTCATGAAGACCACCCGTGGCCAGGCCGACGCGAAGACCGTCCGCGAGCTGATCCTCTCCCGCCTCGGCGTCTGAGGTGTAAGGAAGGGCCCCTTCTTAACGCCTGGCGTAGAGGAGGGGCCCCTTCTTAACATCCGACTCGATAGCCGAGCCGGTGCCCAACCTCGGCGCTCCGACGGTGGGCACACACAGCGACGTCGGCACCACCACCCCCGTCCCCGACCGGGCGTCAACGGCGATGCCCCCTGGAGCCACCGTGAATCAGCACGACATCGATGTCCTCGACGAGATCCAGCGGCGGGTGCTCTGGCTCGCCACCCGGATCGTGGATGCCGCCAATCGGGAGCGGGCGACCGGGGACGGGGTCAAGGTCGGCGGGCACCAGGCGTCAAGTGCGTCGCTGGTCAGTGCGATGACGGCGCTGTGGTTCGCGCACCTGGACGCCGAGGACCGGGTCGCGGTGAAGCCGCACGCCTCCCCGGTGTTCCACGCCATCCAGTACCTGCTGGGCAACCTGGACCGGTCCTATCTGAACCGGCTGCGGGCCCGGGGTGGCCTCCAGTCGTACCCGTCGCGGACGAAGGACCCGGACGGGGTGGACTTCTCCACCGGCTCGGTCGGCCTGGGTGCCGCCGCACCGCTGTTCGCCGCGGTGACCCGCCGCTATGTGGACGCGCACTTCGGCGCCCGCCCCCACTCGCGGTTCGTCGCGTTGATCGGTGACGCCGAACTGGACGAGGGCAACATCTGGGAGGCGGTCGCCGACCCGGCCACCACCGGGCTCGGCAACGTGATGTGGGTGGTCGACTTCAACCGGCAGTCGCTGGACCGGGTCGTGCCGGGCGTACGCATCGACCAGTGGCGCGGGCAGTTCGAAGCGGCCGGCTGGCACGTGGTCGAGGTCAAGTACGGCCGCAAGCTGGCCGAGGCGTACGCCCAGCCCGGTGGCGAGGCGCTGCGCGACTGGATCGACGCGATGCCCAACGAGCAGTACCAGTCGCTGTTCGGGCTGACCGGGCCGGCGCTGCGCAAACAGTTCCTCGACGGCGCACCCGCCGAGGTCGCCACGTTCGTCGCGGACATCCCCGACGACAGATTGGGCCCGCTCGTCACCGACCTGGGCGGGCACGACCTGGCAGCGCTGCTCGACGCGTACGCCCAGTGCGACGCGGTGACCGACCGGCCGAGCGTGGTGTTCGCGTACACGGTCAAGGGTTGGGGTCTGCCGATCGCCGGCAATCCGCGCAACCATTCCGCGCTGCTCACCGGCGAGCAGGTCGAGGCCCTGCGGGCCACGCAGGGCCTGACCCCCGACACCGAGTGGGACCGTCTCGACCCGGCCTCGCCCGCGGGCATCCGGGCCGGGCAGCGTCGGGAGGCGCTGTCCCGCGCGCCCCGCGAGCGCGCGCTGGGGGTCACCGTCCCACAGACCACGAAGGTACGCGCCAACAAGCCGATCTCCACCCAGGAGGTCTTCGGGCGGGTGCTCGTCGACCTGGCCCGGGATCCGCAGGTGGGCAGGTACCTCGTCACCACCGCACCGGACGTGGCTACCTCGACAAACCTGGCCGGGTTCATCAACAAGACCGGGGTGTTCGCGCCGACCGCCCAGCGGTCCTGGTCGGAAGACCGGATGCTGCGCTGGACGGAGAGCCCCGACGGGCAGCACATCGAGCTGGGCATCTCCGAGATGAACCTGTTCCTGCTGCTCGGCCAGCTCGGCCTGGCCTGGGATCTGTCCGGGCAGCCGCTGCTGCCGGTCGGCACCGTGTACGACCCGTTCGTGCTGCGCGGGCTGGACGCCTTCCTCTACGGCACCTACTCCGGCTCCCGGTTCGTCGTCGCGGGCACCCCGTCGGGCATCACCCTCGCTCCCGAGGGCGGCGCCCACCAGTCCACGATCACCGCGAGCGTGGGCCTGGAACTGCCCGGGGTGACCTTCATCGAACCGGCGTACGCGACAAGCCTGGACTGGTTGCTCTGCGACGCGCTCGGGCAGATCGCCGGCCCGGCCCAGTCGGCGGTGACGGCGGCACCGGCCGAGGACGGCGCGTACTACTTCCGGCTCAGCACCCGGCCGCTGGACCAGGCACCCTTCGAGGCGGCCCGCGCCCGGCTCGGCGACGCGGTGCTGCGGCGGCAGGTGCTCGCCGGGGCGTACCGGCTGGTCGACGCCCACCAGGCGTACCCGCACCTGGTCGGGGCCCCGACGGTGCAGTTGGCCGCGTCGGGTGCGGTACTGCCCGAGGTGCTGACCGCCGCGGCGGAACTGGCCGACGAGGGTGTCGCCGCCCACGTCGTGGACGTCACCAGCCTCGACCGCCTCTACCGGGCCTGGCAGCGCACCCTACGTCAGGGCGTACGCACCGCGACTGTGCCCAGCGTGCCCGGCGCCCTGCGGTCGGCCTTCGCCGACCGGGTGCCGGTGGTCACCGTGCACGACGCCGCCTCGCACGCGATGGCCTGGCTCGGCTCGGCCCTGGCCGCCCCCGCGGTGCCGCTCGGGGTGGACGAGTTCGGCCAGTCCGGCAGCGTCGAGGAACTGTACGACCTGCACGACCTGCTCCCCGGCAGCATCGTCAACGCCGCCCTGGCCGCCCTCTCCCTCCACTAACCCCTCGGCCCCTCGCTGCCCGCCCCTCGCCCGCGCCCCGCGCGTCCTCGCCCGCGCCCCGCGCGCCCCGCGCGTCCTCGCCTCGTCGATCTTGCACTTTTGGTCGCGACAAAAGGGGCGCAGTGGGCCATCTCGGCGACCAAAAGTGCAAGATCGCGGGAGGCAGGCAGGCGGGGCGGGGTGGGTGGGGTGGGTGGGGAGGGGTGGGGTGGGGTGGGGTTAGCGGGTGGGGGTGGGGGTTGGGGTGGTCAGGGGGGTGGGTGGGGGGTTGATGACGGTGCGTTCGAGGTTGACCTGGGCCTGGCCGGTGCCGCCGACGGTGATGTTGTCGTACGCCTGGAGCTGCTTCTCCTGGTCGAAGTAGAGCACCGTCATGGTCAGCGGGGTGGGCTCCTCGCCTTCGAGGCCGCGCAGGCCGGCGCCGCCGGTGGAGCCCTGCACCATCAGCGTGGTGGGCTGCTGGCCGGGGACCTCCGGCAGCTGGTCGATCTGCCGGCGGTGGATGTGGCCGGCGAGCACGAGCGGGGTGGTGCCGGCCAGCGGGGCGGCGATGACCGGGTCGTGCACCAGAGCGAGGTTCACCGGCTTGGGCGCGCTGCGGATCGTGGCGGCGAGCTTCTCACCCGTGGCGGTCAACTCGTCGGCGGTGGGCGGGATGAGCCCGCCGGCGGCCGGTGAGGTGCTCTTGTCCGGGGTGAAGCGGGGGTCGCCGATGCCGGCGATGGTGAGCCCGGCGACGGTGGTGGTCGCGTTGTCCAGCACGATCGCGTTCGGCTGACGGGCCACCGCCGCCGACGTACGCCCCGAGTCGTGGTTGCCCCGGATGTAGACGTACGGCTTGCGGAGCAGGCTGATCGAGCCGACGTAGGACGCCTCCGGTTCGCTGCCCCAGTCGGTGATGTCGCCGGTGTCGATGATCACGTCGATGCCGAACTGCTCCACCACTGTGCGGATGAGCTGCCAGGCGGTCGGGTTGAGGTGCATGTCGGAGATGTGCAGCACACGGGTGGTGCCCGGGTCCTGCTCGTACACGGGCAGCGCCGACACGGTGGTGTAGAGCTGGGTGACGTTGCCGATGAGGCGCTGGAGCTGCTCGGCGTACCGGGTGTAGTCGTTGGCGATCTTGCGTACGTCACCGACGATCGCGGGTGCGTTGACCAGCAGCCCTTCGTACGTCGGCTCCTCGATCGCCTGGGGCCGTAGCGTCGTCGCCGCGGTGCCCAGGCTGCCCGCGGTGATCAGCAGCGCCAGTGCGCCGGCCCAGGCGGCCCGGCGGGTGTTGCGGAAGACCAGCAGGGCCAGCAGCACGGTGGCCAGCACGGTGGCACCGAGCGTACGCAGCCCGAGGCGCAGCACGCCGTCGGTGACCTCGTCGACCGCCGACTGGGTGGCCCGGTTCAGGCTCGCCGGATCGTCCAGCAGTGCCTCGACCCGACTCTGGTCCAGCGCGCCCAGCTCGACGGTCAGCTGGGTCGGCCCGTCGTGGCTGTTGAGCAGGAGCGCCCCCAGCGGTGGGATCTTGACGGTGGTGCCACCGTCGACGGACGGCGAGAGGGACAGTTTGGCCCGGAACGGGCCGATGTCCGTGCCGACCTGCCCGCCGGCGAGGGTGCCGAGCAGCACTCCGGCCAGGGTGACGACCAGCACGGCCAGGGCGACCCCGATCCGGCGTACGCCGGTGAGCCGCCCGGAGCGGCGCGGCGCGGCATCGGTCTGCCGCAGTGACGCAAAGCGTCTCGGACGGCGGGCCGGCGTCTCGGCCTCCCGGCCGTGCTCCGGCTGCTCGTGTTCCTGATCACCCATGGTGAGATTCTGACCTGCCTGCCGAAGGATCTTGACAAACCTGAGGTGTGGTGCTTCGAGGGTGCCTCAGCTTCGCCCAGCTCCGCCACCTGCGAAAACAAGTCGCAACAGTCGGTCGTCCTCGGGGGCGGGTCGACCCCGGCCGTCATGGTTGGAGGTGCTCACCCAGATCGAGCCGTCCGGGGCGGCCGCGACGGCACGCAGTCGCCCGTACTGCTCGGTCAGCAGCGCCTGGGGCTGCCCGAGGACCGTACCGGTGTCGGTCAGCTCGACCAGCCAGAGCCGCTGGCCGCGCAGGCACGCGGTGGCCAGCGTCCGCTCGACGGCGGCCAGCCCCGAGCAGGACGCCTCGTCGGTCGGCCATTGCACGATGGGGTCGACGTACTTCTCGTCGTCGCCCTGGCCCTCGACCTCGGGCCAGCCGTAGTTCTTGCCCTTGGTGATCTGGTTGATCTCGTCCCAGGTGTTCTGACCGAACTCCACCGCGTACATCCGGTCGCCGTCCCAGGCGATGCCCTGCACGTTGCGGTGGCCCAGCGACCAGACGGGCGAGTCCGGGTACGGGTTGCCGGGTGCCGGCTTGCCGTCCGGGGTGATCCGCAGGATCTTGCCGCCGAGCTGCTTGACGTCCTGTGACTGGTCGGTGTCCCCGGCGTCGCCGGTGCTGGCGTAGAGCTGCCCGTCGGGGCCGAAGGCCAGCCCGCCGCCGTTGTGGATGCCCGCCTTGGGGATGCCGGTCAGGATCGGGGTGGGTTCCTCGCCGAGCCGCAGCCGGGCGATCCGGTTGTCCTGTTCGGCGGTGTAGTAGACGAAGACCGTGCGGTCCTGCGCGAACTTCGGTGACACGGCGATACCCAGCAGGCCACCCTCGCCCGAGGCGGCCACGTCGTCGATGGTCTGCACCTCGGTGACCCGCAGGCCGTCCGGGGACGACTCCGGGCCGACCTGGACGATCCGGCCGGTGTCGCGTTCGGTGACCAGAGCGCCGCCGTCGGGCAGGAAGGCGATGCCCCACGGCACCCGCAACCCCTTGGCGAGCACGGTGGCGACGACCTCCTGGCCGCCGTTGCCGGCGCTGGTCGACGGAGTGGGCAGGTTCGGGGGCTTACCGGCCGGGTCCGGCTCCGGTTCGCCGAGGCTGCAACCGGCGGCGGCCAGCAGGAGTGTCGCGCCGGACGCGGCGAGAAGCGTACGGAGCTTAAGGGCGCGGGAGACTGGGGGACTGGCGCTCACCCGGCCCAGGGTAGTCCGCTGCGGACGCGGGCGTCGGTGGGCGCGTACGCGGCCCCTCGGCGGCGGTAACCGTCGCGAGGGCTATCGTCAGCGGGCGTGAAGGTATGGATTCCGCACGAGACCGGCCACGACCTGCTGGGTGAGCTGCCGCCGGAGGTCGTCGTCGAGACGATGAGTGATCCGGCCCGGCTGCCGTCGTCGACGTCCGGCGTGCGTTTCTGGGTGCCACCCTTCCTCGCTCCGGCGGCGGCCACCGCCCTGCTGCGTGACCTGCCCGACCTGGCGGTGGTCCAGTTGCTCTCGGCGGGGGCGGACACCTGGGTCGGGCGGATTCCGCCGGGAGTCGTGCTCTGCGACGCCCGGGGCGTGCACGACCCGTCCACCGCCGAGTGGGTGGTCACCGCCATCCTGTCCCAGCTGCGCGGTTTCCCGGCGATGATCCGCGCCCAGGCGCAGCGGCGCTGGGTGTACGACGAGGTGGCGCCCACCGACGAACTGGCCGGCAAGCGGATCCTGATCGTCGGGGCCGGTTCGATCGGCACCGCCGTGCGTGACCGGCTGGCCCCGTTCGAGGTGCAGTTCGACCTGGTCGCCCGCACCCCGCGTCCCGAGCAGGGCGTGTACGGGGTCGAAGACCTGCCCACGCTGCTGCCACAGGCTGACGTCGTGGTGCTGCTGGTGCCGCTGACCGAGCAGACCCGAGGACTGGTGGACGAGTCGTTCCTGGCCGCGATGCGCGACGGCGCGTTGCTCGTCAACGCCGCCCGGGGGCCGGTGGTCGTCACCGAGGCGCTGGTCGCCGAGGTGGCCGGCGGCCGGATCCGGGCGGCCCTGGACGTCACCGACCCGGAGCCGCTGCCGGCCGATCATCCGCTCTGGGAGTTGCCGAACGTGCTGATCACTCCGCACGTGGCCGGGTCGGTGCGGGGGCTGTTGCCCCGGGCGTACCGCCTGGTGGGCCAGCAGATCCGGCGGTTCGTTGCCGGAGAACAGCCCGACAACGTGGTGGTGGACGGCTACTGAGCCACCGGGACGTCGTCGCGGTCGGCCACCGGGTCGCCTCGGTCGGCCGCCGCCACCAGCAGTGGCAGGTCGACGTGGCGTACCGCGGGCAGGACGAGTTGCCGACCGTCGTCGAGAAGGGCGACCGCCCGGCCGCGGGCGTCGCCGCCCAGCTCGACGATCTGGTCCCAGCGGATCTGGCGGTCGCCGAGCAGCGCCCGTAGCCGCAGCCCGTGCGGATTCGCATCGGTGCCGGCCCGCCAGGCCCAGACGGCCACCGTCAGGGGCACCAGCAGCACCGGCAGCAGGTACGCGCGGGCGTCGGCCAGTGGCAGGGCGCCGATGGTGGCGATGATCGCCCCGACCAGGATGGCCTGGTGGTGCCGGAATCGGGTGGTATCGGTGCGGCTCACCCCTCGATGATCCCACCATCGCCGGCCCGGACGGCAGTGGGTTGCGAACCGGTCCGTCCGGGGGCCCTGATTCTGTGTGGTCAACCGAGCGCGTACAGTGATCTGACTCAATGGGCGTCACTGATTGCGTGCTTGCTCGTTCTCGGGGGTGAGTAGCCGACCAGCCGTCCGCCCTCGCACCGCCGCACCGCCCCAGTGCCCCCTCACGAAGGCGAATGTCGTGCCCGTCGCGTCCGTGTTCCGCGCCATCGTCCGACGCTCCGCCCTGCCGGAGACGTGCGTACTAGCGGTGGTGTCCGTGCTTGTCGTCGTCGGTGCGGCCGGCTCGATGCCGGCGCTGGCGGTGGTGGCGCTCGCCGGTGCGGCCGGCTCGACGCTGGCCGGTGTACGGCTGTCCCGGCTCGCCGCCGGCCCCGATGCGCCGACCCTCGGTACGCCCGGCGGGCGGCTCGCCCGCCGTCGGGCCGCTCGGCCGCGTCGGGCCGCCGCCCTGCTGCACGCCGCGGTGGTGAGCGCCGGTCTGACCGCGGCGGTGCTGCCGCTGGTCGCCGTCGGTGGTCGCTCGACCGCCGCCGTCGCCGGGCTGGCCGGCACCGCTGCGCTGCTCGGCGGTGGCCTGTTCAGCCTGCCGCGCCGAGCGGCGACGCCGGGCCGGCTGTGGTGGCGTCGACTGCTCGACGGCGCTGTGGCCGGTGCCTGCCTGGTGTTCACCGCCTGGCTGCTGCTGCCGTACGCGGGCGTGCCGACCCCGGTGCGCCTGGTCGCGGCGGTGGCCATCGGTCTGCTGGCCGGCAGCGTGCTCGCCCTGCTGACCGGGCCGGACCGTGCGTCCGGCATCACCCGCTGCCGGGCCGGCGCGGGACTGATCCTGCTCGCGTTGACGCTGCTGGCTGCGCTGCCGACCGGGGTCGGGCGCGCGGCCCTGCTGGCGGTCGCGCCGCTGGTGATCGGCGTGCTGCTGACCGCCGCCGGGGTACGGCGCGTGGTGGAGGCGGGCGGGGAACCGCCACTTGCCCCGGTGGTCTGGCCGCGGGTGGTGGTCCCGGCGATCGGGGTGGTGCTGGCCGTCGTGCACCAGTTGCAGTCCGGGCAACTGCCCGACCACACCACCGTCGTGCTCGCCCTCGCCGCGGTGCCCGCCCTGGTGGCTCGTGAACTGCTAAACGTCGGGCCACAGACCACCCAGGCCCAGACCACCCCGACCCAGGCCACGCCGACCCAGGCCACCCCGGCTCACACCGCCCCGGCTCACACCGCCCCGCCTCCGACCGCCGAGACCGGGGCCGGAAAGACCGGGGCCGGGGCCGTCGTCGGGGAGCCCGTACCGGTTGGACGTGCCGCCCTGCTGCGGGCGCTGGCGGCGCGGTCGGAGTCGGCGACCGGCACCCTGCTGGTGGTGGACCTGCACCTCACCGAGGTGCCCGGGGTGTCCGCGCGGGACGACGTGGCCGCCGAGGCCGTGCGTCGGGCGAGGGCTGTGACGGCCGTCGACGACGAGGTGATCGACCTGGCCGGCAGCGGTTTCGCGGTGGTCACCGGCGTGGCGGCGCTGCTGGCCTACGCGTTGGGCGCTCGGCTGCTCGAGGCGTTGGACCGACCGTACGAGGTGTCCGGCGCGGTGCTGCGCTCGCGGGCCAGCGTCGGGTTGGCCGAACTGGCCCACGGCCGGCCGGAGGACGTGTTGCGCCAGGCGGACCTGGCCCGACGACGCGCGGTGCAGCTCGGTCGGGACCGGATCGAGTGGTACGACGCGTACCTGGAGGAGCAGCTGGTCCGTCGGCTGGATCTGGAGCGGGAACTGCCCGGCGCGGTCGCCCGAGGCGAGCTGGATCTGGTCTACCAACCGGTGATCGGGCTCGCCGACCGGCTGCCGGTCGGTACGGAGGCGCTGCTGCGCTGGCGCAGCCCGGTCCTCGGCACGGTGTTTCCGGCCGAGCTGCTGCCGGTGGCGGAGGATCTCGACATCGTCGGTGAACTGGGTGTCTGGGTGTTGGACCGGGCCTGCCGGCAGGTGGCGGAGTGGTCAGTGGGCGGGCGGCGGCTGTGGATGGCGGTGAACGTCACCACCCGTGAACTGATCTCACCGGACTTCGTACCCCGGACGGCGGCGGTGCTTGCCGCACACGGGGTGGCACCGGACCAGTTGGTGATCGAGGTGGCCGAGCCGCGGGTCTGCACCGAGCTGCCGACCGTCGTGGCCCGACTGGCCGGGCTGCGGTCGTTGGGCATCCGCACCGCGCTTGACGACTTCCGGGCCGAGCAGGCATCCCTCGCCCAGCTCCGGCGACTGCCGATCGACCTGCTCAAGGTCGGGCCGGAGGTGACCGAGGCGAGCCGGGACCGCCCCCTGCTGGACGTGGTGGTCACCGTCGCCGACCGGTTGGGCGCGGAACTGGTGGCCGAGGGGCTGGAGTCCGCCCATCAGGTGGAGGCGGCCTGCCGTGCGGGGTGCCGCTACGGCCAGGGGTACGAGTTGGCGCGTCCCGCGACGGCCGAGCGGGTCGAGGCGTACTTCGAGGAGTTCCCGTCCGCCTCGCGGTGAATGCTTAACCGGTTCATGCCCCTATGCGGGGCGGGCCGGTGCTGCCGCGAGGCGTCAGGTGTGCCTGCTCGTCCTCCAGGTCGGTCGCCGGCGCACCCTCGATCAGTTGCAGGAGTTGCCGGGCGGCGTGTGCGCCGTACGCGGGGATGTCGCGTCCCACCGCGGTCAGTGGCGGATGCACCAGCCGACACAGTGGCGAGTCGTCCCAGGCCACGATGGACAGATCGGCGGGGACGGCGAGACCCATCTCCTGGGCCACCGACAGTCCGGCGATGGCCATCACGTCGTTGTCGTAGATGACAGCGGTGGGGCGGATCCGGGAGCTGAGCAGCCGACGGGTCGCCCGCGCACCCTCCTCGCCGGTGTAGTCGGTGGAGGCGACGACCGCCTCGGCGAGACCGAGGCGCTGGCACACCTCGGTGAAGGCCTGCGTGCGGATGGTGGTGTGCAGCAGGTCGGGCAGGCCGGCGACGCGGGCCACCCGGCGATGCCCCAGGGCGTACAGGTATTCCACTGTCTCCACCAGGGCCGCCGCGTCGTTCGACCAGACGCTGGCCAACCGGCCGGTGCCGGTCGGCCCGCCGATCACCACGGCGGGCAGCCGCAACTCCTCAAGCACCGGCACCCGCTGGTCGTCGGTGCGCAGGTCGCAGACGAGCACCCCGTCGACCCGCCGCTCACCCCACCACCGGCGGTAGACCGCGATCTCGGCGTCGGCATCGGCCACCACCTGCAGGGTCAGCGCGTACGACCGGGCGGAGAGTTCCACCTCGACGCCGCTGATCAACTCCATGAAGAACGGTTCGATGCCGAGCGTCTGGGCGGGCCGAGCGAGGATCAGGCCGATCGCCCGGGCGGTCGCGCCGGACAACGCACGGGCCGCGCTGCTCGGGCTGAAGCCGATCTCGGCGGCGATGGCGAGGATGCGTTGTCGGGTCGCCTCGGAGACGCCGGGCTGGCCGTTGAGCGCGTACGACACCGCGCCCTTGGAAACCCCCGCCCGGCGGGCGACATCCGCGATCGTGGGCCGCTTCACCGGCGTGCGCCCCCCTGAGCCAGTCCGTTGTCGCTGGACAGGCTACCCCTCGACCGCCATCGGCCAGGCGCGGGCCGGAACGGCGCTGCTTGTTCGGTTCAGTCCGAACGATGGCGTCGATTCCGGGCTGCACGACAACAAGGTGTCCGGCCTGAAGTCCCGATCAGTAAAGGGTTTTCGGGCCGAAGACGATGTCCCGGTCGCACCGTTGACACTCGGGAAGTGCACCCGTACGGTGGCGTCACTTATCCGGTTCAGTCGACATTTCTCGACCTGTGGGGACGGGGAGCGGTGACATCGTGAGCGACGCGCGGGGGACCGGTCCGCTTCGGCAGGCGCTGCACGACGGCTGGACCCTGCGGGCGGTGTCCGGCCCGCAGGTGCCACCCGAGATCGACGGCGTGACGGTGCCGGCCACCGTGCCCGGCTGCGTGCACACCGATCTGCTCGCCGCCGGGTTGATCCCCGACCCGTACCTCGACGACAACGAGACCGCGCTGGCCTGGATCGGGCACACCGACTGGTCGTACGAGACGACCTTCGACCGCCCGGGCGGCACCCACCAGCGGCTCGACCTGGTCTGTGCCGGGCTCGACACGGTCGCCACGGTCACCGTCAACGGCGTCGAGGTCGGCCGCACCGAGAACATGCATCGCGGCTACCGCTTCGACGTCACCTCGCTGCTCCAACCCACAGACAACACCCTGGCCGTACGCTTCGACTCCGCCTACCGGTACGCCCACGCGCACCGCGACCGCCTCGGCGACCGGCCCAACGCCTACCCCGAGCCGTTCCAGTTCATCCGCAAGATGGCCTGCAACTTCGGCTGGGACTGGGGGCCGACCCTGGTCACCGCCGGCATCTGGCAGGAGATCGGCCTGCACGGCTGGTCGGTCGCCCGGCTGGCCACCGTACGCCCGCTGGTCACGCTCGACGGCGTCGACGGGCGGGTGGCGGTGCAGGTCGAGGTGGACCGGCTGGCCGACCTGCCGCTCACCGTGCGGGCCCAGGTGGCCGGGGTGACCGCCGAGACGACAGTCGCAGCAGGACAGCGGAGCGCCACACTGACCCTCGACGTGCCGCGACCCGCCCTGTGGTGGCCGCGAGGTCACGGCGACCAGCCCCGTCACGACCTGGACGTCACCCTGCACGGGCCGGACGGCGACCTGCTCGACGCCTGGCACCGGCGGATCGGCTTCCGCTCGGTACGCCTCGACACCACCCCGGACGCCCACGGCGCGCCGTTCACCCTGCACGTCAACGGGGTGCCGATCTTCGTCCGGGGGGTGAACTGGATCCCCGACGACGTCTTCCCGACCCGGGTCACCCGCGAGCGCCTGACCCACCGCTTCGACCAGGCCGTCGACGCCAACATCAACCTGCTGCGGGTCTGGGGCGGCGGCCGGTACGAGTCGGACGACTTCTACGACCTGGCCGACGAACGTGGCCTGCTGGTGCAGCAGGACTTCCTCTTCGCCTGCGCGGCCTACCCCGAGGAGGAGCCGTACGCCGGTGAGGTCGCCGCCGAGGCCGCCGAGCAGGTGACCCGGCTGGCGTCGTACCCGTCGCTGGTGCTGTGGACCGGCAACAACGAGAACATCTGGGGCTGGCACGACTGGGGTTGGCAGGAGCAGTTGGCCGGGCGCACCTGGGGGCGCGGCTACTACCTGGACCTGCTGCCCCGCATCGTCGCCGAGTTGGATCCGACGCGCCCGTACTGGCCCGGCAGCCCCTGGTCGGGCAGCGAGCAGATCCACCCCAACGACCCGGCGTACGGCACCACCCACATCTGGGACGTGTGGAACACCGACGACTACGTGAAGTACCGCGACCACCTGCCCCGGTTCGTCGCGGAGTTCGGCTACCAGGGCCCACCGGCGTACGCGACGCTGCGCCGGGCGCTTACCGACGAGCCGCTCGCCCCGGACTCGCCCGGCATGGCGCACCACCAGAAGGCCATCGACGGCGACGCGAAACTGCGCCGAGGGCTGGACGCCCACCTGCCCGCGCCGCGCGACTTCGACGACTGGCACTACTTCACCCAGCTCAACCAGGCCCGCGCCATCCAACTCGGGGTGGAACACTTCCGCTCCCACCGCGGGCTGTGCATGGGCACCATCGTCTGGCAGCTCAACGACTGCTGGCCGGTCACCTCCTGGTCGGCCGTGGACGGCGACGGCCGGCGCAAACCCTTGTGGTACGCGCTGCGCCGGGCGTACGCCGACCGGCTGCTCACCGTGCAGCCCCGCGACGACGGCCAGTCCGGCACCGGCGGCCGGTCCGGCACCGATGGCCGGTCCGGCGACGGCTTCCGAACCGACGCCGGTGGGCTGGTGCTGGTCGCGGTAAACGACGGTGGCCAACCCTGGCGTGCGTCGGTGACGGTCACCCGGCTGACCGTCACCGGGGACCCACGGGCGAAGACGACGCTGGCACTCGACGTCCCCGCGTACGGCACGGTCAACCTGGCGCTGCCGGCGGAGCTGACCCGACCCGACGAGGCCCGGCGCGAACTGCTGATCGCCGACGCCGGTGATCCCGCCGGCCGTGCGCTCTGGTTCTTCGCCGAGGACCGCGAGATCGACTACCCGCCGGCCGAGTACGACGCCACGGTCGAGCCGGCCGACAGCGGCCAACTGGTCCGGGTAACCGCCCGCACCATCCTGCGCGACCTCACGCTCTTCCCCGACCGGCTCGACCCGTCCGCCCAGGTCGACGACGCCCTGATCACCCTGCTCCCCGGCGAGTCGACCACCTTCACCGTCCGCTCGACCCCACCGCTCGACCCCACCGCCCTCACCACCCGCCCCACCCTCCGCTGCGTCAACGACCAACAACCGCACGTCCCCGGCCCCGTCCCTGGCACTCGCGCTGGTTGATCAAGAGGTTTGCGTCTGGAATCCGGCCGGATCCGACGCAAATCTCTTGATCAACGCTTACTGGGAGAGGTGGTGGGGCGGTAGTAATGCGGTGGCGGGGGGTGGGGGGTGCTGTTAGGTTTCGCGGAGGCCGTGGGCAGAGCGAGGGGGTGGTATCCGTGAATGGGTCGACATGGGTGCTCCACTCAGGGGTCACGGTCGGGCGATAGGTCGTCCGGGAGCGCCGTTCACGAGCACTCCCGAAAGGCACGACCATGGAGTTCACTTCCGAACAGCGCCTCCACGACGGTGTCCTCGAGCGCGAATTCACCCTCGGCGAGATTCCCGGCATTCTGTGGACGCCCGCATCCGTATCCGCTCCGGCGCCGGTGATCCTGCTCGGCCACCCCGGCGGACTGCCGACGATGTATCCCCGATTGGCGGCCCGGGCCCAGCATTGCGCAGCGGTGGGCTTCGCCGCCGCCACCATCGAGCTTCCCGGTGGCGGTAACCGGTCCCGTCTCGTCGCCGTCGAGGAGGCCCGCACCGAGCTGCGCCGGGCACTGAAGGCCGGCGAGCCGGTCGGCGACGAGGTAGTCGACCGGCTTGTTCTGCCACTTGTCGACCAGGCGGTCCCGGAATGGCGGGCCGCCCTGGACGCCCTGCTCTCGCTGCCCGAAATCGGCGGCCCGGTCGGGTACTCGGGCGGAATCATCGCCATTGGCATCCGGCTGGCGGTGGTCGAGCCGCGCATCTCGGCCGCCCTGCTGTTCGCCGGTAGTTTCGTGCCCCGCGCCATGTTCGAGGAGGCCCGGAAGGTCACCATTCCGCTACAGGTTCTGCTGCAGTGGGACGACGAAGGAAACGACAGGCAGCAGGCCCTTCAGCTGTTCGACGCCTTCGGCTCGACGGAGAAGACACTGCACGCCAACATGGGCGGGCACACCGGCGTCCCGCAGTTCGAGGCAGACGACGCGAACCGGTTCTT
This sequence comes from Micromonospora gifhornensis, assembly GCF_016863515.1. GTDB lineage: Bacteria > Actinomycetota > Actinomycetes > Mycobacteriales > Micromonosporaceae > Micromonospora > Micromonospora gifhornensis. The sequence goes on from NZ_BOPA01000017.1 coordinate 94,141, forward strand.
CGCCCGACACCTGAGGTGAGGCCGGACCGTCCGGCCCGGCAGCGGACGATCTTCTGACTTTAAGAATCCTGCAAGTGCTAAAGTCTTCAGGGTGCCCGTCCGGGCGCGGCGAGGAGGCTGAGGCGTGTCGGTGCCGCTGTACCAGGCGAAGGCGGAGTTGTTCCGCACCCTCGGGCATCCCGTCCGCATCCGGGTGCTGGAGTTGCTCCAGGACGGCCCCAAGCCGGTGCGTGATCTGCTCGCCGTCATCGACGTCGAGGCGTCCAACCTCTCCCAGCAGCTCGCCGTGCTGCGCCGCGCCGGCATGGTCACCACCTACCGGGACGGTGCCCTGGTGATGTACGCGTTGAGCACCCCCGACGTGGCCGACCTGCTGGCCGCCGGACGGCGGATCCTCGGCGCGGTGCTCGCCGACCGGGACGGCCTGCTCGACGAGTTGCGGGCCGGCGGGCCGAACCAGTGAGCGGCGCCGAGGCGGCTACTCCCGCCACACCGCGTCCTGCCCTCGCCGCCGTGTGGGGGCGGGTCCGTGCCCTGCTGCCCGGCCGGGCCGACCTTGCGGCGGTACGCCGAGCGCCCCGCCGCGACCTGCTCGCCGGGCTCACCGTCGCCATCGTCGCGCTGCCCCTGGCCCTCGCCTTCGGGGTCACCTCCGGGCTGGGGGCGGAGGCCGGGCTGATCACCGCCGTGGTCGCCGGTGCCGTGGCCGCCGTCTTCGGCGGCTCCAACCTCCAGGTCTCCGGGCCGACCGGCGCGATGACCGTGGTGCTGGTGCCGATCGTGGCGCAGTTCGGGGCGAACGGCGTGCTGCTTGTCGGCGCGATGGCCGGAGTGATCCTGCTCGTCCTGGCCTTCGCGCGCTTCGGCCGATTTGTCAGGTATCTCCCTGTCCCGGTGATCGAGGGCTTCACCGCCGGCATCGCCGTGGTCATCGCCCTGCAACAGGTGCCGGCCGCGCTCGGCGTCACCGATGCGCAGGGCGAACGGGTCTGGGCGGTGGCCGCCGACGCGGTCGCCCGTTTCGTCGTACACCCGCACCCGGCTGCGATCGCGGTGGCCCTGGGTGTCGCGGCGGCGATGCTGATCGGTGCCCGGTGGCGTCCCGGCGTGCCGTTCTCGCTGCTGGCCGTGGCCGCCGCCACGATCGTCGCGGAACTCGTACCTGTCGACCTGATCCGCATCGGCGCCCTGCCGCAGACGTTGCCCGCGCCGTCGCTGGACTTCCTGGACCTCGGTGCGGTGGGGGTCCTGCTGCCCGCCGCATTCGCGGTGGCGGCGCTTGCCGCGCTGGAGAGCCTGCTCTCGGCCACCGTCGCCGACGGGATGACTGTCGACCAGCGGCACGACCCGGATCGGGAACTGTTCGGGCAGGGGCTGGCCAACCTGGCGTCCCCGCTGTTCGGCGGCATCCCGGCCACCGCGGCGATCGCACGTACCGCGGTGAACGTCCGGGCCGGCGCGGTGTCCAAGCTCGCCGCGCTCACCCACGCCGTCGCCCTGGCCGGCATCGTGCTGGCCGCCGCGCCGCTCGTCGGTCGGATCCCCCTCGCGGCGCTCGCCGGGGTCCTGCTGGCCACCACGGTACGGATGGTGGAGGCCGCCTCGCTGTGGGCGCTGGCCCGCGCCACCCGGGGCGACGCGCTGGTGCTCGTGCTCACCTTCGCCGTCACCGTCATCTGGGACCTGGTCACCGCCGTGGCGGTCGGCGTCGGCGTCGCCATCGTGGTGGCGCTGCGTGCCGTGGCCCGCAGCGCCAAACTCGAACAGGTCCCCCTGGACGCCCACGACCACACCGCCGAGGAGCAGGCCCTGCTCGCCGAGCACATCGTGGCCTACCGGCTCGACGGGCCGCTCTTCTTCGCCGCCGCGCACAACTTCCTGCTCCAGCTCTCCGACGTGGCCGACGTCCGGGTGGTCATCCTCCGGATGGCCCGGGTCACCACAATCGACGCCACAGGTGCCCAGGTGCTCGGCGACGCCATCCGCCGGCTTCAGGGGCGCGGCATCACCGTGCTGCTCTCCGGCATCGATCCCGGCCACGACCAGGTGCTGGACACCCTCGGCGTGGCCGACCAGCTCCGCCGCGACAACCTGATCTTCTCCGACACCCCGGCGGCCATCGCGTACGCCCGCACCCTCGCCCTGCCCGCCCCCGCCTGACCAGCGGGCGACGACCGGACGCCGTTGCGGCGGGCAGCCTCAGCGCAGGTCGAGCCAGACCAGCCGGTGGTCGGAGGTGGGGAAGCCACCCGGCAGGGTGGGGGAGTAGTCGCCGACCAGCCGGAACAGCGGGTCACCCGGCACCGGCCAGAAGACCCCGGCGGCACGGACCGGCAGACCCCGGCTCGGCAGCAGGTAGTCGACCCGCAGGTTGCCGGGGCTGGTGTCGGCGAAGTCGCCGGTGTCGAAGCGCGGATCGCCGCGGTGGTCGAGGTTCGCGCCGCCCTGCCGCTGCGCTGCGGCGGTGCCACCCGCGCTGGCCGGCACGACCCGATCGTCGACGCGGGGGTGGTCGAGCAGTTGCTGCGCCGCGCCGGGCACGCTGTCGCCGTCGTACGGGTCGGCGTTGAGGTCCCCGGCGATCACGAAGGCCGCGCCGGGCTGGAGCCCGCCGCGCCGCCCGGCGTCGTCGTAGATGTAGCCGCCCCGGCCAGGGGAGACGTAGTCGGCCCAGAAGCGGATCTCGTCGTGGTTGCGGCGGCCGTTGCGGTCCTCCGGCCCGTCGAAGATCGGCGGCGTCGGGTGGCTGGCCAGCAGGTGCACGGTACGGCCCGGCAACCGGATCGGCAGGTCCCAGTGGCTCTTCGAGGACAGCCGCAGGTCGGCAAGTTCCGCCGGGGAGTACCAGTCGGCCGGCTCGGGGGTGGACGGGTCGTCGGGCAGCAGCGCGCCGGGCATGTCCCGCCAGCGGAACGTCTGGAACGTACGGACCTTCGCCACGTCGATCGGGTACGCCGAGTAGACCGCCATGCCGTACTGGCCGGGAAAGAGACCGAAACCGTACGCGTCGTCGGGCCCGCCGACGGTGCCGTCGTTGTTGAGATCGTGGCCGGAGGGGACACCGGTGTTCGACGGTGCGGCGTACCGGTACGGGTAGTGGATGGCCCGGGTGCCGTTGCGTGGCACGGAGAGGTAGTTGTCCTGGAAGAGCGCCAACGCCCGGCCGGCCGGGTCGTGATCGAACTCGTTGATCAGCAGTACGTCGGGGCGTACCCGCTGGATCACCTCGGCGACGTTGGCGGCCTGGGCGTTGTCCCGGCGGGACAGGTCGGCGACCAGCCCACCGGCGGTGTCCCGGTTCAGCGAGGCGTTGAACGTGGCCACCCGTACCGGTGCGGGGTGCCGTCCACCGGCACCCGCCGGCGCCGCCACCGCGAACGTCGCCGTCACCGCGAGCAGCGCCGCCGTGACACCGGCGCAGAGCCTCCGCCTCGCACCCATCGACGTACCTCCCCATTCACGATCCACGATCGCCACGCTACCGAAAACGGCACGGCGGCAGGGTGAACCGTGATCGACGATCGTGCGTGCTGCCGGGACGGGTGCTCAGGGTGCGTGTGGTCCGTACAGTGCGCCGGTGACCGCGCGGGCCCGGTCGGCCACACCGAGGACGTCGGTGCTGTCCACGAACTGGTCCACGCCGCCCACGTGCCGTGGCAGCGTCGACACCTCCGGGTCGGTGATCGCCCGGTGGGTGGCGTCGGCGAAGCGGTCCGCGGCCAGCACCCGCATCGGTCGATCGTGGAACGGACGCACCGTGGGCTCGACCGGGTCGCAGAGGCCGAGGTCGTTGTGCGCGCGGGCGAGATGTTCGTACGCGGCGCAGAGCGCGCTTTCACGGTGCGGCCAGTCGGCGGCGGTGAGGGCATCGGTGAGCAGCGGTTGCAGCGTCGGGGCGCAGCGCAGCCGGACGAACGCCGTACCCAGCCATTTGGCGTAGGGCGGGTAGCGACGTTCGACGAGCAGCGCCAGGCGCATCAGGTCGCGGACCAGCCGGGCGGTGACCAGCCGGGAGCCGAGGTCGTCGCCGACCTCCGCACACCGGCCGGGGAAGGCTTCCTCCTGGGCGATGCGCCGCCACTGGCAGGCCAGCAGGTATCGCCAGATGTCGTCGGGATACCAGGCGAGCGCGGCGCGAATCGACGTCAGGTGGCCGAGACCGTCGTGGAAGACCGCACCCGAGGTGACCTCCAGCAGCCGTTGGGTGGGGATGGCCAGCCAGTCGCGGGCGTGCATGCCGTCGCGTGGGTCGGCGCCGAGGTGGGTGGCGAGCCAGGTGTCGAGGTCGAACACCTCGATGCGGTGCGCGATCGGGGCGTCGCCGGCAGGTTGCAGGGTGCGCGAACGTCCGGGTTCGGGTGGGCTGAAGTTCGTGCTCCAGCCCTGCACCGAGGAGGGCAGCCGCTCGGCGAGCACGCCGACGAGGTCGTCGGCGTGCCGCCGGGCGTCTGCGGGTGTCAGGAACAGCAGCAGGCGCGGTCCCCAGTCGTGGTCGGTCGAGCGGGCGGTGTCGTAGCCGAGCACGTCCGAACCCGGGCCCAGCAGCGCCGCCGAGTGCACCAGCCGAGGGAAGGCGACGTCGAGGATCGGCCGTACCGCCTCGTGGTACGTGCTCGCCGCCAGCGACAGACCGGGAACGAACGCCGGTACCCGCACCGTCTGCGCGTCTAGCTCACTCGGGGACGCGACGGTACGCGCCGTCGCTGGCGGAGGTGGCCATCGAGGCGTACGCGCGCAGCGCCGCGGAGACCGGGCGTTGCCTGTCGACCGGGGTGTACGGGCGGTCCCGCTTCTCCTGGGCGACCCGTCGGGCGTCCAGCACGTCGGCCGGCACGTTCAACTCGATCGACCGGTTCGGGATGTCGATGACGATCTCGTCGCCCGGCTCCACAAGCGCGATCAGCCCGCCGGCGGCGGCCTCGGGGGAGGCGTGGCCGATGGACAGGCCCGAGGTGCCACCGGAGAACCGGCCGTCGGTGAGCAGCGCGCAGGCCCGGCCCAGTCCTCGGCCCTTGAGGAACGAGGTGGGGTAGAGCATCTCCTGCATGCCGGGGCCGCCCTTGGGGCCCTCGTAGCGGATCACCACCACGTCCCCGGCGACGATCTCCTTGGCCAGGATGGCGGTCACCGCGTCGTCCTGCGACTCGTACACCTTCGCCGGACCGCGGAAGGTCAGGCACTCCTCGGGCACCCCGGCGGTCTTCACCACGCAGCCGTCCGGTGCCAGGTTGCCGTAGAGGATGGCCAACCCGCCGTCGGCGCTGTACGCGTGCTCCAGGTCCCGGATGCAGCCCTCGGCGGCGTCGGTGTCCAGGGTGGACCAGCGGTTGGTGGTGGAGAACGGCTCGGTGGTGCGCACCCCGCCCGGCGCGGCGTGGAACAACTCGGTCGCCTCGGGGGTGGCCGAGCCGCCGCGCACGTCCCAGTCGGCCAGCCAGCGCTCCAGAGTGGGGGAGTGCACCGCGTGCACGTCCCGGCGCAGCAGGCCGGCGCGGTCCAGTTCGCCGAGGATGGCCGGGATGCCACCGGCCCGGTGCACGTCCTCCATGTGGTACTGCGGGGAGTTCGGGGCGACCTTGGCCAGGCAGGGCACCCGGCGGGAGATCTCGTCGATGTCGGCGACGGTGAAGTCCAGTTCGGCCTCGCGGGCGGCGGCCAGCAGGTGCAGGATCGTGTTTGTCGAGCCACCCATCGCCACGTCCAGGGCGACGGCGTTCTCGAACGCGGCCCGGGAGGCCACCACCCGGGGCAGCACCGAGTCGTCGTCCTGGTCGTACCACCGCTTGGCGATGTCCACGACGGTGCGGCCGGCCTCGACGAACAGCGACCGCCGCGCGGCGTGGGTGGCAAGCGTCGAGCCGTTGCCGGGCAGCGCCAGCCCGATCGCCTCGGTGAGGCAGTTCATCGAGTTCGCGGTGAACATGCCCGAGCAGGAGCCACAGGTCGGGCAGGCGGAACGCTCGATCTCGCCGAGCTGGTCGTCGGTGACCGCCTCGTTGGAAGAGGCGATCATCGCGTCGATCAGGTCGATCTTGGAGTGGACGATGCCCTCGATGGCCACCGTCTTGCCGGCCTCCATCGGGCCGCCGGAGACGAAGACGGTCGGGATGTTGAGCCGCAGCGCGGCCAGCAGCATGCCGGGGGTGATCTTGTCGCAGTTGGAGATGCAGACCAGGGCGTCGGCGCAGTGCGCGTTGACCATGTACTCCACCGCGTCGGCGATCAGCTCCCGGCTGGGCAGGGAGTAGAGCATGCCGCCGTGGCCCATGGCGATGCCGTCGTCGACCGCGATCGTGTTGAACTCCCGGCCCACCCCGCCGGCCTCGGCCACCGCGTCGGCCACCAGGCCGCCCATGTCCTTGAGGTGTACGTGACCCGGGACGAACTGGGTGAAACTGTTCGCGATGGCGACGATCGGCTTGCCGAAATCGTCGTCGGTCATCCCGGTGGCCCGCCACAGGGCCCGGGCACCGGCCATCGTCCGACCGTGCGTGGAGGTCTTCGACCGCAGCTCAGGCATGTGTACCAGTCTGACACCGGCGAACCGGCAACGGACAGGCGAGCGCACTGTGTCCCAACAGATGCACACCAGATCCCCACGGACGGCGGTGATCCGGCAAAGTTGAGACCGTGCACACACCCCCGGGCATGATCGGCGCCGCGGTGCTGAGCGCGTTGGTCGCCATCGTGGCAGGTGTGTTGCTGGCCGCCGCCGCCCGGCATCGTAGTGGCCCACACCGGCAGGCGTACGTGCTGTTCACCGTCGCCGCGGCGGTGTCCCTGGTCACCCTGCTGCTGGCCGCCGCCGGTGCGCTGAGCGCGAGTGAACACTGGGCGCACGAGCAGTCGCAACGCACCAGTTGGGCGAGTGCGGTCGCCGTGGGCACCGCGGTGAGCGGCCTGCTGTTCTGTGCCGGCCTGCTCCGGATGCCCGGGGTGGCCGGTTCGGTCGGCGCAGCCGCCCGGCTCGCGCTGGACAGCGTCGTGGTGGGGGCCGCGCTGTGGTTCGTCGGCTGGGTGCTGCTCTCCGAGCCGACCAGAGTGCTCGGCGACGCCACCCCGATGGCCTGCCCGGCGATCCTGCTCGCCTCGATCAGCGCGGCGCTGTGCAGTGGCCTCGCCATCATCCTGGTGCTGCGGGCCAGACCGCCGCGCCGTGGCCTCGCCGTGCTGGGCGCCGGCATCTCCGTGGCGACAAGCGGTGGCCTCGGCGTGGCGACCGGGCTCTGTCAGGTCGGTCCCGCGATGACGTCGATGAGCCTCGTGGTGCTCGCCGTGGGCCTGCTGACCGCCGCGGTGGCGATGAGCCGCATCGACCCGGCCGGGCAGCTCACCACCGACGTGATCCGCCACGACGGCGAGTACGCCTTCGTCCCGATGGCCGCGATGGCCGGCTCGGCGATGTACCACCTGCTCCAGGACGGCCGGTTCGACGCGCTGGGCATCGTCGCCGGCAGCGTGGAGGGTTTCGCCCTGGTCGCCCGGCAACACCTCACCCTGCACCAGGTCCGGGCGTACGCCCGCCGCCTCGCCGAGCGGGAGGCGCACTTCCGGCAGCTCGCGCACACCGATGCGTTGACCGGGTTGGCCAACCGGCGCGGGCTGCTGCGGGCGCTGCACGAGTGCGCGGCGGCGGGCACCCCCTGCATGCTGCTCAGCCTGGACCTGGACGGCTTCAAGAACGTCAACGACATGCGCGGCCACGACGTCGGGGACGCGGTGCTGGTCGAGGTCGGCCAGCGGCTGCGGGCCAACCTGCGCCCCGGCGACCTCGCCGCCCGCCTCGGCGGGGACGAGTTCGCGGTGCTGATGCACGGCGGGCCGGCCGAGGCGGGGGCGGTCGCCGAGCGGCTGCTGAAGGTGCTGGGCGGGGCCTACCCGCAGCCCGAGGGGCCGGTCTTCTGCTCGGTCAGCATCGGCCTGGCGACCTGGGCGGACACGCCGGACGTCGAGCTGCTGCTGCGGCACGCCGATCTGGCGCTGCGCTACGCCAAGCAGCGGGGCAAGAACCGGATCGAGCGCTACGACGGCGCGTACGACCGGCTGCTGCGTCGGCGGACCACACTGGAGCACGAGTTGCGCGGCGCGATCGGCCGCAACGAGCTGCGGCTGGTCTTCCAGCCGGTGGCATCCCTGCCGTCGGTGCGCCCGGTCGGCGCGGAGGCGCTGCTGCGCTGGCACCACCCGGAGCTCGGCAACGTCCGGCCGGACGAGTTCATCCCGCTGGCCGAGGAGTCCGGGATCATCGCCGAACTCGGTGCCTGGGTGCTGCACGAGGCCTGTCGTCAACTGTCCCGGTGGCTCGCCGAGGGGCACGACGTCTGGGTGTCGGTGAACGTCTCGCCGCGCGAACTGCACGCCCCCGCCTACGTGGTCCAGGTCGCCGAGGCGCTGCGTACCCACCACGTCCCGCCGCAGCGGCTGGTGCTGGAGGTCACCGAGCACGCGGTCGCCACCGATCTGGACGAGCTGATCCGGCGGCTGACGGCGCTGCGGCGGACCGGTGTGCGGATCGCCCTCGACGACTTCGGCGCCGGCTACTCCTCGCTGGGGCAGCTGCGCCGGCTCCCGATCGACATTCTCAAGATCGACCACGGGTTGGTGGCCGAGCACGAGCCGGTCCGGCCGGTCGGGCGCGACGGCCCGGCCTTCGCCCCCATGGTCGACATCGTCATGCGGCTGGGTCACCAGTTCGGCCTGGAGGTCATCGCCGAGGGGGTCACCACCCCCACCGAGCTGGCCGCCGTGGTGGCCGCCGGCTGTCGATTCGGGCAGGGCGCGTTGTTCGGTTGGGGCGTACCGGCCGAGCATCTGGAGGCGATGCTGGAGGCGGCCACCTCCCCGGGGGCCCGACCGGCACGGCCGGGGAGTCCGGCATCCGGGCCGACGCCGGCGCCGAGGGCCGGAAACGGCACATCAGAGCACGTCAAGCCGGGTGCAGGTGGCCTTTCGGGGGGTGGTGCGCCACGTCCGTGAACCAAAATGTGGGATCAGTTGACTCATCGCATGAGATGCGTCAGTCTTGAGCCATGTCGTACCGGTCGCTGCGAGTACTTATCTGAGCGCACTCTCTGTCTGAGAGTGCGCTGGCCCCGTGCATCTGGCACGAGGGCTTTTTTGTTGCCGTCGACCCAACGCCCGCGGTTCGTCCGCGTGCACAGTGTGAGCAGCCCAACCAACTCCAGCCGAAGGCAATCGCCATGACGAGACCCACACCAGAGACGCTCGCCCACTCCGTCCGGCGCGCCCGTAGCTCCGCCGAGACCACGGGTGACAACGACCACACCCGCGCCGCCGCCGCTGCGGCCCCGGCGGTACGCCCCGCTCAGGTCTCCGGCGCCGGCTCGCTGGTGCGCTCCCTGGAGGCACTCGGCGTCGACGTCGTCTTCGGTATCCCCGGTGGCGCGATCCTGCCTGCGTACGACCCGCTGTACGACTCGACCGTCCGGCACATCCTGGTCCGGCACGAGCAGGGCGCCGGCCACGCGGCGACCGGCTACGCGCAGGCCACCGGCAGGGTCGGTGTCTGCATCGCGACCTCCGGTCCGGGTGCGACAAACCTGGTCACCCCGATCGCCGACGCGTACATGGACTCGGTGCCGCTGGTGGCGATCACCGGCCAGGTGGCCCGGCCCGCCATCGGCACGGACGCCTTCCAGGAGGCGGACATCCAGGGCATCACGCTGCCGATCACCAAGCACAACTTCCTGGTGCAGGACGCCAGCGAGATCCCCCGCATCCTGGCCGAGGCGTTCCACCTGGCCTCGACCGGTCGGCCCGGCCCGGTCCTGGTGGACATCCCCAAGGACGTCCTCCAGGCGGAGACCACCTTCGCCTGGCCGCCCACCCTGGATCTGCCCGGCTACCGGCCGACCATGCATCCGCACGGCAAGCAGATCCGCGAAGCGGCCCGGCTGATGACCACCGCCCGCCGCCCGGTGCTCTACGTCGGCGGCGGCGTGCTCAAGGCCGGGGCCACCGAGGGGTTGCGCCGGCTGGCCGAGCTGACCGGCATCCCGGTGGTGACCACCCTGATGGCGCTCGGCGCGTTCCCCGACTCGCACCGGCAGCACCTGGGCATGCCCGGCATGCACGGCACGGTCGCCGCGGTCTACGGGCTGCAGAAGGCCGACCTGATCGTGGCGCTCGGCGCCCGGTTCGACGACCGGGTCACCGGCAAGCTGGACTCGTTCGCGCCGGACGCCACGGTGGTCCACGCCGACATCGACCCGGCCGAGATCGGCAAGAACCGGCACGCCGACGTGCCGATCGTCGGTGACGCCCGCTACGTCATCGACGAGCTGCTCGCGGCGGTCACCGCCGAGCGGGCGGCCGGGCGGGTCGCCGAGCTCGGCGACTGGTGGACGCAGCTGGACGACCTGCGTGCGCGTTACCCGCTGGGCTACGAGGAGCCTTCCGACGGCACCCTCTCCCCGCAGTACGTGATCAAGCGGCTGGGCGAGATCGCCGGCCCGGACGCGATCTACGTCGCCGGCGTCGGCCAGCACCAGATGTGGGCCTCCCAGTTCATCTCGTACGAGAAGCCGCAGACCTGGCTGAACTCCGGTGGCCTCGGCACCATGGGGTACGCGGTGCCGGCGGCGATGGGCGCCAAGGTCGGCAGGCCCGACACGGTGGTCTGGGGCATCGACGGCGACGGCTGCTTCCAGATGACCAACCAGGAGCTGGCCACCTGCGCGCTGGAGGGCATCCCGGTCAAGATCGCCGTGATCAACAACGGCAACCTCGGCATGGTCCGCCAGTGGCAGACCCTGTTCTACGGTGAGCGCTACTCCAACACCGACCTGGGCACCCACAAGCACCGCATTCCGGACTTCGTCAAGCTGGCCGAGGCGCTCGGCTGCGTCGGGCTGCGGTGCGAGACCGCCGAGGACGTCGACAAGACGATCGAGGCGGCGATGTCCATCAACGACGCACCGGTGGTCATCGACTTCGTGGTCGGCAAGGACGCGATGGTCTGGCCGATGGTCGCCGCCGGTACCAGCAACGACGAGATCATGTTCGCCCGCGGCGTTCGCCCGACCTTCGACGAGGACGATATCTAATGACGATGCACACGCTCTCCGTGTTGGTGGAGAACAAGCCGGGCGTGCTGGCCCGGGTCTCCGGGCTGTTCTCCCGGCGCGGCTTCAACATCGACAGTCTCGCGGTCGGCGAGACCGAGAACCCGGACGTCTCGCGGATCACCATCGTGGTCAACGCCGACTCCTCGCCGCTGGAGCAGGTCACCAAGCAGCTCAACAAGCTGGTCAACGTGCTCAAGATCGTCGAGCTGGACCCGTCGACCTCGGTTGCCCGTGAGTTGCTGCTGGTGAAGGTGCGCGCCGACCGTAACGCCCGGGGGCAGGTCCTGGAGACGGTAAGCCTGTTCCGCGCCCGGGTGGTCGACGTGGCCGCGGACACCCTCACCATCGAGGCCACCGGCACCCCCGACAAACTCGACGCGCTGCTGCGCGACCTCGAGTCGTTCGGCATCAAGGAAATGGTCCAGTCGGGCCAGGTCGCGATCGGACGCGGTCCGCGTGCGATCACCGCCGGTCCGGCCCTGCGGGCCGCCTGATCACCACCGGTCGGCCTGCGGGCCGGGCGTAACCACAGCCACGACGGGCCGCATCGGCCGCCGTACGAAAGGGAAGTCATGAGCGTTGAGGTTTACTACGACGACGACGCCGACCTGGGCCTGATCCAGGCGAAGAAGGTCGCCGTGATCGGGTACGGCAGCCAGGGCCACGCCCACGCGCTGTCGCTGCGCGACTCGGGTGTCGACGTGGTGATCGGTCTGCCGGAGGGTTCGAAGAGCCGCCCCAAGGCCGAGGAGCAGGGCCTGCGGGTGCTCACCCCGGCCGACGCGGCGGCCGAGGCCGACGTGATCATGGTCCTCGCCCCGGACACCGCGCAGCGCCACATCTACGCCGAGTCGATCGCGCCGAACCTCAGCGCGGGCAAGGCGCTGTTCTTCGGGCACGGGTTCAACATCCGCTACGGCCTGATCAAGCCGCCGGCCGACGTGGACGTGGCGATGGTCGCCCCGAAGGGCCCCGGCCACCTGGTCCGCCGGCAGTACGTCGACGGCAAGGGCGTGCCCTGCCTGGTCGCCGTCGAGCAGGACGCCAGCGGCACCGCCCTCGCGCTGGCCCTGTCGTACGCCAAGGGCATCGGCGGCACCCGCGCGGGCGCCATCAGGACCACCTTCACCGAGGAGACCGAGACCGACCTCTTCGGCGAGCAGGCGGTGCTCTGCGGTGGTGCGGCGGCGCTTGTGCAGACCGGCTTCGAGGTGCTCACCGAGGCCGGCTACGCCCCCGAGGTGGCCTACTTCGAGTGCCTGCACGAGCTGAAGCTGATCGTGGACCTGATGTACGAGGGCGGCATCGCCCGGATGCGCTACAGCGTCTCCGACACCGCCGAGTACGGCGACCTGTCCCGGGGCCCGCGGGTCATCGACAGCCGGGTCAAGGACGAGATGCGCAAGATCCTCGGTGAGATCCAGAACGGCGAGTTCGCCCGCGAGTGGGTGGCCGAGGACGAGGCCGGCCGGCCGAACTTCAGCAAGTGGCAGGCCGAGGGTGCGGCTCACCCGATCGAGGAGACCGGCGCCAAGCTGCGCGGCATGATGAGCTGGGTGGACCGTCCGATCACCGAGACCGCCTGAGGTCTCGTCGGCGCACTGAGAGCAGTCTCACCTCAACGGCACCCGCACCCGGCGTTCTCCCCGACGCCGGGTGCGGGTGCCGTGCTGTGAGCGGCCGGACAACGGGCGTTAACACGCACGTCACGTCCGGTTTGTGAGGGCACTCACCCCGTACTGCGGGGTATGTGGGGCGGCCGGGCCCCTACGATCGCGGGTAGGTGTTCCAGGCCGCTGCACCTGACGGCCATGGCCCAGCCCACGCCGGGCGCAGCGCAGCGTCCAGCGCTGGCCGACCGCTCTGACGACATCTACGAGGACCAATGACTCCTGTCGTACTGATCGCCGAAGAACTCGCTCCTGCCGCAATCGAGGTGCTCGCCCACGACTTCGACGTCCGGCACGTCGACGGCACCGACCGTCCGGCTCTGCTCTCCGCACTCGCCGAGGCCGACGCCGTCATCGTCCGCAGCGCCACCCAGATTGACGCCGAGGCGATCGCCGCCGCACCCCGGCTGAAGGTCGTGGCCCGGGCGGGCGTGGGTCTGGACAACGTCGAGGTGCCGGCCGCCACCGCGCGGGGCGTCATGGTCGTCAACGCCCCCACCTCCAACATCGTCTCCGCGGCCGAGCAGGCCGTCGCGCTGCTGCTCGCGGTCGCCCGCAACACCGCCTCCGCCAGCGCCGCGCTCAAGGCGGGGGAGTGGAAGCGGTCGAAGTACACCGGCGTGGAGCTGCAGGGCAAGACCGTGGGCGTCGTCGGCCTGGGCCGCATCGGCGTGCTGTTCGCGTCCCGCATCGCCGCGTTCGGCACCCGGCTGATCGCGTACGACCCGTACATCCAGCCGGCCCGGGCCGCGCAGCTCGGCGTGCGCCTGGTCGGCCTGGAGGAGCTGCTGCGGGAGAGCGACTTCATCTCCATCCACCTGCCGAAGACCCCGGAGACCGTGGGCCTGATCGGTGAGAAGGAGCTGTCGATCGTCAAGCCGGGCGTACGGATCATCAACGCCGCTCGCGGCGGGCTGGTCGACGAGCAGGCGCTCGCCAACGCGCTGGCCGAGGGCCGGGTCGCCGGTGCCGGCGTGGACGTGTACGCCAAGGAGCCGTGCACCTCCTCGCCGCTGTTCGCCTTCGACAACGTGGTGGCCACCCCGCACCTGGGCGCCTCCACCGCCGAGGCGCAGGACAAGGCCGGCCTGGCCGTGGCCAAGAGCGTGAAGCTGGCGTTGCAGGGCGAGTTCGTGCCGGACGCGGTGAACGTGCAGGCCGGTGGCGTGGTCGCCGAGGACGTACGCCCGCTGCTGCCGCTGGCCGAGAAGCTCGGCCGGGCCTTCACCGCGGTCGCCGGTGGCGTCGCCGCCAGCGTCACCGTCGAGGTACGCGGTGAGATCGTCAACCACGACGTGTCGGTGCTCAAGCTCGCCGCCACCAAGGGCCTGTTCAGCTCCGTGGTGGAGGAGCAGGTGACCTACGTCAACGCGCCGCACCTGGCCGCCCAGCGTGGCGTGGAGGTGGCGCTGACCACCCAGACCGAGACCGTGGAGCACCCGGTGCTGGTCACCGTACGCGGTGCCCTGCCCGACGGTCGTACGGTGAGCGTCTCCGGCACGGTGACCCACGCCGGCACCCGGGACATCATCAAGCTGACCGAGGTGGACGGCTTCGACGTGGAGATCGGGGCGGAGGGCATCCTGCTCTTCCTCCGCTACGCCGACCGTCCGGGCGTGGTCGGCACCGTCGGCACGCTGCTCGGCGAGGCCGGCATCAACATCGCGGCGATGCAGGTGGCCCGTCGGGAAGCCGGCGGCGAGACGCTGATGACCCTCACCGTCGACCAGGCGCTCGGCGCCGACCTGCTCACCTCGGCGGCCGACTCGATCGGCGCGGCCTCGGCCAGCGCGGCGGACCTGCGCGACGAGTAGCCGTTTCAGGCACATGGCGACCAGGGGCCCGGCTTCGGCCGGGCCCCTGGTCGTATCCGTCTCAGTTGTGCCGGGGCGGGATGGTCAGCCGGGCAGCCGGGCTACCGGCGGCGGATAGACCGAGCCGTCCTGGGCGTCGAACAGCATCAGCCGGTGCTCTCCGGCCAGCCGTTCGATGTCGAGCAGCACCTGGTCCGCGCAGGCCGGGTCGAGATTCAACTCGACATGGTCGGCTGCCGCGTGCAGTGGTACCACTGCCCAGGGGCTACCCGCCACCGGCCGGTCGGGGTAGCTGGCGGTGATCGCCCGGTAGAAGGCGACCACCCGTGGATCCGGTTGGCGCTGGCCGTGCTGGCCCTCCCGGCACCGCCGCACCGCCGCTCGCACGTCCTCAGGCGTCGCCCCGTCGGCCAGGGCCCACACGCTCAGATCGAAACTCACGGCCGACAGCGTGCCATCCGCGATTCACCTTGTCGAAAACGCCCCTACCACAACGCGTTCGGCGAGTCGACCGGACTGGGTGGATGGTCCCCTGTAGAACCCTTGCCGGGAAACGCGCGGATTCGCTAGCGTACCGATGCGGTTCTGGCAGCTCGCGACGCGGCCCGTCTTCGGGTGGCGAGGTCGACGTCCCGGTTGGCCGGCCCGCACCCCTCGATTGCGCGAGCCTCGCGCATTCGTCGTCGACCGGCCTCCACAGCCGTTGCCGCGGCAGTGGAGGCCGATCGCTGCTCTCCACGATGGACGTGTCCGTGGCGATGCCGGGACCGGCAGCACTCCCGCCCGGTCGGCGGTCAGTGGTTGGCGATCAGGGCGCGGTAGTCCGATCCGGAGCGGAACCAGCTCAGCCCGCTCGGACCGGCGGCGTACAGCGCGGTGGCGTAGGCGTCGGCGACCGCGAGATTCGGGCCGACCACTGTGGCGGCGACCATCTGGTCGGCCGGTTCGCCGGTGTGCGGGTCCACCACGTGCCCGCGACGGCCGGTGACCCCGGACGTGCCGATCGCGCCCGCCGTCATCTCCAGCATCAGCGGCGGCCGGCGGCGGTCGGTCGGATGGTGCACGGCCACCCGCCACGGGCCGCCGTGCCCGGCGTGACCGCGTACCACCAGGTCGGCGCCGGTCAGTACGGCGTAGTCCTGGACTCCGGCGGCGCGCAGCCGGGCCGCGGCCCGCTCGACCGCCCACCCGCCGAGCAGGCCACCGGGGTCGAATCCACCGGGCACCGCCCAGGCGTCGAACCATCCGTCGGTGGCGGCCCGCATGGCGCCGCACCGGTCCACCAGGTCCGCCAGCGGCGGGTAGGACTCGGGGTTGATCTCGCCCCGGCGCAGCCGGGACACCAGGCTCTCCGGACGGTTCGGGCCGTAGGTGAGGTCGATCGCCCGCAGTTCGGCCACCGCGTCGCGGAGCGCGTCGCCGACGCCACGCCGACCGAGCCAGGCCGGTGCGTTGAGCAGCAGGGTGTAGTCGGCGGTCGAGGTGCGAACCGTGTGCCGCACGGTGAGCCGGTCGCCGGTGGTCGGGCCGGGACGGTCAGGGCGCGGTTCGCGGGTGCCCAGGCGCAGGTCGGGCCGGCGGTACCGGAACGTCGCCGGGTCGACCCAGCGGGTACGTGGCTGCTCGTCGGTCCACATCGCGTCCGCCCCTCCCTCGACGACCAGCCACCCCCTCGTGGTGGTCGTCCGGGCCTGCCCAGCCCGTCGGGCTCACGTTAGGGACCGCAGATGACGGCAGCGTGAGCGAACGCTGAGAAGCTGCTGTGTGTCTCGTATCCCGAAAAGTGGAACACCCGTACCGGGAGGCGGGACGGCGGCGTACCGTACAGCCGATACGAGCGAAGGAGCTGACGGACGTGGCACGCATCGCGGTGGTGGCCGGGGACGGGATCGGACCCGAGGTGGTCGCGGAGGCCCGCAAGGTCATCGATGCGGTCCTGCCCGGGGTCGAGGCAACCGAGTACGACCTCGGTGCGGCACGTTACCACCGCACCGGCGAGGTGCTGCCGGACTCGGTGTTGACCGAGCTGGCCGGGCACGACGCCATCCTGCTCGGCGCGGTCGGTGACCCCACCGTCCCGCCCGGCGTGCTGGAGCGGGGCCTGCTGCTCAAGCTGCGCTTCTCCTTCGACCAGTACGTCAACCTCCGGCCGTCGCGGCTCTGGCCCGGTGTGACCAGCCCGCTGGCCACGGTCAAGCCCGGCGAGGTCGACCTGGTGGTCGTCCGCGAGGGCACCGAGGGGCTGTACGCCGGCGCCGGTGGCACGCTGCACCGCGACACCCCGGCCGAGGTGGCCACCGAGGAGAGCCTGAACACCCGACACGGGGTGGAGCGGGTGGTCCGCGACGCCTTCGCCCGGGCCAGCCGCCGCGAACGGCGCAAGGTGACCCTGGTGCACAAGACCAACGTGCTCACCCACGCGGGCTCGCTGTGGGCTCGTGCCTTCGAGGCGGTCGCCGCCGAGTACCCGGACGTGAGCACCGAGTACCAGCACGTCGACGCCGCCGCGATGTTCCTGGTGACCCAGCCCCAGCGCTACGACGTGGTGGTCACCGACAACCTCTTCGGTGACATCCTCACCGACATCGCCGCCGCGGTCACCGGCGGGATCGGCCTGGCCGCCAGCGGCAGCATCAACCCCGACGGCACGTACCCGTCGATGTTCGAGCCGGTACACGGCTCCGCGCCGGACATCGCCGGGCGCGGGGTGGCCGACCCGGTCGCCGCCGTACTCTCCGCCGCGTTGCTGCTCGACCAGCTCGGGCACGCCGACGCCGCAGCCCGGATCACCGCCGCGGTCGGCGCGGAACTGGCCGCCCGTACCCCGGGCGAGGCGGTACGCACCGCCGAGGTGGGCGACCGGATCGCCGCTCAGGTAGCGGCCTGACTGCGACTGGCCGCCGTAACCGGCGGTAGCGGATCACGACCGGTCGACGGTCGCCTCAGAAGCGGGAACCCGACGGTGCCACCTACCGGTGCGCCTACCCGCTGAACGACCGTTCGGGGTAAGTTTCTGGCACATATCTTCGCGGCGTGCGGTCGGCGCATGCCGTCATCCCCCAGGGAGGTCAGCGCGATGAGCGGTGGTGACAAGCTCGACTTCGAGATCCGTCCGAATCCCGCGCCGGTATCCGCCGCCGACCGAGCCGCGCTGCTGGCCAACCCCGGATTCGGCCGGGTCTTCACCGACCACATGATCACCATCCGCTACGCCGACGGCAAGGGCTGGTACGACGCCCGGGTCGAGGCGCGGGGGCCGATCCCGATGGATCCCGCCAGCGCGGTGCTGCACTACGCGCAGGAGATCTTCGAGGGGATGAAGGCGTACCGCACGGCCGACGGCGGGGTGACGATGTTCCGGCCGTACGCCAACGCGGCCCGGTTCAACACCTCGGCCACCCGGATGGCCATGCCGACGCTGCCCGAGCAGACCTTCGTCGACTCGCTGCACCGGCTGATCGAGATCGACCGGGAGTGGATTCCGGAGGGCGAGGACGGCAGCCTCTACCTGCGGCCGTTCATGTTCGCCAGTGAGGTCTTCCTCGGCGTCCGCCCGGCCAACGAGTACCTCTACGTGGTGATCGCCTCGCCGGTGGGCGCGTACTTCTCCGGCGGGGTCAAGCCGGTGACGGTCTGGGTGTCGCCCGACTACACCCGCGCCGCCCCCGGCGGCACCGGCGCGGCGAAGTGCGGCGGCAACTACGCGGCCTCGCTGGCCGCCCAGGCCGAGGCCGCCGAGCACGGCTGCGAGCAGGTGGTCTTCCTCGACGCGGTGGAGCGCCGGTACGTCGACGAACTGGGCGGCATGAACGTCTTCTTCGTCTACGACGACGGCTCGGTGGTGACCCCACCGCTGACCGGCACGATCCTGCCCGGCATCACCCGGGAGTCGGTGCTCACCCTGGCCTCGGCGGCCGGCCACACCGTGCAGGAACGCCCGGTGAGCTTCGCCGACTGGCAGGCGGACGCGACAAGCGGTCGGCTGCGCGAGGTCTTCGCCTGCGGCACCGCTGCGGTGATCACCCCCATCGGCCGGGTCCGCTTCCCGGAGGGGGAGTTCACCATGGGCGGTGGCGAGCCCGGCACGGTCACCATGGCGCTGCGCCAGCAACTTGTCGACCTCCAGCGCGGCAAGGCTGCCGACCCCCAGAACTGGGTGCACCGCGTCTTCTAGACGCTCTGAGCGGTAAGGAAGGGCCCCTTGTTAACGCCTGAGGTGGTGCAGGGGCCCCTTCTTAACACGACCTGCCGTGGACGCCGAGCGTCGGCTCAGCCGAGCAGGTGGGTGCGGAGCGCGGCGAGTTGCTCGTCGGTGACCCCGGTGTGGCGCAGGTAGTCGTCGACCGACCCGTACCCTTCCCGGATCTCGGCCAGGAACAGCAGCATCGTCTCGGCCGGTGAGGCCAGGAAGGCGGCGGGCAACTGGGGCAGGTGGGGGTAGGCGGTGGCGATCCAGGCGGCGAAGCGCTGTGACGCCTCGCTGCTCAGTGCGTAGTCCGCAGCGATCTCGGCGTCGTCGACGCCGAGCACCGCGAGGGTGAGGCCGCAGACGATGCCGGTGCGGTCCTTGCCCGCCACGCAGTGCACCACCACCGGCGCGTTGGCGCTGTCGGCGATCAGGCCGATCGCCTGGGCGAGCCCGGTGGTGCCGGTACGGGCCAGGTCGGCGTACCGGTCGGCGAGGTAGCGGGCGAGATCCTGCTCCGGCTGGTACGACTGGGTGGACCAGTCCGCGTGCTCGGGATGGATGTGGCGGTAGGCCAGACCGTCGAGGTCGGGGACCCGGCCGTCGCGTTCGACCTCCTGCGGGCGACGCAGGTCGACGACCGTGCGTACGCCGAGGGCGCTGAACGCGTCCTGGTCCGCGTTGTCCATCCGGTGCAGGGAGTCGGAGCGGTACAGCCGGCCGTAGGGCACCGTGCGTCCGTCCAGGCCGCGATAGCCGCCCACGTCGCGGAAGTTGAACATCGCGGTGAAGGGGATTCTGCGTCTGTCTTCAGTCGCGTCCATCCGGACACGGTAACGGCCGGTGAGAGCCATTCCCACCGGCCGTTACCGTGATTTCAGTGCGTCAGGTTGCCTCAGCGGAGCCCACCGGGCGGGGTCGCGGCGTAGGTGTCGTTGTAGTACCCGCCGAGCTTGTCCCGGTACGACGGGTCGTTGATCGTGTCGTCGTACTCCGGCGCGGCCTTGATCTGGTCCTTGCTGCGGTCGACGAAGACCTTCTGCTCGTCGTGGTCGACGTGGTTGACCGTACCGGCCGGCAGCATGACCTTCTTGCCGAAGATCCACGGCCCGGTGTCGACCACCAGGTAGCTGGCGTTGACCTCGCTGCTGTCGCTGTCGATCTTGCCGATCGAGCCGTCCGTGGCCTCGACCTTGTAGCCGATCAGGTTGGTGCCGGCGACGCCGGCGTCGTCGCGGTAGCTCCACGGGTCGAAGGCGCTGGTGGCGCCGCCGGTCGTGACCACGTCGTCGCGGTCGACGGCGCGCAGGGCGGGGTCCGGCGTGGCGTTCGTGGTGTTCGGGTTCAGCCTGTCCATGGGGATCTCTCCTGCCTCGACTTGATCAGTCGTCTCGGAGGTACGTGTTTCGTTGTCCCGAAAACTCCTACCCCGCACGACTCGGCCTACACCCGTGACACCGAATGAGACCCAACTCATCGTCCCGAGATGTGGATTCTGCCTCCCAGATCCGCTTCCGAGTGGCAGAGTGCAGAGCGTGAACAGCACCGCCCGCATTATTGGCAACTAGCGCGCCGGCCTTCCCTCCGCCGAGCGCGCAGACCTCCCGCACCCGCGGGGGGTCTTTTTGTTGCGCCGGCCGGTGCCAGATGAAGGGGATCCCCATGACGTTCCAGGTGTACGACACGACCCTGCGCGACGGTGCCCAGCGCGAGGGGGTCAGCTACTCGGTGGTCGACAAGCTCGCCGTGGCGCGGCTGCTCGACGAGTTCGGCGTCGGGTTCATCGAGGGTGGCTGGCCGGGCGCGGTGCCCAAGGACACCGAGTTCTTCCGCCGGGCGCGTACCGAACTGGAGCTGCGGCACGCGGTGCTCGTCGCCTTCGGTGCGACCCGCCGGGCCAACACGGTCGCCGCCGACGATCCCCAGGTGCGTGGCCTGCTGGAGGCGCAGACCCCGGCGATCGCCCTGGTCGCCAAGGCCGACCTGCGACACGTCGAGCGGGCGCTGCGGACCACCGCCAAGGAGAACCTGGCGATGATCCACGACACGGTCACCCACCTGGTCGCCGAGGGCCGTCGGGTCTTCGTCGACGGGGAGCACTTCTACGACGGCTACCGCCACGATCCGGCGTACACGGCGTCGGTGGTGGAGACCGCCCTCGCCGCGGGCGCCGAGCGGTTCGTGCTCTGCGACACCAACGGCGGAATGCTGCCCTCGCAGGTCACGGCGGCCATCACCGACCTGACCGACCGCATCGGGGTGGCCCCCGAACTGCTCGGCATGCACGCCCAGAACGACACCGCCTGCGCGGTGGCCAACACCATCGCCGCCGTCGAGGCCGGGGTCCGCCACGTGCAGGGCACCGCCAACGGGTACGGCGAGCGGCCGGGCAACGCCGACATCTTCGCGGTCGTCGCGAACCTTCAACTCAAGCTCGGGCTGCCGGTCCTACCGGAGGGCTGCCTGGAGCAGATGGTGCGGGTCTCCCACGCCATCGCTGAGATCGCAAACATCGCCCCCGACACCCACCAGGCGTATGCAGGGGCCGCAGCCTTCGCTCACAAGGCGGGACTGCACGCGAGTGCGATCAAGGTGGATCCGCTGCTCTACAACCACGTCGAACCCGAGGTGGTGGGCAACGACATGCGGATCCTCGTCACCGAGATGGCCGGCCGGGCCAGCATCGAGCTCAAGAGTCGCGAGCTCGGGCTGGATCTGGCCGGCCATCCGGAGGCGCTGTCCCGGGTCACCAACCGGGTCAAGGAGCTGGAGGCCGGCGGCTGGTCGTTCGAGGCCGCGGACGCCTCGTTCGAGCTGCTGGTCCGCTCCGAACTGCCGGACGCCGCGCCGGTACGGCCGTTCGCGCTGGAGTCGTACCGGGTGCTGGTCGAGCACCGCGAGGACGGCGCGGTGGTCTCCGAGGCGACTGTGAAGATCCGGGTACGCGGTGAGCGGGTGATCGCCACGGCGGAGGGCAACGGTCCGGTCAACGCCCTCGACGAGGCGCTGCGGGTCGGCCTGGGCCGCCACTACCCGGAGTTGCGGGAGTTCGAGCTGGCCGACTACAAGGTGCGCATCCTGGAGGGCAGCCACGGCACCGGGGCGGTGACCCGGGTGCTGGTCGAGACGGCGAACGGCCGTGGCGGCGGCTGGACCACGGTCGGCGTGCACCCCAACGTGGTCGAGGCGAGCTGGCACGCGCTTGTCGACGCCCTCACCTACGGCCTCGGCAGGGCGTGAGGAAGGGCCAGTTCGGCCAGGATCATGCGGTGGTCGCTGCCGGGCAGCGGGCGGACGCTCACGTCGCGTACCGCGATGCGACGGTCGACCAGCACGTGGTCGATCGTGACGGGCGGGATGCGGTCGCCGTCGTACGGCCCCCAGGTCCCGACGAGCCCGGCTCCGACCGCCGCGGCGGCGTCGACGTAGCCGGTACGCAGCAGCGCACGTAGCGGCCCGTGGTCGAGGGTGGCGTTGAAGTCTCCGGCGAGGATGCTCAGCGCCCCCTGCGGGGTGGCCGGTGGTTGGGCGGCCAGGTCGGTGCGCCAGTAACCGTTCTGGTCCAGCGCGTACGGTGCCGCCGGGTGCGCCGACTCGACGCGTACCTCGGGTGCGCCCGGAACGGCGACCGTCGCGTACGCCTGGGTGAAACCCCAGGCACCGCGCAGCGGGCGGATGCCGCCGCCGCTGATCGGATGCCGGGCGTACAGACCCGAGCCGGGCGTGCCCACCACCGGGTTGAGGTGCCGGTACGGCAGCAGCCGGTCGAGGCCGAGCCGGTCCAGTTCGGCCTGCGCCGACGGGGTGAACTCCTGCACGACCAGCACGTCGACCCGCTCGGTGCGGACCAGGTCGACCACCGCGGCCGGGTCGGCGGCGCCGGCCAGCAGGTTGGCGGTGAGCAGCCGTACCGTCGGACCGGTGACCGCCGGCTGCGTCGACGGCAGCGCCCGGGGCGCCACCACCGCGACAAGCGTCGTGGTGACCACTGCCGCGACCACCGCCGGCCAGCGACGCCGCAGGGCGAGCGCGAGCAGCAGTGGCACCAGACTTCCGAGCAGCGCGTACGGCGTGAACGCCAGCAACTGCACAAGCGCTCCGCGGTCCAGGCCGGCCACTCGGGCGAGGGCCCAGCCGGCGCCCGGTGCCACGGCGAGCCAGCAGATCGCGGTGCCGATCCGTCGGCGTCCCGCGTCGGTGATCTTCACAGCGTGAGGCTACTGGGTCGATGCCGCGCATGGTGCCGACGAGAGAACGGCAGCGGGCGGTCGGGCGCGATCAAACCAATTTCATGAATGAGCGATCCTTCGCTTTTCATTATTGCCACGGGAATTCGCCCGGTTGATTCTGTCCATGATCGAACGTTGACCATTGGCGTTTTCCGGTGTTACGTTTCTGCTGGTCGGGCGGTATGTCGGGGGTGGAAATCCCAGGTCAGGCCCCATGTTCGCCACTATTTGGTCGGTCCTCTGAAGGCGTGATCCCCACCGGGTTTCCGCTCATTGTCGCCCGCCTGGAGTCAGGCAATATCCGATCCCCATCTGGTGGGTCGGCCGCATCCCCACGGTCACAAGGAGATTTGTCATGACCGGTTTTTTCCGACGTAAGGCGGCTGCGGTGGCGATCGCAGCCCTGGCGCTGGCCCTGGCCGGTGGCGGGATCGCTGCGGCGAAGCCCACGACCGGTGCAGTCGAGACGGCCGTTCGTGGTGGCCAGCAGCCGGCGGTCACCGCAGCGTCGCTGAAGAGCGCCAAGGCCACGTTGGCCAAGGGCGACTCGATCAGCACCCAGGCGGTCGGCTTCTACGCCACGGCGGTCAACGGCAACGGCACCAAGGCGCGCGGTGACGGCGTGGTCATCAAGTACGGCGTCGGGCAGTACGAGGTGCAGTTCGGTTCCAACGTCACCGGCGGCGTCTACGTCGCCACGATCGGCCGGCCGGACGCGTGCTGCATCCCGGCGGGTGGGGAGGCCGTGGTGGCCGCTCGCCTGCAGACCCCCAACGGCGTCTTCATCCAGACCCGCAACTCCACCGGCAGCCCCGCCGACCTGCCGTTCCACCTTCTCGTACACCGCTGATCCAGCCGTGCCCGGTTACCTCCTCGACGGTGCTGCCCGACCGGCTCTGCGTGCTCCGGCCCGATCCAGGTCGTAACGGCGTTGCCGCGCGGTCTGGGTGCGTGAAGGCCGGAAATTCCGACGTTTGTCCGACGCCCGGCTCGGGAAGCAAGCACCGTGACGGACATCTCGGACACCATGGCCAGCCTGCCCAGCCCGGCCGATCCGGACGCGACCGCGGCCGAGCTGGAGCAGACGCTCAACGAGGTCAGACGGGTGATCGTCGGGCAGGATCAGCTCGTCGATCGCCTGCTCACCGCCCTGCTCGCCGACGGGCACTGCCTGTTGGAAGGCGTTCCCGGGGTGGCCAAGACACTTGCCGCGCAGACCCTCGCGACGGTCGTCGGCGGCACCTTCTCCCGGATCCAGTTCACCCCCGACCTGGTGCCCTCGGACATCGTCGGCACCCGCATCTACCGGGCCTCGAAGGAGAGCTTCGACGTCGAGCTCGGCCCGATCATGGCCAACCTGGTGCTGGCCGACGAGATCAACAGGGCTCCGGCGAAGGTGCAGTCGGCGCTGCTGGAGGCGATGGCCGAGCGTCAGGTCTCCATCGGTGGGCGCAGCTACCCGGTGCCGGAGCCCTTCCTCGTGCTGGCCACCCAGAACCCGATCGAGTCGGAGGGGGTCTACCAGCTGCCCGAGGCGCAGCGGGACCGCTTCCTCATGAAGATCGTCGTCGACTATCCGGACGGCGCCGACGAGTTGGCCATCCTCTACCGGATGAGCGCCGACCGCCCCCGGCCGCACCAGGCGCTGCGGCCGGACCGGTTGCGGGAACTCCAGCTCCAGGCCCGGCAGGTCTTCGTCCACCACGCCATCGCCGAGTACGTCGTCCGGCTCATCCTGGCCACCCGCGACCCGGCCCGGTACGGCATGCCGGAGATCGTCCCCCTGCTCGCGTACGGTGCCAGCCCGCGCGCCACCCTCGGCCTGGTTGCCGCCGCGCGGGCCCGCGCCCTGCTCCGTGGCCGGGAGTACGTGCTGCCGGACGACGTGCGGGACCTGGCCGTGGACGTGCTGGCCCACCGGCTGGTGCTCTCCTTCGACGCGGTCGCCGACGGGATCAGCGCCGAGTCGGTGGTGCACCGACTGGTCGAGGTGGTGCCGCTGCCGAGGGTGGCCAACGGTCAGCCGGAGTACGTCGCCGATCTGGCGGCCGCGTGATGAGACGCGGGCGCGTCCCGGTGCCCGTGGCGGCGGACCCGACGCTCACCGACCTCACCCCGAACCAGCGGCTGCGCCGGCTCGAACTCACCGTCACCCGCCGCCTCGACGGCCTGCTGCACGGCGAACGTCGGGGGCTGCTGCCCGGACCGGGAAGTGAACCCGCCGGCAGCCGCGAGTACCGGCCCGGTGAGGACGAGGTACGCCGGATGGACTGGTCGGTGACCGCCCGGACCACCGTCCCGCACGTGCGGGAGGTCGACGCCGACCGGGAGCTGACCACCTGGCTGCTTGTCGACGCCAGCCCCAGCATGGAGTACGGCACCGCCGAACTGGACAAGCGGGAACTGGCCGTGGCAGCGGTCGCCGCCATCGGCTTCCTGACCGCCGGGGCGGGAAACCGGCTCGGCGCGCAGGTGCTCACCCCGTACGGGCTGCACCGGGTGCCGGCCCGGGGCGGACGCAGCCACCTGGTCGGGCTGCTGCGCGGGCTGCTGGCCGCGCCCCGACAGGCCGGTGAGCCGGACGGCCACCGGACGGCCGACGAGGTCGACCTGTCCGCGGCGTTGGCGGCGGTGCACCGGACGGCCAACCGGCGAGGTCTGGTGGTGGTGATCTCGGACTTTCTGGACGGGCTGCCCGACGATCCACGCTCACCGGCCACCTGGGAACGTCCGCTGCGCCGGTTGTCGGTGCGGCATCAGGTGCTCGCGGTGGAGGTCGTCGACCCCCGTGAACTGGAACTGCCGGACGTCGGACTGATCACGCTCGCCGATCCCGAGACGGGCCGGCGACGCGAGGTGTGGACCGGCGATCCGGGGCTGCGCGAACGGTACGCGGCAGCCGCCGCCGCGCAGCGCGACCAACTCCGGCAGGCGCTGCGCCGGGCCGGGGCGACCCACCTCGCGTTGCGTACCGACCGGGACTGGGCGGCCGACATCGTGCGGCACGTGCACACCCAGCGTCGCCTGGCCCTGGCGCCGGCCGCACCGAGGCGGGGAGGCGCGGCATGATCTGGGAGTCGCCCATCCGGCTCTGGCTGCTGCTCGGCGTGGCCGCCCTGGCCGTGGCCTACCTGATGGCGCAGCGCCGCCGCAGCCGGTACGCCGTCCGCTTCACCAACCTGCGCCTGCTCGACCGGGTGGCACCCCAGCGCCCGACCTGGCGTCGACACCTGCCGGCCGGTCTCTTCCTGGCCATGCTGGCGTTGCTCGTGGTCGGCTTCGCCCGGCCGACGGCCGAGGTGCGGGTGCCCCGGGAACGCGCCACCGTGATGGTCGCCGTGGACGTCTCCACCTCGATGCTCGCCACCGACGTCGACCCGGATCGGCTCAGTGCGGCAAAGAGCGCCGCCCGGGACTTCGTCGACGGGCTGCCCAGGGAGTTCAACGTCGGGCTGGTGGCCTTCGCCGGCAGCGCCGCCGTGCTGGTCCCGCCGAGCACCGACCGGGAGGCGCTGCACGACGGGATCCGGCGTCTCGCCGAGGGCATCACCGGGGTGCAGGGCACGGCGATCGGGGAGGCGATCAGCACCTCGCTGGGCGCGGTCAAGGCATTGGACGAGCAGGCCACCACGCAACCGCCGCCGGCCCGGATCATCGTGCTCTCCGACGGTGCGAACACCTCCGGCATGGATCCGATGGAGGCCGCCGCCGAGGCGGTCGCCTTGGAGGTGCCGGTGCACACCATCTCGTTCGGTACGCCGGGTGGCTTCGTGGACCGGGGCGGGCGGCCGATCCAGGTGCCGGTGGACGGGGAGACGTTGCAGGCCGTGGCCGAGCAAACCGGGGGCGCCTTCCACCAGGCCGACACGAGCGACGAGTTGCATGCCGTCTACGACGACATCGGCAGTTCGGTGGGCTGGCGCAAGGAACGGCAGGACATCTCGGCCCGGTTCATCGGGCTCGGGTTGGTGTTCGCGATGGGCGCGGCGTTCGGCTCGATGCGCTGGTTTTCCCGCCTGCCCTGACCCGGCTTGACCGGCATCGGCCGGCGGGACCGGTGTCGGCTCGCCGGCGGCAGCGGCCGCAGACGTGAGGAGCGTAGGTATGGCAGTGCAGACCGGGCTGGGCGAGCCCCGTGGGCCCTGGTTCGTCTCGCCGGAATTCGACCCGTACGGCCGGGACGGGGCGGGGCAGGCCGCCGGGACGCGCGACGGGGCGGCGTGGGGTTGGCGTCGTCGGCTGATGGCCGGGCTGGCGGTGCTGGCCCTGTCGACCGGCTCGGGGGCGGTGGCCGGCGGTTGGGTGGCCAGTAGGGGATTGCCCGAACCGGCCGCGGCGTCGGCCGCGCCGGTGCCGGCCGAACTGGTCACCGCCGCCGAGAAGACCGTGCCCGGGGTGGTGTCGGTGCTGGTGGGAGGCGCCACCGGTTCCGGCTTCGCCGTCGACTCCGAGCAGCACATCATCACCAACGACCACATCCTGGCCAAGGGGCGCAGTGGCCCGGTGACCGTGGAACTGCCGGACGGCCGCCGGTTCGGCGCCGAGGTGGTCGGTCGGGAACCGGGCAGCGACCTGGCGGTGCTGAAGGTGCCGGCGTCCGCCGGGCTGGCGTCGCTGCCGCTGGCCAAGCCGGGCTCGACCCGGGTCGGTGAGCCGGTGCTGGCCGTCGGGTCGCCGCTCGGGCTGTCCGGCACGGTCACCGCCGGGATCGTCAGCGCGCTCGACCGTCAGGTGCGCCTCGGCGACAACCGGCACCGGGCGGTGCAGACCGACGCCTCGATCAACCCCGGAAACTCCGGTGGCCCACTGGTCAACGCCCGAGGCGAGGTGGTCGGGGTGAACACCGCCATCGCCACCATCGACGGCAACGGCTCGATCGGCATCGGCTTCGCCATCCCCATCGAACAGGTGCAGCAGACCGCCGACACGATCATCGGCAAGGGCGGCTGAAATCACGGAGGGTAACTGTCCGAT
Source organism: Micromonospora gifhornensis (assembly GCF_016863515.1). Lineage (GTDB taxonomy): Bacteria > Actinomycetota > Actinomycetes > Mycobacteriales > Micromonosporaceae > Micromonospora > Micromonospora gifhornensis. The sequence goes on from NZ_BOPA01000017.1 coordinate 122,101, forward strand.
TACGGGGAGATCGGGCGAACTGTCGGGTTCCAGCGATCAGTGATCGGAGAATGGAAATATTACGCTGAGTATGGATACTGGCGTGGGTGGAGCGTCCTCTCATCGCGGTCCTCCTGCTGGTGGGCCTCATCATCGGAACTGGCGTGGGCTCGTCGTACGCCCGCGCGCGGCGGGGGTGGAGCGACTACCAGACCGCCAAGAAGACCGTGCCCGGCGCCCGCCGTGCCGCCTGGCTGCTGATCAAAGTGGTCACCACGAAGATCGGGGTGATCCTGCTGCTGCTGATCGGGGCGGTTGCCTACGCCGCAGCCGGTGGCGACGACGGGTCGGAACCCGCGCCACCGAATCCGAGCAGTACTCCCGACGAGCGGCCGGGGCGCTAGCCTCAGGGCGTGGACGACGGACTGCGGGTGACCGATCGGTGGGTCGTGCCCGCCGCTGAGCTGCGGGAGCGCTTCTCCCGGTCATCCGGGCCGGGCGGGCAGGGCGTCAACACCGCCGACTCCCGGGTGGAGCTGAGCTTCGACCTGGCCGGCTCGCCCAGCCTGCCGGAGTCGCTGCGGGCCCGGGCGCTGGACCGGCTCGCCGGGCGGCTGGTCAACGGCGTGCTGACCATCGCCGCCAGCGAGCACCGGGCCCAGTTGGCCAACCGGGAGGCGGCCCGGGAGCGGTTGGTGGCGCTGCTGCGTGAGGCGGTCGCCCCACCACCACCGCCGCGCCGGCCGACCAGGCCGTCGCGTGGGGCCAAGGAACGGCGGCTGGCCGACAAGAAACGCCGTTCCCAGCGCAAGCGCGACCGCCGGGTGGACGGCGACTAGTCACGCGGCGCTACCGGCCAGCTGGCCCCGCAACCTCGGGCCGGCTCGGCGTCGGCGCGACCCGCAGCCTCGGTTCGGCCCGGCGTTCGCGCGTCAGGCCGGCGTCGGTTGCTCCACTGTCTCCAGCAGCGTCGCGCAGACCTCGATCAGCCGAGCCCGGAGTCGACCGGCGCGCTCCGCGAACTCGCGTTGCCGCGTCACGTACTCGGCCTTGCCCTCCGGCGTCTCGATGGCCACCGCCGGCTCCCCGTAGGACGAAAGGTCGTACGGCGACGCCTGCATGTCCAGCAGCCGGATGTCCCGGGCCAGCTCGAAGCAGTCCAACGCCAGCTCGCCAGGGACGGCGGGGCCGAGCTTGGTCGCCCACTTGTGACAGTCCATCGCGGCGTGCAGGCAGCCCGGCTGGTCGAGATCGACCTGGCTGGCGCGGGTGGGCCGCAGCCGGTTCAGGCCGACGGCCTCGGGGGTGAAGAACCGGAACGCGTCGAAGTGCGAGCACCTGATCTGGTGCGCCTCGACCACCGCGTCGGTGCCGTCCTGGCCGAGTCGCAGCGGGAGCGGGTGCCGGTGCTCGCGTTGGCGGTAGACCATCGCCCACTCGTGCAACCCGAAGCAGCCGGTGAAGGCCGGGCGGGTGGCGATCGCGGAGAGCAGGCGGCTGATGAAGCGTACCGATTCGGCCCGGTCGGCGAGGAACGCCGCTGCGTCGAAACCGACCACGCCGTCGGAGTCGGTGACGTACCACCGCCACTGCCCGTTCGGTGCCGGGCCGTCCGGTCCCGGCTCCAGCCGTACGCCCACCCCGGGATGCCAGCGCCGCAGCACCGATGGCCTGGTGCCGTAGTACTCGTACAGGAAGTCGTCGATCGCGTGGCGTTGCCGCGCGGCCCGACGCCCGCGGTGCGCGGCGGTGAGGCCGTCGGCACGCTCCTCGTGCGCCCGTGCGCGGGGCAGCCAGACGGCAGCCGGCAGGCGGTCGGAGCCGGCGGGGGCGCAGGCGGCGGTCACCGTCCCAGGGTACGACCGCCGCCGGCCCGCTGATCAGGGCACGTCCACCCGCACTCCGGCGGAGAAGACCCCGCTGCGCAGTTCCAGTCGCTGCGGCGCCTCGTTGCCGTTGACGGTGAAGACCAGCGGCAGCACCAGCCGGCTACCCGCCGCCATCGGCTCGGCGAAGACGTCCCGCCCCTGGTTGGCCCGCCGGGTGGCCTGCTCGTCGGTGGTCACCCAGTTGCCGTTCGCCAGGTACGCCCGTTGCAGCTTGCCGTGCCAGCTGTGGTGCTCCGGGGCCAGGTTCCGGACCCCGACCGTGGCCTGGCACTGCCGGGCACCCTGACCCGGATCGCAGGTCATCCGGTAGACGGTGAACTCGAACGCGTCCTCGCGCAGCGGCACGCCCAGCCCACCGCTGACCCCGCTGCCCTTCCACGCCCCGTTTGTCGGCTGGCTGTCGGTGTCGATCGCGGCGACCCGCCGGGTGGCGGTCCACGCGGCGGTGCCGAGCGTGGCCGCCAGCACCGTCGCGGCCACCGGCACGATCAACCAGACCGGCGGGGTACGCCGACGTGTGGTGGGTCGGGGCGCGGCCGGTCGGGGATAGATCCGCCCCGGCCCGTCCGAGGCCAGCGCGGCCGCGACCGGGGGCCGCCGACGTCGCCAGGTGACGAACCCCACCACGGCGAGGGCCAGCAGGACGGCCGCGCCGGCCAGCAGCGCGGGGACCTGACCGCGCCACCCCGAGTTCTGCGTCGAGGGGGCCGCCGCGGCAGCGCCCGGGGCCGTCCAGGTGGCGGTCGCACAGTCGTACGGCTGACGACCGTCGACGGCGAAGGCGCACGCCGGGGCGGTCACCGGTTGCCGGGCCGCCGCTCCGGTAAGCGTGGTGTCCAGCGTGGTGGTGCTGCGCGGCGGCAGCTTCACCCGCCAGGTCACCTCCGTCGCTGCCGACCCGCCGGGGCGTACCTCCCGACCGCCGTCGCTGATCGCGGTCGCCGACACCCCCTGGGGTAATTCCTGGCGCACTGTGGTGTCCACCGGGGCGTTGCCGGCGTTGCGCACCTCGATCCGGTAGCCGGGTTGCGGGGTGCTCGCCGGTGCGACCATCACGCTGACCTTCGGCTTCGGCGCCGGCGAGGCGACCCTCGTCGGAGTCGGTACGGCCGGCGGCGCCGAGGGCATCGTGGGTTCCGCCGTCGCCGCTGCCGGGTGCGGACGCCCGGCCGCCGCGGCGTCCGCGGTGGTGAGCGCCGGCAACGCCGGTACGGCGGCGGTGAGAAACCCCACGCAGTGCACGATCGCCGCGAGGGCCCTTTGGTGTCGTGTCGATGCAGGCATACGAACGAACCTCCGCCGCCGACGCTAGGTGGGCGACGTCGTCGGGCGGGTACGAAGCGGTGAATCCGGCACCGAGGGTGACTGTCGGGGGTAAGCTGCCGCAGCTGGTCCGGGGGCGGGGCTAGATTGGCGGGGTGCGTATCGCTCGTTTCGCTCATGCCAAGGGAATGTCGTTCGGGGTCGTCGAGGGAGAGCCGGAGGCGGGTCCGGAAGGGCTCACCATCGCCGAGATCTCCGGGCACCCGTTCGGCCAGATAACGTTCAGCGGCGCCCGGTGGGCGCTGTCCGACGTCCGCCTGCTCTCACCGATCCTGCCCAGCAAGGTGGTCTGCGTCGGCCGCAACTACGCCGAGCACGCCGCCGAGCACGGCAGCGAGGTGCCGAGTGAGCCGCTGCTGTTCCTCAAACCCTCCACCTCAGTCATCGGTCCCCGCGACGCGATCCGGCTGCCCGAGTTCAGCAAGCAGGTCGAGCACGAGGCGGAGCTGGCCGTGGTGATCGGCGCTCCCGGCGCCCGCCGCGCCGATCGGGCCGCAGCCCAGCGGGCCATCTTCGGTTACACCTGCGCCAACGACGTCACCGCCCGGGATCTGCAACGCTCCGACAGCCAGTGGACCCGCGCCAAGGGATTCGACTCGTTCTGCCCGATCGGGCCCTGGATCAGCACCGGCCTCGACGTGAGCGACCTGGAGATCCGGTGTGAGGTGGGACCCGACCCGGAGGAGATGGAGGTCCGTCAGCTGGGCCGTACCCGGGACATGGTCTTCGACGTGCCCGCTCTGGTGTCGTACATCTCGCACGTGATGACCCTGCTGCCGGGCGACGTCGTGCTGACCGGCACCCCGGCGGGGGTTAGCCCGCTCGTGGACGGGGATACGGTGACCGTCCGGATCGAGGGGATCGGCGACCTGACCAATCCGGTGGTATCCGCGACCTGACCGGGGCGTTTCAGCAGGTCAGATGCGGTTTGGGGAAGTCGATTTGGCCTCCCGGTGCCGGGAGGGTAAGGTTTGATCCCGGCGCCGCAAGGGGCCGATGGGGTATGGGGTAATTGGCAGCCCAACTGATTCTGGTTCAGTTAGTCTAGGTTCGAGTCCTGGTACCCCAGCGCAGCCGAGGTTCGTGAGAACCGAGGACGCTGGATTCTGGTAGGAATCCGGCCGAAGATCCGCAAGGGATTCGGCCGGAAGGTCTGGTAGAGTTCGGCGGCACCACCGCTAAGGTGGTGTCGCATTTGTTCTGGCCCCGTCGTCTAGCGGCCCAGGACGCCGCCCTCTCAAGGCGGTAGCGCCGGTTCGAATCCGGTCGGGGCTACAGGTAACAGTCACGGCTCGTCCCACTCGGGACGAGCCGTTTCGCTTTCCGGCCCCCCCAATGCTCCCTGCCCCGACTGGCCAGGTTCCTCGCGTTCCGTTCCCCGGCTGGCCAGGTCCCTCGCCGGATGGGCACGGATGCAGAAAGACCAGCTCAGGCAGACCCTCCGGTACCGCTCACGGCCGGCACGCCGATCCCACCCCACCCCGATGATCCAGCGCGCGGAAACGCCGCTAGACTACTGCCGCACCGCCGGAGACGGCGGTGAACCAGGAAGTTCTGGCCCCGTCGTCTAGCGGCCCAGGACGCCGCCCTCTCAAGGCGGTAGCGCCGGTTCGAATCCGGTCGGGGCTACAGGTAGTAGGTCACGGCTCGTCCCCACCTCGGGACGAGCCGTTTCGCTTCCCCCACCCCACCCCTGCCCACCGCGGACGCCCCCTCCTCCGGCTGAGTTGATCAAGAGGTTTGCGTCTCGAATCGGCTGTTCGTAGACGCAAACCTCTTGATCAACCGGGGTCTGGGTGGGTGGGAGGGGAGGGGAGGGGTGAGGTCGGGTTAGAGGCCGGAGAGGCGTTGGCCGGCTCGGACGACGGCCATGGCGTGGCGTTCGCCGGGGCGACGGCCGAGGCGTTCGATGGGGCCGGAGATGCTGATGGCGGCGATCACCCGGCCGGTACGGTCGCGGATCGGGGCTGAGACACTGGCCACACCCGGCTCGCGTTCGGCGACGCTCTGCGCCCAGCCTCGGCGGCGTACCTCGGCCAGGGTGCGGCCGGTGAACTTGGACCGGGGCAGCAGCGGCATCACCGCCTCGGGTGGCTCCCAGGCGAGCAGGATCTGGGCCGCCGATCCGGCGGTCATCGGCAGCACCGAGCCGACCGGGACGGTGTCCCGTAGGCCGCTGGCCCGCTCGGCGGCGGCCACACAGATCCGTTCGTCCGCTCTGCGAAGGTAGAGCTGGGCGCTTTCGCCGGTGGCGTCCCGCAATGCGGCAAGCAGCGGCTCGGCCGCGGTCAGCAGCACGTCCGGCGCGGCGTTGGCCAGCTCACCCAGGCGTGGGCCGGGGCGCCACCGCCCCTGGGTGTCCCGGACCAGCATCCGATGGATCTCCAGCGCCTGGGCCAGCCGATGTGCGGTGGCTCGGGGCAGCTTGGTGCGTTCAACGAGTTCGGCCAGGCTGGCGCCGTCGACACAGGCGGCCAGGATGACCACCGCCTTGTCGAGAACGCCGACACCGCTCATACTGTGTCCCACAAGCCGAAATTTACCTCCCAGAATTTAGGATGTCCAGATGGTGGGAGCCACTACTCAGCCGAGAACCTTGGCCGAGAAGGTCTGGGACGCGCATGTCGTCCGGTCTGTCGCGGGAGAGCCCGATCTGCTCTTCATCGACCTGCACCTGCTGCACGAGGTGACCAGCCCGCAGGCGTTCGACGGGCTGCGGCTCGCCGGGCGCCCGGTGCGCCGTACCGACCTCACCCTCGCGACCGAGGACCACAACACCCCGACCGGGTACGCCGATCCCTCGTTCCAGCAGCGCCGTGGTGACCTGCTCACCATCGCCGACCCCACCTCACGTACCCAGATCGAGACGCTGCGCCGCAACTGCGCGGAGTTCGGCGTGAAGCTGCACCCCCTGGGCGACGAGAACCAGGGCATCGTGCACGTCATCGGCCCGCAGCTCGGGCTCACCCAGCCCGGCATGACAATCGTCTGTGGCGACTCGCACACCGCCACCCACGGTGCCTTCGGGGCCCTGGCCTTCGGCATCGGCACCAGTGAGGTCGAGCACGTGCTGGCCACCCAGACGCTGCCACAGGCCCGGCCGAAGACCATGGCGGTCACCGTCAACGGTCAGCTCAACCCCGGCGTCACCGCCAAGGACCTGGTCCTCGCGCTGATCGCCAAGGTCGGCACCGGTGGCGGTCGCGGGCACATCGTCGAGTACCGCGGTGAGGCCATCCGGGCGCTGTCCATGGAAGGCCGGATGACCATCGCCAACATGTCGATCGAGTGGGGTGCCAAGGCCGGCATGATCGCGCCGGACGAGACCACCTTCGCGTACCTGAAGGGGCGGCCGAACGCCCCCACCGGCGCCGACTGGGACGCGGCGCTCGCCTACTGGCGGACCCTGCCCACCGACGAGGGGGCGACCTTCGACGCCGAGGTGATCCTGGACGCGTCGGAGATCACGCCGTTCGTGACCTGGGGCACCAACCCGGGTCAGGGCGTTCCGCTGGGCGCGACCGTGCCGGACCCGGAGGACTTCACCACGGACGCGGAACGGGCCGCTGCCCGTCGTGCCCTGGAGTACATGGACCTGCGACCGGGCACCCCGCTGCGGGACCTCGCGGTCGACGTGGTCTTCGTCGGCTCCTGCACCAACGGCCGGCTGGAGGACCTGCGGGCCGCCGCGGACGTGCTGCGCGGCCACCGGGTCGCCGAGGGCGTACGCATGATGGTGGTGCCCGGCTCCGCCGCCGTGCGGGAGGCCGCCGAGGCCGAAGGGCTGGACAAGGTCTTCACCGACGCGGGTGCCGAGTGGCGTTTCGCCGGCTGCTCGATGTGCCTGGGCATGAACCCGGACACGCTCTCCCCGGGGCAGCGCTCCGCCTCGACCTCCAACCGGAACTTCGAGGGTCGCCAGGGTCGGGGTGGGCGTACCCACCTGGTCAGTCCGCCGGTCGCCGCCGCGACCGCAGTTGCCGGCCGCCTGGCTGCTCCCGCCGATCTGTAGAAGGGCTTGCGACAGATGGAGAAGTTCACCGTGCACACCGGCACCGCGGTGCCGCTGCGTCGTTCCGACGTGGACACGGATCAGATCATCCCGGCCGTCTACCTGAAGCGGGTGACCCGTACCGGTTTCGCGGACGGGTTGTTCAGCGCGTGGCGCGAGGACCCGGGATTCGTGCTCAACGATCAATCTTATTCCGGAGCATCGATTCTCGTCGCCGGTCCGGAGTTCGGCACCGGATCCTCGCGCGAGCACGCGGTCTGGGCGCTGCGCGACTACGGGTTCCGAGTCGTGATCGCACCCGGCTTCGGTGACATCTTCCGCGGCAACGCTCTTAAGGAAGGGTTGCTTCCGGTAGAGCTGGAATTGAAAGCCGTCGAGGAGATCTGGGGTCTGGTCGAGGCCGACCCTGGCACCGCGATCACCGTGGATCTGGCCACCCGCCAGGTCCAGGCCGGTGCCGCCACGTGGTCGTTCCCGCTCGACGATTTCAGCCGCTGGCGGCTGATGGAGGGCTTGGACGACATTGGACTCACCCTCCGGCACGAGGCCCAGATCAGTGCCTTCGAGACCACCCGGCCGTCCTTCCTGCCCCGGGTCGCATAGCCCGTTCGCCGCGTTCCATCGCCGATTTCGCCCCCACCGGTGCCACCGGTGGGGGCGAATCCGTTACGACACAAGGGCTTTTTTCCACCGAATGTTTGTGTCCCGGCAGCACAGGGCATACCGTGCGCGCAGAATGGCTCGCGTCGAGTCAGTTGCACAATCAGGAGGAAGTCGTGAACAAGGCCGAGCTCATCGAGGCGCTCGCCGTTCGCCTGGGGGACCGGAAAACGGCGACGGCCGCGCTAGACGCGGTCCTCGCTGAGGTCCAGGCGGCGGTCACCAAGGGCGAGAAGGTGGCGATCACCGGATTCGGAGCGTTCGAGAAGCGCGTTCGGGGCGCTCGAACAGCGCGCAACCCGCGTACCGGCGAGGCGGTGAAGGTCAAGAAGACCTCCGTGCCGACCTTCCGCCCCGGCGCCGGGTTCAAGGAGATGGTGGCCAGCGGCAAGGTGCCGAAGGCCACGGCGGCGGCGAAGAAGGCTGCCGCAGCCACCGCCAAGACCACCGGTGCCAAGGCGACCGGCGCAAAGGCCGCCGGCGCGAAGGCGACCGGTGCCAAGGCGACCGGTGCCAAGGCGACCGGTGCGAAGGCGACCACCGCGAAGAAGACCGCCGCCGCCACCAAGACCACGGCGGCCAAGAAGACCACCGCGACGAAGACGACCGCAGCGGCCAAGAAGACGACCGCGGCCAAGACCACGGCGGCCAAGACCACCGCGGCCAAGAAGACCACCACCAAGAAGGCCGCTCCGGCGAAGAAGACCGCCACCAAGAGCACCACGGCGGCCAGCAAGACCACGGCGGCCAAGAAGGCTCCGGCGAAGAAGGCACCGGCCAAGAAGGCGGCAACCCGACGCTGAGCCGGTCGTACGACGAGGGCGCCCACCATGCCGGTGGGCGCCCTTCGCCGTGTCCGGGCCCGATCGCCTTGCAGGCGTTGACCGACGCGCCGTACGGCACCAGAATCGCCGCACACCCTCGGCGAAATGAGAACCGTGCTGCGCCACCGTCACCTCGCCACCGTCACCCTGGCGCTGGGCCTCGTCGTCCTCACCGACGTGCTCCGCGTCTTCCTGCCGTCGGTCATCACCATCTTCGGGCAGGCCGCGTCGACCCCCGCCGAGCTGCTCGGCGCGTTCGCGCTCGGCTGGTTCGTGCTCGCACTCGCCGCACCGGTCCTCGTCGTACGGGTCGGTGCCCGCCCCGTCGGGCTGGTGGCCCTTGTCGTACTGGGTGCTGCCCGACTGGCCCTCACCGCGGTTCCTGGCGGCCGTACGCAGCTCTGGCTGGCCACCGCCGGCCTGCTGGCCGGACTGGTGTGGCTGGCAGCGGCCGCGAGTCAGGTCACGCATCCGGTGCCCGGACTGGTCTACGGACTGACCGCCGGGGCGCTCGGCCACGCGATGTTCGGCACCCACGACCCGGTGTGGTGGGGACGGTGGGAGGCGTGGCTGCCAAGCGTCGCCGTGGTGGCGCTGCTGCTGGTCGCGGCGGTCGCGTCCGCCCGGCAACCAGACGTCGCCGGGCGGGACGGCGACGCGGCGACAATGCCGCCGGCCCGAAGCTGGCTGCTCGCCGGGCCGTCGTTGCTGCTGGGCGGCATGCTCGCGCTGTCACCGGCGGTCGCCGGCACCGCGAATTCGTTCTGGTTCGGCCACGCCGGCACCGCCGAACCGCCCCTGTTCGCCCTGGCACCGCTGACCGGCGCGGTGGCACTGTTCGTGTTCTGCGCGTTGTTCCCGCCGCCGCAGGGCCGCCTGCGTCTGCTGTTCCCGGTGCTGCTGCTGGCCGGAACGCTGCTGTTCGGGTACGGGCCACCGTCGGCCCTCGGTGTCGCGATGCTGCTCGCGGCAGCCGGTCTCGGTGGCTGCCTGGCCCTCACGACCGTCCAGCGGGGCCCGTCGACCGTTGCCCGGCGCGGGTACGCGGCGATCGGCGGCATGCTGGTCTTCGCCGTCGCGACGGTGCTCTTCTACGCCGCCTACGACATCGGCTACCCCAACGGATGGCTGCCCGTCGTGGTGGCGATGGTGGTGGGTGCCGTCGCGCACGGTGGGCGGCAATCGGCGTCAGGTGCCGCTGTGGCCCCGGTCGACGCCACCACCGAGCTGACGCGGCCGGTGACGGCTGCCCGGCCGGTACGGGCGTTGCTGGCGGCCCTGCTGGCCGCCCTGGTCGCCCTCGTCGCCGCGGTGATGCACGGGCCGTGGTTGACGGCGACCAACCGGCCCGGACCACCGACGCAGGTACGGCTGGTGGCGTACAACATCCGGATGGGCTTCGGCCTGGACGGGCGGCTCGACCTGGCCGCTCTCGACCGGGCGATCGGGCGGGCCGACGTGGTGCTGCTCAGCGAGGTCGACCGGGGCTGGTTGCTCAACGGCGGCCACGACACCCTGCACCTGCTGGCGACCCGCCTGGAGATGCCGTACGTCTTCGCGCCGGCCGCCGGGGCGCTCTGGGGCGATGCGGTGCTGAGCCGCTGGCCGGTCCGGCAGGCGCAGACCCGCGCGCTACCCGCGGTGGGCGCACCCACCGGTGCGCAGGCCCTCGGCGTCACCGTCGACTTCAGCGACGGCGTGCGGCTGGCGGTGGTGAGCACCCACCTGCAACCTCCACCCGGTACGGATCCGGTGGTGCAGGCCCGAGCGGTCGCCGGGTTCGCCACCGCGTACGCCGACGGCAGGCCGCTGGTGGTCGCCGGTGACTTCAACACCGAGCCGGGCGATCCGGCGTTCACAGCGCTCACCGACGCCGGGCTGGTCGACGCCTTCGCGGCCGTACGCCCGCTGCCCACCAGCCCGGCCGACGACCCGCGCCAGCAGATCGACCACATCTTCGTCTCCCCGGACCTGCCGGCCACCGATCCGGTCGCGATCGCCAGCACCGCCAGCGACCACCTGCCGGTCGCGGTGACCCTCAAGCTGCCACCCGGCGAACGGAATTGACGGCAGGAGGGCGTCGCACGACCCCGGACACCTCTCCGCACAGGGGAGTGGGGCTGCCCGCGCTGGCTTCGGTGCGGGGGCGCTCAGAGACGATCGGCGGCGAGCAGCCGGTCGCCGGTGAAGGCGAGCAGCCAGCCGCCGCCCTTTCCGGTGGCGTAGTCGCCGGGCTGGCCGACGAGCCGTTCCAGCGCGCCGGGGATGACCTTGCCCTGGCTGCAGGCGGCCACCGGCTCACCCTGTGCCGCCAGCGCGGTGAGGGCTGCCGCCGTGGCCAGTGCGCACTCGTCGGTCTGCTGGCCGGCGCGCGGCTCGTCCAGGTCACCGCTGATCTCGATCGGCAGGTCGAGCAGCGCGGCTGCCGGATCGAGGGTCTGCACGCACCGGCGGGGCGAGGCGGCGAGCAGCCGGGTCGGGCGGATCAGCGCGATCAGCGGGGCCAACGCGTGCGCCTGGGACCAGCCTCGGGCGTCCAACGGCCGGCCGGCGTCCGGCCCGGACCAGCCCAGCCGCTCACCGGCGTGGCCGTGCCGGACCAGCAGGATCGCCGCGGTGGCCTGGGGCAGCGCGGCGAAAGCGGCAAGCACCTGGGCGTCATGCGGGTAGCTGACCAGCGCCACCGCGTCGTCCACACTCAGCCAGCGCATGTCGTCGACCTCGGTGCCGGGCTGGAAACCGCCGGTGCCCACCGCCCGCATCGCCCAGTAGTCGACCGTCTTGAGCAGGCCCTCGCTGCGGTACTGCACGCTGGGCAGGCGCACCTGCGGTACCGCCTGGGCGTCGGCCTCCTCGGCGACCTCCCGGGCGGCGGCGAGCAGCGGATGCTCGCCCGGTTCCAGCTTGCCCTTCGGCAACGTCCAGTCCCCGTACCGGGGGCGGTGCACCAGGCACACCTGGACGCTGCCGTCCGGGGCCGGCCGCCACACCACCCCGCCGGCCGCCCGGATCACGGCCACGCCGGCTCCCGGGTGCGGGTCCTGCCGGCGGCCGGCGACCGCCAGGTCCTCCTCGTTGACCATCTGCTCAGCCTATGCCCGCACCGCTCACCCGGCGGTGCTGCCGACCCGACGCAGCAACAGATCCTGCAGGTGGACAAGCGGTGCCGTCGGCGTGCCGCTGCGCCGGGTCCAACTGCCGTCGGCGCTCAACTCGAACGCGTCCACGTCCGGGCTCATCGCGGCCTGGAGCACGTGGTCCAGTTCGGCGCGGGCCACCGGGTCGCTGACCTGGACCAGTGCCTCGACCCGTCGGTCCAGGTTGCGGTGCATCATGTCGGCCGACCCGATCCAGAACTCGGCGTCGCCGTTGTTGCCGAAGCGGAAGATCCGGGAGTGTTCCAGGAAACGGCCGAGGATGGAGCGGACCCGGATGTTGTCCGAGAGCCCGGGTACGCCGGGACGCAGCGTGCACATCCCCCGGATGATCAGGTCGACGTGTACGCCCGCCCGGGAGGCCCGGTACAGGGCGTCGGTGACGGCCTCGTCGACCAGCGAGTTGACCTTGAACTGCACCAACCCGGGCATGCCGAGCCGGACCTGGGTGATCTCCCGTTCGATCCGCTCGATCAGGCCGCCCCGGACGCCCTGCGGGGCCACCAGCAGTCGCCGGTACGCGGTCTGCCGGCTGTAGCCGGTGAGCACGTTGAACAGGTCGGTCAGGTCGGCGCCGATCTCCGGGTCGGCGGTGAGCATGCCGAAGTCCTCGTAGAGGCGGGCCGTCTTGGGGTGGTAGTTGCCGGTGCCGATGTGGCAGTAGCGGCGGATCTGGTTGCCCTCCTGGCGTACCACCAGGGCGGTCTTGCAGTGCGTCTTGAGACCGACCAGCCCGTAGACCACGTGGCATCCGGCGCGTTCCAGCGTGCGGGCCCAGCCGATGTTGGCCACCTCGTCGAAGCGGGCCTTCAACTCGACGAGCACCACCACCTGTTTGCCGGCCGCGGCGGCCTCGACCAGCGCGTCCACGATCGGAGAGTCGCCGCTGGTGCGGTACAGCGTCTGCTTGATGGCCAGCACGTGCGGGTCGGCGGCGGCCTGCTCGATGAAGCGCTGCACGCTTGTGGCGAACGAGTGGTACGGGTGGTGCACCAGCACGTCCCCGTCGCGCAGGGTGGCGAAGACGCTGCGCGGCACCTCACCCTCGGCCAGTCGGGGATGGGTGGCCGGCACGAAGGGCGGATCCTTCAGGTCCGGCCGGTCCGCCTCGCCGTAGAGCTGCCACAGCGCGGACAGATCGAGCAGCCCCCGGACCCGCAGCACGTCCTGGGCGTCCATGTCCAGTTCGCGGACCAGCAACTCCAGCATGTGGTCGGAGATCGACGCGGCGACCTCCAGCCGGACCGGAGGACCGAACCGGCGCCGGGCCAGTTCCCGTTCGAGGGCCTGGAGCAGGTCCTCGTCGCGGTCCTCGTCGACCTCCACCTCGGCGTTGCGGGTGACCCGGAACAGGTGGCACTCCACCACCTGCATGCCGGAGAAGAGTTGACCGAGGTGGACCGCGATGAGGTCCTCCAGCGGCAGCATCCGTACGCCGGGCTGGTCCCGGTCGACCCGGACGAACCGGGGCACGTTGTTGGGCACCTTGACCCGGGCGAAGAGTTCGGCCCCACCGTCCGGGTCGCGGACCGACACGGCCAGGTTCAGCGACCGGCCCGAGATGTACGGAAAGGGATGCGCCGGGTCGACCGCCAGCGGGGTGAGCACCGGGAAGATCTGCTCGCGGAAGTAGCTGCGCAGCCGGTCCCGTTCGCTGTCGCCGAGGTCGGACCAGCGCAGCACCCGGATGCCCTCCGCCGCCAGCTTCGGCGACACGTCGTCGATGAAGCAGGCGGCGTGCCGCGCGACCAGGTCGGCCGCCTTCGCGGCGACCAGTTCGAGTTGGGTACGCAGGGGCAACCCGTCGCCGCCGCGTACCGGCAGGCCGGCGGTGAGCCGCCGTTTCAGCCCGGCGACCCGCACCATGTAGAACTCGTCGAGGTTGCTGGCGAAGATGGCGAGGAACTTGGCCCGCTCCAGCAGTGGCGTGCGGTGGTCCTCGGCCAGCGCCAGGACCCGGGCGTTGAAGTCGAGCCAGGACAGCTCCCGGTTGAGGAACCGGTCCTCCGGCAGCGGCCGGTCGACCGAGGTCTCCCGGTCGGCGGGTTCGGGCAGGCCCGCCTCGGCGACCGGGTCCAGCACCTCCTCCAGCCCGGCGGAGGAGGCGGCCGGGTCGGTGCCGGTGGGGTGGTCCGGGCGTTCGCGAGGGGTGCTCACCCGCCCATAATCACCCGACCAGGGTTAACACAAATTGAACTTGAGCTGGGATGTCAGGGCATCGTCGGCAACGTCACCCGTACGACGTCACCGCCGGCGTCGGTCTCCACCCGGACCCGCTGCCCCAGCCGGAGCAGCCGTAGCCCGGAGGCGTCGAAGGCGCGGGCGGGGAAGGGCAACTCGGTGCCGTCGTCGAGCAGCAGCAGTCCGCTGCGGGTCGCCGCGTCGAAGGTCGCCACCGTGCCCTGCATGCCCAGCACCGTACACGGGACGCGGCTCGGCCGGGGTTCAGCGCGTCAGGCAGCCGGCGGCCAGCGCGGCGGTGCGCGGGCCGAGCCCGAGCCGGGCCGCGGCCAGCAGGTCCTCGGCGGTGTCCACATCCCGACGCAGGCTGGGCCAGTCACCGGCCAACGCGCGGGCACCGCTGGCCGTGTGTGCCGTGGCCGAGTCGGGTCCGAACCGGGGATCCAGGGGTACGCCGGGAGGTGCGGCGAGCAGCACCGTACCGCTGCCGGGGGCGTCGCTGACGAAGGACCGTACGCCTGCCGGGGTCTTGCGGGCCTCGGCCAGCGCGGCGGCCAGTTCGGCCGGGCGCAGGGCGGGCAGGTCGGCGGTGAGCCCCGCCACCCACCCGGCGGCTCCGGTCGCACCGTGCCGGAACGCGGCGTTCAGGCCGGCGTCCGGGGCGTCGGGCAGCACCTGGGCGCCGGCCAGCCGGGCCAGCGCGCTCACCCGGGGATCGTCGGTGACCACCCGGATCCGCACCAGCGGCGAACAGGCACCCACCGCGGCCAACGTGTCGGCGGCCAGCGCCAGCGCCAACTCCTCGTGCGGCACGCCGGGCAGCCCGCCGCGCAGCCGGGTCTTCGCGGCGGTCAGACGCTTGACCGGTACCACCACGGTCCATGGCTGACTCACACTGTCATCCTGCCAGCCGGCGTCGGTACCCTCACTGGCCGTACCAGGGGCGAGCAGGCATGATTTCGGCTGCGGGTGTCACCGGTTCCTCCGGTGGACGGGGCGGGCACGAGGAGGCACGGTGGGTCGGCGCAGGCTGGGGTTCTGGCAATGGTTGGCCGTGGTGCTGGTCAAGCCGGTGATGACGATCTGGACCCGGCGCACCTGGCGGGGGATGGAGCACCTCGGCACCGAGGGCCCGATGATCATCGTGGCGAACCACATGTCGCACGCCGACCCGCTGGTCGCCGCCCATTTCATCTACGACTCCGGCCGTTGGCCGCAGTTCCTGGGCAAGGCGAGCGTGTTCAAGGTTCCGGTGATCGGCTGGATCCTGCACCGGTGCAAGCAGATCCCCGTCGAGCGGGGGACGGTCGACGCGGCCAAGTCGCTGGACGCCCTGATCAAGGCGCTCGGCGAGGGTGATGCCGTGATCATCTACCCGGAGGGCACCATCACCCGGGAACCGGACCTGTGGCCGATGAAGGGCAAGACCGGGGCGGCCCGACTGGCGTTGGCGACCGGCGCCCCGGTGGTGCCGGTGGTGATGTGGGGGCCGGAGCGCATCTTCGACCCGCGCCGCTCCCGGCTCAACCCACGGCCCCGGATCCCGGTGACCGTGGTGGCCGGGCCACCGATCGACCTGAGCCAGTGGACCGGTGCCGCCCCCAGCCGCGCGGTGCTGGAGGAGATGACCGATGTGATCATGCTGCGGCTGCGGGACATGCTCGCCGAGATCCGGGGCGGCACCCCGCCGCCGCTGTGGCAGCGTAATGGTCGGGCCAACGTCGAGCAGCGTCCGGAGGCGACGGCGTGAGTGGGCACGTGGCGGTGCTGGGCGCCGGGTCCTGGGGTACGGCGTTCGCGAAGATCCTGGCCGACGCCGGGCGGGAGGTCACCATCTGGGCCCGCCGGCAGCCGATCGCCGACGTCATCCGCACCGAGCGACGCAACCCGGAGTACCTGCCCGGAGTGGTGCTGCCGGAGCGGGTCACCGGCACCGGCGACGCCGCCGAGGCGATCAAGGGCGCGGAGATGGTGGTGCTGGCGGTGCCGTCGCAGACGCTGCGGGGCAACCTCGCCGATTGGGTCTCGCACCTGCACGCCGACGCCACGCTGGTCTCGCTGATGAAGGGCATCGAGCTCGGTACCACCAAGCGGATGAGCGAGGTGATCGTGGAGACCGCGCAGGTGGCCGCGGATCGGGTGGTGGTCGTCTCCGGCCCCAACCTGGCACCGGAGATCGCCGCCGAGCAGCCGGCCGCCACCGTGGTCGCCTGCACCGACGTCGACCGGGCCACCCTGGTGCAGCGCTCCATCACCACGCCGTACTTCCGGCCGTACACCAACGACGACGTGGTCGGCTGTGAGCTGGGCGGCGCGGTGAAGAACGTGATCGCCCTGGCGTACGGCATCGCCACCGCGATGGGCTTCGGTCACAACACGCGGGCCATGCTTGTCACCCGAGGGCTGGCCGAGACCGCCCGGCTCGGGGTGGCGCTGGGCGCGGACCCGCTCACCTTCGCCGGGCTGGCCGGCATGGGTGACCTGGTGGCCTCCTGCTCGTCGCCGTCGGCACGTAACCGCACCTTCGGTGAGCACCTGGGCCGGGGCGCCACCCTGGAGGAGGCGCGAGTGGCCACCCGGCAGACCGCCGAGGGGGTCAAGAGCGCGTTGGCCATCCGCGACCTGGCCCGCGCGCACGGCGTGGAGATGCCGATCACCGAGCAGGTCGAGCTGGTCTGCCACGAGGGCGTCGACCCGCGGGTCGCGGTACGCGCCCTGATGAGCCGCACCACCAAGCCGGAGTGAGCCGATGAGCGAGGACGAGGTACCCCAGCGGCTTCCGGCCGGCGGTGACGGCACCCGGTGCGTGCACGCCGGCCTGCCCGCCCCGGCACCGGGGCAGCCATTCCTGCCGGGGCCGGTCTTCGCCGCGCCGTACCATCTCGATCCCCGACACGGGCCGGAGGCGGCGCCGAACGGGTACGGACGCCCGGACAACCCCACCCGGCGGTTGCTGGAGGCGGCGATCGGCGAGCTGGAGGGCGGCGAGTGTCGGGTCTTCGCCAGCGGCCAGGCGGCCATCACCGGGCTGCTGCTGGGGCTGCTGCGCGCCGGTGACACGGTGGTGCTGCCCGCCGACGGATACTTCCCGGTCCGCACGTTCGCCACCGACACACTCGCCGGCAACGGGGTACGGGTGCTGCTGGCACCGACCGCCGGGCCGTACCCGTCCTTCGACGGGGTACGCCTGGTGCTTGTGGAGACGCCGGCCAACCCGGGACTCGACGTGGTGGACCTGCCCGCGCTGGCCGAGCAGGTGCACGCCGCCGGTGCCCTGCTGGCGGTCGACAACACCACCGCGACCCCGCTCGGGCAGCGCCCGTTGGACCTCGGCGCGGACCTGGTGGTCGCCTCCGGCACCAAGGCCCTGACCGGGCACTCCGACCTGCTGCTGGGCTACCTGGCCACCCGCTCATCGGAGCTGCTGGAACGGCTCACCGCCTGGCGGACCACCACCGGGGCGGTGCCCGGCGCGTTCGACGCCTGGCTGGCACACCGCTCGCTGGCCACCCTCGACCTGCGCCTGGCCCGGCAGAGCGCCAACGCCGAGGCCCTCGCCCGGCTGCTGGCCGACCGCACCGACGTGACCGGGCTGCGCTGGCCGGGCCTGCCGGACGATCCGGCCTACCCGGTCGCCTCGCGTCAGCTGCGCCGGATGCCGGGGGTGCTCTCCTTCGACCTGGGCGACGCCGAACGGGTCGCCCGGTTCCTCGACGCGGCCCGGCTGGTCTCGGCGGCCACCTCCTTCGGCGGCCTGCACACCACCGCCGACCGGCGCGCCCAGTGGGGTGACGACACCGCCGCCGGCTTCGTCCGACTCTCCTGCGGTGTGGAGGACACGGTGGACCTGACCGCCGATGTGTCGGCCGCGTTGGATGCCAGCGCCTAGATGATCGCCGTCTCCTCGGCGGTACGGGCCGCCACGGTCGACCGGCTACGCCGGGCCGGCTGTGTCTGGGCCGAGGACGAGGCCCGGTTGCTGGTGGAGGCGGCCGACGACCCGGGGGCGCTCGCCGCCCTGGTCGATCGGCGGGTGGCCGGGGAGCCGCTGGAGTACCTGCTCGGCTGGGCGGAGTTCTGCGGCGAGCGGATCACCGTCGTACCCGGCGTCTTCGTGCCGAGGGCGCGGACCGCGGCGCTCGTCGCGGCGGCCGAGGCGGTGGCCGGGCCGGCGGCGAGGGTGGTCGAGCTGTGTTGCGGCTCGGGCGCGCTCAGCCGGGCGCTGGCGCGTCGACTCCACGCCCCGCGGCTGCTGGCTGCGGTGGACGTGGACCCGACCGCGGTGGCCTGTGCCCGAGGCAACCTCGCCGAACTGGCCGTGCCGGTCCTCGCCGGTGACCTGTTCGACGCGCTGCCGGCGACGTGGCGCGGCACCCTGGACCTGGTGGTGGCGAACGCGCCGTACGTGCCGACGGCGGCGTTGGACCTGTTGCCGGCCGAGTCGCGCCGGTACGAGGCGTTGGTGGCGCTCGACGGCGGCCCGGACGGGTTGGCGGTGCTGCGCCGGCTCGCCGCCGAGGCGACGAGTTGGCTCGCCCCCGGCGGGCACCTGGTGGTGGAGGTCGGCGAGTCGCAGGTCGACCTGCTCGCTTCGGTGCTGGCGGAGGCGGGGCTGCTGCCGTCGACGTGGCGCGACGAGTCCCTGGCGGCCACCGCCATGACGGCCCGACGGCCGGTCGGCATGGCGGGGCAGGGGAGCGAGAACTAGCCTCACGACTCGTACGCCATGACGTGACACCAGTGACACGCGGAGTATTCCGATCGAAACGGGTGGGAGGCGGTTGACCGGTGGCTGACACAACTGTGGTCGTGGGTATCGACAACGGCGGTACGAGCAACAACGCCACGGTGCTCACGCTCGATGGACGCTTCCTGGTCGACCAGCTCGTGGAGACCCCCAGCGAGGTACGCGCCGGTCCGCAGGCCGCTGTCGAGGCGATGGCCCGCTCCCTCGACGGTGTCCTGGCCCTGACCGGGCTGTCCCGCGACCAGGTGCGCGCCGTCGGGCTGGACACGCCCGGTCCGGCCAGCGCCACCGGGGTGATCTCGTCGAAGGGGTCGACGAACTTCTCCCAGCCGGCCTGGCGCGGCCACGACATCCGGGGTGCCCTGGAACGCCGGCTCGGGCTGCCGGTGATCTATCACAACGACGGCAACGCCGCCGCGCTCTACGCCCACCACGTCCACTTCGGAGTCGACGCGATGCACCGGTCGTCGGTGTCGGCGATCGTCGGCACCGGGCTGGGCGGTGGGCTGGTCGAGTACGGACGGGTGATTGCCGGCGCGGCGGGGATGGCCGGTGAGCTGGGGCACGTGCACGTCCCGCTGACCGACGTGCTCGCACCGGGGCAGCCGGTGCCGGTCTGCGCCTGCGGCTTCGCCGGGGACGTGGAATCCGTCGCCTCGCTGACCGCGATCGAGCGCAACCTGCTGCCGTACTGGCTCACCCGGTTTCCGGACCATCCGCTGGCCGGTGAGCCGCCGGCCCGGGCGGCGAAGCTGGTGCGCGGCTACGGCGAGCGGGGCGACGAGATGGCCCGGGAGATCTTCGCCCAGCAGGCCCGAGCCCTCGGGGCGTTGTTCACCATCGCGGCCAACTTCACCGATCCGCACGCCTACTTCGTGGGCGGTGGGGTGGTGGAGACCGTCCCCGAGTTCCGTGACTGGTTCCTGGCGACCGTACGCGAGCACACCGTGCTGCGGGACGAGCAGGCCGCGTCGGCCACCTTCGCGCTGGTGCCGGAGCGGGACATGGCCGGCGCTCGGGGTGCCGCCCTCGCCGCCCTGGCGGCGGCCCGTGAACTGCCGGTGCCGCCGCCGCTTGTCGGCCACTGATCGCTCGGGTGGGCTGACCGGGCCGGTGGTGCCCTTACCGGCCCGGTCAGCGGCTCATGGGTTCACCCGTGGATCAGCGCAGCGGCGGTGCCTCGGCGAAGGCGGTCCAGGCCGACGGCGCGAAGAGCAGCAGCGGGCCGTCCGGGTCCTTGGAGTCGCGTACCGCCACCGTGCCGGGTACGACCGCCACCTCCACGCAGGCGCCCTCGTCGCCGCTGTGGCTGCTCTTGCGCCATCCGGCCACCGCCGGGGTGGCGTTGGTCGTCGGTGTCATCGTCTACCGTCCCTTCAGGATCTTGATCAATGCGTCGCGGCTGGCCGACGGGCTGAGCGCGACAGTCCGCAGATGTTCCATGATCTTGGTGCAGGTTCGCAGGTCGCCGGGCCGGTCGAGGACCATCTGCCCGGCGACCGTCTCCACCGAGGCGATGATCGGGTCCTCCGGGTCGGCGAATTCGAGGATGTGCAGCGAGCCCCGCGTGCCCCGGTGGTAACCGGCGGCCAACGGGATCAGCTGCACGGTGATGTTCGGCAGCTCGCTCATCTTGAGCAGGTGCCGCAGTTGGCCCTGCATCGCGGCCTCGTCGCCGACCGGGCGCAGGAGCGCGGCCTCGTCGAGGATCGCGTCGAAGATCGGTGGGTCGTCACCGGTGAGTCGTTGCTGGCGGTCCAGTCGCAGGTGGACCCGCTCCTCGACGTCGTTGTCGCTGAGCGTGTGCGGGCCGCCCCGCATCACGCCCCGGATGTAGTCGGCGGTCTGCAACAACCCCGGCACCACTGACGGTTCGAAGTTGGCGATGCCGGTGGCCTCGGCCTCCAACGCGATGAAGTCGATGGTGCGTCGGTCGAGCAGGTACGAATAGGACACCCACCAGCCGGGCTTGCGCGCGTCCTTGGCCAACGCGACAGCCGCCGCGACGTCGTCCGCTCCCACCCCGTAGAGGGTGAGCAGCGCGCGTACGGTCGCCGGGCTGACAAGCGTCTGCGCGTTCTCGTAGCGGGACAGCGTGCTGCGGGTGCTGTTGATCTCGTCGGCTGCGGCCTCCAGGGTGAGGCCGGCGGCCTCACGGTGCTGGCGCAGGGCGATGCCGAGTCGTCGGGCGCGGGCGGTCTTCGGTGCCATGCATCGATGGTCGCATGTATTCGGGATCGTGTACATGAGAAAACGTAAGTGGGAGTTGCATTCATGGCGGTGAAGGTGTCAGGCTGTCATCACGTCCTCACCGCCGGTTGTCGTGGCGACGGTGGCGGTGAGCGACCGGAGGGGATGGGGCGCGCGGCGGTCGGGTTATTCCCCCGTACCCGGCCGCCGCGTGCCGCGCCACGAGCCTTTGAGTCGGCACCGGAGGGAGAGCGACGTGCGTAGATACTGTCCGGCAGTCTCGCGGCCGCTACGACGGGCCCGACCGGCGGTGGGCGGCGCGCGGCGATGACCCGATTCCTGGTGGTGCTGACCGACGTGCGCCCCTGCGAGGGCGGTGCTCGCAACGAGCGCATCGCTCCCGAACGTCGCCGCCAGGTGGTCGGCGCGAGCAGCCGTGAGGCGGCCGAGCGGATCGCGGGCGCATTCATGGCCCTGGGCATGGTGCGAGCCGGTCGGCAGCGCGTCAAGGTGATCGCGATCGGCCGGCGGCACGCGTTCGGCGAGCGGCAACTGGCCGGCTGACGCACCCGTCTGGTCACGTACGGTATAGGGCTTCTTGACCGATTGCGCCCGCCTTACGGTCTCGTGGGGTATCGACTTCCCGATCTCGCCACGCACAGTAAGGTCATCCGGGAGAGCGCCAGCAGTGCGTCCCGGAAAGGTGACCGCAGTGACCACCCCAGGCAAGACCCGCGTGGCGATCGTCTTCGGCGGCCGCAGCCCGGAACATGGCATCTCCTGTGTGAGCGCCGGCAGCGTGCTCGGCGCGCTCGACCCCGACGAGTTCGAGGTGGTGCCGGTCGGCATCACCCGCGCGGGTCAGTGGGTGCTGACCAGCGGCGACCCGACCGAGTTGGCGATCAACTCGCGCCGGCTGCCGGAGATCACCGCCGAGTCGGGGGCCGACATCGTGCTGCGAGCCGACCCGACCGGCAGCGGCCTGCTGGTGCTCGACCCCACCGAAGGGCCTCGGGCACTTGCCAACGTGGACGTGGTCTTCCCGGTACTGCACGGCGCCTACGGCGAGGACGGCACCATCCAGGGCATGCTGGAGATGGCGGGCATCCCGTACGTGGGGGCGAAGGTCTTCGCCTCGGCCGCCGCCATGGACAAGGAATTCACCAAGAAGATCTGTGCCGCCGAGGGCATCCCGATCGGCCCGTACGCCGTGCTGCGTAGCGGCATGACGTTGAGCGAGGAGGACAAGCAGCGCCTCGGCCTGCCGGTCTTCGTCAAGCCCTCGCGGGCCGGATCGTCGTTCGGCGTCAGCAAGGTCAGCGACTGGGCCGACCTGGAGGCCGCGATCGCCATCGCCCGGGAGATCGACAGCAAGGTGCTGGTCGAGGGCGCGATCATCGGCCGGGAGATCGAGTGCGGCGTGCTGGAGGGCGAGGCCGGCGGCACGCCCGAGGCGTCCGTGCTGGCCGAGGTGCGGGTGGTCGGCGACTACGACTTCTACGACTTCGAGGCCAAGTACATCGACGCGGAGTCCGCCTGCGAGTACGACGTCCCGGCCGACCTGCCCGAGCGGGTCGCCCGGCAGGTGCGTGACTACGCCGTACGGGCCTTCACCGCGCTGGACTGCGCCGGACTGGCCCGGGCCGACTTCTTCGTCACCCCGGAACTGGACGTCTACCTCAACGAGATCAACACGATGCCGGGCTTCACCCCGACGTCGATGTTCCCCCGGATGTGGGCGGCCTCCGGGCTGGAGTACCCGAAGCTTGTCGACCGGCTCATCCGTACCGCCCTGACCCGGGGCACCGGCCAGTACTGACCGGCCTGGCCCGGCCGACGCCGACCGCGGGCGGCCGGGTCAGGAGGTGCAACCGGACGGGACCGGGCCCGCCGAGGGGACCGAGGCGACGACCGTGGTGGCGATCGGGGCGGCCCACTGCAACGCCTCGCCGTAGAAGTGCGGCACCCGTACGGTCACCGCGGTCTCCCGGTCGAGCGTGGTCAGCACCGTGGCGTCCGCCTCCTCCACCCCGTGCCAGCACACCGCGTTGACCAGGTAGATGTGGTCGGTGGGTGCCACCTCGGGCTCGGACCCGCCGCAGGCCACCGTCAGGGCCGGATCGCCGTACGCGGCGTTCTGCTCCGGCCCGGCGCTCACCGGCCGCTGCGGCAGGTCGCGGATCGAGGCGGGCAGCTGCGACAGCAGGGCGCGGCAGACGGTCGCCGGCCGCTCGGCCAGCGCCGGGGCGGCCATCTCGACCGGCGCGGTGGACTGCGGCCGAGGCGCGCTCGGCGAGGGCTCCGGCGTGGCGGTCGAGCCGTCCGGGGCGAGATTGACGAAGGCCAGGGTGCCTACCAGGAGAGCCACCGGCAGCGCCACGGCCGTGGCGACCAGCGCGGCGGTGCGGCTGGTCCGGTCGGCTGCCGGTGCGGCGTCCTTCGCACGCCGGGTCTCGCCGGGGGATTCGGAAATCCTGGACACTTACAACCGCACCACCGAACACGTGAGTGTGCGGGTGATGCCGGGCACCATCTGCACGTTGCTGACGATGAGTTTGCCGAGCTCGTCGACGGTGTTCGCCTCGGTGAGCACGACCACGTCGTACGGCCCGGTCACCGCGTCGACCCGGACCACGCCGGGGAGATCCGCGATGAGACCGGCCACGTCACGCGCCCGGCCGACCTCTGTCTGGATGAGGATGTACGCCTGTACCACGACTCGACCTCCCTCCGTCGCCGCCTGCCAGACGGCCTGAAGGGAGAAAGTACCTTACGGACCAGGTGTGATCCCTATCGGTGGTCAAGGAGAAGCGGTGAGCGAGCGGGGCGACAGCGGCGCTGTGGACGTCGCACAGGTCGGGGAGTTCGGCCTGATCGACCGGGTCACCGCCCGGTTGTCGTACGGATCGACGGTGCTGCTCGGCCCCGGCGACGACGCGGCGGTGGTCACCGCGCCGGACGCCCGGGTGGTCGCCTCGACCGACGTTCTGGTGGACGGGCGGCACTTCCGCCGGGACTGGGCCGGGGCGCACGACATCGGCCGCCGGGCGGCGGCGGCGAACCTCGCCGACGTGGCGGCCATGGGCGCCGAGCCGACGGCCCTGCTGGTGGCGCTCTGTGTGCCGGCCGACGTGGATACCGGCTGGGTCGAGCAGCTCGCCGACGGGCTCGGTGCCGAGGCGGCGAGCGTGGGCGCCAGCGTGGTCGGCGGCGACATGTCGGCAAGCCCCACCCTGACCATCGCGGTCACCGCCCTGGGCGACCTGGCCGGCCGGTCGCCGGTCACCCGGTCCGGTGCCCGGCCGGGCGACCTGGTGGCCCTGGCCGGGCGTACCGGTTACGCGGCGGCCGGGTTCACCGTGCTGTCCCGCGGCTTCCGGACGCCCCGGCTGCTGGTCGAGGCGTACCGGCGACCGGAGGTGCCCTACGCGGCGGGTCCGGCGGCCGCCCGGCTCGGCGCCACCGCCATGATCGATGTCTCGGACGGGTTGCTCGCCGACCTGGGGCACGTGGCGAAGGCCAGCGGGGTCGCCGTCGACCTGCGCCGGGACGCCTTCGAGGTGCCGCCGCAGATGCGGGACGCGGCGCAGGCGCTCGGTGTCGACCCGTACGCCTGGCTGCTGGCCGGTGGCGACGACCATGCGCTGGTCGCGACCTTCCCGTCCGCGACGGTGCTGCCTGACGGGTGGCGCGAGATCGGCCGGGTCGCCGAGGGCCGGGGCGTGACGGTGGACGGCGCGCCGTTCGACGGCCCGAGTGGCTGGGACCATTTTCGCTGAGTGAGTGATCGGTCACTGCCGAACGCTGTCCGCCCAGGTCGGCGGCGGTGACGGGCCGCTTCGGTCGTACGCTTCACCGGTGCAGGAAATCGAGATTCACGTGGTGCCGTTCGACTCTCCGGTGGCGCAGCAGCTGATCACCTCCGCGCTTGCCGACCTCGGCGCCCGGTACGGCGGTGACGGCGACGAGACGCCTGTCGACGCGCGCGAGTTCACCTCGCCGCACGGCACCTTCCTCGTCGCCCACCTCGACGGGCAGCCGGTCGGCTGCGGCGGCTGGCGCAGCCACGGCAGCGACGGCGAGACCGCCGAGTTGAAGCG
This sequence comes from Micromonospora gifhornensis, assembly GCF_016863515.1. GTDB lineage: Bacteria > Actinomycetota > Actinomycetes > Mycobacteriales > Micromonosporaceae > Micromonospora > Micromonospora gifhornensis. The sequence continues at coordinate 147,161 of NZ_BOPA01000017.1, forward strand.
GATGTACACCGCTCCGCAGGCCCGTGGCCGCGGCGTGGCCCGTACGGTGCTCGCGGCCATCGAACGCTCCGCCCGCGAGCAGGGCCGCAAGCGGCTCATCCTGGAGTGCGGCGACCGGCAGCCCGAGGCGATCGCGATGTACACCTCGGCCGGCTACGAGCGCATCCCCAACTTCGGCTACTACGCCGACGAGCCCGGCTGCCTCTCCTTCGGCCGCACCCTCTGAGGTGAAAGGAAGGGCACCTTCTTAACGCCTGCGGTAGAGGAAGGGCCCCCTGTTAACAGCCGCTCCGACTGACGCGGAGATGCGGACACGACGATGCCGGCGGGCCACCGAGGGCCCGCCGGCATCAACAGATCGTGGGTGCTACCGCGTCAGGCGCGGGTGACCTTGCCCGCCTTGATGCAGGACGTGCAGACCTTGAGCTTCTTGGTCGTGCCGCCACCGGCCGGGGTACGCACCGACTGGATGTTCGGGTTCCAGCGGCGGTTGGTCCGCCGGTGCGAGTGGGACACGTTGTGGCCGAAGCCCGGTCCCTTGCCACAGACGTCGCACACGCTAGCCACGGGATACTCCTGGGATTGAAACGTTCATGAGGTCGCCGCCAGGCGCAGCCCGGGCAACCTGGCCAGGTTACCCGATGGTGGAAGGCCCCGCCCAACCGGGCTCGGCATCGGCGGTCACGCCTCGCTGCGACGGTCACCGCCGCCAGGCAGGGGCGGGGAAACGGACGACGCCCGGCCTCGCGGCGCCTGCCGGACACGCCCGGCCTTGCGGCGACTGTCAGCGTACGCCAGTAGGCTTCCCAGCGTGCTGGACACCCTCGATGCCGCCGCCGTGCGCCGCTGGTGCGCCAGCGGGCTGGCCGCGTTGCAGCGGCACCAGGGGGAGATCGACGATCTCAACGTCTATCCGGTGCCCGACGGCGACACCGGCACCAACCTGGTGCTGACGCTCACCTCGGCGCAGCAGGCGCTGGCGATGGACCTCGACACCGTCGCCGACGGCGCCGCGACCCCGCACGGGCACGCGCTGCGGCTGATGGCCCGGGGGGCGTTGCTCGGCGCCCGGGGCAACTCCGGCGTCATCCTGTCGCAGATCCTGCGCGGCTTCGCCGACGCGCTGGCCACCACCCCGACGGTCGGGGGTCCGGAGTTGGCCACCGCGCTGCGTGCCGCGACCAGCGCGGCCTATGCGGCGGTGGCCCGCCCGGTGGAGGGCACCGTGCTGACCGTCGTCGCCGCCGCCGCCGGCGCGGCCGAGCAGGCCGACAGCGAGCAGTTGCCGGTCGTCGCCCGGGAGGCGGCCGGAGCCGCGGCGCAGGCGCTGGCCCGTACCCCCGAGCAGTTGCCGGCGCTGGCCCGCGCCGGCGTGGTCGACGCCGGTGGGCGGGGGCTGTGCCTGCTGCTGGACGCCCTGGTCGAGGTGATCACCGGGGAGAGCCCGGAGCGACCCGGGCTGCCGGCACCCACCGCCGCTCGCAGCGTGCCGCCGCCGGCCACCGCCGCCCGGGAGACCGGTTCCCCGGAGTACGCCTACGAGGTGCAGTTCCTGCTCGACGCCGAGCCCGAGGCGGTGGCCCGGCTGCGCGACACGCTTGACGCCCTCGGTGACTCCCTGGTGGTGGTCGGCGACGAGGACACCTGGCAGGTCCACGTGCACGTCAACGACGTCGGGGCGGCGATCGAGGCGGGTGTGGTGGCCGGCCGCCCGTACCAGATCTCGGTGACCCGCTTCGCCGACCAGCGCCCACCCGCCCCCGCACCGGTGTCCGACGGCCGGGCCGCCGTGGTGGTCGCCGCCGGTGCCGGGATCGCCGAGCTGTTCGCCGGGGAAGGCGCGGTCGTGGTGCCCGGCAACCCCTCCACGGGGGAACTGCTGGAGGCGGTGCTCGGCACCGGGGCGGCCCAGGTGGTGGTGCTGCCCAACGACCCGGACGCGCAGGCGGTGGCGAACCAGGTCGCCGAGGAGGCGCACCGGGCGGGCGTCAAGGTCAGCGTGGTGCCCACCCGGTCACCGGTGCAGGCGTTGGCCGCCCTCGCCGTACGCGATCCACGCCGCCACTTCGAGGACGACGTGATCGCGATGGCCGAGGCCGCCGGGGCCTGCCGGTACGCCGAGGTGTGCCACGCCGGGCGCGATGCGCTCACGGTCGCCGGCCCCTGCCGCACCGGCGACGTGCTCGCCCTGGTCGAGGGGGAGGTGCACCTGATCGGCACCGACCTGATCGACACCTGCGTCGCCCTGGTCGACGGCATGCTCGGTGGCGGCGGTGAAATGGTCACCCTGCTCGTCGGCGCGGACGCGCCGGACGGGCTGACCGACGCGGTGTGCACGCACATCACCCGACGGTGGCCGTTCGTCGAGGTGCAGACGTATCCGGGCGGGCAGCCACGCTATCCGTTGCTGGTGGGTGTCGAATGACCGCAGAGGCGTCGACCATGGACACACCGCTGAAGAAGCTGGTCGGCGAGAAGACCGCGAAGGCCCTCGCCGGCCACCTCGACCTGCACACCGCCGGTGACCTGATCTACCACTTCCCGCGCCGCTACGACGAGCGTGGCGAACACACCGACATCAAGGCGCTCGACGTCGGCGAGCAGGTCACAGTGCTGGCCCAGGTGCAGCGCACCGCCGTACGCCCGATGCGGCAGCGCCGGGGCAACCTGCTGGAGGTCACCGTCGGTGACGGCTCCGGCGGCACCCTCACCCTCACCTTCTTCGGCAACCAGGCGTGGCGCGAACGGGAACTGCGGCCCGGCCGGTGGGGACTGTTCGCCGGCAAGGTCACCGACTTCCGGGGCAAACGGCAGCTCAACGGGCCGGAGTACGTCCTGCTCGGCGACCAGACCGACGGCGAGGCGGCGGCCACCGAACAGATCGAGGAGTTCGCCGGGGCACTCATCCCGGTCTACCCGGCTGCCGCGGCCGTACCGACCTGGGTGATCGCCCGCTGCGTCCGGGTGGTGCTGGACACCGTGGCACCGCCGGAGGATCCGCTGCCCGCGGGCGTACGGGCCAGCCGGAACCTGGTCGGGCTGGGCGGCGCGCTGCGGGAGATCCACCGGCCGTCCAGCCGCGAGGAGCTGTACCGGGCCCGTCGGCGGTTGAAGTGGGACGAGGCGTTCGCCGTGCAGCTGACCCTGGTCCGGCGTAAGCATCAGGCCGCCGCCTCACCCGCACGGGCCCGGCCGGCGCGTCCGGGTGGCCTGCTCGACGCCTTCGACGCCCGGCTGCCGTACGAGCTGACCGGTGGGCAGCGCGACGTGGGGGCGGAGATCGCCGCCGACCTGGCCCGCGAGCATCCGATGCACCGGCTGTTGCAGGGCGAGGTCGGCTCCGGCAAGACCGTGGTGGCGCTGCGCGCCATGCTCCAGGTGGTCGACGCGGGCGGGCAGGCCGCGCTGCTCGCCCCGACGGAGGTGCTCGCCGCCCAGCACTACCGGGGCATGCTCGACCTGCTCGGCCCGCTCGCCCAGGCCGGTGAGCTGGGCGCCGCCGAGCACGCCACCCGGGTCGAGCTGGTCACCGGCTCACTCGGCGCGGCGGCCCGACGGCGCGCGCTGGCCGAGGTCGCCAGCGGTGCCGCCGGCATCGTGCTGGGCACCCACGCCCTGCTGTACGAGGGCGTCGACTTCGCCGACCTCGGTCTGGTGGTGGTCGACGAGCAGCACCGGTTCGGGGTGGAGCAGCGCGACGCGTTGCGGGCCAAGGCGGAAAAGCCCCCGCACGTGCTGGTCATGACCGCCACGCCGATCCCTCGGACGGTCGCCATGACGGTCTACGGCGACCTGGAGATCTCCACCCTCTCCCAGCTGCCCCGGGGTCGGTCACCGATCGCCTCGCACGTGGTGCCGGCCGCCGAGAAACCGGCCTTCCTGGACCGGGCCTGGCGTCGGTTGCGCGAGGAGGTCGCCAACGGCCATCAGGCGTACGTGGTCTGCCCGCGCATCGGTGACTCCACGGCCGGTGCCGAGGAGGAAGCACCGGCGGTGGACGACACCGGTCGACGCCCGCCCCTGGCGGTGACCGAGGTCGCGCCGTTGCTGGCCGAAGGACCCCTGCACGGGCTGCGCATCGGCGTGCTGCACGGCCGGCTGCCCGCCGACGAGAAGGACGCGGTGATGCGTTCCTTCGCCGGCGGTGAGCTGGACGTGCTGGTGGCCACCACGGTGGTCGAGGTCGGTGTGGACGTACCCAACGCGACGATGATGGTGGTGCTGGACGCCGACCGGTTCGGCGTCTCCCAGCTGCACCAGCTGCGCGGTCGGGTGGGCCGGGGCAGTGCCCCCGGGCTCTGCCTGCTGGTCACCGAGGCGACCGAGGGCACCAGCGCCCGGGAGCGGTTGGACGCCGTCGCCTCCACCACTGACGGCTTCAAGCTCGCCGAGCTGGATCTGGAGCAGCGGCGCGAAGGCGACGTGCTGGGTGCCGCCCAGTCCGGGCGGCGCTCCCACCTGCGGCTGTTGTCGTTGCTGCGGGACGCCGATCTGATCCGCGACGCGCGGGCGGAGGCGATCACGCTTGTCGAGGAGGACCCGGAGCTGACCCGCCAGCCGGCGCTGGCCGCCTCGGTGGCGGCCCTGGTCGACGCCGACCGCGCCGAGTACCTCGAAAAGGGCTGACCCACCCGTCTCCCGCTTGGGCGTTGTGTGATCGCACTCGATCCCGGATCGAGCGACTGCCGTCATGGGGCGGGAACGCCGAAGGCGCGTCGACCACCGGTCGACGCGCCTTCGGGTCAGGTGTTGCGGGGTGTCCTCAGTGCGGCGAGGGCACCCTCAGGGGCGGCTCAGGCGGTGAAGTGGATCCGCCGCCGCCGGGCCATGACGAACAGCACCGCGCCCACCGCCAGCAGGACGATCGCGCCTGCGGCGATGCCACCGGCCGCGACACCGGTCACCGGCAGGCCGGGCGGCTCCTCGCCACCTCCGCCACCCCCGCAGCCCTCGGGCGCGTAGACGACCTCCAGCTCCAGCTCCAGCTCCGGCAGGGAGACCAGCGCGGCCTCGTCGTCGCCGGCCGGGAAGGTGACGGACTCCGACGAGCCCGGCTTGACCGTACGGCTCTCGGTCTTGTCGCCGTAGGTGAAGTCCACCTTGACCGGCTGGGCGCCCTCAGGGTTCGACGCGGTCAGCGCGAAGGTCTCACAGGTGGCGTCGGCGGTGATCGTCGGCAGCGGGCAGTCCTCCGGGCGCTCCCACTTGTAGCTGCCGTTGTCGATCACCTCGCCGTCGACCAGCACCTCGATCGCGCCGGCGTGCTCGGCCGGCACCACGGTCTCGTTGTTCGCCTTGCCCGGCTCGACGGTGACCTTCTCGGAGAAGCCGTTCTCGCCCCGGACCTCGAACTCGACCGGGTACTTGGAGATCGAGCCGTCGTTGCTCAGGGAGACGGTGACGGTGCCGTCGCAGGCGGAGGCGAAGGTGGCCGCCGGAGTGGTGCAGTTCTTGTCACCGCCGTTGTACCAGCCCTGCGGGCCGGTCGAGCGGTTGCCGGGAGCACCCCGGTCGCCGAGCTTCTTGGAGCCGTAGCGGGGGCCGTTCTCCACAAGCGGGTCGATGACCTCGTCGACCCCACCCCAGATCAGGTCGACCTGGGTGTGGCAGTCCGGAACGTCGACCTTCAGCTCGATCTCGGTCTGGGTGCCGCCGAGGAAATCGCTGTCCGGCGTGCCGTAGACGTACTGCGGGGTGGCGAACTGCGGGCGCGGCGCGAAGTACGACACCAGGGTGAAGTACTGCTTCTCCTCGCCGCACAGCGGCAGGTCACCGGCCAGCTTCACCGTCGCGGTGCCCTTCGGGCCGTCGAAGGTGTGGCTGTACTTGGCGTCGCCGGCGTCGACGCACTTCGGTGCCGGCGCACACGCGCCGTCGGCGCCGAGCTCGATCGTCTTGTGGTCCTTCGACGTCGGAGGCTTCTTGCGCTGCGAGTCGCCCTTCTGGAACCAGGCGGCCTCCACAGTCAGCGTGGCGCGCTGGGTGTCGCCGGGGACCCGCTGAACCCCCTGGACCTGGCCGGCCTTCGGAATCGGCGTGCCCTTGAGCTCGGCGGTGCCGTCGGTACCCTCAGCTACGAGCAGGACCGGGGTCGCCGGATCGGCCGTGACACTGGTGATGGTGGCGGTCTTGTGGCGCTCGCTGTTGACCACGGTCCACGTGATCACCCGCTCGCCGGTGAGTCGGTCACAGTCGACGGTGCCGGTGATCGTGGTGTGGTGGGCGCTGGCCGGAGTGGCCGCCACCACCGCTGCACCGGTCGAGCCGATGATGGCGGCTGCCAGGACAGCCAGCGGTCGCCGTAGCGACAGCTTGGGTCGGAACACGCGTACTCCCGGGGTGAAGAAGCGTCAGGGGCGGCGCGGGAGGAACGGACGGCGTCGGCGGAGCTGTGCCGCGCCGGAGAGGGTGCCTCCCGTGCGGTGATCCGGCATCGATGAGCCGGTTATCGGGCAGACCCTAGCGAGATCGTCGATATCGAGACAGCCCTCAGCGATCACTAAGGATGATGTGATGAACATGAAATGCTTGATCTACGTAGAGTGATTTGCCGGGGGCGGTCTGCATCGCGTGCGATCGATCTGACCGACTTCGGGCGGTGTGGTCCGTTGCGGGGGTCACCCGGGGGTCGCGTAGCGTCGGCGCCATGAGCAGAAGCAGGCTCGACGGCGTGCGCGGGTGTGGGGGCGGCCCCCGAGGCATGGTCGGGAGGCGGCGATGACCCGGATCGTGGCCGGCAGCCTCGGTGGTCGACGCATCGCCGTACCGCCGGGTTCCGGCACCCGACCCACCGCCGATCGCGTACGCGAGGCGCTCTTCAGTTCGGTGCAGGCGGAGTTCGACCTGGTCGGGGCGCGCTTCGCCGACCTGTACGCGGGCTCGGGCGCGGTCGGCCTCGAAGCGTTGTCCCGGGGGGCCGGGCATGTGCTGCTTGTCGAATCCGACGCCCGGGCGGCCCGGGTGATCCGGGAGAACATGGCCATCCTGCGGGCGGCACCCGCCGCTCGGCTGGTCACCGGGAAGGTCAGCACCGTGCTGGCGGCCGGCCCGGACGGCGGCGAACCGTACGACGTCGTCTTCGCCGACCCGCCGTACTCGCTGTCGGACGACGGGGTGCGTGCCATGCTCACCGCATTGGTCGACGGTGGCTGGTTGGCCCCGGACGCGATGGTGGTGGTGGAGCGCTCCACCCGCAGCGGGCCGGTCGACTGGGTGGAGGGGATCACTGGCCAGCGCAGTCGTCGGTACGGCGAGACCACGCTTTGGTACGGTCGCCGATCATGAGACGTGCGGTGTGCCCCGGCTCGTTCGATCCGGTCACCAACGGTCACCTCGACATCGTCGGCCGGGCCAGCCGGCTGTTCGACGAGGTGATCGTCGGCGTACTGATCAACCAGTCGAAGACCGGACTGTTCACCGTCGAGGAGCGGATAGCCATGCTCCGCGAGGTGACCGCCTCCTACGACAACGTCCGGGTGGAGTCCTTCCGCGGGCTGTTGGTGGACTTCTGCCGAGCCCAGCAGGCAAGTGTGCTGATCAAGGGAATCCGAGCGGTAAGCGACTTCGACTACGAGTTGCAGATGGCGCAGATGAACATCGGCCTGGCCGGCGTCGAGACCCTGTTCATGCCCACCAACCCGCTCTACTCCTTCCTCTCCTCAAGCCTCGTCAAGGACGTGGCCAAATGGGGCGGCGACGTAACCCCCCACGTCCCCGACATAGTCCGCGAAGCCCTGAAAACCCGCCTGACCCCCCCACCCCCGGCCTGACCTCCCCTTCCTCCCTCACCCTCACCCACCCTCTCCCCGTCGATCTTGCACTTCTGGTCGGGGATATGCCCCGTGTGCGGCTTTTGGGGGGACGGAAAGTGCAAGATCGCGGGGGAGGAGGGGTGGGCGACTCGCCGGAGGGAGGGGGTGGCGGTTGGGTGGGGTGGGGGACGACATCATTGGGTGAGGCGGGAGACTGGCTTCAGCCCGCATGATGTAGGTCGGTCTGACCAACGACAGGAGTGAGGTGCCGGTGGACCCGCTCGACCGCATCGAGGAACTGATTGCCATGGTGGAGCAGGCGCGCTCCGTCCCGATGTCGCGCAACAACTGCATGGTCGATCGGGGCGAGATGATCGCTGCTCTCGACGAGCTGCGCGCCGAGCTGCCGGCAGATCTGCGCCGGGCTGCGGCACTTCTCGAAGAGCGCGACAAGATCATGGAGGCCGGCAAGCGGGAGGCCGACCGGATCATCAGTGAGGGTGAGGCGGAGCACGCCCGCCTGGTCTCGGTGAACGAGATCACCGTCTCCGCCGAGCACGAGGGCGCCCGGATCATCGCCGAGGCCCGCGCCGAGGCGCAGCGCCTCCGCGAGGAGGTCGACGACTACGTCGACACCGCGCTGGCCAACTTCGAGCAGTTCCTCACCCGGGCGCTGGCCTCCATCGAGCGCGGGCGGGACAAGATGCACGCGCTACGGGAGATCGGCACCTTCGGTGGCGAGGAGACGGAGCGGCCGCTACCGTTCTGAGCGGCGCGACCGCATCGGTGCCGCGACCCTCCCGCCACACCGACCAGAGCCGGTGACCGACGGAGAACCGGCAGCCGACCGGAGTCCGGCGGCCGTCCGGGAACCGGCGATCGTTCGGAGTTGGCCTGCCACCCGCATCCGCCCCGCCGCCAGCGGTGGGGCCGCCCCCGGTTCGACGTTCGAGTGCCTGTCCAGGTAACCTCGTTTGTCGGCCTCTCACCGGCCGGAGTCTGACTATGCCCAAACACACGCCTTCTTCACTCGACCCCAGGTCGCCGCTGGTCCTCGACACGAGGGAGCTGCCGCGCCGACCTGGTGCGTTGCGTACCGTCGAACGGGTGGTTCAGGCACCGTCGGACCTCGGCGTTGAGTTGATCGGCGTGCCGGAAGGCGCGGACCTCGAACTCGATCTGCGGATGGAGTCGGTGTCCGAGGGCGTGCTCGTGTCGGGGACCGTCAGCGGTCCGGTCCGGGGCGAGTGCGGTCGGTGCCTACGCGGGATCGACGACTCGGTGACGGTGACGATCCAGGAGCTGTACGCGTACGAGAACAGCACCACGGACGCCACCACCGAAGAGGACGAAGTTGGTCGATTGCAGGGTGACCTGATCGACCTGGAACCGGCGCTGCGGGATGCGGTGGTGCTCGCACTGCCGACCAACCCGCTCTGCCGCCAGGACTGCCCGGGACTGTGCTCCGAGTGTGGGGTGCACTGGGACGATCTGCCGGCGGACCACAGCCACCAGCAGGTCGACCCGCGTTGGGCGGGCCTGTCGCAACTGACCCGTACAGAGGAGTAAGAACCGTGGCCGTCCCCAAGCGCAAGATGTCGCGCAGCAACACCCGGTCCCGCCGGGCGAACTGGAAGGCCGCGGCGGTCGCGACCGTGGCCTGCCCGCAGTGCAAGTCCCCCAAGCTGCCGCACGCTGCCTGCTCCGTCTGCGGCACCTACAACGGCCGCCAGGTCCTCGAGGTCTGACCCGGACGCCGCGTGACGTCTCCGACCACAGGTCGGGCGACGCGCAAACCCCGGCGATCGCCTGCTGCTCCCGTCGACGCCGGCCGGCTCTCACCGGCCGGCGTCGTCACGGAGCCGGGAACCGCACGGATCGCCGTTGACCTCCTCGGCGGGGACGACGCTCCCGACGTGGTGGTGGACGGCGCTCTACGGGCGGTGCGCGCCGACCCCGATCTGCACCTCCTGCTCGTCGGCCCGACCAGAGCCGCCGGTGCGCTCGTCGACGCCCTCGACCCGGCCCAACGTGCCCGGTTGACGCTGCGACCTGCGCGCACCGCCGTCGACACGGCCGACGATCTCACCGCGGCCCGCGCCGAGAACACGGTCCGGGCGGCCGTCGCCGCGATCCGCGCCGGCCAGGCCGACGCGCTGGTCTCCGCCGGGTCCACCGGCGCCACGGTGACCGCTGCCGCCCTCGGCCTCGGCCGCTGGCCGCAGATCCGACGGCCGGCCCTGGCCGCCACCCTGCCCGGCGTCTCCGGACCTGTCGTCCTGCTCGACGTCGGCGGCTCGATGGAGCCGAGTCCGGCGACCCTGACCCGGCACGCCGTGCTCGGCGCCGCGTACGCCGCCATCGCCCACGGCCTCGACGCCCCTCGGGTGGGGCTGCTCTCCGTGGGCACCGAACCGGGCAAGGGTGACCGACCCCGCCGCCTCGCCGACCCGATGTTGCGCGCTACGGAACTGCCCGGTGACGCTCGGTACGTGGGCCTGGTCGAGGGGTACGACGTCTGCCTCGGCACGCGCGCCGATGTGGTGGTCACCGACGGGTTCACCGGTAACGTGCTGCTCAAGGCGATCGAGGGCGCGTACGCCATGGCGGGCGGGCCGCCGCCCGACGGGGGCGCGCCGCGGGCAGCCGCGCTGCTCGGGGTGGCGGGCACCGTGGTGGTCTGTCACGGCGCCGCTCGCCCGGCCGACATCGCTTCCGGCATCGCGCTGGCTGCCCACCTCTGGCGGCGAGCCGCCACCGACCGGGTCGCCGCGCTGCTTGCCACCGAACGCACCGACCGCACCGATCGCACGACCGACACCGAGGTACGCACATCATGAGCATCGACAAGCGACGACGGCCCTCCATCGGCCACCTCGAGGCAGCCTTCGGCGTGTCAATGGACCCGGAGTTGCTGGAGCGGGCCCTGACCCACCGCTCGTACGCGTACGAGAACGGCGGCCTGCCGACCAACGAGCGGCTGGAGTTCCTCGGCGACTCGGTGCTCGGCGTGGTGATCACCACCGCGCTCTTCCACAACCACCCGGACCTGCCCGAGGGGCAACTGGCCAAGCTGCGGGCCAGCGTGGTCAACATGCGTGCCCTGGCCGACGTGGCGCGCGGTCTGGGCCCGGACGGGCTCGGCCCCTACCTGCTGCTGGGCAAGGGTGAGGAGACCACCGGCGGCCGGGACAAGGCGAGCATCCTCGCCGACACCCTGGAGGCGCTGCTCGGCGCGATCTACCTCCAGTACGGGCTGGACATCGCCGCCGAGGTCATCCACCGGCTGTTCGACCCGCTGATGGCCGAGTCGGCCGGCCGGGGCGCCGCCCTGGACTGGAAGACCAGCCTCCAGGAGTTGACCGCGGCGCTGGGTCTCGGTGTGCCGGAGTACCGGATCGAGGGCGCCGGCCCGGACCATCTGAAGACCTTCACCGCCTGGGTGGTGGTGGCCGGTAACCGGTACGGCGGCGCCGACGGGCGTAGCAAGAAGGAGGCCGAGCAGCGGGCCGCGGAGTCGGCCTGGCGGACCCTGAACGCGCAGGCCGAAGCCGACGACGAAGCCGACCGGGCCGAGCCGGAGCCGCTTGACGAGCCGTCCGACGCCGCGGTGACCGTCGAGCCGGCGGGGATCGTCGAGCCCGCGGCGATCGCGGACGACGACGGGCGGGCCGTCGTGGACGCCGGCCGGCCGGAGGTGCAGGCGCCCCGTGCCTGAACTGCCCGAGGTGGAGACCGTCCGGCAGGGGCTGGCGCGCTGGGTCACCGGCCGACGGATCGAGTCCGTCGAGGTACGCCACCCGCGTGCGGTGCGTCGGCACGTGGCCGGTGGCGCCCACTTCGCCGACGTGCTGGCCGGCCGGACCGTGCTCGACGTGTGCCGGCGCGGCAAATATCTCTGGTTGCCGCTGGACAGCGGTGACGCGGTGATCGGGCATCTCGGCATGTCCGGGCAACTGTTGCTGCAACCGGCCACCGCCCCGGACGAGCCGCACCTGCGGGTCCGCTTCCGGTTCACCGACGACGGTCCCGAACTGCGCTTCGTCGACCAGCGCACGTTCGGTGGGCTCTCGGTAAGCGAGGGCGGCGCGACGCTGCCCACGGAGATCGCCCACATCGCCAGGGACCCGCTGGATCCGCAGTTCTCCGACGCGGACTTCGTCACCGCGATGCGCCGCCGCCGTACCGAGGTCAAGCGCGCCCTGCTCGACCAGACGTTGATCTCCGGGGTGGGCAACATCTACGCCGACGAGGCGCTGTGGCGCGCCAAACTGCACGGCACCCGGCCGACCGACGCGTTGACCGGCCCGGCCGTACGGCGGTTGCTCGGCCACGTACGCGACGTGCTGACCGAGGCGATCACGGCGGGCGGCACCAGCTTCGACGCGCTGTACGTCAACGTCAACGGGGAGAGCGGTTACTTCGACAGGTCGCTGAACGTCTACGGCCGTGAGGGGCAGCCCTGCCGACGATGCGGTGCGCCGATCCGCCGGGAGGCCTTCATGAACCGGTCGTCGTACAGTTGCCCGCGCTGCCAGCCCCGCCCCCGCGCCACCCTGCGCGGCTGACCTCGATCACGGTACGGGGCCTCGATCACGGTACGGGGCAGGGCAGCCGCCAGGCGTCCAGGCTGCGGTGTTTGCGGATGGAGGCGAACCCGTAGCCGACGCTCGTGACACAGAAGTCGGTGAGCCCGCCGGTGTACTCGACGTGGAACACCGGCTTGCCGGCGTCGACGAACGGCAGTAGCTTGTCGCACCGGTTGAGCCGTACGCACTCCTCGTCGACCGCGAAGTCGAAGTCCGGCGCCAGCGCGGCGACCTGCCCGAGGTTGCCCCGCAGCCCGGGAGACAGATCCAGTGAACGGGCCAACGCCGCGACCCGACGGTTGAACTGCAACTGGTCGTCGAAATCCAGCGGGAAGCCGGGGGAGTTGGCGTAGCCGTCGGCGTCGGCGAGCAGTACCGCGCCGAAGCCCTTGCCGCGGCAGAGCCGGAACCGGTCGGCCAGCACCGGCCGCAGGGCGTCCCACCGGCGTACGTCCAGCCAGGTGCGGCCGGAGCGGGTGGCCGTCGGGCCGCGGACCTGGGGCGGGAACCTGGTCGCGTCCGGATCGTCCGGGTGGACCGTGCCGGCGTGCACCTGGCAGACCAGTCGACGGTGACGGGCCCGCAGGTCGGCGGTCTGCGCCGCGGTGGTGTTGGCCGGATCGAGGACGAACACGTCCGCCTCGACCGTCACGTCGAGCACCCCGTCGAGTTGCCACTGCCATCGCCACAGCCGGGCCGAGGCGGACGGCCAACTTGTCGGTGCGCCGGGCGGGGTGAGATCCGGCCGGCAGGCGGCCAGCGACACGAGCACGGTGCAGGCCAGGCCGGCGCGCATCGCCCGTCGTACCTGTGCCCCGCCCAGCCCGATCCGCATCGCCAGCTCCGCAGGTTGCGCCGGCGGCGTGACGCCGCCCGAGCCGGTACGCCGTCGGCGTACCTCACCCACTCAAACGAGCGCAGACCCGACAAGGACTCGCGGCTGGACGTGGCGCGGCACTCAGAACGCGACGAGTTCCGGTGCCGCGCCCGCCGCACTCAGCGTGGCGCGGCGAAGACCTGCGTCCAGTACGGTCCGTTGCTGCTCGCCACGCCGACGCCGATCTCGGTGAAGGCGCAGTTCAGGATGTTCGCCCGGTGACCGGGGCTGTTCATCCAGGCGTCCATCACGGCGGCGGGCGACTGCTGGTTCCAGGCGACGTTCTCGCCGTACGTGCGCCAGGCGTACCCGACCCGGTCGATCCGCTCTCCCGGGTCGCTGCCGTCGCTGCCGGTGTGCGACATGTTCCGGTTGTCGGCCTGGTCCTGGCTGTGCCGCTGGGCCGCGGTCGTCAGCTTCTCGTCGACGGTCAGCGCGCCGCAGCCGGCCTTCGCCCGTTCCGCGTTGACCAGGTCGACCACCTGGGCGGCCTGCGAGGCGCCGGCCGGGTTGGACGGCGAGGTGGTGACCGTGGCACCGCGACTCGGGCTGCCCCGACGCTCGGCGCTCTGCCGGGAGGGTGCGGTGCTGCTGCGCGCGGGCGTGGGCTTCGGCTTCGCCGCTTGACTGGGCGACGGCGAGGGCGTGGCGGCGCTTGGCGAGACGCTCGGGCTCGGGCTGGGGCTCGGGGAGTCGAGTGGGTCGAGGACGTCCACCGACTCGTCGGCGTCCAGCAGCGCGGGTCCGGTGGCCACCGGACGCTCACCGGCGGTGGTGCTGGTCGGCGCGTCGTTGCCGGGCAGCGCGAGGGCCGCCACGCCGATGCTCACCGCGAGGGTGGCCGCCGCGGCGGCACCGCCCATCACCAGGGGACGCGACAGGCGACGACGGGACGGCCGGGCGTCGGTCCCGGGCGCATCGGCCACCGCCTCGGTCCGGGCGGTGGCCCGATCCTCCGGTACGCCGTAGGCCCCTTCCCCGTGCCACCGGCCCTCGTCACCCCGCCCGTAGTGCTGCTGACCGGCGTAAGACTGGTCACCGTAGGGCTGGTCACCGTAGGGGGCCTGGCCGGTGTAGGGCGGCTGGGTGTCGGTGTACCCCTGGTTGTCGTACGCCTGGTTGTCGTGATGCGGGTCGGGGGCGGCGTGCCGCGCGGGCTGCTGTCCGTCGTGCTTGTCGGACCAGCGGCTGACCTGCGTGGTCGGCTCGTCGGCGCGCCAACCGCCGTCGTGCCGACCGTGGCTCGGCGCGCCGTAGTGCCCCTCGGTCGACCAGGCGGTGTCCCGGTGGTGCTGGCCGGCGCCGGGGTCCTGGTCGGCCCAGTGGGGGTGGGCCGGTGCCGGATAGGTCGTCTCGGCGGGCCGGTGCGGGCGGTGCTGCCACTGCTCGGTGGGCTGGTCGTGGTACCACCGGTCGGACGAACTCTCCGGTTCGTCGCCGAACAGGTACGACGAGCGCGGTGCCGGGCGGTCGGTCAGCCAGGCCGGGTCGTCGGTCGATGGCGCTGGTCGCCGGGTGGAATCCGGGTCGAGCGGGTCGTTCCAGCCGTGCACGCCTGTCGCCTCCACGGGTCGGTAAGGGGCCGGGGTGACGCTACGTGGTCGGTCTGAGCAGCAGCAATGTGGCTAAGGAAGAGTTAAGAGGACCCTGTACATCCGGGTGAGGTATTCCGGCGATTCGGTGCGTAGAGTTGGGGTGTCCGGACAGAGTGTGTCCGCGCCGTGTGGCAGCCTCCCGCGACGGGTCGGGTAGACGTCGAAATGATCTACGGCCTGCGTGAACTTGACGAAACAGGGGCTGTCGGCTCAATATAGAGATGTCGCCAGTCGCGCCCGGCCGTGCCCAGAATTCGTGGGAATGGTAGTCGCGTATACAAGGGCGCGCGTTGGCCGGCCTCTCCGGCAGCGCAATTCAAGGAGTCAACATGGCGAAGGCCCTCTTCGGCCACGTAGGTGCAGCGCCCGACCGGCGCCTGCTCGACGAGGTCACCCGACTGCGTGCCAGGGTTCAGTCACTGGAGTTCGAGATCACGCGGCTGCGTGCCGAGAACGATCGGCTCGCGGCGGCTGCGGCAGAGGCGGATGATCTGCTCCGTCTTGCCGAGCCCGCGCTGACCTGATCCACCTGGCCGCCACAACCGAATAGCACCACCGCACAAAAGCGCGCCGACACGAAGTGCCGGCGCGCAATTCTGTGCACCATTGATCGACTTTGTGGCCGGGATGATCGACTGGATCGTCCGGTGTCGGTGCGTAACCGTCTGACACCTGTGAAATGGAACGCTCGCGGCGTGCCGGCGGGTGGGTCGCGTCGCGCAGCACACCTGGTGCCGGGTTACTCTGCGGGTTTACCAGGGTCCGCGCAGCCGGGCGACGGTACGGCGGCCACCGGACGAGGATCGAGAAGGTGCATCTCAAGAGCCTGACGGTGAAGGGCTTCAAGTCCTTCGCCTCCGCGACGACGCTGAAGCTGGAGCCGGGGATCACCTGCGTGGTGGGCCCGAACGGGTCCGGCAAGTCCAACGTCGTCGACGCCATCGCCTGGGTGCTCGGCGAGCAGGGCGCCAAGGCGCTGCGCGGCGGCAAGATGGAGGACGTCATCTTCGCCGGCACCGCCGGTCGGGCCCCGCTCGGTCGGGCCGAGGTGACCCTGACCATCGACAACACCGACGGCGCTCTGCCGATCGAGTACACCGAGGTCTCCATCACCCGCCGGATGTTCCGCTCCGGCGAGAGCGAGTACGAGATCAACGGCGACACCTGCCGCCTGCTCGACATCCAGGAACTACTCTCCGACTCCGGCATCGGCCGGGAGATGCACATCATCGTCGGGCAGGGGCGGCTCGACGGCATGCTGCACGCCAAGCCGGAGGACCGGCGCGCGTTCATCGAGGAGGCGGCCGGCGTCCTCAAGCATCGCAAGCGCAAGGAAAAGGCGCTGCGCAAGCTCGACGCGATGCAGACCAACCTGAACCGGCTCACCGACCTCACCGCCGAGCTGCGGCGTCAACTCAAGCCGCTCGGCCGGCAGGCCGAGGTGGCCCGCCGCGCCGCGGTGATCCAGGCCAGCCTGCGTGACGCCCGCCTGCGGCTGCTCGCCGACGATCTCGCCACCCTGCGGACCACTTTGGACCGGGAGATCGCCGACGAGACCGCGCTGCGACAGCGGCGCGAGGAGGTGGAGGCCGAGCACACCGAGGTGCAGGCCCGCCTCGGGGAGCTGGAGGAGGCGCTGGCCGCCGACGCACCGCTGCTGGCCGCCGCCCAGGACACCTGGTACAAGCTCTCCGCGTTGCAGGAGCGGTTCCGCTCGATCGAGCAGCTCGCGGTGGAGCGGCTGCGACACCTCAGCTCCACCCCGGACGACGAGCGACCGGGCCGCGACCCGGACCAGTTGGAGGCCGAGGCCGAACGGGTCCGGGAGCAGGAGGAGGAGCTGCGCGCGGCGCTCACCGACGACCAGATCCACCTCGCCGAGGCGGTGGAGCACCGGCAGGAACTGGAACGGCAGCTCGCGGCGGCGGAACGCGAACTGGTCGCCGCGGCGAAGGCGATCGCGGACCGGCGCGAAGGGCTGGCCCGGCTGACCGGTCAGGTGAACTCGGCGCGCGCCCGGACCACAAGCGCCGGTGAGGAGATCGAGCGCCTCGCCGCCGCACACGCCGACGCGATGGCCCGGGCCGAGCGGGCCCAGGCCGACCTGGACGCCGTCGCCGAGCAGTCCACCGAGGCCGACCGCGACAACGCAGACCTGGACGCCCGGCACGCCGAGGCGGTAAGCGTCCAAGAACAGGCGCAGGCGACGGTACGTTCGCTCTCCGACGCCGAGCGGGCGGCGGAGAAGGACGCCGCCACCTGGAAGGCCCGCGAGGAGGCGCTCGCCCTCGGCCTGCGCCGCAAGGACGGCGCCGGTGCGTTGCTGGCCCGCGCCGACCAGGTGCCGGGGCTGCTGGGCAGCCTCGCCGGTCTGCTCACCGTCGCCCCCGGCCATGAGGCGGCGCTTGCCGCCGCGCTCGGCGGGCTCGCCGACGCGGTAGCGGTAAGCGGGGTGGACGAGGCGGTCGAGGCGATGCGACTGCTCAAGATCTCCGACGCCGGACGGGCCGGACTGCTGGTGGGCAGCCCGGCCGGGCCGGGGATGTCCGGCTCCGCCGACGCGCTGCGTCCCAAACTGCCCGACCGTGCGCACTGGGCGCCCGACCTGGTCGAGTGCGACGCGCGGATCCGACCGGCGGTGCACCGGGCGCTGCGGGACGTGGTGCTTGTCGACGACCTCGCTGCCGCGGCGGAGGTGGTCGCCGGCAACCCCGAGCTGCGCGCGGTCACCCGGGAAGGGGACGTCGTCGGGGCGTACGCGGCGGCCGGTGGGTCGGCGAAGGCACCCAGCTACATCGAGGTGCAGGCAGCCGTCGAGGAGGCCCGCGCAAACCGGCTCGCCGCCGAGCGCACCAGCGCGGAACTGCGCGAACAACTGGTCGAGGCGCGGGCGGCGGTGGCCGAGGCGAAGGAGCGGGTGCAGCATGCCGCCGCGGCGAAGCGGGAGGCGGAGAGCCACCGCAACGCCGCCGCCCGCCGGCTCGCCGAGTTGGGTGCCGCCGCCCGCTCCGCCAAGGCGGAGACCGACCGGCTGGGCGAGTCGCGGGCCCGCGCCGAGGCGGCCCGGGAACGGGACCTGACCGCCCTGGCCGAGTTGGAGGAGCGGCTGCGCCTGGCGGAGGCGACCCCGATCGACGCGGAACCCTCCACCGAGGAACGCGACCAGCTCGCCGCGATGGTGCCGCAGGCCCGGCAGAACGAGATGGAGGTCCGGCTCGCGGTGCGTACCGCCGAGGAGCGGGTGTCCTCCATCGCCGGGCGGGCCGACTCGCTGCGCCGGCAGGCCGCCGCCGAGCGGGCCGCGAGGGAGCGGGCCGCGGCACGGCGGGCGGCGCGGGTGCGTGGCGCGGGCATCGCCCGGGCCGTGGCCGGCGGTGCCCGGGAGGCGCTGACCCGGCTGACCACCAGCATCGCCCAGGCGGAGGAGCAGCGTGACGCGGTGGCCCGGGCACGGGCCACCCGCGAGGCGGAACTTCAGGAGGTGCGGGCCGCCGCGAAACGACTCGGCGCGGAACTGGAGCGACTGACCAGCCAGGTGCACCGCGACGAGGTGGCCCGGGCCGAGCAGCGGCTGCGCATCGAACAGTTGGAGGCCAAGGCCGCCGAGGACTTCGGGTTGACCATGGAGACGCTGATCGCCGAGTACGGCCCGAGTCAGCCGGTGCCGCCCACCGAGGCCGAGGTGGCCGCCGCCGAACGCGACGGCCTGCCGGTGCCCGAACCGGTCCGCTACGAGCGCCCGGTGCAGGAGAAGCGGGCCGCGAAGGCCGAACGCGAACTGACCCTGCTCGGCAAGGTCAACCCGCTGGCGTTGGAGGAGTTCGCCGCGCTGGAGGAGCGGTACAAGTTCCTCTCCGAGCAGTTGGAGGACCTCAAGGCGACCCGGCGTGACCTGCTCACCGTGGTCAAGGACGTCGACGAACGGATCCTGGAGGTCTTCGCCAGCGCCTTCGCCGACACCGCCCGGGAGTTCGAGCAGGTCTTCACTGTCCTGTTCCCCGGCGGGGAGGGGCGGCTGGTGCTCACCGACCCGGACGACCTGCTGACCACAGGTGTCGAGGTCGAGGCCCGCCCGCCCGGCAAGAAGATCAAGCGGCTGTCGCTGCTCTCCGGTGGTGAGCGGTCGTTGACCGCGGTGGCGATGCTGGTGGCCATCTTCCGTGCCCGGCCCAGCCCGTTCTACATCATGGACGAGGTCGAGGCGGCGCTCGACGACGTGAACCTGGGTCGGCTGATCACCCTGCTCGCCCAGTTGCGGGAGAAGAGTCAGCTCATCGTCATCACCCACCAGAAACGCACAATGGAGATCGCCGACGCGCTGTACGGCGTGACCATGCGTGGCGGAGTGACCCAGGTGATCAGCCAACGGCTCAACCGGGCCGGTACGGACGACGAGCGGCGAAGCCGCGGCGAGGAGAACGGTTAGTGGCTCGGGAACGCGCGACAGCGCTGTTGGTGGACTTCGACGGCGTACTGCGGCGTTGGGACCCGGCGGTCGCCGCCGAGGTGGAACGCGAGTACGGCCTGTCCACCGGCGTGCTCGGCGAGATCGCCACCTCCTGGGGGCTGCTTCAGCCGGTGCTCACCGGCCGGCTCAGCCACGCCGAGTGGATGTCGAGCGTCGCCGACGCGCTGACCCCCTCGGTGGGCGACCCGGAGCGGGCCCGGGCCGCCGTGGAGCAGTGGCAGCGCTACCGCGGTGAGGTCGACCCCCAGGTGCTGTCGTTCATCCGCGAGGTGCGGGCCGCCGGCATCCGGGTCGGGTTGGGCACCAACGCCACCGACCTGCTCGACGCCGACCTGGCCGCGCTGGACCTCACCGACGAACTCGACGTGGTGGTCAACTCCTCGGCCATCGGCGTCCACAAACCGGCCAAGGAGTACTTCCAGGCCGCCTGCGTGGCGCTGGAGACCCCGCCGGACCGGGTGCTCTTCGTCGACGACGAGGACCGGGCGATCAACGGGGCCCGGGTGGCCGGGCTGTCGGCGTACCGCTGGAACGGGCCGGACGACCTGCGCTACCTGCGCGCCGCGCTGGCCTCCTGACGGTCACTCGCCGGTCACCCCGTCGATCGCTTCGCGGATCAGGTCGGCGTGCCCGTTGTGCCGGGCGTACTCCTCGATCATGTGGAGGTAGATCCAGCGCAGGCTGATCTCGTTGGCGGTGCCGTCGCGGCGCTTGACGGTGCAGACCTCGTCCAGGTCACGGCCGGCGGTGGCCGCGTCGACGGCCGTGATCTCGGCGCGGAACGCCGCGAAGTCGGCCTCGGCGTCGGCGGTGTCCACGGTGTTGAACTCGGCATCCGGGTCGGCGTCGAAGTCGTACAGCTCGGGCAGGTCCGCACCGGCGAAACGTTGCCGGAACCACGACCGCTCGACGACGGTCATGTGCCGGACCAGACCGAGCAGGGTGAGCGTCGATGGTGACGCGCTCGCGGTCCGTAGCTGCTCGCCGGTCAGCCCGGCGCACTTGAGCAGCAACGTGTCCCGGTGATAGTTGAGCCAGCCCTCCAGCATGGTGCGCTCGTCGGCGCGGTAGGGCTCGTGTCGGCGGTCGATGGCAGGTGCAGTCCACGTCGTCATGCCGGTCATCGTGCTGTCCGGGTACGACAAGTGCGAGCGAGTTCGTGGTTGCGGTTTCACGGCACCACGACGACGGGCCAGCGGCCGGTACGGACCAGGCGGGTGGCGACCGAGCCGACCAGGCGATGCCCGGCCTGCTCGGACGAGCCCACCACGACCAGGTCCGCCCGCGTCTCGTCGGCCGCGGCGGACAGTTCGACGTACGCGTCACCCCGTCGGCAGAGGAAGGTCACCGGCACGTCCAGCTCCTCGGCGCTGCGCCGGCACTCCTGGCGCAGATCCTCGGCCAACTCGTCATGGCTCTGCTGCACTGCGTCGGCCACGACGTCGGACAACAGCGCGGCGTAGGTGGCCGGCGAGCTGACGAAGACCACCACCAGCCGGGCACCCTGTCGGCGGGCCAGCCCGGCGGCGTACGAGGCGGCGCGGAGCGAGGTCCGGGTGCCGTCCACACCGACCAGGACGACCCGTGGCCCGTCGGTGCCCCGCTCAAAGGGCACCGGCCGGGCCTGCGGGCCGTACTGCTGACGATCAGCGGTGTTCATCGGGTCAGTCCCGGACCCCGGTGCGGATCACGGCCGTCGCGCCGCCGGTGGCCACCGTCGACTCCTGCTCCACCTCGTCGGTGAGCGGGCCACCGGTGTGCCGCAGCAGCGGCACCTCCTTGATGAACAGCACGGCGATCAGGGCGATCAGCCCGAACGGTGCGGCGGCCAGGAAGATGTCTCCGGCCCCGTGCCCGTACGCGGACTCCACCACGGCCCGGATCGGTGCGGGCAGCGCGTGTACGTCGGGCAGCGTGCCGCCGCCTGCGCCCGCGGTCGGTAGGCCGAGCGCGGCCAACCCCTCGCTGAGGTAGCGGGTGACGTTGTGACCGAGCAGGGCGCCCAGGGCGCTGACGCCGACCGCGCCGCCGAGGCTGCGGAAGAACGCCACCACCGAGCTGGCCGCGCCGAGTTCGTGTGGTTCGACGGTGTTCTGCACGGCGAGCACCAGGTTCTGCATGGACATGCCGACGCCGAGACCGATGATCGCCATGTAGATGCTGACCTGCCAGTACGGGGTGTCCGCCCGCAGCGTGCCCATCAACGCGAAACCAACGGTGAGCAGCGCCGAGCCGGCGACCAGGTAACGCTTCCAGCGGCCGGTGTTGGTGATGATGCGGCCGACCACGGTGGAGGAGACCAGCAGGCCGAGGATCATCGGCAGGGTCATCAGGCCGGACATGGTGGGGCTGGCCCCACGGCTGATCTGGAAGTACTGGCCGAGGAAGACCGAGGCGCCGAACATGCCCACACCGACGGCGATGCTGGCCACCACCGACAGGGTGATGGTGCGGTTGCGGAACAGTCGGGGCGGGATCAGCGGCTCACTGGCCTTGGTCTCCACCCGCACGGCGGCGGCACCGAGCAGCAACGCGCCGGTCACCATCACCGCGGTCTGCCAGGAGGCCCAGTCGAACTGGTTGCCGGCGAGCGACACCCAGATCAGCAGCAGCGACACGGCGGCGGTGATCAGCGTGGCACCCCACCAGTCGATCTTCACCTTGCGGCGGACGACCGGCAGGTCGAGGGTCCGCTGGAGCACGACCAGAGCGGCCAGCGCGAACGGCACGCCGACGTAGAAGCACCAGCGCCAGCCGAGCCAGGAGGTGTCGACGATCACGCCGCCGATCAGCGGCCCGCCGATGGTGCCGACGGCCATCACCGCGCCGAGGTAGCCGCTGTAGCGGCCCCGTTCCCGCGGGGAGATCATCGTCGCGATGATCACCTGAACCAGCGCGGTGAGACCACCGGCGCCGATGCCCTGGACCACCCGGCAGGCGATCAGTTGCCCGGTGGACTGCGAGAGCCCGGCCAGCACCGAGCCGAGCACGAAGATGGTGAGGGAGAGCTGGACCAGCACCTTCTTACTGGTCAGGTCGGCGAGCTTGCCCCACAGCGGGGTGGTCGCGGTGGTGGCCAGCAGCGTCGAGGTGACCACCCAGGTGTACGCGGACTGACTGCCGTTGAGTTCGGTGATGATCCTCGGCAGCGCGTTCGCGACGACCGTGCCGGACAGGATCGCGACGAACATGCCCAGCAGCAGACCGGAGAGGGCCTCCAGGATCTGTCGGTGACTCATCTGCACGGGCATCGCTCGGGCGGGAGCACTCGCCTGAGTCATGGGAGAAGCCTCCAAGCGGAGTGGATATTGTTGCCGGAGGCAACCGTACGACTTGGTTGCCTGAAGCAACAACTTGCTCGGCAGGGGCTCTATTCCACCCGCCTGGCGGGAGAGTGTCGCTGAAAGCGCCGTTACATCGTAATTGCGGTAAAAGTCCGACCTGGTTACCGCTGGATCGCCGGAACGGGGTCAGGTGGGACGGCGTTCAGGTGGGACGGCGTCAGGTACGACGGCGACAGGTGGGACGGCGTCAGCCCCAGGCGTCGTTGAAGCGGCGGAGCAGCCGGGCCAACTCCTCGACGTCACGTTGCGGCCAGGTCTCCAACGCCCGACGGATCTGTCCGAGCCGGGGGGCCCGAGCGGCGTCGAACCGGCGCTGCCCCTCCTCGGTGAGGCTGAGTTGCGCGGCCCGCCGATCGTTCGGGTCCGGGTCTCGTCTCACCAGACCGAGGGTCTCCAGGCTGTGGATCTGCCGGCTGAGCGTGCCCTTGCCGACCCCGAGTCGGGCGGCCAGATCGGTGAGCCGGATCGCGCCGGAGCGGCGCAGCCAGAGCAGCAGTCCGTACGCGTTCGGCTCCAGATTCGGGTGCACCTCGCTGGCGATCTCCCACGAGAGGGCCCGACCGCGCCGCAACAGGGCGGTCAGTTCGTCCTCGACCTCGCGCAGGCGCTCCGGCAGCTCGTCGTCCACGCCGACGAGACTACGGAGCCGCAGTGACCGTCCGCTGACTGCCCCGCACCACAGCGTCAGTCACCCCGCATCGCCCCACAGTGTTAACAAGGGGCCCTTCTACTACGCCAGGCGTTAACAAGGTGCCCTTCCTTTCACGGGGTCAGGCGGTGGTGGGCGACTTGGCGCAGGTGGCCGTCGTTTGTGGTGCCCTCGATGACCACGTCGGCGCTCCGGCTGGCGTGGGTAAGCGTGGCCACCGCGTTGCCGAAGTACGGGCCGGCGAGCTTGCGCCAGCGGAACTGCGGCCGGGGTACGCCCGCGGTGCGGGCCAGCGTCCGGGTCGCCCCGGCCGGCCCACGGGACCAGCCCAGCCGCATCAGCGGACGCATCCCGGCGGGCACCTGATTGTGGATCGGCGAGCAGGTCAGCTGATGCACCGGGGTGCGTACGCTCGGGTCGGCGAACCGGACCCGGGCCACGTACGAGTGGTGCACGTCACCGGAGAGAACGTTGATCGACGCCGGGGGCGGGTACGCCGGCCCGGCACCCTTGCGGTCGTCGGGTTCACCCGGTGTGCCGCCGCCGACGCGGGCGAACAGTGCACCCATGGCGTCGAACGAACGACGGAACGCGCCCCAGTGTTCCAGGTCCAGCCCGCGGCGAAGGCGTTCGGAGAGGGCGGCGAGCCACGGCCGGGACGAGTCGGCCAGCTTCTCGTTCCACGCCTCGACGTGGTGGATGCCGGGCGGCAGCAGCCAGGGCAGCGAGGAACCGACGACCAGGTGGTCGTAGTCGCCGTGCACCCGGTCGACGAACCAGGACCATTCGCCCGGCGGCAACATCGCCCGGTGGCTCGGTTGCAACACCCGGCTGCACCGGGTGTCCAGCATGACCAGGCGGGTACGGCCCAGGTCGAGCGAGTAGCTCCACTGGTACTGCACCGCCTGCCACCGCTCGATGTCGTGTGCCAGGTCGGCCTCGGTGTCCACCCGCTTGCCGAATTCGCGCAGCACCTCGGTGGCGTCCCCGGCCGTGGTCACCTTCGCGAAGATCGGGTCGGCGGCGATCTCGTCGGGGGAGAGGTTGCCCAGGTGCTGGTACACCCAGTAGGACGCCAGGCCGCTGGTGATCCGCTCGGCCCACCAGGGCTGCTCGCGCATGTCCGCGCGCCAGGACGCCGAGGTGTTCCAGTCGTCGATGATCTCGTGATCGTCGAAGATCATCACGTTCGGCACGGTGGAGAACAGCCAGCGGATCTCCGGGTCGCCCCAGGACTCCAGGTAGAGCTTCGTGTACTCGTCGAAGCTGACCACCTGGTCGCTGGGCGCGCCCGCCGGGCGGCGTCGCCGTCGGCGCAGCAGGCGCTTCACCGTCGGTGACGTCTCGTCGGCGTAGACCTGGTCGCCGAGGAGCACCAGCAGGTCCGGCAGGGCCGCCGGGTCCGGGTCGGCCAGGATCCGCCGGGCGTACGCGTCGAGCGCGTCCGGGGGCAGCTTGCGGGTGGTGGCGTGCTGGGTGGTCTCCCGGCAGGAGCCGAAGAGCAGCCGTACCGGCTGATCCCGGTCGTCGGCGGCGCGGGTGCGGATCACGCTGGGCGGGAAACGCCCGTCGGGCAGCGGCCAGACCTCCCGGTCGTCGACGAAGACCTGATAGGTCGTGGTGCTGTCCGGGGTGAGCCCGTCGACCACCACAAGTGCGTAGTGGTGGTCGTACGCGGTGAAGGTGTTCGTCGTGCCGGTGGCGCCGTCGGCCGTGCGGACGGTGACCACCGCCGGGGCCGTGGTTTCCGCCCAGACCGTGGCCCGCGTGCCGACCACCCGGCGGAGCAGGGGGCCGATGAGCAGCTCGGCGGGCATCGCAGACCTCCAGATGAGAGTGTTTCGACCTCTACTACCCGGCTGGCCGTCGCACCACTGCTGGTTGTGGCCGAGACTACCGCCGCTTCACGACAGGTGCGGGGGTGCGGTGGCTGAGACGTGGTCGGCGGCATCTGACAGGATTTCGGCATGAAGGACTACCTCCTCATCGTTCTCGCCCTGCTCGGTGTGCTGATCCTCGGCGGCATCGGGTTGGTCGTGCCGAGGCTGCGCCGGCGGCCGGCACCCCCGCTGCCGCGTACGGAGGTCGACACCCGGACGCAGGAGGATCTCGCCGGGCCTCCGGTGGAGGCGCCGGAGGCCGAGTTGTCCACCGGCATCCTGGTCGAGCCGCCGCCGGTGGTGGAGGCGCCGACCCCGACCGTCGAGGTGCCCGAGCCGACCGCCGGCCGGCTGGTCCGGCTGCGGTCCCGGCTGTCGCGCTCGCAGAACGCCTTCGGCAAGGGGCTGCTCGGCCTGCTCAGCCGCGACCGCCTCGACGAGGACGTCTGGGAGGAGATCGAGGACAGCCTGATCACCGCGGACGTGGGCATCGACGCCACCCGCGAGATCGTCGACCGGCTGCGCGAGCGGACCCGGGTGCTGGGCACCCGTTCGACGGCCGAACTGCGTGCCCTGCTCGCCGCCGAACTGGTGAACGCGCTCGACCCGGAGCTGGACCGCTCGCTGCGGACCACCCCCAAGGAGGGTGTGCCGGCGGTGCTGCTGGTGGTCGGGGTCAACGGCGCCGGCAAGACCACCACCTGCGGCAAGATCGCCCGGGTGCTCATCGCCGACGGTCGCAGCGTGCTGCTCGGCGCGGCCGACACCTTCCGGGCCGCCGCCGCCGACCAGTTGGAGACCTGGGCGGGACGGGTCGGCGCGGAGACCGTCCGGGGTCCGGAGGGTGCCGACCCGGCCAGCGTCGCGTTCGACGCGGTCCGGCGGGGTATCGACACCGGCGTGGACACCGTGCTCGTGGACACCGCCGGCCGGCTGCAGAACAAGGTCGGCCTGATGGACGAGCTGGGCAAGGTCAAGCGGGTGGTGGAGAAGCACGGCCCGATCGACGAGACCCTGCTCATCCTCGACGCCACCACCGGGCAGAACGGTCTGGAGCAGGCCCGCGTCTTCACCGAGGTGGTTAACGTCACCGGGGTGGTGCTGACCAAGCTCGACGGCACCGCCAAGGGCGGCATCGTGATCGCCGTACAGCGCAAGCTCGGCATCCCGGTGAAGCTGGTCGGCCTCGGCGAAGGTCCGGACGACCTGGCACCGTTCGACCCCGCGCAGTTCGTCGACGCGCTGCTGGGCACCGAAGCCCCCGGTCCGACCGCGTAACCTCGGGTGACCAGAGACAATCGCGCGTACGCGGGCTGGCGCGACCCGAGCCACCCGTCGCAGCGCCTCGGGAGACCGTACGTGACTTCGCAGGAGATCCCCCTGCACGGCGGCAACGTCAGCACCGTGGTGCGGGTCGGTGACACGGTCCGGCGCAACGCCGGACCGTGGACGCCGTCCGTGCACGCCCTGCTGCGCCACCTGGAGTACGTGGGCTTCACCGGTGCCCCCCGCGCGCTCGGCATGGACGAGCGCAACCGGGAGGTGCTGTCGTACCTGGAAGGGGAGTGCGGGGAATACCCGCTGGCCCCGCACTGGGTCACCGACGAGGCGCTGGTCACCGTCGCCACCATGCTGCGGATGTTCCACGACGCCCAGTACGGCTTCGCGCCGCCGGCCAACGCGGTGTGGCGCTCGTTCGGGCCGCCGCCACCGGACACCGAGGTCATCTGCCACCACGACGCCGCGCCGCACAACGTGATCTGGCGTCCGGACGGCACCCTCGGGCTTATCGACTTCGATCTCGCCTCACCCGGTGCGCGGATCTACGACGTGGCCTACGCGGCCTGGACCTGGGTGCCGATCTTCTCCGACCGGGATTCGATCACCCTGGGCTGGAAGCGACCGGACCGGCCGCGCCGGTTGCGACTGTTCGCCGACGCGTACGGGTTGATCCCCCGCGACCGCCACCGGCTGATCGGGACCATCCGCAAGCGGATCATCGACCACGTCGAGGGCATCCGGCGGATGGCTGCGGCGGGGGAGCCGGCCTTCGTGCGGATCGTGCACAAGGGCCACCTGCGCCGGCCGATGCGCGATCTTCGACTGCTCGATTACGAGCGGCGTGCCCTGGAATCCGCCCTGCAGTAACCCGTCGGGGGATAGACCATCACCAAATGGCTGATCCACCCCCGTCGAAGCGTGGAGCTGTGCGGTTTTCTTCACACGTCCGAAACAAGCCGTGACGCACCGGAAACCAGTCGGGGTCCCTCGTCGAAACAGCCGACGACGAGAGTTCCGGCCAACCGGCGTACGGGCGATGCTGCGCGATGCCGGGAGGGAGGGAAAACGACCCGAGAGGAGGCAGCGTGCCGGAGCTAGATTCTGGTGCCACCGCCTGGATTTTGACTTCTGCCGCGCTGGTGTTGCTCATGACGCCCGGCCTGGCGCTGTTCTACGGCGGCATGACGCGATCCAAGTCCGTGCTCAACATGATGATGATGAGCTTCGGCGCGA
Source organism: Micromonospora gifhornensis (assembly GCF_016863515.1). Taxonomy (GTDB): domain Bacteria; phylum Actinomycetota; class Actinomycetes; order Mycobacteriales; family Micromonosporaceae; genus Micromonospora; species Micromonospora gifhornensis. The sequence continues at coordinate 174,828 of NZ_BOPA01000017.1, forward strand.
TCGGCCTGGTCAGCCTGTTGTGGGTGTTCTACGGCTACAGCATCGCATTCGGCGAGGACATCGGCGGGATCACCGGTGATCTCTCCGCCGCCGGTCTGCGTGGCATGTTGGAAAGCGGCACCGAGGGCGGCATTCCCGATCTGCTGTTCGCCGGTTTCCAGCTGATGTTCGCGGTGATCACCGTCGCTCTGATCAGCGGTGCGATCGCCGACCGGGCCAAGTTCGGCCCGTGGCTGCTCTTCGCCGGGCTGTGGGCCACCCTGGTCTACTTCCCGGTCGCGCACTGGGTCTGGGGCGGCGGCTGGATCATGGAGCTCGGCGTGCTCGACTTCGCCGGTGGTACGGCGGTGCACATCAACGCCGGTGCCGCCGCGCTCGCTCTGGCGCTCGTACTCGGCAAGCGGGTCGGCTGGCCGAAGGACAAGTTCAAGCCGCACAACCTGCCGATGGTGCTCCTCGGCGCGGGTCTGCTGTGGTTCGGCTGGTTCGGCTTCAACGCCGGCTCCGCCGGCGCGGCCAACGGCACCGCCGCCATCTCGCTGATCAACACCCAGGTCGCCACCGCCGCCGCGGTGCTCGGCTGGATCGTGGTCGAGTGGCTGCGCGACGGCAAGCCGACCACCCTGGGTGCGGCCTCCGGCGCGGTCGCCGGTCTGGTCGGCATCACCCCCGCCTGTGCGTTCCTGGAGCCGCTGGGCGCCATCGCCCTCGGCCTGATCGCCGGTGCGATCTGCGCGCTCGCCGTCGGCATGAAGTACAAGCTCAAGTACGACGACTCGCTCGACGTGGTCGCCGTGCACATGGTCGGCGGCATCATCGGCTCGCTGCTCATCGGTTTCCTGGCCATCGAGGTGCTGGCCGGTGAGGGCAACGACGGTCTGCTCTACGGCGGCGGCATCAAGCTGCTGGGTCTGCAGGCGGTCGGCGTCATCGCGGTGCTTGTCTACTCGTTCGTGGTCGCGTACATCATCGGCTTCGCGATCGAGAAGACCATCGGCTTCCGGGCCAGCGCCGAGGCCGAGGTCGAGGGCATCGACAACGCCGAGCACGCGGAGAGCGCGTACGAGTTCAGCTCCACGAGTGGTGGTGGCGGGGCTTTCGCCGCCGCGGGTATCGCTTCCTCGGCCAAGCCGAAGAGTGAGCCCACCGAAGCGGTAAGCGAAAAGGTCGCCGGCTAACGTTCGTGAGATGGAGGGGTTGGACATGAAGCTGGTGACCGCGGTCATCAAGCCGCACCAGTTGGACGCCGTCAAGGAGGCCCTGCACGCCCTCGGCGTGGCCGGGTTGACTGTCAGCGAGGTCCAGGGTTACGGGCGACAGAAGGGGCACACCGAGGTCTACCGGGGTGCCGAGTACACCGTCGAGTTCCTGCCCAAGATCCGGGTGGAGGTGCTGACCGACGAGATCGACGTCGAGAAGATCGTCGACGCGGTGGTCGGTGCCGCCCGGACGGGCAAGATCGGTGACGGCAAGGTCTGGGTGACCGGAGTCGAGGAGGTCGTCCGGGTCCGCACGGGCGAGCGCGGCCTGGACGCCCTGTAAGGAGACACCGTCGATGACCTCGTTGACCTCTCGGCAAGCCTCGGCTTCGAGCCCCACGGCAGCACCGAAGGTCAACGAGGTCGTCGGCGTACCGGCCGGGATCGGCGCCGCCGCGCGTCGGGCCCGGTCGGACGCGTACGACACCTGGCTGGCCCGCCTGCTGCCACCGCGGCCGGGCGTCGCCCTGCTCGCGGTCGGTGGGCTGGGCCGGCGGCAGTGCGCCCCCTACGGCGACCTCGACCTGGTGCTTGTGCACTCCGGGGTGGCCGGGATCGACGAGTTGGCCGCCGAGCTGTGGTACCCGATCTGGGACGCCGGGCTGCGGCTGGACCACTCCGTACGCACCGTCGCCGAGGCGCTGTCGGTCGCCCAGGACGACGTCAAGGTGGCCCTCGGGCTGCTCGACGCCCGTCTGGTCGCCGGTGACCCCGACCTGGCCGACACGCTGATCCGCAGCGCCACCGACCACTGGCGGCGCACCGCCGTACGTCAACTGGCTCCGCTGCGGGAGAGCACGACCGCCCGCTGGCAGGCCCACGGCGAGCTGGCCTTCCTGCTGGAAGGCGACCTCAAGGAGGCGGCCGGCGGCCTGCGGGACGTCGGCATCCTGCGGGCCATCGCGATCGCCGGGATCACCGACGCGCTGCGGCCCGCCGTACACGCCGCACACCTGCGCCTGCTGGACACCCGCGACGCGCTGCACCACCAGGTCGGCCGGCGCGTCGACCGCCTGCTGGCCCAGGAACGCGAGGGAGTCGCCGCGCTGCTCGGCCTGCGCCAGACAGCACCCGGCGGCCCCGACACCGGCCCGACCGCCGGCTCAGCGGAACCAGCCGGGGACGGGGACGCGCTGTTGCGTCGGGTCGCCGGTGACGCCCGTACCGTCAGTCATGCCCTGCACGACGCCTTCCGCGCCGCCGACCGGCTGCGCTCCGGTCGCCGCCGGGGTGCCGACGGACGGCCGCTGCGCCGGCCGGTTGCCCGTGACGTCGTCGAGCACGACGGCGAACTGGTGCTGGCCCGTACCGCCATCGGGGCCCGCCCCGACCCCAACCTCTCGCTGCGGGTCGCCGCCGCGGCGGCGGTCACCGGGCTGCCGATCGCCCGCGCCACCTGCGAGTGGCTGGCCACCTACTGTCCGCCGCTGCCCACGCCGTGGCCGGCGGAGGCCCGAGCCGCGCTGACCACCCTGCTGGGCGCCGGTGCGGGGCTGCTGCCCGCCTGGGAGACCTGTGACCGGTACGGGCTGATCGACGGCTGGCTGCCGGAGTGGACCCGGCTGCGCAGCCTGCCCCAGCACAACCCGGTGCACCGGTTCACCCTCGACCGGCACCTGGTGCAGACCGCCTTCGAGGCCAGCCGGCACACCCGCGACGTGGACCGCCCCGACCTGCTGCTGCTCGCTGCCTTCCTGCACGACATCGGTAAGGGTCTGCCGGGTGACCATTCCACGGTCGGGGCACCGATCGCCGAGGCGATGGCCGCCCGGATCGGCCTGCCCGCTGCCGAGGCGACACTGATCGGCACCCTGGTCCGGCTGCACCTGCTGCTGCCCGAGGTGGCCACCCGCCGCGATCTGGCCGATCCGGTGACCATCTCCGGGGTGGCCGAGGCGGTCGGCGACGTCACCACCCTCGACCTGCTGCACGCGCTGGCCCGGGCGGACGCCGCCGCGACCGGGCCGGGCGCCTGGTCGGACTGGAAGGGCCGACTGATCGCCGAACTGGTGGCCCGGGTCCGCACCACGCTCGACACCGGCGCCGTACCCGAACCGCCCGCCCCGGACCCGGCGCTGGTGGCGGGGCCGCTGCCGGTCGTACACCTGACCGGGGACCGCGTGGCGGTGGCCGCGGCGGACCGACGTGGCCTGCTCGCCACGGTGGCCGGTTGCCTGGCCCTGCACCGCCTGGAGGTGCTCGCGGCCGACGCCTCGACGGTGGACGGGCGGGCCCTGGTGGAGTGCCGGGTGCAGCCACGGTACGGGCTGCCACCCGAGCCGGTGGCGCTCAGCTCCGACCTGCGTCGGGCGGTCGGTGGCGACGTGTCGGTCACCCAGCGACTGCGGGGACGGGCCCTGGCCGCACGGGGGGCCGGGGCCGAACCACGGGTGGTCTGGCACCGGGACGCCGCCACCGACGCGGTGCTGCTGGAGTTGCGGGCCGCGGACGCCGCCGGCCTGCTGTACCGGGTGACAAGCGCCCTGGACGCCGCCGGCGCCCAGGTCCGCGCGGCCCGCATCGCCACCCTCGGCGGGGACGTGGTCGACGTCTTCTACCTGGTGGGCGGCTGGCCCTCCGACGACGAACGCACCCGCCTCGAAGCCGCCGTCCTAGCCGCCGTGTAGGTGTGTGTGTAAGGAAGGGCACCTTATTAACGCCTCGTGTAGTACAAGGGCCCCTTCTTAACAACCGGCAGCCCGCGCTGGCGTACGCGCCGGAGCGTAGCCGCGATGTCGCTCGCGGGACGACGTGCTCCGGCGCACGTGGCGGCAGGCTCAGGGCATGGAACCGTCAGTACAGACCGAAGCGCTCAGCAAACGGTACGGCGGCAGAACCGTCGTACGGGATCTCCACCTGATTGTCCGGCCCGGGGAGGTGTACGGCTTCCTCGGCCCCAACGGCGCCGGCAAGACCACCACCCTGCGGATGCTGCTCGGCCTGGTGCGGCCCAGCGCCGGGACGGTCCGGCTGTTCGGCCGACCCCCCGGTGCCGGCCGCCTCGCCGACGTCGGCGCGCTCATCGAGGGCCCGGCGTTCTATCCGTACCTGTCCGGACGGGACAACCTGCGGGTGCTCGCCCGCCACGCCGGGGTGGGCATGGACCGGGTCGCGCTGGTGCTCGACCTGGTGCACTTGGCGGACCGGGCCGACGACCGGTACGCGGGCTACTCGTTGGGCATGAAGCAGCGCCTGGGAGTGGCCGCCGCGCTACTGCGCGACCCGCGCCTGTTGGTTCTCGACGAGCCGACCAACGGGCTCGATCCGGCGGGTATGGCGGACATGCGCCAACTGATCCGTCGGCTCGGCGCGGGCGGCCGTACGGTCCTGGTCGCCAGCCATCTGCTCGGCGAGGTCGAGCAGATCTGCGACCGGGTCGGGGTGATCGCCGGAGGGCGCCTCGTCGCGGAGGGCAGCATCGCCCAACTGCGTGGCGCGGTAGGACTGTGGGTGCTGGCCGATCCGCTGGACGCCGCCGTCGCACACGCGCGCACGTTGGTCGGAACGGAGCGCGTCCGGGTGGTCGGCGGGGGCCTGGAACTGTCGGTCGCGCCGGAGCGGGCGGCCTGGCTCAACACCGAACTGGTCACCGCCGGGGTGGCGGTGCGCGAGTTGCGCCCCCGTGAGCGTGATCTGGAACAGGTCTTCTTCGACCTCGTCGAGAAGGGCACCGCCGATGTCGCGTAGCTTTTCCGCCGAGATCGTCAAACTGGTCCGCCGGCCGTCCTGCTGGCTGCTACTCGGCATTGCGCTGGTGACCTCCCTGACCTTCACCTACGTCCTGCCGTACGCGAGCATCCGCAGCGGGACCGGCGGTCCGAACAGCGATCGCACCCTGCCGATGCTGTTGCCGGATCAGTTGGTGGGCAACTCCCTCGGCGGACTGCCGATCTTCCTGGGTGCGATCGTCCTGATCATTGGTGTGCTCGTTGTCGGTAGCGAGTACGGCTGGGACACCTGGAAGACCGTCCTCAGCCAAGGGCCGAGCCGGCTGGAGGTGTACGCCGGCAAGGTGCTCGCCCTGGCCGCCGCCGCGCTGGTGGTGGTGCTCGCCGTCTTCGCAGTGGGTGCGGTGGCCGGTACTTTGATCGCGGTCACCGAGTCGCAGCCGGTGCGCTGGCCGTCCATCGACGACCTGCTGGCCGGGGTCGGCGCGGGGTGGCTCATCGCCGTGACCTGGACCATGCTCGGTGTGGTGCTGGCCGTGGCGATGCGTTCGGTGGCCCTGCCCGTCGGTCTCGGCCTGGTCTGGATGCTCGCGGTGCAGAATCTGCTCGCCGGGGTGGCCGCGCCGTTGCTGGACTGGGTGGCCCAGGTGCAGAAGGGGCTTCCCGGACCCAATGCTGGCTCGCTGGTGGCGGCACTCGGTGCGCCCCGAGACACGCCGGGGGTTGCGGTGGTCGTCGGAGCCGGGCAGGCGGTCCTCGTCCTGGCGGTCTACCTGATCGCCTTTGTGCTGCTGGCCGCGCTACTGCTGCGACGGCGGGACATCGGCTGACCGGTAGCAAGGGAACTGCGACCGATGATCCCAGCGGGGCGTCGGCTGATCGGACAGTAACGGGGGTTGCGAATGACCAGCCGGAACGGGGCATCGGCCGGCCAGGCGGGACGGACGAGAGGGTCGGGCGGGAACGGGAGATGAGAATGCTGCGCAACCGAATCGGATGGCGCGGATATTCCTTCGACGTGGCTCTCGCCACGGCGCTCGTCGCGCTCGGGCTGATGGGTACCGCGCCGGCCGGCGCGAACCAGGGCGTGCCCGTCGGCCCTGCCGCGTACCCACTGGTGGTGGTCGCGGCGCTGGCGCTGGCGCTGCGGCGGCGCTGGCCGTCGGTCACGCTGGCGGTGGTGACCGGGGCGGTGCTGTCCTACCTGCTGCTCGGCAACCCGTACGGGCCGATCCTGGTGTCGCTGCTCGCCGCGGTCTACACAGTCGCGGCGTATCTGCCGGCGCGCGACGGTGTGGTGGACTGCGTCGTCGCCCTCGCCGCCCTGCTCATCGGGGTCTTCATGGGGCTGCGGGCGCCCGGTTGGTCGGGCCTGATGCCCGTCGCCGCCTGGGTGGTGGTGCCGTTCGCGGTCGGCACGGTGGTCCGGGTCGGGCGGGAGAACGCGGCCCGGGCACGACGGGACGAAGCGCGGCGACTGGCCGACGCCGAACGACTGCGAATCGCCCGCGAGGTGCACGACGTCGTGGGACACGGACTCGCGGCGATCAACATGCAGGCCCAGATTGCGCTGCATCTGCTCGACCGGAAGCCGGAACAGGCGGCTGTCGCGTTGACCGCGATCAGCCGGACGAGCAAGGAAGCGCTCGACGAGCTGCGGGTCACGCTGACCGTCGTCCGGGGAGACGACCGGCACGACCGTGAGGCGCGGCACGATCGCGACACACGGGACGGCCGAGACCGTGACGGACGGGACGAGCGGGACGAGCCGGGTGAGGCGGGCGTGGAGCGCTTTCCGGTCCCCGGTCTTGCGCAACTGCCGCAGCTGCGTGACCGGCTGGCCGGCGCCGGTCTGCCGGTGACCGTCGAGACCACCGGCGAGCCGAGCACGCTCCCCGTCGCCGTCGATCTCGCCGCCTACCGAGTGGTGCAGGAGGCCCTCACCAACGTGCTGCGCCACGCCGGCCCGGCCACCGCGACCGTCCGGATCGACCACCGTCCGGAGGGAATCGTGGTGGAGGTGACCGACACCGGCCGGGGACCGGTACCGGAGGGGGCCGGTGGCCACGGCTACGGGCTGGCCGGCATGCGGGAACGGGTGGTCGCGCTCGGCGGAACCTTCCGCACCGGCGCCGCGAGTGGTGGGGGATTTCAGGTGTACGCGACACTGCCCGTGGAGGAGTCCGAATGATCAGCGTGTTGCTCGCCGACGACCAGGACCTGATCCGGATAGGCCTGCGCGCCCTGGTGGAGAGCGAGGACGACCTCACGGTCGTGGGCGAGGCAGCCGACGGGCTCGCCGTGCTGGAGCTGGCCCGACGGGTACGCCCCGACGTGGTGCTGATGGACGTCCGGATGCCGGGCATCGACGGGATCGAGGCGACCCGCCGGATCGCCGCCGATCCAGGGCTGGGCGGTACCCGGGTAATCGTGCTGACCACGTTCGAGCTGGACGAGTACGTCTTCGACGCGCTGCGATACGGGGCCAGCGGCTTTCTCACCAAGGACGCCCCGCCGGCCGAACTGCTGCGGGCGATCCGGCTGGTCGCCGAGGGCGAGGCGCTGCTGTCGCCCTCGGTGACCCGGCGGGTGGTCCGGGAGTTCGCACATCGGTCGGTCCGGGTGTTGCGCCCGCACCCTCGGCTGGACAGCCTCACCGAGCGGGAACGGGAGGTGCTCGGACTGGTCGGCGAAGGGCTGAGCAACGGTGAGATCGCCGAGCGGCTGGTGCTCAGCCCGGCCACCGCGCGTACCCACGTCAGTCGGGCCATGGTCAAGCTCGGCGCGCGGGACCGGGCTCAGCTGGTGGTGTTCGCGTACCAGTCGGGGCTGGTCGCGCCGTGACCGTCGGCCCTGGCCGCACCGCCCGGCGGGCCTGCCATACGGCGGACCCGCCGGCCTGTACTTCGGCGATGCGGTCCGCGGACGACGGGAAGGGGGCGGCTGGGCCGGGCCGGGGAAGCGGGGTCGGGCTAGGCTAGCGGTGGGCTGGACGCCACCCGCGTGTCCGCACCGTGCCCGCCGAAGACGACAATCGGGATGTTCGCGTGTTTGACACCTTGAGTGACCGCCTCTCCGGGATCTTCACCAAGCTCCGCGGCAAGGGACGCCTCACCGACGCCGACATCGACGCCACCGCGCGCGAGATCCGTCTCGCGCTGCTGGAGGCCGACGTCGCGCTGCCGGTGGTCAAGGGCTTCATCGCGAACGTCAAGGAACGGGCGCGCGGTGCGGAGGTCTCCCAGGCGCTCAACCCGGCCCAGCAGATCATCAAGATCGTCAACGAGGAGCTGGTCACCGTCCTCGGTGGCGAGGGGCGTCGGCTCCAGTTCGCCAAGCAGCCGCCGACCGTGATCATGCTCGCCGGCCTCCAGGGTTCCGGTAAGACCACCCTCGCCGGCAAGCTGGCCCGCTGGCTCAAGGCCCAGGGCCACCAGCCCCTGCTGGTCGCCGCCGACCTCCAGCGCCCCAACGCCGTCGGGCAGCTCCAGGTGCTCGGTGGCCGCGCCGGCGTCGAGGTGTACGCCCCGGAGCCCGGCAACGGCGTCGGTGACCCGGTGCAGGTGGCGAAGGCGTCGATCGAGCACGCCCGACGGGCCGCCCGGGACGTGGTCATCGTCGACACCGCCGGCCGGCTCGGCATCGACACCGAGATGATGCAGCAGGCCGCCGACATCCGCGACGCGGTCGACCCCGACGAGGTCATCTTCGTCATCGACGCGATGGTCGGCCAGGACGCGGTGCGTACCGCCGAGGCGTTCCGCGACGGCGTCGGCATCACCGGCGTGGTGCTTTCCAAGCTCGACGGCGACGCCCGGGGTGGTGCCGCCCTGTCGGTGCGTGAGGTGACCGGGCAGCCGATCCTGTTCGCCTCCACCGGCGAGAAGCTGGAGGACTTCGACGTCTTCCACCCCGACCGGATGGCCAGCCGGATCCTCGGCATGGGCGACGTTCTCACTCTGATCGAGCAGGCCGAGGCGGCCTTCGACACCGATCAGAAGGAGAAGATGACCGCCAAGCTGATGGGCGGCGAGCAGTTCACCCTGGAGGACTTCCTCGACCAGCTCATCGCGGTGCGCCGGATGGGGCCGATCGCCAACGTGCTGGCCATGATGCCCGGCATGGGGCAGGTCAAGGACCAGCTCGCCGAGGTGGACGACAAGCACTTCGACAAGATCACCGCGATCATCCGGTCGATGACCCCGGCCGAGCGCACCAACCCGAAGATCATCAACGGCTCTCGACGGGCTCGGATCGCCAACGGTTCCGGCGTCACCGTGATGGACGTCAACCAGTTGCTCAACCGCTTCGCCGACGCGCAGAAGATGATGAAGCAGATGGGCGGCATGATGGGCCTGCCGGGCGGCCGGCGCAAGGCCACCAAGAGCCCGAAGAACAAGCGCAAGGGCACGAAGGGCGGCGGTCGGCCGCGTACCGGTGCCGGCATGCCCGGTGGCTTCCCGGGTGGCATGCCGCAGCTTCCGCCGGGCATGAAGCCGGAGGACCTGGCGGCCGGTCAGGGCCTCCCGCCGGGCTTCAAGCTCCCGAAGATCGACTTCAACAAGCTCGGCAAGGGCGGCCAGCCGCCCCGCTGACCGTACGGCGGGCGGGGCTCCTCGCCGGCGACGGAGAGTGATCCGGTAGGACTGTGCGCATGGCTCTGCATGTGCGCGGTGTGCTCCTGCCGGACGACGAGGTCCGGGATCTGTGGCTGGTCGGCGACCGGATCACCTTCGAACCGGTGCCCGGTGCCGAGACGATCGCCAACGGCGGCTTCGTCCTGCCAGGGCTGGTGGACGCGCACTGCCACATCGGCATCGCCCGGGGCGCGACACCGATCACTTCCCTGGACCAGGCGCGGGCGTTGGCGCGGATCGACCGGGACGCGGGTGTGCTGGCGATCCGGGACGCCGGTTCGCCCTTCCCGTACCCGGAGCTTGAGGACGAACCCGACCTGCCCCGGATGGTCCGGGCCGGGCGGCACATCGCGCCGCCGAGGCGCTACCTGCGCGACATCGGGGTGGAGGTCGAGGCGGCCCAGGTGGCGGCGACCGTGGCCGAGCAGGCGGCGGCCGGCAGCGGCTGGGTCAAGCTGGTCGGGGACTGGATCGACCGGGGGGTCGGTGACCTGGCCCCGGCCTGGGACGCGGACACCATGACCGCCGCGGTGGCCGCTGCGCACGCCGCCGGGGTACGCGCCGCCGTGCACACCTTCAGCGAGTCGGCCGTGGAGATCATGGTGCGGGCCGGGGTGGACTCGGTCGAGCACGGCACCGGGTTGAGCCTGGACCTGATCGACCTGATGGCCCGGCAGGGCACCGCGCTGATCCCCACGATGATCAACATCCAGACCTTCGGCCACATCGCCGACCAGGCCCGACCCAAGTTCCCCGGGTACGCCGACCACATGATCGCCCTGCGGGACCGCTTCCCCGAGGTGGTGCGTTCGGCGTACGAGGCCGGGGTGCCGATCTTCGTCGGCACCGACGCGGGTGGTGGTATCGACCACGGCCTGGCCGCCGAGGAGATGCTGCTGCTGCACGAGCAGGCCGGCATGAGCACCGAGGACGTGCTGGCCGCCGCCACCTGGCGGGCCCGGGAGTGGCTGGGCTTTCCCGGCCTGGTCGACGGTGGTCTCGCCGACCTCGTCGTCTACTCCGACGACCCGCGCCGGGACCTGCGGGTGGTTCGCGAGCCTGCCCGCATCGTGCTGCGCGGTCGGGTCATCCGCTGACCCGCTGATGGTGGTGATGCCGCGCCCGATCGCGCTGCCCCGTCCGCCCCTGCATAGGATGTGCGGTTATGGCGCGCGTGCTTACTCCCCGGGCTGAGGACTTCCCCCGGTGGTACCAGGACCTCATCGCTAAGGCGAAGCTGGCCGACAACGGGCCGGTACGGGGGACCATGGTGATCCGACCGGCCGGCTATGCCATCTGGGAGCGGATGCAGGCCGAGATGGACGACCGGATCAAGGCGGCCGGGGCGGAGAACGCGTACTTCCCGCTGTTCATCCCGGAGAGCTACCTCAAGCGCGAGGCCGAGCACGTCGAGGGCTTCTCGCCGGAGTTGGCGGTGGTCACCCACGGCGGCGGCAAGCAGTTGGCCGAGCCGGTCGTGGTGCGCCCGACCAGCGAGACGGTCATCGGCGAGTTCATGGCCAAGTGGATCGACTCGTACCGGGACCTGCCGCTGCTGCTCAACCAGTGGGCCAACGTGGTCCGCTGGGAGCTGCGTCCGCGGATCTTCCTGCGTACCAGCGAGTTCCTCTGGCAGGAGGGGCACACCGCCCACGCCACCCGCGAGGACGCCCGGGCCTACGCCCGCAAGATCCTGCACGAGGCGTACGAGGACCTGATGGTCAACGTGCTCGGCATCCCGGTGGTGGTCGGGCTCAAGACCGCCCGGGAGCGGTTCGCCGGGGCGACCGCCACGTACACCTGCGAAGGCATGATGGGCGACGGCAAGGCGCTGCAGCTCGGCACCAGCCACGAGCTCGGGCAGAACTTCGCCAAGGCGTTCGACATCAGCTACTCCTCGGCCGAGGGCGGCCGGGAGCACGCCTGGACCACCTCCTGGGGCACCTCGACCCGGATGCTCGGCGGTCTGATCATGTGCCACGGCGACGACAACGGGCTGCGGGTGCCGCCGAAGCTGGCGCCGGTGCAGGCGTACGTCATGGTGGTCAAGGACGGCGAGGGTGTGGGCGAGGCGGCGGCCAAGCTGCGCGACGCGCTGCGCGACGCCGGTGTCCGGGTCATGCTCGACGACCGCACCGACACCCCCTTCGGCCGCCGGGCCGTCGACGCCGAGCTGCGCGGCTACCCGGTACGCGTCGAGGTCGGCCCCCGCGACCTGGCCGCCGGCAACGCGGTCGTGGTCCGGCGTACGGACGGCTCGAAGGCCCCCACCCCCATCGCGGACGTGGTCGGCGCGGTGCTCGCCGCCCTGGACGCCGACCAGCAGTCGCTGCACGACCAGGCCCTGGCCTTCCGCCAGTCCCGCACCACCGACGTCGCCACCCTCGACGAGGCGATCGAGGCGGCCGCCACCGGCTGGGCCCGCGTTCCGTGGTCGGCGGTAGGCATCGAAGGCGAGGCCAAGGCCAACGCCCAGGGCGTCACCGTCCGCTGCCTGCTCCGCGCCGACAACTCCGTCCCCGACACCGAAGACGAACCCAACCTCACCGCCATCCTCGCCCGCGCCTACTAACCCCCACCCCACCCCACCCCCACCCCGTCCTCACCCCACCCCCGCTCTGCCCGTCGATCTTGCACTCTCTGTCGGGGTGAACCCGAATAAAAGGTTCATTTCGGCGACCAGAAGTGCAAGATCGCGGGGGTTGGGGGGCGGTAGGGTCGGGGTGTGAGGTTTGAGGTGGGGCGGTTGGTGGTGCACCGCAACGTGCGGCGTGGGCGGATCGGGTGGGTGCGGCCTGCCCGGGTGGTCAGCGACGACGAGCGTGGGCTGCTGTTGTGGGTGGCCGAAGGGTCGGCGGTCGCGGCGGAGGTGAACGCTGCCGGGCTGGGGATGCGGGAGGTTCCGTTTGCCGAGTGGCTCACTCCGACGTTCCAGCTGAAGCAGGGGCGGTGGAACGGGCCGCCGTTGCTGAAGTTCCTGCCTGCCGGGGCGGCGCATTCCGTCTGGTGGTTCCGGGACGCGCAGGGGCGGTTCACCGGGTGGTACGTCAACCTGGAGGAGAACGGCGTCCGGTGGGACGACGGCGGGCTGGCCGGCGTCGACATCATCGACCAGGATCTCGACGTCTGGGTCCGACCCGACCGCAGTTGGGAGTGGAAGGACGAGGGCGAGTTCGTCGAGCGGCTGGCCTTCCCGGAGCACTACTGGGTGACCGACGAGGCGGCCGTACGAGCCGAGGGCAAGCGGGTGATCGCCCTGGCCGAGGCCGGTGAGTTCCCCTTCGACGGCACCTGGTGCGATTTCGCCCCGCCCCCGGAGTGGGAAACCCCGCAGTGGCTACCGGCCGGCTGGGACCGCCCGCCCGTACGCTGAGCCGGCTGTGTTCTGTGTCACATGCGGGCTGGTTCGGGTGACCCGCCCCGGTCCGATGTGAGGGATCCGGGGTGGATCTGGCAGAATGGCTGGCTGGTATCCGGCGCGCGTCCGGCGCCCTCTAACCCGGTCGCGTCGCCAGTCCACCCGAGCAGTCTCCGGCCCAACCCCACTGTGCCGGTTGGCGCTCACCCGTGCACACCGCCCACCTGGGCCGGTGAGATCGCAACAGGAGCGAAACAACCGTGGCCGTAAAGATCCGGCTCCTGCGGATGGGCAAGATCCGCAACCCGCAGTACCGCATCGTCATCGCCGACTCGCGCACCAAGCGTGACGGCCGGGCGATCGAGTTCGTCGGCATCTACCAGCCGAAGGAAGACCCTTCGGTGATCGAGGTCAAGTCGGAGCGGGTCCAGTACTGGCTGTCCGTCGGCGCGCAGCCGAGCGAGGCGGTGCAGCGGCTGCTGGAGCTGACCGGTGACTGGCAGAAGTTCAAGGGCCTGCCGGCCCCGCCGCCGCTGAAGGTGGCGCCGGAGCGGGTCGACCGCACGGCCGCCTACGAGGCCGAGGCGAAGGCCGCCGCCGGTGTGGCGGACACCCCGGCCAAGCCGGCGAAGAAGGCCGCCAAGGCCGAGGCTGAGGCGCCGAAGGCCGAGGAGTCGAAGGCCGAGGCGCCGGCCGCTGCGGACTCCGGCGAGCAGGCCTGACATGGCACTGCGGCCGGCGTTGGAGCACCTGGTCAAGGGCATCGTCGACCACCCCGATGACGTACGCGTCCGGATGGTCGACTCCCGTCGGGGCAAGCGGCTCGAAGTTCGCGTGCACCCCGAGGACCTGGGCACCGTGATCGGGCGGTCCGGTCGGACCGCCAAGGCACTGCGCCAGGTGATCGGCTCCATCGGTGGGCGCGGCGTGCGCGTCGACATCGTCGACTCGTACTGATGCAGCTCATCGTCGGCAGGATCGGTAAGCCGCACGGCATCCGCGGTGAGGTCACCGTGGAGGTCCGTACGGACGAGCCCGAGACGCGGTTCGCCCCCGGCATGGTGTTGACCACCACGCCGGGGGCGGTTCCCCGTGGCCATCAGGAGCCGGCCGCCAGCCCGGGAGAGCGCTACGAGGTGCCCGCCGAGCTGACCGTGGAGGCTGCCCGCTGGCACCAGGGTCATCTCCTGGTCGCCTTCGAGGGTGTGCTGGACCGCAACGTCGCGGAGGCCTTGCGGGGCACTCTGCTCGCCGTGGACAGCGCCGACGTGGCCCCGCCGGAGGACCCGGAGGAGTTCCACGACCACCAGTTGGTGGGGCTCGCCGTGGTCACCCCGGCCGGGGAGCGCCTGGGCGAGGTGGCCCGGATCGACCACGCACCCGCCTCGGATCTGCTGGTGCTGCGTCGCCCCGAGGGGCGTACCGCGCTGATTCCCTTCATCAAGGTGATGGTTCCCGAGGTCGATCTCGCCGGTGGTCGCGTCGTGGTCGACCTGCCCGACGGCCTGCTCGACCTCTGATCCCCGCGGAGCACCCCTGATGCGCGTCGACATCGTGTCGATCTTTCCGGAGTACTTCGCTCCGCTGGACCTGTCGCTGATCGGCAAGGCGCGGGCCAACGGCACGCTGCAGCTGGGCGTACACGATCTGCGGAGCTGGACCCACGACGTGCACCGCACCGTCGACGACACTCCGTACGGTGGCGGGCCCGGCATGGTGATGCGGCCCGAGCCGTGGGGTGCGGCGCTGGACGCCCTGGCCCCCGCCGAGTCGGCTGCGCCCCGGCTGCTGGTGCCGTCCCCGGCCGGCGTGCCGTTCACCCAGGCGCTGGCGTACGAGTTGGCCGCCGAGCCGCACCTGCTCTTCGCCTGCGGCCGGTACGAGGGCATCGACCAGCGGGTGCTCGACCATGCGGCGACCCGGATGCCGGTCACCGAGGTCAGCCTCGGCGACTACGTGCTCTTCGGTGGTGAGGTCGCGGTGCTGGTGATCCTGGAGGCGGTCGTCCGGCTGCTGCCCGGGGTGCTCGGCAACGCCGGCTCGCTGACCGAGGAGTCGCACGCGCACGGGCTGCTGGAGGCGCCGATGTACACCAAGCCGGCGACCTGGCGGGGGCTGGACGTGCCGGAGGTGCTGCGCTCCGGTGACCACGGCCGGATCGCCCGCTGGCGCAGGGACGCGGCGTTGGAGCGTACCGGCCGTCGTCGGCCCGACATGCTCGCCGCGCTCGACCCCCGGGAGCTGGACAAACGGGACGTGGCGGCGCTGGACCGGGGCGGGTTTCCGGTGCCCGGACCCGATGTGGCAAAGTAGAGGGGTTGCCGCAGACGTCTGCGCCGTGGACGGCTGCGAGGATCCCCGACCGGGGTCTGGTGCCACCGACCACCACCCGGGGATCAGTATCACCCATCCGCGCGCCGATTGACGGTGCGCCGTGAGCCTCACGAGGACGCAGCGATGAACATCCTGGACGCCCTTGACGCCCAGTCGAAGCGCACCGACCTTCCCGCCTTCCGTGCCGGTGACACCGTCAAGGTGCACGCCCGGGTGGTCGAGGGCAACCGGTCCCGGGTCCAGATCTTCCAGGGCGTCGTCATCCGCCGCCAGGGTGACGGACTGCGCGAGACCTTCACCGTTCGCAAGCTCAGCTTCGGCGTCGGTGTCGAGCGGACCTACCCGATCAACAGCCCGGCGATCGACCGGATCGAGGTCGTGACCCGCGGTGACGTCCGTCGGGCCAAGCTCTACTACCTGCGTGAGCTGCGGGGCAAGAAGGCCAAGATCAAGGAGCTGCGCGAGAAGCAGCCGAGCTGACCTCGCCCTGCGCCACGCCGCCTAAGCTGCGCGTATGTCGTACGCTCGGGGTCGCACTACCCTGGTCGTACGGGCGCAGCGCGGCGGCGACCCGCCGTGCATGGCGGGGGACCTCCACTACCGCCCGGGAAGTCTCGACGAGACTGCCGGGCGGTAGTCGTTTCTGTGGACCGGGGAGTGCGCGTGGTACAGGCGCTTGACGACAGCGGCTCGGTTGATCCATGGCGCCGACGGACCCGGCGCAACAAGCCGCAGATGCCGCTCTGGCAGGAACTACCGCTGCTGCTCGTCGTCGCCTTCTGTCTCGCCGTGCTGATCCGTACGTTCCTGCTCCAGGCCTTCTTCATCCCCTCCGGGTCGATGGAGGACACCCTCCTCGTCGGCGACCGCGTCCTGGTCAACAAGGTCGTCTACAACGTGCGGGATCCGCAGCGCGGCGAGGTGGTGGTCTTCCGGGGCACCGACAAGTGGGTTCCGCAGGTGGAGGTGGAGCCGGCCGGCGGCTTCGTCGACCGGCTCGGCCGCACCGTCGGTGACCTGGTCGGGCTGAGCCGCCCGGGGGAGAAGGACTTCATCAAGCGCGTCATCGGGCTGCCCGGTGACCGGGTGAGCTGTTGTGACGACCAGGGGCGGCTGCTGGTGAACGGCACCCCGCTGGACGAGTCGGCGTACGTGTTGCGCGACTCGCCACTGGACCTGCCCCCCAACGCGCAGGAGTGCCGGTCCCGGCGGTTCGAGGAGATCGTGGTCCCGCCCGGGCATATGTTCGTGCTCGGCGACCACCGTCTCGTCTCGCAGGATGCCCGCTGCCAGGGCACCGTGCCGATCGACAACGTGGTGGGACGGGCCTTCGCGGTGGTCTGGCCCTCCAACCGCTGGCACACCCTGCCCGTTCCGGAGACGTTCGCCAACGTGCCGTCACCGGTCACGGCCAGCGGCGGTGCCGCGCCACCGGTGCGGCCCACGACCGAGGGCGGAGCCTTCCTGGCACTTCCGATCGCAGCCGTACTCTCCGTTCTCGCGCGTTCGACGCGGTGGCACCGATCCGGGCAACGTAGGCTCCTCCCGTGATTGACGAGCAGACCGACAAGCCGCGCCACTCCTTCTGGAAGGAACTGCCCATCCTTCTCGGGGTGGCGATCCTGGTCGCGGTACTGGTGCGGGCCTTCGTACTGCAGACCTTCTTCATCCCGTCGCCGTCCATGGAGAACACCCTCAAGATCGACGATCGGGTGCTGGTCAACAAGTTGGTGTACAACTTCCGGACGCCGCACCGCGGTGAGGTGATCGTCTTCAAGGCGCCCGTCGAGTGGAGCGGCAACCCCGCGGGCGAGGACTTCATCAAGCGGATCATCGGCGTCGGCGGTGACCGGGTGGTCTGCTGCGACGCGCAGGACCGCCTGATGATCAACGGGGTGCCGCTGGACGAGCCGTACATCTTCTCCTTCGACGGTCAGCGGGACAAGCCGGCGGACCAGGAGTTCGACGTCGTCGTACCGGAGGGTCGGCTCTGGGTGATGGGCGACCACCGCTCCGCCTCCGGCGACTCGCTGGAGCACTACCAGCAGTCCGGCGAGAACGTCACCGCGGCCACCATCCCCGAGAAGGACGTCGTGGGTCGGGCCTTCACCGTCTTCTGGCCGTTCAACCGGGCCACCCTGCTCACGGTGCCCGAGGGGTTCGAGGCGATTCCGGCACCCTGACGGTGCCGGCAGGTCGGGTGGGACGGCGACGTGGGCGTTGTCGGTGACGTCTGGCAGTCTGGTGCGGTGACGCGATACACCCCGAGGCGCGCCGCCCGGGTGCTCCTGGTCGACCAGGCCGATCGGCTGCTGCTCTTCCGCGGCTTCGATCCGGCCCAGCCGCAGGGCGGACGCTGGTGGTTCACCCCTGGCGGTGGTCTGGACCCGGGGGAGACGTACGCCGACGGCGCGGCGCGTGAGCTGGCGGAGGAGACCGGGTTGCGGTTGCCCGTGGCCGAGTTCGGTGAGCCGGTGCACGCCGACGTCATCGAGTTCTCCTTCGACGGGGTGTCCTACCGGCAGGAACAGCGGTTCTTCCTGGTGCGGGTGGCCGCCCACGAGGTGGACACCACCGGGTTCAGCGAGGTGGAGCGGGGCAGCGTGGACGGCTACCGGTGGTGGTCGGCCGAGGAGCTGCGCAGCACCGCCGAGCGGTGCTACCCGCCGGACCTGCCGGCGGTCCTGACCCGGGCGTTGACCGACGTGCCGGCCACGGCCGGCGGTGCGCCGTGCTGACCCCGCCGCGCACGGTCGTGCGCCGGGAGGCCGGGCTCTACGCGCTGGAACGGGCCTTGCAGCGGCGTGGCTTCCGGCACGTCGCCGGTGCCGACGAGGCCGGCCGGGGCGCGTGCGCCGGGCCGCTTGTCGCCGCCGCCGCGGTGCTGCCGGAGGGGCGGCGGGGCGAGATCGACGGTCTGGCCGACTCCAAGCTGCTCACCCCGGCCAGCCGGGAGCGTGTGTACGACGAGGTGGTCGCGCGTGCCCTGGCGTACGCCGTGGTGGTCATCCCGGCCGAGGAGGTCGACGCCCGCGGGCTGCACGTGTGCAACCTGGCCGCGATGCGCCGGGCGCTGGCCTCGCTGACCGTGCGACCGGAGTACGTGTTGACCGACGGGTTCGGCGTCGACGGTCTGGACGTGCCCGGTCTCGCCGTGTGGAAGGGTGATCGGGTGGCGGCCTGCGTGGCGGCGGCGAGCGTGCTGGCCAAGGTGACCCGGGATCGGATCATGGTCGACCTCGACGCCGAGCACCCCGGCTACGGCTTCGCCGAGCACAAGGGGTACATCACCGCCGACCACACGGCGGCGCTGCGCGAGCATGGTCCGTGCCGGGAACACCGGTTCTCCTACGTCAACGTCGCGGCCGTCTCCGGCCTGGACGACCGCCCGCCCCGCTCACGTCGACCGCTTGGCGCAAGCCGGGACGAGCCGATGGAGCGCTCAGGCTTCGCAGGGGGTACCGTCGGCGTGGCGTTGGGCGAGCAGCGTCAGCGCCCAGCGCCGGTGGGGGAAGATGTGGTCATGGAAGGCGGAGTGCGATGAGCGCGGAAGACCTCGAAAAGTACGAGACCGAGATGGAGCTGCAGCTCTACCGGGAGTACCGCGACATCGTCCGTCAGTTCTCCTACGTGGTGGAGACCGAGCGGCGGTTCTACCTGGCCAACCAGGTCGACCTGCACGTGCGCAACTCCGACGGCGAGGTCTACTTCGAGGTCGAGATGCATGACGCGTGGGTGTGGGACATGTACCGTCCTGCCCGGTTCGTCAAGAACGTCCGGGTGATGACGTTCAAGGATGTCAACGTCGAGGAGTTGGAGAAGCCCGACATCTCGCTGCCCGCCGACTCCGGCTTCGGCGGCTGATCCTCGGCGGCGTTGTCGTCACGGCGGCCCCCACCCGCCCGTGATCGGTCCACATCGGCGTGCCGGGTCCGTCCGGCGCTCCGCGTCGTCCCGCAGCAGCCCTCGGTCGCCACGTGATGCCATAGCAGATCAACTGTGTCGGCGTGGTCTGTCCACAGGGCGTCGCGTCGTCCACAGGCGAGGCCCGCCGGGCAGCGAAGTCGCGCCGACGACGCGCACACTCGCCGCCATGGTGACCCGATCCGGCGCGCTCTGCGCCCTCCTGCTGGTGCCACTTGTCGCGTACCCGCCGCCACCCTTGTCGTCAACGCCGCCACCCTCGTCGTCGACGCCGTCGCGCTGGTCGCCGTTGCCGACGGTGGGTCCGCCGGCCGTCGATCATCAGGGTCCGGCCGTTTCGGTGGCTGCGCTGGTGTCGCCGCCCGGGGTCGCTGCGGCGGGCAGCGCCGGGCGATACCGGTGGCCGGTCGACGGGCAGCCCCGGCCGGTCCGCCGGTTCGATCCGCCGCCTCGTCCCTGGCTGGCCGGCCATCGTGGGGTGGACCTGCTCGCGCCGGACGGCGCGACGATCCGGGCCGCCGGTGCCGGCACGATCTCGTACGCCGGCATGGTCGCCGGCCGTCCGGTGATCTCGGTGGCCCATGCCGACGGGCTGCGCACCACCTACGAGCCGGTGGAACCGGCGGTCACCGTCGGCACGGCGGTGCCGGCGGGCGCCGTGCTGGGGGTTCTGCTGCCCGGCCACGCGGGCTGTCCGCAGGCAGCCTGCCTGCACTGGGGGCTGCGGCGGGGCAACGACTACCTCGACCCGCTGGCCCTGCTCGGTCTCGGCCGGACCCGGCTGCTGCCGGTGGCCGAGGCGCCCCTCAGCGCTGGTCGAGCAGGGTGGGCAGTTGCACGGCGAGCCGGTCGTACTCGTCGGGCGAGTTGTACACCTGGCCGCACAGCCTCAACCAGCCCCGCCCGTCCCAGCTGTTGACCGCGACCTGGGCGGCGAGCCGCTCGGCGATCCTGGCCCGCAGCGCCCGCGCGCCCTCCATGGTGGTGGCGAGGCCCGCCGGCAACGGGATGATCCGCATGGCGACCGTGGGTCCGCCGGGGTCGGGCAGGTCGGCCGGTCGCACGCCGAGAGCGTCCCCCACCACCCGCTGCCCGTACGCGGCCAGCGCCGCGTTGTGCGCACGCACCCGGTCCACGCCGAGCGTACGCAGGACGTAGAGCCCCACCGGGGCGCTCAGCCAGCCGGTGTAGTCCGCGGTCGCCTGCCACTCCAACCGGCCCGGGAAGCCCGCCTCCTGCTCCCAGGAGACCACCAGCGGTTCGACCCGCTCCCGCCAGGTCGGGGAGACCACGAGGACGGCCGTGCCCCGGGGCGCGTACCCCCACTTGTGCAGGTTGCCGACCCAGAAGTCGGCACCGATGCTCTGCACGGACGCCGGCAGCATGCCGGGCGCGTGGGCGGCGTCGACAAGCACCGACACGCCGTGTTCCCGCGCCACACCCACGATCGCGGCGACCGGGAACAGCCGCGCCGTCGCCGAGGTGAGCTGGTCGACCACGACCAGTCGGGTACGCCCCGGACGCAGCCCGGAGCGAACGATCTGCACGATCTCCTCGGTGGTGGCGGACAGCGGCACCCGCAGCACCCGATGGGTCGCCCCGGTGCGTTCACATTCCCGGCGGATGGCGAAGTCGACCGCACCGTAGCCGTGGTCGGTGGTGAGCACCTCGTCGTCCGGCCGCAACCCGACCGACTGCAACGCCACGGCCACGCCGGTGGTGGCGTTGGCGGTCAGGGCCGTGCCGTCCGGGTCGGCGCCGAGGAAGCCGGCCAGGTGCCGGCGGGCGTGCGTGATCCGGTCGACCAGACCCTCGGTGAAGAAGCGCAGCGGATCGGCTTCCATCTCGTCGCGTAACCGCTGCTGGGCCCGCTGCACGGTGATCGGCACCGCGCCGAACGAGCCGTGGTTGAGGTGGCTGACCGCCGGGTCGAGGGAGAAGAGCAGGCGAGCGCCAGGGATCGGCTCAGGAGGCAACGGGACGCTCACCGGATGATCGTAACGCCGTCCCCGGCCCGCCGTGATGGATCTTGCGCAGTCCCTAGGCGCGGGGGTGGGCCTGGCGGTATGCGGCGCGGAGCCGGTCGACCGAGACGTGGGTGTAGACCTGCGTGCTGGCCAGCGACGAGTGCCCCAGCAACTCCTGCACCGCACGCAGGTCCGCCCCGCCTTCCAGCAGGTGGGTGGCGGCCGAGTGGCGCAGCGCATGCGGGCCGATCCGGGGCAGGCCGGTGGCCTGCGCGTACGCCCCGACGATCTGACGGGCGGTCGTCGGGTTCAGCCGCCCACCCCGGACGCCGAGGAGCAACGCGTCGCGCGAGCCCGGGACCACGAGCACCGGACGTCCCCGCCGCAGCCACTCGTCGAGGGCCCGTTGAGCAGGCGAGCCGTACGGCACGACACGTTCCCGTCCGCCCTTACCTCGGACCCGAACCACCCGCCGGCCATGGTCGACGTCGGCGACGTCGATGCCGCAGGCCTCGCTGACCCGCACCCCGGTGCCGTAGAGCAACTCCAGCAGCACCCGGTCCCGCAACCGCACCGCCTCGGCGACCACATCTTCCGCCCCGGCACCATCCACCGTCGCTGCGGTCAGATGACCATCGGTAGCGGGATGGTCGTCGGGGGCGGGGCGTACATGGCTGTGGCGGGTCGGTGCCTCGACGAGCAGCGCGGCCTGGTCGGTGCGGAGCACGGTGGGCAGGGTGCGTTGCGGACGGGGGCTGGCCAGTGTGGCGGCCACATCGGTGGGTAGCAGCCCGCCCCGGTGCGCCCAGGCACTGAAGGTGCGTGCCGCCGCTGCCCGCCTGGCCAGCGACGCCCGGGCGGCTCCCATCGTCCGCTGCTTGGCCAGCCAACTGCGTACCGTGTCGAGGCTCAGCTCGGCCACCTCGGCGCAGCCCATCCGGTGGGCATGATCCAACAGGGACACCAGATCGGCGACGTACGCCCGCACGGTGTGGGCCGAGTGGTTGCGGACCGAGGCGAGGTGTCGGGCGAACTCGTCCACCGCGTCCCGCAGCGGCTCCGGCAGCGCCGCGTGCACGACCCGGGTGCCGCGGGTGCTGCGGTCTTCGGTACCCCCCACGCAGTCCAGCCTAGGACGAGGCGGTGGCGCCCGCGAACCTGCCGCGCACCGGTGGCGCTGCTCAACCTGCGCGACCGGGCGGACAGCTCAGCCGGCGCGGTGGGTTTGCAGATCAGCCCGCGCGGCGCGGTGGGACCAGGGCGTAGCCGTCGTCGCGGCGTACCACCAGGGCCAACTCCTCCAACAGGGACATCTTGCGCAGCACCGTGCGTACGGCCAGGCCGGCCCGGGCCGCGAGGTCGTCCACGCCGATCGTGCCTCGACGGGGCATCGCCTCCACGATCGCCCGCGCATCGTCGTCGATCACATCGGTGGGTCGGTCCGGGCCGCGCGGCACCGGGGCCAGCTCGCCGATCCGGCCCACCTCCTCCAGCACGTGGGCGAGACCGGTCACCAGTCGGGCCCCCGGCTCCTCGCGCAGGATCTCGTGCGCGCCGACGGACATCGCCGAGGTGACCGGGCCGGGCACCACCATCGCCGGACGGTTCAGGGCGAGGGCTCGTCTGGTGGTCTGGGTCGCGCCGCTGCGCGCCGCCGCCTCCACCAGCACCGTGCCCTTCGTGCCGGCGGCGATCACCCGGTTGCGGATGAGGAAGCGGGGACGAAGTGGCTCGGCGGCTGGTGGCCACTCGCTCACCAGCAGGCCCGAGTCGGCGATCCGGTCGAACAACGCCGTGTTGCCCGCCGGATAGGGGCGATCGACGCCGCAGGCGAGCACCGCGACGGTCCGGCCACCCGCACTCAACGCACCTCGGTGCGCGGCGGCGTCGATGCCGAACGCTCCGCCGGAGACGACAGTCCAGTCCCGGTCGGCCAGGCCGTAGCCCAGTTCCCGGGCGACGTGCAGACCGTACGGCGTGGCGGCTCGTGCCCCCACCACGGCCACGGACCGGTCCAGCGCCTCGGCCAGCGGCCACGGTCCGCGTACCCAGAAGCAGAGCGGTGGATCGGTCTCCCGGTCGACCCGGCGGCGCGCGTCGGAGAGCCGGAGCTTGCGGAGTTCCTCGACCGTGCCGGGCCATTCGTCGTCGCCGGGCACGACGACCCGGGCACCGAGCCGTTCGCCGCGTTCGAGGGCCTCGGCTGCGATGGCCCGGGCGTCTCCGGCCCGGCTGCGTGCCGCCACACTGTCGCGCAGGTCCTCGTGCGGCGCTGCGCCGTCGAGCAGCAACTCCAGGGCGGCCACCGGGCCGAGTTCGGCGACCAGCGCGTACACCGAGCGGGTGCCCGGCTCGGCCAGCCAGGTCAACGCGACCCGGGCCAGCGTCGTCTCGTCGTACCTGCTCATATTGCCTCTCCCGTTCTGAGGTGGATGGCCTCGCCGACGTCGTGCCGGTCCGGGCGGGCGCGCCCGTCGAGGTCGGCGATCGTCCAGGCGAGCCGGATGACCCGGTCGAAGCCGCGGGCGGAGAGCGACCCCGAATCCAGCCGGGCCCGTAGTTCGGCGGTGTCGGCGGCGGGCAGTTGCCACGGCGGCCGGCGCAGCCGCGTGCCGGGCACCTCGGCGTTGAGCCGGCGGCCCAACGCCGACCAGCGATCCGCCGCGGCGGCACGGGCGGCGACCACCCGGGCCGCCACTGCCGTGGAGGACTCGTGCGTGCCGGCCTCCATGAGTTCGGCGGCGCGCATCGGCAGCAGCCGCACCTGCAGGTCGATCCGGTCGAGC
Source organism: Micromonospora gifhornensis (assembly GCF_016863515.1). Taxonomy (GTDB): domain Bacteria; phylum Actinomycetota; class Actinomycetes; order Mycobacteriales; family Micromonosporaceae; genus Micromonospora; species Micromonospora gifhornensis. Next base: position 198,761 of record NZ_BOPA01000017.1, read on the forward strand.
AGCGGACCGGAGAGCCGGGCCAGGTAGCGGCGGCGGGCCTGCGGGGGACACTCGCAACGGTCGTCGCCGGCCGGGTTGGCGCACGGGCACGGATTCGCCGCGATCACCAGCTGGGCCTGGGCGGGGTATTCCGCGCCGCCCCGGCTGCGGGCCAGGTGCACCCGGCCGTGCTCCAGCGGTTGGCGTAACGCCTCCAGGGCGGCGCGACTGAATTCCGGAGCCTCGTCGAGGAAGAGGACCCCTCGGTGGGCCAGTGAGATCGCGCCGGGCCGGGCCAGTCCCGCCCCACCGCCGACGATGGCGGGGATGGTCGCGGTGTGGTGCGGGGCCTGGAACGGCGGGCGGCGCAGCAGCCCACCCTCGGCCGGCAACAGCCCGGCGATCGAGTGCAGAGCGGTGACCTCCAGCGCGGCGTCGTCGTCCAACTCCGGCAGGATCGACGGCAGACGCTCGGCGAGCATCGTCTTGCCGGCACCCGGTGGGCCGATCAGCGCCAGGTGGTGGCCGCCGGCGGCAGCCACTTCCAGGGCTCGCCGACCGAGCCCCTGCCCGGCCACCTCGGCCAGGTCGGGACCGGAGGTGGCGGGCGTCGGTACGTGGGTCGGCGGCTCGATCAGTGGCGCACCGTCGCGGACGAACGCGATCAGCCGGTGCAGGGTGTCCACGCCCCGGACGCGCAGCCCGGGCACCACGGCGGCCTCGGCACTGTTGGCGGCCGGCACGATCACCCGCTCGACGCCGGCCCGGGCCGCCGCGGCGGCCATCGGCAGTACGCCCCGTACCGGCCGGACGGTCCCGTCCAGGCCCAGTTCGCCGAGGATCACCACGCCGTCCAGCGGTGCCAGGGGCAACTCGCCGGAGCCACCGAGCAGTGCCACCGCGATCGCGAGGTCGAAGGCCGAGCCGAACTTGGGCAGGGTGGCCGGTAGCAGGTTGAGGGTGATGCGGCGGTTCGGCCAGCGCTGACCCGAGTTGACCACGGCGGCCCGCACCCGGTCGCGCGCCTCGTGCAGCGCGGTGTCCGGCAGCCCGGAGATGACCACTGCGGGCAGGCCGGGCGCGAGATCCGCCTCCACCTCCACCAGGTGACCGGTGACGCCGACCAGGCCGACGCAGAGCACCCGGGCGTAGCTCATCAGAACGCTCCCTTGAGATGCTCGACCTGGGCCCGGCCGGCGCGCGGCAGCAGCACCGAGACGACGTCGAAGCGGATCTCGTCGGCGGTGGTGCCGGTGGCCGCCAGCCACGCGGCGGCGAGCCGACGCAGCCGGCGGGCCTTGTGCCGGACCACCGCCTCGGCCGGGGTGCCGAAGTCGTGGTTGCGGCGGGTCTTCACCTCACAGATGACGAGCACCGGCCCGTCCCAGGCGACGATGTCGATCTCACCGGAGGGGCAGCGCCAGTTCCGGGCCACCGGGCGCAGCCCTGCCTCGATCAGGTGTCGGACGGCGCATCGTTCCCCGTACCCGCCGACCGCCTGGTTCCGCTTGGTCATGGCCGGCACCCTGCCCGCAGAGGGCCGGTCGGGGTGCCCCCACCGGTGCGGCCTGTGGACGACCGGAGGTGCTGTGGACAGACAAACGATCATGCCCTCGGTGTGCTAAGGGCAAAGTCGGGTGACGAATCAGCCTCTTACTCTGCGTACCCGGTCGAATTGCCCTTCCCGGGGGCTGGCCAGGGCCGGGGTCGAATGGCGGACGGTCGGCCGGTCGCATACGGTGCCGGGCGTGGACGGACGACGTAGCTTTGCCGATGACCAGGAGTCGCGTTGGTATCCCGGTGACCGCGACCACGGTTACGGCGACCCGGACTGGCGCGGTACTGCGGAGGCGCGGTACCGGGACGACGCGCCGGTGACCCCCGAGCAGCGGATCGACGACGAGGACCGGTACGACACCGCCGCGCGACGTTTCGGTGGGATGGACCCGCTCGCCGACGCCCCGGCCGAGCCCGAGCGCTATCGGGCCTCGCGCGCCCGACGAGCCGGGTCGACCGACCCGGACGTTTCGGGTGAGTTGCCCACCGAACGTCCGGCTTGGCGTGCCGCCCGGGAGACCGCCGCGCCGGTCGGCGCAGACCCGTTGCACAGCGAACCGGCCCCGTTCGCCCCGCCGGTGAGCGATCCGGCGCCGTTCGCGTCGGCGGTGGACGAGCCGGCTCCGCTGGCCTCGGTGGTGGGTGACCCGGCCCGGTCCGTGCCGCTGACCGGGTACCCGATCGTGGAGGCGAAGCGGGGCACGGAGGCGATGAATCCGCTGGAGCAGCCGACCGGGCCGATGCCGCCGGTGGCGCCCCGGGGCGGCCTGGCGGCGGGGGACGCCGGCAGCCAGCAGGGTGCCGGGGACACCGGCTTCCGGCCGACGACCGGGGAGTCCGGCTACCAGGTGCCGGGCGTACCGGCCGGGCCGCCCAGTGGTGACGGCGTCTACCGGACCCGTCGGCCGGTGCTGGCCGTACTCTTCGCCGTCCTGGTGGTGATCTTCGAGGTGCCGGCGTTGCGGGTGTTGCTGCACGGGGCGACCGCCGACCCGGTCTCCGCCGCCGACGTGCTGGTGGGCACCTTCCTGGTGGCCGGTCTGCCGATCTTCGCGGTCGGTCTGTACGGGCTGCGGACCACCGGGTTCTCGCTCGTCGACGGGGCGCGTGGCTGGCTGCGGCCGCCGACGGCCTACCTGACGGTCGGGCTGGCGCTCTTCCTCGCTGCGGCGCTCGCCGCCGGCTGACCTCGCGTTCGGCGGTTGTTAACAGGGGGCCCTTCCTCTACCGCAGGCGTTAACAAGGGCCCCTTCCTTGCACCCGGGGGTTGGGCGGCGGGGCGGGCGCGTACACTGGTCGACTGGCGACCGCCTTGCGCGGTCGACCTCGCGTGCCCTCCTCACGAAGTCGTCGTGCGGCGGCGGCCTCCCTGGTCCCGACCCTGTCGGGCCCATCCTGGCCGACGACCGGGCACCAGGCCACTCGGCCGCCGGCCGAGCGGACGAACCAGGGACCCCAAGGAGTACGAACCATGGCCGTCGTGACCATGCGTCAGCTGCTGGAAAGTGGTGTTCACTTCGGGCACCAGACCCGGCGCTGGAACCCGAAGATGAAGCGCTTCATCTTCACCGAGCGCAACGGCATCTACATCATCGACCTGCGCCAGACCCTCGACTACATCGAGAAGGCGTACGAGTTCGTGCGTAACACGGTGGCCGAGGGCGGCAGCATCCTGTTCGTCGGCACCAAGAAGCAGGCCCAGGAGGCCATCGCCGAGCAGGCGACCCGGGTCGGCCAGCCGTACGTCAACCACCGTTGGCTCGGCGGCATGCTCACCAACTTCCAGACGGTGTACAAGCGGCTGCAGCGGATGAAGGAGCTGGAGGCCCTCGGTGACCTCAGCGGCACCGCCGCCGGTTACACCAAGAAGGAGACCCTGCAGCTCTCCCGCGAGAAGATCAAGCTCACCAAGACCCTCGGTGGTCTGCGGGACATGCAGAAGCTTCCGGCTGCGGTCTGGATCGTCGACACCAAGAAGGAGCACATCGCCGTCGACGAGGCCCGCAAGCTGGGCATCCCGGTCATCGCGGTGCTCGACACCAACTGCGACCCGGACGAGGTCGACTTCCCGATCCCGGGTAACGACGACGCGATCCGCTCGGCCGAGCTGCTGACCAAGGTCGTGGCCGCCGCCGTCGCCGACGGCCTGATCGCCCGTTCCGGCCGTCGCCGTGGTGGCGACGAGAAGCCGGAGGCGGGTGTCGCCACCGACGAGCCGCTGGCCGAGTGGGAGCGTGAGCTGCTCGAGGAGCCGAAGAAGGCCGACGAGGAGCCCGCCGCCGAGCAGGCCCCGGCCGAGCCGGCTCCCGCCGAGCAGCCGGCTGCCGTTTCCGGTCAGTGATCCCGCCGCCGTCCGGTCACCGTCGATTCGCCGATGGTGACCGGCGGCGACCAGGTCGGCACGAACTTCCCGAATCCGGGTAACCGGCACCTCAGACCATCCCATCGCAATCTCAACACCGAAGAGAGAGCCATGTCCCAGATCACCGCCGCGGACGTCAAGAAGCTCCGCGACCTGACCGGCGCCGGCATGATGGACAGCAAGAAGGCCCTGACCGAGGCCGAGGGCGACTTCGACAAGGCCGTCGAGATCCTGCGCGTCAAGGGCGCCAAGGATGTCGGCAAGCGGGCCGGTCGTACCGCCGCCAACGGGCTGATCGCCCACGCCGGCCAGGCCCTGCTCGAGTTCAACTGCGAGACCGACTTCGTCGCCAAGAACGACGCCTTCATCGCCCTGGCCCAGCAGCTGGTCGAGCACGGTGAGCGTTCCGGTGTGAGTAACGCCGAGGAGCTGCTGGCCAGCGAGATCGACGGCCGTCCGGTCGCCGACCTGGTCCAGGAGCAGTCCGCCAAGATCGGCGAGAAGCTGGTGCTGAACCGTTTCGCCAAGCTCGACGGCACGGTCGCGGTCTACCTGCACCGCAAGGCCCAGGACCTGCCCCCGGCGGTCGGCGTGATGGTGCAGTACACCGGCAAGGCCGACGAGGCCGCCGACGCCGACGCCCGTGGTGCGGCGATGCAGATCGCCGCGATGCGTCCGCAGTACCTCACCCGTGACGAGGTGCCGGCCGAGGTCGTCGAGTCCGAGCGGCGCATCGCCGAGCAGACCGCCCGCGAGGAGAACAAGCCCGAGGCGGCCCTGCCGAAGATCGTCGAGGGCCGGGTGAACTCGTTCTTCAAGGACTTCGTCCTGCTGGAGCAGTCGTCGGTCACCGACAACAAGAAGACGGTGAAGCAGGTGCTGGCCGAGGCCGGCATCGAGGTCACCCGCTTCGTGCGGTTCGAGGTCGGCCAGGCCTGAGCCGCCGTCGGGCGCGCCGCGCCCGTGGGCTGAGCAACGATACGACGAGGAGGCCGCCGGTGTACGCGACAAGCACCGCGGCCTCCTCGTCCCATAAGGTCGGCAGCGGCAGATACGCACCCGGTGCACCGGTGGGGGAAGGACGGGCGGATGACGCAGGTTGTGAGTGACCGGACGCTGGCGGCGGACGACCCGACGGCGCCACCGCCCGGGCGGTCCCGGCGGGTGGTGTTGAAACTCTCCGGCGAGGTGTTCGGCGGCGGCGCGATCGGCGTCGACCCGGACGTCGTACAGGCCATCGCCCGGCAGATCGCCACCGTGGTACGACGCGGGGTGCAGGTCTCCGTGGTGGTCGGCGGTGGCAACTTCTTCCGGGGCGCGGAACTGCAGAAGCGGGGCATGGACCGGGCCCGGGCGGACTACATGGGCATGCTCGGCACCGTGATGAACTGCCTCGCGTTGCAGGACTTCCTGGAGAAGGAAGGCATCGAGACCCGGGTGCAGAGCGCCATCACGATGGCCCAGGTCGCCGAGCCGTACATCCCGCTGCGCGCGATCCGGCACCTGGAGAAGGGCCGCGTGGTCATCTTCGGCGCCGGGGCGGGCATGCCGTACTTCTCCACCGACACGGTGGCCGCGCAGCGTGCGCTGGAGATCCACGCGGACGTGGTGCTGATGAGCAAGAACGGCGTCGACGGGGTCTACACCGCCGACCCGCGGATCGACCCGACCGCCAGCAAGTTCGACTCGATCACCTTCTCCGAGGTGCTGCGCCGCAACCTGCGGGTCGCCGATGCCGCCGCCTTCAGCCTCTGCATGGAGAACGGCCTGCCGATGCTGGTCTTCGGCGCCCAGGGAGACGACACCATCGTCCGGGCGGTGGGCGGCGACAAGATCGGCACGCTGATCACCACCTGAAGCGACCGTCGACCTCACCCCGACGGTCCCGGTGACCCGACAAGCCCCACGACGAGCACAAGAAGGAGGCGAGGAGAACGGTGATCGACGACACCCTCCTCGAGGCCGAGGAGAAGATGGAGCGTGCGGTCGAGCACGCCAAGGAGGAGTTCGGTGCCATCCGCACCGGCCGCGCCACTCCGGCCATGTTCTCCAAGATCATCATCGACTACTACGGCAGCCCGACGCCGCTGACCCAGATGGCGTCGGTGGCCATTCCCGAGCCGCGGATGGCCATCATCAAGCCGTACGACAACTCGCAGATCAATGCCATGGAGAAGGCGATCCGCGACTCGGACCTCGGGGTCAACCCGAACAACGAGGGCAACCAGCTGCGCATCCTGCTCCCGCAGATGACCGAGGAGCGCCGCCGCGACATGATCAAGGTCGCGCGCCACAAGGGCGAGGAAGCCAAGGTCGCCATCCGCAACATCCGCCGCAAGGGCAAGGAAGAGCTGGACCGGCTCGTCAAGGACGGCGAGGTCGGCGAGGACGACGGCCGGCGCGCGGAGAAGGAACTGGACGACCTCACCCAGCGCTACGTCGCGCACGTCGACGAACTGGTCAAGCACAAGGAGACCGAACTCCTGGAGGTCTGACCTCGCGCCGTGACCCACGGTGCGCCCAGCCCACCCACTGCACCCCGTCCCCGTCCGGTTGATCCTGAAGTCAGTCGTCGCACTCGTGGTGACAGCTTCGCGAGCAACACGGCGGGGTCGAGGGTGTGGGTGGGTACTGGTGCGGCCTGTGGGGCGGACAGGTGCAGTAGGCTCGGCACGATTCCCGGTGGCCCGGCGGTGAAGGGTGGGGATCGGTCAACCGGCCGGCCGGCAAATCTCAACGGAGCGCCTCGCGCGGGTAGGGGATGGTAGTGGTTGTACGGCAAGTGGTGGATTTCGTCCCGCTCCCCTCTGGTGCGTGATGTCCCACCTCGACCCCTACGGCGGCGCCGAGGCCCGTGGCTGGGATCGGCCGGACCAGCCCGCCCAACTGCCCTGGCCCGACCCGAACCTCGATCCCGGCCCCTGGGCCGCTGATCCGCACGCCGAGCGGTACGCCACCCCCACCGCCCAGATCGAACCGGTCCGTGGCGCTGCCGATCTGCTCCACGACGACGCCCCGGCCGGGCAGATCGAGCGGATACCTGCCGGTGTCGGCCTCGACCACGACGACGCCCCGACGGCCCAGTTCGCCCCGGTGCCCGGCGACGAACCGGAGGCCGACGATCCGCCGCCCGGACGCCGTCACCGCGGCCGTCGTCGCGCCGGGCGGCCCACCAACGGGCAACCCGCATCGAGCCCCGGTGAGCAGCCCGCGTCGCACCTCGACCGGCCGGCGGGGAGCCCCGGCAAACCCGCTGCGCCGAGCCGCGCCGGCCGGAACCTGCCGGCGGCCATCTCGGTCGGGCTCGGCCTGGGGGCTGTGGTCCTGCTCCCGCTCTTCCTCTACACGCCGTCCTTCCTGCTGGTGCTCGCCGCCGCATTCGGGGTGGGCATCTGGGAGATGTCCCGCGCGGTACGCCGGGCCCGCGCCGTGGTGCCACTGGTACCCCTGATCGTCGGTGGGGTGCTGACGGTCACCATCGCCTGGTTCGGTGGTCTGGACGCGCTCCTGCTCGGGTTGCTGGTCACGCTCGCGGGCACGCTCGTGTGGCGGCTCGGCGACGGCATGGCCAACTTCCGGCGGGACATGACCGCGGCCACGTTGATCGCCGTGTACGTGCCGTTCCTCGGTGGCTTCGCCGCGCTGCTCGCGTCGTCGCCGGATGACGGGGCGCTGCGGATTCTGGTGACGCTTGTCGCCGTGGTGCTCTCCGACACCGGGGGGTACGCCGCCGGCGCAAACTTCGGCAAGCATCCGATGGCCCCGACGATCAGCCCGAAGAAGTCCTGGGAGGGTTTCGCCGGGTCGGTCGGCGCGGCGGCGTTGGGCAGCGCCCTGCTGCTCTGGCTGCTGTTCGACGTGGCCCCGTGGTGGGGTGCCGTGTTCGGGGTGGCGGTGTCGTGTGCCGCCGTCCTCGGTGACCTCGCCGAATCCATGATCAAGCGGGATCTCGGTGTGAAGGACATGAGCAACCTGCTGCCTGGGCACGGTGGCCTGATGGATCGCCTCGACTCGGTCCTGTTCGCCGTGCCGACGGCGTACCTGCTGCTCGTGGTCCTCGTGCCGGCGGTGAACTGAGGCATGGATCACGGCCACGCAGCCTGGTCGCGGACGTGGCCGGACCCGATCCGCGCACTCCGGAGGGGTGCGGTCCACGCCCGGCGTGCCAGACTGGACGAGCCATGACGAGCCTGCCCTTGATCCCGGTCGACCCGGACGCGCCTGGCGCGCGCCGGGCGTCGATGCCACCGCAACATCTCGCCGACCTTGACCTGGCCGGCCGGAAAGCCCTGGTCACCGGCCTGGGTGAACCGGCGTTCCGGGCCCGGCAGATCTCCACCCACTACTTCGGTCGGCTGGTGCGCGACCCGGAGCAGATGACCGACCTGCCGGCGGCCTCCCGGGCCCGGCTGGCCGACCAGCTGCTGCCCCGGCTGCTCAACCCGGTCCGCGAGCTGGCCTGCGACGACGGGGCGACCCGCAAGGCGCTCTGGCGGCTGCACGACGGGGCGCTTGTGGAGAGCGTGCTGATGGGTTACCCGGATCGGGTGACCGTCTGCATCTCCAGCCAGGCCGGCTGCGGGATGGCCTGCCCGTTCTGCGCCACCGGCCAGGCCGGCCTGACGCGGAACCTCTCCACCGCCGAGATCGTCGACCAGGCGGTCTACCTGGCGGGTGTGGCCGCCTCCGGCGCGGTGGTGGGGTCACCGGCACGGTTGTCGCACGTGGTCTTCATGGGCATGGGCGAGCCGCTGGCGAACTACAACCGGGTGGTGGCCGCGATCCGTCGGCTGGTCGCGCCGGCGCCCGAGGGCCTCGGGCTGTCGCAGCGGCACATCACCGTTTCCACGGTCGGCCTGGTGCCGGCCATCCACCGACTGGCCAGCGAAGACCTCTCGGTGACTCTTGCGTTGTCGCTGCACGCCCCCGATGATGAGCTGCGCGACGAACTTGTGCCGGTCAACCAGCGCTGGAAGGTGTCCGAGGTGCTGGACGCCGCCTGGGCGTACGCGGCTCGCACGGGGCGTCGTGTGTCGATCGAATACGCGATGATCAAGGACGTGAACGACCAGCCGTGGCGAGCCGATCTGCTCGGGCGGCTGCTGGCCGGCAAGCTGGCCCACGTGAACTTGATTCCACTCAATCCGACTCCGGGCAGCCGATGGGACGCCAGCCCGAAGCCGGTGGAGCGGGAGTTCGTCCGGCGGTTGCGCGACGCCGGGGTGTCCACCACCGTACGGGACACCCGAGGTCGCGAGATCGACGGGGCGTGTGGGCAGCTGGCCGCCGCGGAGGACATGGGCACCGACCCGGCCGGAAACCTGTCGGCATGACCGGGCGTGGCGAACGAGACCAGGAGACATAGTGGCGAGTCAGGGTCAGCGTTTCCGGCGTAAGGCGCTCCGCCGGGGATACAAGGTTGACGAGGTGGACGCCTTCCTGGACCGGGTCGAGGCGACCCTCGCCGGCCAGCCGGTGGGCGCCCCGGTGGCCTCGCAGGAGGTCCACGACGTCGTCTTCCGGGTTCGCTTCAACGGCTACGACGAGTGGCAGGTCGACCTGCACCTCGACCGGGTCGAGCGGCAGCTGGCCGAGTTGGAGGAGCGGGGTCAGACCCGCGCCGGTGGCGAGAACCGGATGGGCCCGCCGGAGCGGATGGGTCCGCCCATGCGCGAGGACCGGGGCATGTCGGCGGTGCCGCAGCCGCCGATGCCGCCCCGGCCGATGCCGGCGCAGGCGGGCCCGTACGGCCGCTACGACGAGCCCACCGGCGCCTTCGCCGGCGGCTACGACGCACCTCGCGGCGGTTACGACGCGCCGCGCGGCCCTGGCGGCCCGATGGGGCCAGGCGCACCGATGGGTCCCCCCGGCGGCCCGATGGGTCACGGTGCCCCGCCGCGCGGCCTGCCCGCCGGGCCGGGTGGCTACGGTCCTCCGGACGGCCCCGGCGGCTACGGCCCCCCGGACGGTCCGGGCGGTTACGGTCCGCCGGACGGCCCCGGCGGTTACGGTCCCCCCGACGGTCCGGGTGGGTACGGTCCGCCGGACGAGCCTCGCTTCGACGGTTTCGAGGCGGGTCGACGCGCCCGTGCCGACATGACTGCGGAGATCCGTATGCCGGATCGTGACCCGCGTCGTGGCCCGGCGGGACCGTCCGCGGTGCCGCAGCAGGCACTCGGTGGTCCGTCGATGGCGGGTCCGCCGCCGATGGCCGGGCCCTCGATGGGTGGCCCGCCGATGGCCGGCCCGCCCGGCAGCGACCTTTACCGGGTGGACCAGATCCGGCGCAGCTTCCAGGTGCGGCGGTTCGGCAGCGGGTACGACCCCGACCAGGTCGACCGGTTCTTCGACAGCCTGCTCGGTGGGATGGCCGGGCGTAACCCGATGCCGGTGAACCCGAAGGACCTGGACACGCTGCGCTTCGGCCTGGTGCAGGGCGGCTACTTCGAGGCGGAGGTCGACGCCGCGCTGAAGAACGTGCAGGACATCCTCTTCGGCCGCTGACCGGCGACGACGAATCGGGCCCGCCCTCCGGTGTCGGAGGCGGGCCCTACTCGTCTGCCGGATGTGAATGCCGTGCGGCCCCGCGTCAGCACCCCCCGCGCCGGTTGCGGCTGCGGGGGTGTCGAAGCCTCGGGGCGCGGCGTCAGGACCGCGGCGGGTTCAGGACCGCGGCGGGTTCAGGAACGCAGACCGTTGCGGCGCAGCACGACGTCGCCGACCACGATGAGCAGCAGGAGCGCGGCCAGGCCGACCAGCCACAGGTCCTCGACCCTGCCCTCGTGGTTGCCGCAGAGCATCGCCAGCAGCGCGAGTGCGGTGAGGATCGCGCCGATCCGCCCGGACTTGCGGTGCCCAGGCTTGTGCTGGTCTGGCGACGTTACCGGCTCGCTTCCTGCCACTGGTCGGTCCTTCCCTCGCGATCGGATCTCCGGTTAGTCTGGCACGCCCGCTGACGGCCCTGGCGCAGGGTCCGGCCGATAGAGAAAAGATCACCCGGGACTGACCGGCGTGACGCGCCGAACGGGCCGGTCCGAAAGCGAGCGCCCGGGCCGAAGGGCCCGTCTTCGGTGGGCCGGAGGGGACTACCGGTGTCGAGGGACGGCGAGCACGCTACCTCCGGTAGCGTTTCGGCGTACGCCTTGATTTGTCTTCTTGAGGGGGAACTGCGGTGCGAGTGACCGGTACCGGGCACGCGAGCATGCGGATCGACACGGGCGCGGGCAGCATCCTGTGCGACCCGTGGGTCAACCCGGCCTACTTCGCCTCCTGGTTCCCGTTCCCGGACAACTCCCTGCTCGACTGGGAGACCCTCGGCGACGTCGACTACCTGTACGTCTCCCACCTGCACCGGGACCACTTCGACGCGGCGCACCTGAAGCGGTACGTGTCGAAGAAGGCCACCGTGCTGCTGCCCGAGTTCCCCACCTCCGAGATGGAGGACGAGTTCCGCGCGTTGGGCTTCACGAAGTTCCTGAAGACCCGCAACGAGGAGGTCGTGGAGCTGGACGGCGGTCTGAAGATCATGATTCAGGCGCTGACCAGCCCCACCGACGGCCCGATCGGTGACTCGTCGCTGTGGGTGGAGTACGACGGGGTCCGGCTGCTCAACCAGAACGACGCCCGCCCCACCGACCTGAGCACCTTCGCCGAGCTGGGCCACGTGCACGCGCACATGCTGCAGTTCTCCGGCGCGATCTGGTACCCGATGGTCTACGAGCTGCCGCAGTCGGCGAAGACCGCGTTCGGCAAGCAGAAGCGGGACCGGCAGTTCGACCGCACCTGGCGTTACATCGACGACCTGAAGGCCGACCACGTCTTCCCGATCGCCGGCCCGCCGTGCTTCCTCGACGACGAGCTGTGGCAGTTCAACGACATCTTCGGCGACGAGGGGAACATCTTCCCCGACCAGTCGGTCTTCCTGGCCGAGTACGCCAAGGTCGGCGGCACCAACGGCATCGTGCTGCTGCCCGGCAGTGTCTCCGAGGTCACCACCTCCGGCGCGACGACGACCCACCCGGTGCCGGTGGAGGAGTTCTTCGCCAACAAGGTGGCCCACCTGGAGGAGATGCGCGAGCGCAAGCGCCCGATCATCGAGGCGGAGAAGGCGTCCTGGCGGCACCCGGAGATCGACGTGCTCAAGGAGCTGAAGCAGCGCATCGAGCCACTGCTCGACGAGTCGATCTACCTGGCCAAGGGGGTGGGCGGCCCGGTCCGTTTCGACCTGGTCGGTTACGACGGCGAGAGCATCGAGTCGATCGTGGTGGACTTCCCCGGCAAGCAGGTGCGGCCGTACGCCGACGAGAAGGTCCGCTACCGGTTCCGTACCGAACGGGCCCTTGTCGAGCACCTGCTGCACATCGGCGAGGTGGACTGGGTCAACTCGCTCTTCCTGTCCTGCCGGTTCTCCGCCGCCCGCATCGGCCAGTACAACGAGTTCGTGTACGCCTTCTTCAAGTGCCTGTCCACCGAGCGCCTCCAGTACGCCGAGGGCTGGTACGACGAGCACGAGCGGGCCGTCGACGCCGAGGACATCACCCTGGGCGACTGGGTGGTGCAGCGCCGCTGCCCGCACCTCAAGGCGGACCTGAGCCGCTTCGGCATCGTCGACGGCGACCAGCTCACCTGCCAGCTGCACGGCTGGCGCTTCGACCTGCCCAGCGGCCGCTGCCTGACCAGCGTCGGGCACAAGGTCCGGGCGCACCGCGTCGGCGAGGAGACCGAGGTCGCCCAACCGACGAGTTAGGCCGCCTGCCCGAGGTGTTAAGAAGGGGCCCCTTCACTACGCGAGACGTTAATAAGGTGCCCTTCCTTGCACCTCGTCCCGTGCGCGCTCAGCGGCCGAGGTCGGCGAGGATGCGTTGAGCCGCGTTGTGCCCGGCGGCGCCGATCACGCTGCCCGCCGGGTGACAGCCGGCGCTGCCCGCGTACACCCCGTCGACCCCGGTGGCGTACGGCATCCGGTCGGTGAACGAGACGGTGTTGTCGACGTGGTGGATGTGCCCGCCGGTGATGCCGAAGTGCGCCTCGATGCCGGGCGGGGGAAGCGGCACCGCGTCGGCGATCAGGTCGGCGGTGCCGGGGGCGTACCGCTCGCAGATGGCCACCAACTGGTCGACGTAGCCGGGCAGCGCCGCCTCCCAGGTGGTGCCGGCCAACTCGTACGGCACCGACTGGACGAACAGCGCCGACGAGTGGTGCCCGTCCGGGTCGGCCAGCGACGGGTCGACGGTGGTGTGCAGGTACCACTCGATGGTCGGCTCCGCCGGCAGCCGCCCGGCCTGCACGTCCGCCCACATCCCCCGCAGGGCCGCCATCGGGGACTCACCACCGCCGGAGGTCAGCGACGCCGACCCGGGCAGCAGGTGGATCGTGGAGCCGAACGGGCTCGGCGCGTCCTTCGGCAGGCAGGAGAAGCGGGGCAGGCCGCGCAGCGCCAGGTTGAGCTTGAGAGTGGTGCCGGTGCGTCGGACTGCCGCCATTCGATCGGTGAGTGCGGTGGGCAGCGCCCCGTCGGGCAACAGCTCCATCAGCCGGTACGGGTCGCAGGCGCCGAGCACCACCTCGGCGCCGATCTCGCGGCCGTCGGCGAGCACCACGCCACTGGCGGCACCTGAGTCCAGCGTGATCGCGATAACGGGTGCGCCGGTGACGATGCGGGCACCGGAGGCGCGGGCCGCATCGGCGAAGGTGCCCGAAACGGTGCCCATGCCGCCCTCGACGATCATCCAGGTGCCGCCGGCACCGGGTAGCCGGCACATGTTGTGCACCAGGAAGTTGTGGCCGGTGCCGGGGTCGTCCGGGCCGGCGTTGAGCCCGGACAGGCCGTCGGTGACCGCGTACATGCTGACCAGCAGCTCGGAGCGGAACTCGAAGCGGGCCAGGTAGTCGGCGACCGAGCCCCGGACGAGGTCGACGAAGACCTGTTGCAACTCGGGACGGACGTAACGCTGTGCGGTCTGCTCGACGTCGAGCGGCTCGGCCAGCCAGGCCGGGGCCAGGTCGGCCCGCAGCGCGGCCAGTTCGGCCTGGAGGGCGTCGTCGGCGGCCACGTCGGCGGGGGAGAAGAACTCGGCGAGCTGCTCTCGGGTGGCCTTCGTGTCGGTGCCGAACAGCAGGTACGGCGAGCCGACCCCGCCGGGGGTGGGCAGGAAGTAGTGGGGGTCGCGACGCAGCACGGGGATCCGCACGTCGAGCGCGGCGAGCAGTTCCGGCGGCATCAGCCCGAGCAGGTACGACCCGGTGGAGTGCCGCAGCGCCGGCACCTTGGGAAAGGGGTTCTCGGTACGGGTCGCCCCACCGATCACCTCGGCGCTTTCCAACACCAGCACGTCGAGCCCGGTCCGGGCCAGCAGGGTCGCCGCGACCAGCCCGTTGTGCCCCGACCCGACCACCACCACGTCGACTCTGCCCGGCAGCTCACCCGTCATCCCCGCACCCTAACCCGCGACCTGCCTGATCTGTTCGTACCCGTAGCGGGCCGGCCACCAACGCCGAGGGGTTCGTGGCCGGCCCTCGGATGGTCAGGAGGTGCTCGACGATGCGGGCGTGATGGCGTTGAGCTGACGGGAGACGGCCAACAGGGCGTAGCCGATCAGCGCGAGCACCACCCCGAGGCCCATCGCCAGGGCGGCGACGCCGAAGGACACCACCGAGGTGAACAGGGACGAGCGCAGGAACGAACCTGTCATCACCACCTGCCGGTTGGGGTCCTCCCGGTCGAGTTCGGCATAGGTCTTGCCGCCGCTGGCCTCCAGCGCGTGCTTCTCGATGACCTCCGCCTCCGCGTACGCGGTGAACGGGCCCTTGATCTGCTTGCCGGCGAAGTTGTCGGCGTCGTCGGAGACGGTGATGCGTTCGTCGGCGAGCTGGCTCTGCACGACAAACCATGTGGTGGCTCCGGCGGCCAGCATGACCAGCCCGGCGATGATCACCAGGATCGACAGCAGTCGTACGGTCGAGCCGAGCGGCTTGCCGGCCGCCGTGGTGGGTGCAGACGTGTCCGTCATCTGATTACTCCTCCTGATACCCCGGTATGTAGGTGCCTGGCGCGGAATGACCTTGTCGCTCCGTGCGGGTCAGTATCGACCGCTCGGGATTGCGGCGCATCCAGGCGGGCGGACCGCAGTGCGACATGCTGTCGCGTTCGGCTAGGAGGTGACCGGTGCGGTGCGTCGCCTGCGGTCACGCCACCCGGACAGGGCGAGGGTGGCGGAGTAGCCGGCCAGGACGATGACGTGGAAGACGTAGAGCCACAGGAGGACGGCGACGGCGGCACCCACCTCGTCGAGGCCGCCGAAGGGGACGCCCAGGTCCAGGGGGAGCGAGGCGAACAGCACGAAGCCGTGCAGGAAACCGGAGAGGTTCGCTGCGGTGAACGAACCCACAAGCAGGGCCGACAGCCAGTCCGGTGACGCGCGACCGACCACCCGGAACACCCACAGCAGCACCGGGGTGAGCACCAGCCACACCGCCAGGAAGGAGAGCACCACACCGAGCGCACCGGCCCAGCCGCCCTGCCGGACCAGCCCGGTGGTGGTCGGCAGCGCCAGCAGGATGGCCAGCAGTAGCGCCGGTGCCGGCGCGAGCAGCGGCAGCAGCAGCAGCCGACCTCGCCAGCCGATCAGGTGTTCGTCGGAGCGGGGCGCGGCCACCGAGACGAACGCCCGGCGCAGCCCTTCGCCGTACAGCGACGCGGGTAGCACGGCGGCCAGCGCGAGCCACGGCGTCAGACCCACCCCGGCCTCGACCAGGGCGGCCACCGCATGCGGCGCACCGATCGCGTCGGGCAGCGCTTCCACGGCGTACGACGTGAGCCGCCGTACCCGGTCGGCACCCGCCACCAGCGTGGTCAGCCAGATCGCCAGCAGGGCCACCGGCACCACGGCGATCGCGCCGTAGAACGTGATCGCGGCGGCGTGCAGCGACAGATCCCGTCCGCGTACCGGCCGGAAGGCGGCCCGGGTGATCCGCTTCGTCCGCCGCCATGCCTCGCCCATCACGCCCCTGTTCCCCGTACCGGCTCCGCTCACGCCTGGGCTGCGCCGGCAGGGGTGGCGGGCGGCTCGCTCGCGTGGTCACGTCGAGGGGTTCAACGGCGACGTTAGGATCGCCAGCCATGACCGTAGCCAGCACCGACCGTCTCGTGCTGCGAGAGTGGACCGACTCGCCGGACGACCTCGCCCGGATCTTCGACATCTACTCCCGCGAGGACGTGATGCGGTGGCTCGGCGGGGGAGCGGGACGGCTGCTCGACCCCGACCAGGCCGCCGAGCGGCTCGCCACCTGGCGGCAGCGGTACGCCCCGTACGACGGGCGGTACGGCCTCTGGGCGATCGAGGTCCGCGACACTCAGACGGTGGCCGGCAGCGTACTGCTTAAGCCGTTGCCCGGCGCCGACGGTCACACCCCGACCGACGACATCGAGGTGGGCTGGCACCTGCACCCCGACTCCTGGGGCCACGGCTACGCCACCGAGGCGGCCCGCGCCGTGCTGGCCCGCGAGTTCGCCACCGGCAACCGTCAGGTCTACGCGGTGGTGATGCCGGGCAACGAGCGTTCCATGGCGGTCTGTCGGCGGCTCGGTATGTCCTATCTGGGCCGACGCACCGACTGGTACGGCGGCACCGAAGTGGAGACCTTCGTCCTGACCGACGCATAGGCCAGGGAGCGCTCCCGCCGGCTCGGCTATCGACTTGTGTTGTCGTCGCTGGTAGAACAGCCAATCATCGGCGCTGGCGATCAAGAGTCGCCACCTTGCGCCCACTCCTCGAAGCGAGGTATCTGCGTGGCTGTACGACGACCACTGATAGCCCTGATCGCCGCGGCGCTGCTGTTCGGACCGGCATCCGCCGCCGTGGCGGCACCCCCCGACCCGGCGGAGCGCGGCCCGGCCGCTGCCTCGCCGCGCGGCCAGTCCGACACCGAGATGCCCTTCGGTGTCGGCCCCGGCCAGCGTGGACGCTCCGCCGACGCCCCGGGACGGAAGCCCAGCCAGCCGGCCGCAACGGCCAAACTGCCGGGCAAACCGCGTAACGATGTCATCGTCGACGTGCCGGTGGAGCTGACCGACGCGTCGATCCCGCTCAACCTCATCCCGTACCACGACATCCCGGCGGCCCTGCGCAACCTGCAGCGCAGCAACCGGATCAGCGTGGAGGTGATCGGCCAGTCCGTGCTCGGCCGGGACCTGCACCTGGTGGTGGCCACCGCACCGATGAGCGACGCCCAGTGGAAGACCTGGCAGCAGCTGTCGGACCTGCGGATCAACGACCCGCACGCGGCCCAGGCCAAGCTCGCCGCCGGTGCGTACGCCAACTGGCGCACCCCGCTGTTCGTCAACAACAACATCCACGGCAACGAGTGGGAAGGCACCGACGCCAGCCTCCAGATCCTGCAGGACCTGGCGTTCTCCACCGACCCGGCCATCGTGGACATGCTCAACAAGCACGTCTTCGCCTTCGTGGTCACCAACAACCCGGACGGTCGGGTTGCCGCGACCCGGGCCAACGCCAACGGCTTCGACATGAACCGTGACTACATCACGGCGTCGCAGCCGGAGGTCCGCGCGGTGCGGGCTCAGCTGGTCCGCTACAGCCCGCTGACCATGTTGGACATCCACGGGTACGTCAACTGCACGCTCATCGAGCCGACCACCGGCCCGCACGGTGACAACTACGAGTACGACCTGTACATCAAGCACGCGCTGCGCAACGCGCTGTCCATGGAGCGGGCCGTGCTGGCCACCGGCGAGGACCGGGCCAGCTGCGTCAACTCCGACGGCACCCGGCGCAACGACATCCCGTTCCGGGACCGCACCCAGGGCTGGGACGACTGGCCGCCGATCTTCACCCCGATGTACGCGATGTACCACGGCGCCATCGGCCACACCATCGAGGTGCCGCTCAACCCGCGGGGCAACCTGACCGTCGCCGAGCGCCACGAGCGCACCCGGATCAACACCGCCGTCGCCGCCGCCACCATCCGCGGCAACTTCGAGTACGCCACCCAGAACCGCGAGGAACTGCTCGCCAACCAGCTGGAGTGGTTCCGTCGTGGCGTCGACGGTGAGCCGACCCGGCCGATCGACGACCCGCTGGCCATCTCCCTGGCCCGCGGCGACAACATCAAGACCCACCTGCAGGACTTCGCCCGCGCGTACGTCATCCCGGCCGGCAAGGACCAGCGCAGTGCCACCGCGGCGGCCCGGCTGGTGCAGTTCATGCTCGACAACGACCTTGAGGTGCAGCGCGCCTCGCGGCCGTTCAAGCTGGGCGGCACCCACTACGAGGCCGGCACGTACGTCGTCGACATGCGTCAGGCCAAGCGGGGCCTGGCCAGCACCCTGCTCGGGGTCGGCCGGGACGTGACGAACGACTTCAACGCCATGTACGACATCTCGGCCTGGAGTCACGGTCACCTGTGGGGCGCCACCGTGCAGCAGGTGGACGGCAACGTCAAGCTGGACGACAAGGCGCTGCGCCCGGTGACCGAGACCCACGCCACCGGTTCCGTGCCGCCGGGCAAGCAGTCCCACTACGGGCTGGTCGTCGACTCCGTGGCCGGCATCCAGGCGGTCAACAAGCTGCTCAACGACGGGGTACGGCTGTCCCGGACCACCGACGGCACCTTCGTGGTGCCCGGTGACGTGTCCGTCGTCCGTCAGGTCGCCGAGGCGTACGGGGTGGAGTTCATCCGGATGACCCCGCCGCAGGTCCGCAACACCACCGGAGTGTCGAAGACCCGCCTCGGTGTCGCCGCCAACGGTGGTGAGATCTTCGCCCTGCAGCAGATGGGCTTCCAGCCGATCTCGGTGACGCACACCGCGTTCAACAACGGCATCCTGTCCTTCGCCGACTTCGACGCCTTCTTCGTCTCGACGACGGCGTTCAACCCGTTGAGCCTCAACGCCACCCAGGCCGCCGCATTCAACCAGTGGCTGGCCGACGGCGGCACCATCGTCGGGCGCGGGTCCAGCGGAAAGCAGTTCAACGACCGCGCCGGGCTGCTCGACGTGACAATCGCGGCGGGACGCAGCGACGCCAACGGCATCGTCAAGGTGGTCAACGACCCGGCTTCGCCGATCACCGCCAACGCGCTGCCGACCGCGTTCGTCGACGCACCGCAGTACTTCACCCGCGTCGGTGACGGCGTACGTGTCGACCAGCGCCTGGCCGCCGAGGGCTTCTTCCTCGCCGGGCACTGGGGTGGACAGGAGGCCGCCGCCGGGCATGCGGTGGTGGTCAGTGGTGTGGCGAAGGGCGCGAACGTGACCCTGTTCGGCACCGAGCCGCTGTTCCGGGCCCACCCGGAGGGCCTGTACCCGCAGGTCGCCGCCGCCCTGTGGTGGTGAACTGACCAGCTCGGGTGATCGTTGCCCCGGCCGGTGCGACCAGCACCGGCCGGGGCAACCGCGTTGCGCCGACGCTGGTGGCCGGCGTCGACGTGTCGTACGACAAGACCTCGCCGCGCATCACGGCCGCCGCCGTGATGATGAACGTGACCACCGGCGAGGAGGTGGAGGCGGCCGTCGTGCACGGCGAGGTGAGCTTCCCGTACGTGCCGGGACTGCTGGCCCTCCGCGAGGTGCCGATCCTGCTGGCGGCGTTGGGCAGGCTCGTGCACCGACCCGAGGCGGTGGTCTGCGACGGGTACGGCATCGCGCATCCGCGAAGGTTCAGCCTGGCCTGCCACCTGGGCGTCGTGACCAGGCTGCCGACCTTCGGGGTGGCCAAGACACCGTTCGTCGCGACGTACGACGAACCCGGCCCGCGCCGGGGCGACCGATCGTCGTTGTGCGACGGCGATGACGTGCTGGGCCAGGTGCTGCGGACGCAGGACGACGTCAAGCCGGTGTTCGTGTCGGTGGGCCACCGCACCAGCCTCGACCAGGCGGCATCCCTGACCCTCGACCTGAGCCCGCGCTACCGGCTCCCGGAAGTGATCCGGCGGGCCGACTTCCTCTCCCGAGAGGCGCTCCGGCGAAATGAGAATCGATGATCAACGGCGAGGAGGGCTTCGTCCGAGTCCGGATCGGCGCGGTGGGCCCGAGCACATGGTTCCTCGGGCCCACCGTCATGCGGCGCGGACTCAGCCGAAGGCTCTGAATGATGTGTAATCGGGCGACAGGACGACCTGCACCGAGGCATCGATGTTGGTAAGTGAGGGCCGGTGGAGCCGGATCTTGCCGTCCGTTCCGGAACGGGTCCAGAGGTCGGGTATCCCGTCGCCGCTGACATCCGGGATGCCGATGACCGCGTTGTAGGCGGCCTCCGTCCAACCCGTGCCGATCCGGACGTCGCCGTCACGGGAGTTGACCGCCTGCTTGAGTGAGTCCAGGTTCACGCTGCCGCTGACCGGACCCGGCATTCCGTGGCGGACATACAGGGTGCCAGCGTCCATGTTGCGCCAAAGCAGGTCCGGCGTACCGTCCCGGTCGAAGTCGGTGATGTTGAGGATCTCCCGGCGGGCCCAGGCGGTGCCTTCCATCAGCGTCGCCTCCTGGAAGGCACCCCCGGTGTACCCGGACAGCACCCAGAATTGGGTTCCCGAGCGCAGGGCCAGATCGGGGCGCTTGTCGCCGGTGATGTCGCCGAGTGCCTTGATCTGCGTCCAGGTCGCCGGGTTCGGTGCGTTGTGCGGCAGGAGGATGCGGAGCCGCTTGTCGACATTGAAGCTGCCGTAACCATCACCGGGGTAGAGCCAGAAGCCGCCGTCCGGGGTGCGGGCGAACAGATCGGTGATGCCGTCGCCCGGGTAGGCGTCGGAATGCTTGGTGATCAGGGCAGCCTTGCCGGTGGCCGGGTCGTACCAGTGCCCCGGCGGGTTCTGCTCACCCTTTTCGTTGTAGGAGGCGGCGAGGTGGGCGTACAGCTCACCGCCCGCGTCGCCCACGTAGGTGCGCAGCTCGCCGCCGCCGTTGATGATGAGCATGTCGGGGATCGAGTCGCCGGTCGTGTCGGCGGGTCCGTCAGCTGACTCGCCCGGCGGCACGAAGAAGGTGTAGTCGGTACGGACGCTGCGGTTGCCGACGGCGTCGTAGGCGTACACCTGCAGGGTGTTGGGGCCGGCGTGCCGTGGTTTCAGATCGTTCACGGTGGCCCTGCCGTTGATGGCAGTCACCGGCGTGGTGCCGACAGCCTCGAAGGAGTAGGTGAAGCTGGTCGCGCCGGCGGCGCTGAAGGTAATCGAGCCCATCTGCCCGAAGCTAACCGTCGACCAGGTTGCGCCGTCCGGGGTGGCCTCCAGGAACACGTCGCTGGACACGGTCGGGGCGGGGGGCGCCGAGGCGTCGATCGTGAGCCGGCAGGGTTCGGTGCCGGGCGGGAAGTACGTCGAGGTGGCGCCCGCCGTGTCCTCGGCACGTACGTCCCACGAGTAGGTGGCCTTGTCCTCCAGGCTGGTGGACGGGATGAGCAGTCTGGCCTCGCCAGAGTCGGTGGCGGTGGCGGTGACCACGGTGCCCGACGGCACCGTCGAGCCGCTCTTCCAGAAGCGGAATCGCAGCGACTTCAAGTTCTTGTCAGGGTCGGTGGCCTTCGCGTACAGCTCGATGTTGGTCCTCGCGACCGTGACGCCGCCGCCGGGGCCAGGCACGCAGTTGCCGCCTGGCGTGCTCTTGCCGTTTGTCGGCTCCTTGGGCGGCGTGTTGTAGACGACCGTCAGCTCCGCCGTGCTGACCTTGAACCTGCGCCACGTCAGCGTGTCGGATTCGCTGGTCGCGCGCATGCCGAGGGTGACGTTCGACCAGCCGCTGTCGGCGCCGTCCTGCGCGGCCTTCTTCACGTCGAAGCTGACGTAGTCGTCGGCGCAACTGCTGCCGTAGCCGTAGGCGAAGGAGAGCTTCTGCTGCACCTCGGCCCAGGTCGGCTGCTTGTTCCAGGTGGTGCCGGAGGAGATGGAGCCGGTCCGCCACAGCTCCATCTGGCGGGCCGTGCAGTTCCAGGAGTGGTTGTTGAGCACCTTGAAGTTTGCCGAGCTGACCGCCGCGCCTTTCATACTGCTGAGGAATCCCATCCGCCAGAAGGAGCGAGCGGTCAGCGGCGTGTTCTGCTCGTGGCCCACTCGGGCGTCAGTACTACCGGAGTTGAAGTTGGTGCCGTTCCAGGTGTTGGTGCTCGGGTGCTGCTTGTAGACGGTGGCCCAGGCCTGCGTGCCGCTGTTCATCGTCGGGTCGAGGAAGAGGGGGAACAGCGCGTTCTCGTCGGTGAGCAGGCCGGTGGCGGCAGCGTCCAGGTGCAGGCGTACGTCCCCGGAGCCGCCGCCGTCGAGGCGAATGGGCATCGGTGCGTGGCGTGCGCCGGGCTCGACGCCGCTGAGACCGGAGAGGTTCAGCACGTCGGCGCTGGTCGCCACCGCTGTGCGGCGGGCGGGCTGGGGAGACGCCGGCTCCTGACCGGAGGAGTCCCAGGCGAACGGGGTGGGCATCGAGCTGATCTCCAGCCCGCTGGTGCCGTCGAAGATCTGGATGCCGCCGGTGGACGCGTCGTGGCGGAAGACCGCTGTCGGGGAGATCAGACCGTAGGTGGGGGAGCGTACGGCGTCGATCGTGGCCGCAGCGCGGCTCTTGACGATCAGCAACTGCCCGAAGCCGCCCTCCTCCCGGGCGACGAGGAGCAGGTCGACGCCGGGCCGGACCTCGGGGTAGAGGGCGCGCGGGCCGTCGAGGACCGGCTCCGGCAGCGGGCCGGGCCACAGGTAGGTGACGGTGTGGCCGTCGATCTCCACTTCGGCCAGCGGGGTGTCGGCCGGTTCTGTGCGGGTGTTCGCGACCAGGCGCACGGACTGCCCGGACAGGGCGGCCTTCGGGGCCGCGTCGGGCTGCGTCGGGTTGCCGCCGAAGAAACGTAGGGGTGCGGGGGCGTTGACCGGGCGGATGCCGAGGCCGTCGGGAGCGTTATCGGCGCGGGTGAGCGTGGTGTCGATCGGTGCCCACCGTCCCGTGGCGTCCTTGGCCCGCTGGGGAGTGGCATGGGTGGTGGTTCGCCACTCCCCGCTCGGCAACGCCCAGGTTAGTGAGGTGGCCGTGGTCGCCGTCTCCACGAGGACTTCCTGGCCGGAGTGGAGCGCCTCGGACATCGCGGTCGCCTCGTCGCGCGGAGGGATCGACGCCGGGGCGGCCCCGGTGGCCGTCTCCGGCCGAGTTCCCGGTTGGTCGAGCCCCGGCAACCACGGGACCAGCGCTGCGATGAGGACGGCCAGCAGGAGGCCCATGGTGCACATCAGCCGGATGCGCGTACGCACGAACGGGCTGAGCAGGCGAGGCGCGGTCACGGCGGTCTACTCCCGTGGGGCCGGGCGGACAGGAAAGCGCGGAGAACAGCCCCTTCCGGATGGCCGAGGGGCGGACGCGCGGGCACACGATCGCACGACACCAGGGCCTTCCGTCCATCCCGTCAACGTTACGAATCCGTGATCCTCACTCAATGGGCACTGACCGTTACGCGAGAATTCGATCTTTTGTGCGGATTTGGCGCTGCGGCTTGTCGGACATGGGGGACTCGCGTGTTTGGTGATCTTCGCCATGATCGACGACTCGCCGCGGCAATGGTGACGTGGTGCAGGTCACAGCAATTCACTTGTGGCCACTTTTAGTGACCTTGAGGTCCGGCCCGCCCTGACGGAAAGTGCTCACGCATGTGCCGATTTCGGCGCATGCCCCTTCGCGGTTTTCGCACCTTCCTTTTCGTCTTCGCGCCTGGGTGGGAGTCGACGCGCATGCGTGGTACCGGTTTGCTGGCCCGACGGTGGGTTCGCCCCACCCGTACGGCGTTCGTCCTGGCGCTGTCCACGACCATGGCGGTGACGAGCCTGCCCGCCGCCGCATTCGCGGTCCCCGGCCCGGGAATGAGCCGTGGCACCGTCGAGCTGCCCGAGCTGCCCGAGGTTGAGCAGGTCACGCCCATCGATCCGGCGGTGACGAACCTGCTCACCGACGAGCCGGATCCGGTGGAGCCGTACGAGCCATCGGCCATCGAGGCGTGGCAGCAGGGCAGCGGATCCGTGGACCTGACCGGCGTCGCGCCCGGCGAGGCACTGCCCGTCGACGATCTGCCGGTCGCCCTCGGCGTGCCGGACGGGGGCGATCCCGCGGCCCTCGCCGGCACCTGGGCCGTCGACCTGGCCGCCCCCGAGGCGTCCCACAATGCCGGCGTGTCGGGCCTGATCATGAAGATTACCCCGCCGGCTACCGCCGACCCGGAGGCCGAGGTCGCCCTCAGCGTCGACTACACGCCCTTCGCCGACTTCTACGGCCCGCAGGCCGCCGACCGGTTCGGCGTCATGCTGCTGCCCGACTGCGTCTTCGACGATCCCGACGGCGGCGACTGCGCCGACGGCGGCGCCGGCTTCCAGTCGACCGAGCCCGGTGACGCCCCCGCCCAGGTCGTCTCCAGTGAGGTGGCGTTGGTCCCCGTCGCCGGGGCGTCCGCCCGCAGTGCCCAGGTCGCCGGCGTCGACGAGGGTGCACCCGCTCGCCGGGTCGTCACGAGCAGCGTGCCGGTCGGCTCGCTGCTCGGGGCAGAGCTGGCCGGACGATCGGAACTCGGCGCCCAGGCTGCCGCCACCGGCGGCAACGTCGTCGGTGTGCTGGACACCGGCGCCTCGTCGGCCGGCGACTTCACCGCCACCCCGCTGCTGTTCTCCGGATCGTGGGCCGCTGGCGCATCTTCCGGTGCCTTCACCTACTCGTACCAGGTGCAGGTGCCCGAGACGGCCGGTGGCCTGATGCCGAAGGTCGCCCTGTCGTACTCGTCGCAGTCGGTGGACGGGCGTACCTCCGCCACCAACAACCAGGCCTCCTGGATCGGTGACGGCTGGGACTACGCCGCCGGAGCCATCACCCGGACCTATGTCAACTGTCGGCAGGACTCCAAGAAGGCCGGCGCCAACAACACCGACCACCGCACCGCCGACCTCTGCTGGGGCTCGAAGAACGCGACCCTCTCCCTCGGCGGGATGACCACCGAACTGGTCTGGGACCAGGCAGCGGGCACCTGGACCACCGCCAACGGCGACGGCTCCAAGGTGCAGCTCCTCAAGGACACCAGCCTGGCCAACGGCGACGCGGACGGCGAGTACTGGGTCGTCACCACCAGGGACGGCACGAAGTACCACTTCGGCCGGCACCGCCTGCCCGGCTGGACCACCGGCCAGCCGGTCACCAATTCGGTCCTCACCGTCCCGGTGTACGGCAACCACGCCGCCGAGGACTGCTACAAGGCCGGTGACTGGGCCGGCTCGGCCTGTACCCAGGCATGGCGGTGGTCCCTCGACTATGTCGAGGACATCCACGGCAATGTGATGAGCCTGTGGTGGGCCAAGGAGGAAAACCACTACGCCCGGAACTTCAACTTCAAGGCCCCGGTCAAGTACGACCGCGGCGGCTACCTCACCCGTATCGACTACGGGCAGCGCAACACCAACGGCAACGTCTTCGCGACCGTGCCGCTGGCCCGGGTCGATTTCGACGTCAAGGAGCGCTGCTTCGCCGAGGGCTCCCACACCTGCTCCGACTCGAACTTCAACAGCCAGATCCCCCACGACTACCGCATCTGGTACGACACCCCGGCCGACCTGGGCTGCATCGCCGGCAGGAAGTGCTGGAACGCCTCGCCGTCCTTCTTCACCCGCAAGCGCCTGGACAAGATCACCACCTACGCGCAGCGGCGCAGCGGCTCGACCGCCCTGCAGAAGGTGGACGAGTACCAGCTCACTCAGTCCTTCCCGGTGCTGCGGACCGGCCCCAACACGGCCCTGTGGCTTGAGTCGATCCAGCGGACCGGATACGGCGTCAGCGGCGACAAGGTCAAGCTCAACCCGGTGCGGTTCGTGCACAACGCCGAGGACATGCCCAACCGGGTCAAGAACGACCACCGCCCCGGTTTCTCCCGGCTGCGCATCTCCCGCGTGGTCAACGAGTACGGCGGCGAGACCGTCGTCACCTACAAGAAGCCCACGGGCGCCTGCGCCACCGGCTCCGGCCTGCCCGGCAAGGGCGACACCGCCGCGCTGAAGTCCAACACCCGGCTCTGCTACCCCAACTTCTGGCACCCGGACCCGGCCAAGGACGACGAGATCGACTGGTTCCACAAGTACGTGGTGGAGTCGGTCGAGGAACTTCCCGCCATCGACGGCGCCGCCACCTCCACCGTCACGACGTACTCCTACGCCAACGCTGGGTGGCGACTCGCCGAGCAGGAGTTCACCAAGAAGGCCCGTCGTACTTACTCCCAGTTCGCCGGCTTCGAGCGGGTCACTGTCCTCACCGGACCGCCCACCCGCGAGATGGGCAGCGAGCAGACCAAGTCCGTGACCCGCTACTTCCGGGGCATGGGCGACGACGTGTCCGTCAAGGACAACCTGGGCAACGGCGACGAGATCGCAAAGGATCGGGAGCCCTTCGCCGGCCGGGTGGCCGAGGAACTGACGTACGCCAAGGCCAGCGACGCCGACGCGAACTGGCTCACCCGCAGCGTCACCTACCCGGCAGCCACGGAACTCGCCTCCCGGAACCGCGACGACGGCCTCAGCCCGCTGAAGGCCTGGCGGGTGACCGACATCCGGCAGAAGGCGTGGGCCAAGTCGTCGGGCACCGGCGACGACACCCGCGAGCTGCGTACCGTCGAGACGAGGACCGAGTACGAAAGCAGCTACGGCCTGCCGCTCAGAATCGAATCCCTCGGTGACACGGGCAAGACGGGTGACGAGTCCTGCACCTCGCTGGAGTACGTGCACAGCACCGCCAAGCACGTCATCGGCCTGACCAAGCAGGTCCGTACCAGCCCGACGAGTTGTGTAGACGCCAACTTCGACGACCTGGCCACGCTCTCCTCCGCCGGCCGGGTCGCCTACGACGGCACCACCTACGGTACGGCCCTGCCGGCGAACACCCGCGGCCTCGCCACCCAGACCTGGTCGCTGAAGGCGGACGGCTCCGGCTTCCAGAGCGACGGCACCACCACCTTCGACGCCATCGGTCGCGTGCTGACCCGCACCGACCCCGACGGCAAGACCTCCAGAATCACCTACACCCCCGCCACCGGACAGGCGTACTCGGTCAGCGAGGAGAACTCGCTCGGGCACAAGCAGACCCGGGAGTTGGACCCGGGCCGCGCCGTCACCCTCAAGACCACCGACCCGAACAACCAGGTCAGCCATGCCGAGTACGACGCCCTCGGCCGTCTCGTCAAGGCATGGGGTGCGGGGCGCGCCCCGTCGCCCTCGGCCGTGCCGGACTTCCGGGCCGAGTACGCCCTCCCGGAGGCCAGGGAGGACCCGGAGAACCCGGGCGAAACCATCCGGATCCCGCCGTACGTCACCACCTTCGCCCGTGGGCACGAGGACCGCATCCAGACCTCCGTCACCATCTACGACGGGCTGGGCCGCGAGCGGCAGTCCCAGGTGGAGGCCACCAACGGTGGCAGGTTGATCACCGACACGCTCTACAACTCGGCCGGCGAGGTCTGGCAGACCAACAACGCCTACTACGCCGAGGGTTCCCCGATCGGTCAACTGTTCACGCCGGCGTCGGACACGGTGGTGCCCAACGCCACCCAGTACACCTACGACGGCCTCGGCCGGGTGGTCAAGGAACTGCCGCTGCTCAACGGCCAGCCGAACGAGGCTCGGGCCACTAACTACAGCTATGGCCTCGACCACTCCACCGTGAACAACCCCACCGGAGCGGCCTCGTACCGCCTCTACACCGACGGGCTGGGGCGCACCACTCGGGTCGACACCTTCCGCAACACCACCGGGACCGACTTCACCTCCATGCGCTACGAGTACGACACTCGTGGCCAACTGGTGAAGGCCACCCACTCGGCGAACCCTGTCCCGTGGACCTGGACGTACGACCAGCGCGGCCGGCTGACCCGGACCACCGACCCGGACACCGGCACCACCACCATGACGTACGACCACCGGGACCGGCCGCTGACCACCACCAACGCCCGTGGCGT
The DNA here is from genome assembly GCF_016863515.1 of Micromonospora gifhornensis. Taxonomy (GTDB): domain Bacteria; phylum Actinomycetota; class Actinomycetes; order Mycobacteriales; family Micromonosporaceae; genus Micromonospora; species Micromonospora gifhornensis. The sequence continues at coordinate 226,619 of NZ_BOPA01000017.1, forward strand.
CACGGTGTGGAACGGTTACGACGAGCTGTCCCGCCCGACCCAGCAGCGACTCGGTGGCAGTGGCGGCACCCTGCTGGCCACGTACACCTACGACACGGTGGCCGGCGGTAAGGGCCTGCCGGCGACGTCGACGCGCTACACCGACGGCCTGGCGTACACCCAGTCGGTCGGCGGCTACACCCAGGACTACCAGCCGACGTCGACCACGCTGACCCTGCCGCAGTCGATCGCCGACACCTGGGGCCTGAGCCGGGAATACCGGTACGACTACACGTACACCGACACCGGTCTGCCCGAGTCGACGACGCTGCCGGCGGTCGGCCCGCTGCCCAGCGAGAAGCTGCTGGTCCGCTACACCTCCGACGGCCTGCCCCTGTCGGTGTCCGGCAAGGACTGGTACGGCTCCGAGACGGTCTACTCGCCGTACGGGCAGGTGTTGCGCTCGACCCTGGGCGCGCACCCGTATCGGGTGTGGACCATGGCCTCGTACGACGACGCCAGCGGTGCTCTCACCCGGCAGCAGGTCTTCCGCGAGGTCAAGGGCAACCATCTCGTCTCGGACCGCGGCTACTGGTACGACGCCGCCGGCAACGTCACCGCGATCCGTGAATACGCCGCCCCCATCGCGGAGCGGCAATGCTTCGCCTACGACCCGCGTGGGCAACTGCTCAACGCCTGGACGTCCAATACCCAGACGTCTTGTTCGGCCGGCCCCGGCACGGTGGCAGCCCCCAATGCAACTGCGGGTGTCGACGGCACCGGCTACTGGCAGGAGTACGAGTACGACCTGCTCGGCAACCGCACCAAGCTGGTCGAGCGGGACCTGACCGGCCGCACCTCCACGGGCCCGATCACGACGACCTACGGATACGGGTACGGCGTGGAGGGTGGTAGCGGCGCGCAGCCGCGCACGCTCGACGCCGTCTCCAAGAGCTACACCACCCCGCAGGGCGCGGCGATCGTCTCCGAGGCGAAGCGGCTGTACGAGCTGACCGGCGAGACCAAGTCGGTCACCTCCACCCGCAACGGCGACCAGCAGGAGCTTTCCTGGACGTACGACGGCCAGGTCGAGCGGATCACAGGCTCGGGCAGCAAGGGCCGCACCGCGTACATGGGTCTGGCCGCCAAGTGCATGGACCTCAGTCAGCGCCTAGCCCAACCCAACCAGCCGATCCAGCTTTACTCGTGCAACGGCGGCGCGTGGCAGAAGTGGGCCTTCACTCCGACCCCGGGCCAGAACAACGGCAACCTCGGCACGCTCTCGGTCTACGACGACAAGTGGTGTGCCCAGCCGGCTGGCACGACGGCGGGTTCGGTGCTGCGGTTGCAGGCGTGTGACGGCACGGCCGGGCAGCAGTTCGAGCGGCTGCCGTCCACGGCGCAGCTGAAGCACGCCGCGTCCGGTCTGTGTCTGGCCGCGAAGGACGGTGCCTCGGCGGACAACACGCCGATCGTGCTGCTGGCCTGTGCCAGCGGTTCGGCCGCGCAGCAGTGGAACCCGCAGGACGAGACTCGGCACATCTACGGCCCCGGTGGCACCCGGCTGCTGACCGTGCAGGGCCGGCAGGCCACGCTGAATCTCGGTGAGGCTCAGCTGACGGTGCACCCGGGTGGGTCGCCGATCGACGCGCAGCGCACGTACTCGACGCCGGGTGGTGCGGTGTTGCGGCACGTGGCCGCGACGTCCGAGCAGCCGTTGACCGTGGTGGCCGGTGACCATCAGGGCAGCCCGTACGCCGAGGTGAACCTCTCCGGTGTGATGGAGGCGCGGATCCGTAAGCAGGATCCGTTCGGCAACGTGCGTACCGGTGCGGTCAGCGGCTATCTGCGGACCAACCAGGGCTTCCTGGGTGCGGTCCGCGATGACGCTTCGGGTTTCGTGCCGTTGGGTGCCCGGCTGTACGACCCGGAGGTGGGTCGGTTCCTGTCCGCGGATCCGGTGCTGGATCTGACCGATCCGGTGCAGAACAACGGTTTCACGTACGCCCACAACAACCCGGTGACGCACTCCGACCCGTCGGGTCTGTCGGTGGCGCTGACGGCGTCGGAGACTGCGGCGGCGCTGGCCGGTGCGGGTTTGTCGTCGGCGATGATCGCTCAGGCGCAGGCCAACATGGGCCGGTCGTTGATCTCGGTGATCCTCGACTCCGCGTGGTACATCCTCAAGGAGTTCATCGGCATCAACGACGCCATGAACTGCTTCGGCGGTGACATGTGGGCGTGCGGCAGCCTCATCCTCAACGCGATCCCCTGGACGAAGGTCGCCAAGATCCCGTCGGTGATCCGGGCGGTCAACCGGACGATCAACGCGATCCAGGCATGGCAAGCAGCGAAACGGGCCGCCGAGGCGGTGCTGGCGGCGGCACGGGCTGCCGAGGCCGCCGCGTTGCAGGCCAAGAAGCTCGCCATCGAACGGGCCAAGAAAGCCGCCCAGGCAGCGAAGAAGAAGGCCGCCGACAAGGTCAACTCGACAAGCAACAAGGCGACCCAGTCGGCCAAGAAGACGGGTAACGCCCCGCAGAAGGAAGCCCAGGCCAACTCCAACCCGAAGGGCTCGTCCGCAGCCTCCGGCGGCGCCGGCGGCAAGGGCGGCGGCGGTGGAGGTAAGGGCGACTCGAAGCCGGGCGGCTCCTCAGGCGCCTCCAACCGCAGCAACGGCGGCACCAGCGGCAACGACGCCGGTTCGTCGGGTGGCGGCGAATCCTGTCCCGTCTCCAACAGTTTCGTCCCGGGCACGAGGGTGCTCATGGCTGACGGCTCAACCAAGGCGATCGAGGACGTCAAGCCCCGCGACAAGGTGGTGGTCACCGATCCGGAGACCGGCCGTACCGAGGTGGACACGGTCACCGCGACGATCACCGGTGACGGTGCCAAGCAGCTGGTGAAGGTCACCATCGACACCGACGGCGACCAGGGCACCGAAGTCTCCGAGGTCACCGCCACCGACGGCCACCCGTTCTGGGTACCCGAGCTTGGCGAGTGGATCGACGCCACCGACCTTCAGGCCGGGCAGTGGCTCCAAACCAGCGCCGGCACGTACGTCCAAATCACCGCCATCGACCGCTGGAGCGTCCCCCGCGCCACCGTCCACAACCTCACCGTCGCCAACATTCACACGTACTATGTAGTCGCTAGGCGTACCTCGCTGCTGGTGCACAACTGTCCGCCGGGCTTCTTCGGGAAATTGTTTAGTGGCAAGCCTTCGCCCGAAGACGCGATGGATGCGAGGTTCCGCAGCGAGGCGAAGCCGGTGCGCCTCGGTGACCTGCGCCACGTGAGAACCCCTGACTATGGAACCCCGGCACATAAAGCGAACGACGTGCGTGACATGCATGACGATGTGCTGTTGGAGGCTATAAACGATCCAAACACAAAGGTTGCGACGATTCGGATCTACAACGGCGTTGTTGAAGAGGGAAATCATCGGATGCGTGAGGCTTTAAACAGGTTGGCCAATCCGAACAATAAGAAATTCAACGAAGACACTATGGTCCGTGTGATTAATGTGGTGGATTAGTTGAGCTGGCTCAGGTGGTTACGGATCGGTCGTGAGAATTCCGTGCGAACGCACTCGGGGTTGGTGGTCCCGGCGGCGGTGCGGGTGGTCTCCAAGCGAGAGCTGTCTTGCTTGATCGATGCTGCCGAAGGTGATCAGCTGGGATGGGATGCTAATGGACTGAATTTGAACGAGGAGGCACTGTATCTGCTTCTACCGTATGGATATGAAGAGCGATCTGCCCGGATTTGGAAATGCCGTGTTCTTGCTTTTGCTGACGGCTTATCCGTAGAGGTGGGGCGAGGAAAGCATATTTCTTTGGCGCGTCTTGATGTTGCTCTCGATGTTTTTGCGCGGCTTCCGGTTGCGTCGCGCAAGGTTGAGCGGCAGTTGCTGCATTGGCTCGCCTGGAAAGTGGCGGCGGCGGGTTGGAAGAGCGGTTGCGCAGGTGAGTAATGTTGCTCCGCAACGTTGCCATTCTTGCCGTTCAATAATTCATAGTCGGTTGCTGTCGCTCATTGAGGGCCTGGCACTGGCCGTCGTGTTCATGCGGTGGCATCGGTCGCCGTTGTTGAGTGGGGCATCGCACTAGTCTCGGTGGCGGAGGAAGTGGCGGTCCTCTTCGCGAAGGGCGCCCGCGAGGGCGGTGGCCTCGTCCAGGGTGGTCAGCCTGGTGGGTTGGTGGATGATGGCTCTTCGAAGTTAAGCGGGGTTGAGGTGTCCGCGGTGGCGGCGGGTGGTGGCTGCGCGGGTGCGTAGCCGCTGGTTTTCGGGGTTACGGAATCCGTAGGCGTCGCGGGCGACGGTTTTGATGACACGGTTGGTTCCTTCGGAGCCGGCGTTGGTGATGCCGGTGTGCAGGAACGCGAGGATTTCCGGCCACCAGGTCTCGATCGTGGTGGCGAGCCGGTGGAGTTCGAGCAGGTCAGAGTCGGCGCAGCGGGTGTAGAAGCGGTGCAGCAGCCGGGCGGTGGTTTCTCGGTTCGGGTGGGTGCGGGCGAGCGCGAGTAGGTCGAGCAGGTCTTCTTTGGCGTTCCAGGCGGCCAGGATCGGTGCGCCGATCTTCGCCGGCAGGTTGCTGAGGGTGTCGGTGAGCCGGTCGACGTGCTCGGCGCGCATGCGGGCTGCTGACCTGTTCAGCCGGTTGCGTTGCTGCCATTCCGGGTCGGTGGCCCGGCCGCGGCGGCCACGGTGTGTGACTGTCATGCGGCGGCGGACCTCGGTGACGGCCCGGTTGGCCAGCTGCACGACGTGGAAGTGGTCCACGACCAGCGTCGCGTGCGGCAGCGCCTCGCGGACGGCGGCCTTGAACACGGTGCACATGTCGATCGCGACGGCCTGGACGTGTTGGCGCCAGGCGGCGGGGCGTTGGGTGAGCCAGTCGGTCACCGCCTTGCTGGTCCGGCCTTCGACCTGGGCGAGTAGACCCTGCCCGCCGACGAGATCGCAGAAGCCGACGTGCCAGCGGTCGACGGTGGTGGTCCACGACGCGGTGACCTCGTCGAAGCTCCAGCGAGGCTTGCCTCGGCGGACCTCGTCGATGCCCAGCACGCTTACCGGTTCGGGCTCGGCCGGCAGCACCGTGGCGGTGTGCGCGGTGAACGCGGCCGCGACGACCGGCCAGGACATGCCCAGATCACGAGCGGCCTGCACGATCGTCCGGTTGCCGTCGGCGACCGCCGCGCCGGCCGCCTGCCGCAACCGGACGGTGATCCGTGCCCGTGCCGGGATCTGTGGCACGTGTTCGGTGAACGACGTGCGCGGGCATCCGGGCTGATCGCAGTACCAGCGGCGTTTACGCCAGCGCAACCGGGTGGTGCGGCCGGCCACCGGCAGATCCCGGGGGCGGGTGAACACCCAGCCCTTGACCCGGGCGGCCCGGACACCGCACTGAGGGCAGGATTGTGCCTGCTCACCGCTGGTGGACAGGTGAACGACGGGGGAACCGTCCGGGTGCAGCTCGACCCGCTCCACCACCAGGCCGTCCAGGCCCAGCAGCCGGGTCGTATCGTTGACCATGCTCGCAGCTCTTTACTTGTGACCATCCGAACTCGACACTCAGATGATCACCGAAGGGCTGCGAGCCCTCATCTCCGGGCCGGATCGATCAGCGCACCCCGCTCAACTTCGAAGAGCCTGGATGATCCAGAATGGCGCGTTCATCGTGGTCCCGTCGGTAGGCGGTGTCCGATTGGCGGCCAGCGGTCTGGCGGGACAGCCAAAGCGACGAGTTGCCGGGCCAAAAGGCTAGTGGTCGGAGGCGGTGCAGGGGCCGTCGTGGTCGTTCGGGAGGCGGCAGCGGTTGGGGCCGTTGTGCGGGGCATCGCACCAGACTCGGGTACGCACGAACTGTTTGTCTTCCTCGCTGAGGGTGGTTTCGCCGAAGTCGATGACCGTCAAATGGCCGAGGGAGTTGCGCAGCGCGACGGCGAGGGCGGTGGCCTGGTCGAGGCTGGTCAGGGTGGTGGGTAGGTGGATCACCCAGCGGGGTGCGTTCATCGAGACCCGCGACTGTGGTGGCGGTGGGCGGATTGGCGGGACTGCCATTGGTGCAGTGCCTGGCGGATGCGTTCGGCTTCGGTGTTGGCGGTGGTCAACTCGCGGTGCAGGCGTTCCATCTCGTCGGCGAGCCGGTTGAGGTAGGCGTACACCTGGTCCGGGTCGAGGCCGCGCCAGCGGGTGTCGAAGGTGGCGGCGCGGGCGTGCTGGGGGAGTGGGCGCTGGCCGGACAGGTAGATCATGGGCGGGCGGCTTCCTGGTCGGCGAGCATCGTGTTGATCCGTTGATCGGTGAGGCCGCGCATGGTGAGGATGCGGCGGCCCCAGCGGTGCAGGCGGCAGGGGTGGGGTGCCCGGTCGTTGCGGCAGCGCGAGCCGTCGGGCCATTGTTGGGCGGCGTGCACGCTTATCGCCCGGAGAGCGAATGTGACATCTTCGGCGGTGATGTATGGAGGCAGCGGAATCTCGCCGAGGGTCTCGTCGATCGAATCCATGGTGCTCCTTCGGGGATTGGTCGCGGGGCCGGAGCGGACGCCGGGATGAGGTCGTGGGAGGCGTCCGCTCCGGCCGTGACCTGCCAGGGGGATTGGCTGGTCATCCACGATGGTCATTTCACTACTGGCCTGGCGCAATGTTCTGCGGAAGAATGCGAATCAAGGGATGAGGTGCCTTACGCGACAACAGCAGAGGAGATGACGTGGACGACCCGGGAAGCACCGTCCCGCGTAGGCAACTCGGCAGGTATTTGAGAGAACTTCGCGAAAACGCGCATGTGACTGTGGTCGCGGCCGCGAAGGAACTGGAATGGTCGACGCCGCGAATCTGGCGGTACGAGACCGGCCAGGTCCCCATGCACCCGAACGACGTGGAGGCCATGTGCCGGGTGTATCGCGCGACCCCGGAGACCATCCAGACCATGCGCGCCCTGGCTCGGGAAACCAAGGCGCACGGCTGGTGGCACAGCTACGGGGAGGCGATCGAGGACTGGTTCAAGCTCTACGTCGGCCTGGAGGCCGCCGCGACCAAGATCCGGAAGTACGAAGCCGATCTGGTGCCCGGCCTGTTGCAGACGGTCGAGTACATGACCGAGGTCATCGCGACGAACCATCCGGACCTGTCCCAGGCGGAGCAGCAGGTCAAGGTAGATGTTCGACTGCGCAGACAACGTCTGCTGGCTCGCGCGGTGCCCCGAGCGCCCTACTACGACGTGATTCTCAGCGAGGCGGTGCTGCGTCGGCCGCTGCGTGACCGTTCGGCGATGGCCCGGCAACTCGACGCGCTGGTGGTGGCGGGTCGACAACACAACATCAAGATCCGGGTGCTTCCCCTGGCCGCCGGGCTGTTCCGCTCGGCCGACACGGGCACCTTCACCGTGCTCGACTTTCCGACCGAGGTGCGGGAGCCGGAGCCGACCACGATCTACATGGACGGCCCGTGCGGCGCGGTCTACCTTGACAAGCCGCACGAGATTCAGACCTACGAGGATGTCTGGCGCTCGCTCGGCGAGCGAGCGCTCGATGGCGACGACTCCCGTGAGCTGATCACGGCGATCGCGAAGGAGATGACCCATGAAGCGTGACGGGGTGTGGCGCACGTCGTCCCGGTCCGGCAGCGGTGAATGCGTCGAAGTGGCGGGGTTTGCCGACGCGGTCGGCGTACGCGACAGCAAGGACCGGCAGGGCGCGGAGCTGAGCTTCGGCCCCGAGAGCTGGACCCGGTTCATCGCCGCCGCCCGCGCGAGCCGGCTCGGCGTGCGCGCCTGAACCCGACGTGACCGCAAGCTGTGGGTGCGTTTCTTGCTGCCCCGGCGACAAGAAACGCACCCACAGTCGGGCGGCTGACCTGCCGACCTGCTCGCCCCAGCCCTCTGCGCCTGGCGAGGCGACCGGATGACCGAGCTGTCGAGTGGCGTCCCGCCGTCTCGCCCGGTGAAGGGACCGTAGGGACGCCGCCTGGCGGCGAGATTCCGGGCCGTTGTATCCAGCAACTCCGCCAGATCGTCAGAGCCGACCGGTCACGGAGACGGTAGGGCTTGGTTGACATCGCTCGCCCCGGCTGCGTCGGACAGGTTGTGCGATGGCGTGCGGCGCGGGCTGCGCTGGCTAGGCTGAGCTGAGCAGAATGTTCCGCTGAGGGGGTGAGCCCGGATGGCCCAGGCCGCGTACGCGCCCGAGCCCGCGCCGGACGCTGGTGCCGACGATCGGCCCGCCGGGCCGTCGTTCGACGTGCTGCGGTGGCGTGACGAGCCGTGGACCGCTCAGCTCGCCCTCGACCTGTTGCCGGAGACCAACGGCCCCAAGGTTGAGGTCCTGAGCGGAAGCGTGATCGTGACACCCCACGCCGGTATCGACCACCAGTCGGTCGAACGTGAATTGCCGTACCTGCTGCACCGTGCCGCTCGCCGGGCCGGGCTCTGGGTCTATCCGGAGATTAACGTCGTCTCCGGCAAGGACCTTTTCATACCCGATATCGCGGTGTTGACCAGGTCGGGTGGTGGCCGCTCAGCCGTCGACATCGCCACGGCGGTGCTGCTCGGCGAGATCGTGTCTCCGGGTAACCGGCGCAAGGACGTCATCGACCGGCCGCGCGAGTACGCTGCCGCCGGAGTGCCGTTCTTCCTACGGGTGGACCTACGCAACCGGGTGCCCACCCTCGCTCTGCTCGAACTGGTCGACGGCGAGTTCCGACCGTTGGCGGCAGCCGCCGCCGGCACGACCTTCGTGATGAACCGGCCCTTCGCCTTCTCGGTCGACCCGGCAGACTTGCTCGACGACGAGGAGCCGCTGGAGAACGAGCAGCCCTGACCTGACCTGGGCCGCTCCTGGCAGCTCGCTTGTTAATAGGGGGCCCTTCCTCTACCGCAGGCGTTAATAAGGTGCCCTTCCTTCTCGCCCAGCGGGCGTGGGGGAGAATGGGCGGCGTGAGTTCCCCCCGTGATCTTGTGCTGCTGGGTTGTACCGGGTCGATCGGTACCCAGGCCATCGACATCGTGCGGCGCAACCCGGACCGGTTCCGGGTGGTGGCGCTGGGTGCCGGTGGTGGGAATGTCGGGCTGCTCGCCGCCCAGGCCCTGGAACTCGGCGTCGAGGCGGTCGGGGTGGCCAAGGCGTCCGCCGCGCAGGATCTTCAGTTGGCGTTCTACGCCGAGGCGAGTCGGCGGGGCTGGGCCTCCGGCGAGTTCAAGCTGCCCAAGATCGTGGCCGGGCCGGACGCGATGACCGAGTTGGCGCAGTGGCCGTGTGACGTCGTACTCAACGGGGTGGTGGGGTCGCTCGGGCTCGCGCCGACGCTGGCGGCGCTGCGCGCCGGGCGTACGCTCGCGCTTGCGAACAAGGAGTCGCTGGTGGCCGGCGGCTCGCTGGTCAAGGCTGCGGTGACGCGGCCGGAGCAGATCGTCCCGGTGGATTCGGAGCACTCGGCGTTGGCGCAGTGCCTGCGCGGTGGCAGCCGGGGCGAGGTACGCCGGTTGATCGTCACTGCCAGTGGTGGGCCGTTCCGGGGTAAGCGGCGCGACGAGTTGACAGCCGTCACGCCCGAGCAGGCGCTGGCGCACCCGACCTGGAACATGGGGCCGGTGGTCACGATCAACTCGGCGACCATGGTCAACAAGGCGCTGGAGGTGATCGAGGCGCACGAGCTGTTCGACGTGCCGTACGCCGACATCACCGTGATGGTGCACCCGCAGTCGGTGATCCACTCGATGGTCGAGTTCGTCGACGGCTCGACGCTCGCCCAGGCCAGCCCACCGGACATGCGGCTGCCGATCGCGTTGGGGCTCGGCTGGCCCGACCGGGTGGCCGACGCCGCCACAGCCGTGGACTGGAGCAAGAGCCACACCTGGGAGTTCGCGCCGCTTGACGACACCGCGTTCCCGGCGGTGGCGTTGGCCAAGGCGGCCGGCGAGGCGGGGCGCTGCCGACCGGCGATCTACAACGCGGCAAACGAGGAGTGCGTCGCGGCGTTCGTCGCCGGGCGACTGCCGTTCCTCGGCATCGTCGACACGTTACAGCGGGTGCTGGAGGGAGCTCCCGATTTCGGTGAACCGGGTACCGTCGAGGACGTACTCGAAGCCGAGTCGTGGGCCCGCGCGCACGCGCAGGAGATCATCGCTGCTGCGGTGGAAGGAGCTTGATGTCGTTCGCGTTCGGGGTGGCGCTGTTCGCCCTCGGCATCCTGGTTTCGGTCAGCCTGCACGAGGCCGGCCACATGCTCACCGCCAAGGCCTTCGGCATGAAGGTCACCCGCTACTTCGTCGGCTTCGGCCCGACGATCTTCTCCTTCAAGCGGGGCGAGACCGAGTACGGCCTCAAGGGAATCCCGCTCGGTGGCTTCTGCAAGATCGTCGGCATGACGCCGCAGGACGACGACGTCGAGCCCGGCGACGAGAAGCGGGCCATGTGGCGCTACCCGGTGTGGAAGCGGACCATCGTGATGTCCGCCGGGTCGATCACCCACTTCGGGTTGGCGATCTTCGCGGCCTGGTTGGCGGCGATGACCTTCGGCCTGCCCAACCCCGACTTCCCGCGTGACGAGCAGCAGATCCGCGCCGAGCCTGCGGTGATCGCCATCCAGGACTGCGTCCTGCCGGACACCACCTACCGGGAGTGCGCCGCGGGCGACGCGGCCAGCCCCGCCGGGGCGGCCGGGCTGCAAAATGGCGACCGGATCACCTCGATCAACGGCACCCCGATCAACAACTACGGCGAGCTGCTGACCACGCTGCGGGCCACCACCCCGGGCAGCACCGCCACCATCGGGTACGAGCGCGACGGCCAGGCCGGCACCACCGAGACCACGCTGGCGACCACCAAGCGTCCGCCGATCGACAACCCGGACGGCCCGGTCACCGAGGTCTCCGCGCTCGGCGTGGGCCTGGTGCTGAGCACCCCGGGTCTGGTCTCCTACGGTCCGGTGGAGGCCGTCGGCGCGACAAGCACCTTCATCGGCGACATGGCGGTGGCCACCGCGAAGGCGTTGCAGCGCCTGCCGGAGAAGATCCCCGCGCTGTGGACCGCCATCACCGGCGGCGAACGCGACATCGACACCCCGATCAGCGTGGTCGGCGCCAGCGTGCTCGGCGGCGAGGCCGTCGCCAACAACGCCTGGGAAATCTTCATCATGTTGTTCATCTCGCTGAACTTCTTCATCGGGGTGTTCAACCTGCTGCCGCTGCTGCCCCTGGACGGCGGCCACATCGCCATCGCCTGGTTCGAGCGGGCCCGCTCCTGGGTGTACGCGCGGCTGCGCCGCCCCGACCCGGGCCGCGTCGACTACTTCAAACTGATGCCCTTCACGTACGTGGTGATCCTGATCGGTGGTGTGTTCACGCTGCTCACGATCACTGCGGACGTCGTCAACCCGATCACCCTCTTCCCAAGGTGAGTGCCTGAAGTGACAGCTGTCAGCCTCGGTATCCCTGCCGTACCGCCGCCGCCGCTGGCCCCCCGCCGGGCGAGCCGCCAGATCATGGTCGGTTCGGTGCCGGTCGGTGGTGGCGCGCCGGTCTCCGTGCAGTCGATGACCACCACCCTGACCGCCGACGTCAACGCCACTCTCCAGCAGATCGCCGAGCTGACCGCCTCCGGCTGCCAGATCGTCCGGGTCGCGGTGCCCAGCCAGGATGACGTGGAGGCGCTGCCGGCGATCGCCCGCAAGTCGCAGATCCCGGTCATCGCCGACATCCACTTCCAGCCGAAGTACGTCTTCGCCGCGATCGACGCCGGCTGCGCGGCGGTGCGGGTCAACCCCGGCAACATCCGGCAGTTCGACGACAAGGTCAAGGAGATCGCGGCAGCGGCCTCCGCCGCCGGTACGCCGATCCGCATCGGCGTCAACGCCGGTTCCCTGGACAAGCGGCTGCTCGCCAAGTACGGCAAGGCCACCGCCGAAGCCCTTGTCGAGTCGGCGCTGTGGGAGTGCTCGCTGTTCGAGGAGCACGGCTTCCGGGACATCAAGATCTCGGTCAAGCACAACGACCCGGTGGTGATGATCCGGGCGTACCGGCAGCTCGCCGCGCAGTGCGACTACCCGCTGCACCTGGGCGTCACCGAGGCCGGCCCGGCCTTCCAGGGCACCATCAAGTCGGCGGTCGCCTTCGGTGCGCTGCTGGCCGAGGGGATCGGCGACACCATCCGGGTGTCGCTGTCCGCGCCGCCGGTCGAGGAGATCAAGGTCGGCAACCAGATCCTGGAGTCCCTCGGGCTGCGCGAGCGTGGCCTGGAGATCGTCTCCTGCCCGTCCTGCGGGCGGGCCCAGGTGGACGTCTACAAGCTCGCCGAGGAGGTCACCGCCGGCCTGGAAGGGCTGCCGGTGCCGCTGCGGGTGGCCGTGATGGGCTGTGTCGTCAACGGCCCCGGCGAGGCCCGCGAGGCCGACCTGGGGGTGGCCTCCGGCAACGGCAAGGGGCAGATCTTCGTCAAGGGTCAGGTCGTCAAGACCGTGCCCGAGGGGCAGATCGTGGAGACCCTCATCGAGGAGGCACTGCGACTGGCCGACGAGATGGGCGCCGAGCTGCCCGAGGAACTGCGCGGCCTGCTCCCCGGCGCCACCGTCAGCGTCCACTGACCCACCCCACACCCGCCCAAGATCGTGCTCGATGTGGGCGACGGTTACCGTCCGCCAACACGACTCGGGCGGATCTGGCAGGCTGGTAACCGTGCTGACGGCGCCGGTGCGGCAACTTGGTGAGTCAGAGCGTCGCGCGGTCGAGCGGCTGCTCGACCTCGACCCGTACGCGGGTGCGCAGGTCGCGGAGCGGATCGCCGCGCGCGGGCTGGCGTGGTGGCGGGCCGAGGGGCGGGTGCTCGGGTACGGCTCCCGCCGGCAGCTCGAATCGGTCTGCTGGCTGGGCGGCAACCTGACGCCGGTGCTGGCCACCCGACAGGCGACCGCCGCCTTCGCCGATCTGCTCGCCGGTGAGGACCGGATCTGCTCGTCGATCGTGGGGCGGGCCGACGCGGTGCTGGAGTTGTGGGACCGGCTCTCCGACACCTGGGGGCCGGCTCGGGACGTACGCCCCAATCAACCGCTGCTGGCCACCGAGGCGTTGCCCGCGGTCCCCGCCGACCCGCACGTACGCCTGGTTCGTGGCAGTGAGCTCGACCTGCTCTTTCCGGCGGCAGTGGCGATGTACACCGAGGAGGTCGGTGTCTCGCCGCTGGCCGAGGACGCCGGGCGCGGGTACCGCCGCCGGGTCACGGAGATGATCCGCTCCGGTCGGGCGTACGCCCGCATTGTCGATGGTCAGGTGGTCTTCAAGGCGGAGCTGGCGGTCGTCACCCGGCACACGGCGCAGGTCCAGGGGGTCTGGGTGGCGCCCGAGTGGCGTGGGCGTGGGATCGCGACGGCGGCGATGGCGGCCGTGGTGCGCGACGCCCTGCACCGGGTCGCCCCGACGGTCAGCCTGTACGTCAACGATTTCAATGTGCCCGCCCGGCGGGTCTACGAGCGGTGCGGGTTCCGCCCAGTGGGCACGCTGGCGACCGTGCTGTTCTGAAGCGCCTGGCCGCCCTCGGCGGTCCCCGCTGGTGACTCCTCACGACGGCCCGTGGCGACTCGCCCGGCCCGGCACAGGACGCGGCGGAAAGCAACAGGTCGGGCCGGATTGCGCAAAAAAGGCGTTGAACCGGCACGGTCCTGCCCGCAGGCTAGAACCTTCGCCATCACACCTGAGGACGGACCCGTGCGACTGCTTCGTGATCTGTGGGTCACTTCTTCCCGCAGGATGACCCTGGTGGCCGTGCTGGTCGTGATCGGCGGCATCGGCCAGGCGGCCACCGCCGCGCTGGCCGGGCCGGTGCTGGTGAACCGTTCCGTCGTCTTCTTCGTGCTGCTGACGATCGCCCTGACCGCCGCCGTCTTCAGCGACCTGGTGGTCAGCCTGGTGATGGCCGGGGTGACCGCCGACTGGTCCGCCGACCTGCGCCGCCGACTCTGTCGGGTGGCAATGGGGCAACCCGTGCCCGCCCTGGAGACGACGCCGGTCGGTGAGATGCTCGACCGCATCGACGGTGACGTCTACGACGTGGCCTCCGGGGTACGCGGACCGGGCATCCGGCTGGCCCAGTCGTTGGCGGTGGGTGTGGCGGCCACCCTGGTCGCGATCACCGTCTGGTGGCCGGCCGGAATCGGCATGCTGCTGGTGACCGTCCTGCTCGCGGTCACCCTGCGCCGGCCCGCCGGTCGGATCGCCCCGGCCCGGATGAAGGAGGAGGCGGCCTGGTCCGACCTGGCGGCGGTGATGGAGGAGTCCATCCACGGCCAGGACGACGTACGCACCAGCCTGGCCCGGCCGTACGTGCTGCGCCTCTACGCCCGCCGGGCGTCGGAGGTGCTCCGCCGTGGACTGGTGGTCTGGCGGATGGGTGCGCAGGTGAACTCCATCGCGGCGGGGGTGACCCGGGCCGGCATCGTCCTGGTGGTGCTGGGCGGGGTGTGGGCGTTCGGCACCGGCCGGGTGGACGCCGCCCAGTTGACCGCGATCTGGCTGCTCGCGCTCTCCCTGGGCATGACTGTCGAACACATCAGCCGGATGGTGCCCGACGTGCAGCACGCCCTCGGTGCCTGGGGTCGGGTGCAACTGCTGCAGAACGCCGAGCAGGAACCGACCGGCGGCGACTCCCCGGTCGACGGCGATCTGGTCATCCGTGACCTGACCTTCCGCTACCCGGTCGAAGCGGAGGCCGAGCGGGGTCCGGCGCTGCGCGAGGTCAACCTGACCTTCATCCGCGGTCGCTCGTACGCGCTTGTCGGGCGGACCGGCTCGGGCAAGTCGACGCTGGCCAAGGTGCTCACCCGGGCCGTGGACGTGCCGGCGGGCACGGTGCTGCTCGGCGGGCGGGACGTGCTCGACCTGGACGTGGAACAGCTACGTCGGTGGATCGCGCTGGTGCCGCAGCGTACCGAGATCCTGGCCGGCACCCTCGCCGAGAACGTGGCGCTGTTCGACCCGGAACTGCTCGACGCCGCCGAACGGGCCCTGCACGAGCTGGACCTGGCCGGCTGGATCGCCGAACTGCCCGCCGGCCTGGACACCCGGCTCGGCGAGGGCGGGCACGTGCTGTCGGCCGGGCAGGAGCAGTTGGTCGCCTTCGCCCGCATCCTGGTCCGCGATCCGCACGTGGTGATCCTGGACGAGGCCACCGCCCGGCTCGACCCGGTCACCGAGGCACGGGTCCAGCGGGCCACCTCGCGGCTGCTCCGGGACCGGATCGGCATCGTCATCGCGCACCGGCTCTCCTCCGTACGCGAGTGCGACGAGGTGGTGGTGCTGGCCGACGGCGCGGTGGTGGAGGCCGGCCCGCTGGCCAGTTCCCGTCGCTTCGCCGAGCTGCTCGCGGCCAGCCACACCGACGCGTACGACCCAGCACTGCTCGTCGAATCCGATGCCGTGCAGGGTGAACCGGCGCTTGTCGGCGCCGCCTCGACGGAGTTGGCCGGGGGCGCGTTCCCCGACGCCGCCGCGCTGTCGGGTGGCCCGCTCGGTGGTTCGTCGACGCTTGGCGTCGAGCGGTCCGCCGACGATCCCGCGCCGGTCGTCGGACCCGAACCGGTCGAGCCGGTCGAGGGACGCCAGAGCGGCGGGCGTACCGACGGCGGCGGGCGTGCTGACGGCGGCGGTGACGTGCCGGCGGGTGGGCCGGGCGTGGAGCGTCGGCCGGCGTCCCGGTTCCAGACGATGCGGGAGATCGTCCGGCTCTGCCTCAACGATCCCCGCTACGGCCTGTCGGCCATCGGCATCTTCTCCGTACTTACCGTGTTCGGTCTGGACGGGCCGTTGCTGGCCTGGCTCTGGGTCGACGTGGTGGACGGCACCGGCAATCCGTGGCTGCCCGCGTTGGGCATCGCGGCCGGCCTGATCCTCGCCATCCCCGCCAACTACTGGACCCACCTGTGGTTCCCGGCCTGGTTCGTCCGGCAGATGCTGCGGATCAGTGCCCGCCTGGTGCACGGGCAGACCGGTCCACGCCGGATCAGCCGGCACAGCCCGGCCGAGGTGGTGGCCCAGGGTGGTGACACCGAACGCGTCGTCCAACTTGCCGACAACGTGCTGGACCAGACGGTCGCGGTGATCCTGCTGGTGGTGATGACAGTGGTCACCGACAGCGTGGTGCCGGGGCTGTTCTTCATCGGCACGATGGTGCTGTCCGGGCTGGCCGCGACGGCGTTCGGGCCGCGACTGGAACGCGCGGCCCGCGACACGGTGGCCGCCCGGGCCGCCTTCGCCACCGCGCTGGTGTCCAGCCTGTCGGCGGCCCGGACGGTGAAGCTCGCCGGGGCCACCCGGCCGGTGCTGACCCACCTGGCCCGCCTCGACACGGTCCGCAGCGACCGGCAGCGCCGGGAGATCGCCGTGCAGGTGTGGGCCCGGTCCACCCCGGCACTGGCCAGCGGCCTGCTGCCGATCGGCGTCTGGGCGCTGTATCTGTCCGGCGGGCTGGCCGCCGGGGCGGCGCTGGTCGCGGTCGCCACGCTGGGTGCGGCCCGCTGGTTCGCGTGGACCACCGCGTCACTGGTCTCGCAGGTGCCGTCGGCTCGGGTGTGGACGCGTCGGACTGTGGAGATGGCCGGCGTCGAGGCGTACTCGGCGCGGATCCCGGGTGTCGATCTCATAGCGGGGACGGCGCCCGCCCCACCGCAGCCGCCGCGTACCCCGCTGCGTCGGCTGGAGCTGACCAATTTCGGCGTACGGCACACCGACGGCACCGTGGCGGTACGCGATGTCAACCTGACCGTGGAGCGTGGCCAGCTCGTCCTGATCGTCGGCCCGGTCGGTGCGGGCAAGTCCTCCCTGCTGCGGGCCCTGGCCGGGATCGCTCCACACATCGGGCAGGTGACCTGGAACGACGATCCGGTCACCGAGCCGGAGTTGTTCCTGCGCCCCAACCAGGTCGGCTATGTCGGCCAGGTGCCCCGGGTGCTCTCCGGCACGGTCGCCGACAACATCACCCTCGGGCATCCGGTCGACGCCCGACACGCCGTGGCCACCGCCCAGCTGGAACACGACCTGGCGGCCACCGGCAGCGGGCTCGGGCTGCTCATCGGGCACAAGGGCACCCGGCTCTCCGGCGGCCAACTCCAGCGCCTGGCGCTGGCCCGGGCGTTGGCACCGCGTACCGAACTGCTGGTCGCCGACGACGTCTCCTCTGCGTTGGACGTCACCACCGAACTGGCGCTGTGGCAGGCGCTGCGCGAGCACGGCGTGACAGTCGTCGGGTCCACGTCGAAGCGGGCCGCGCTGGTGCGGGCCGACCATGTCGTGGTGCTCACCGACGGCATGGTGATGGCCCAGGGGCCGTGGTGCGAGCTGGAGGGGAAGTGGGGGCACCTCGCGGGTTGAGCCCGGCAGGTGCCACCCAGCGGGCTGAGCCCGGCAGTGTCACCTGCCGGGCTCACCCGCCGGCCTTCAGGCCGCTCGCAGGTACGGCTCGGGCCAGGTGGCCTCCGCGCCGAGCTTGGCGGCGGCCTGGCGCGGCCAGTACGGATTGCGCAGCAGCTCCCGACCGAGCAGCACCAGGTCGGCTTCGCCGTCGGCGATGATCGCCTCGGCCTGTTCCGGCTCGACGATCAGGCCGACCGCCCCGGTGGGCACCTGCGCCTCCCGGCGCACCTGGGCTGCCAGCGGCACCTGGTAACCACGGCCGACCGGGACGGTGGCGTTCGGCGACGCCCCGCCCGAGGAACAGTCGATCAGGTCGACCCCGGCCCGGGCCAGCTCGGCGGCGAGCGCCACGCTGTCGTCGACCGTCCAGCCGCCCTCGACCCAGTCGGTGGCCGAGATCCGGGCCAGCACCGGCACCTGCTCACCGACGGCGGCGCGGACCGCGCGGGCGACCTCCAGGGTCAGCCGCATCCGCCCGGCCCGGTCGCCGCCCCAGGCGTCGGTGCGGTGGTTGGTCAGCGGGGACAGGAACTCGTGCAGCAGGTAGCCGTGTGCCGCGTGCACCTCCACACCGGCGAATCCGGCGGCCAGTGCCCGGCCGGCCGCCACTGCGAACGCCTCCACCACGGCGGCGATGCCCGCCTCGTCCAGCGCGGTCGGCGTCCGGTACTCCGGGAGGAACGGCTGCTCGGTGGGCCCGACCGGAGTCCACCCGCCCTCGGTGTCGGGCACCCCGCCCCGGTGCGGATCCCAGGGCCGGTAGGTCGACGCCTTGAACCCGGCGTGCGCGAGCTGTACGACGGGCACCGCGCCCTGGGCGGCCACGAACCGGGTCACCGGACGCCAGGCGTCGACGTGCCGGTCGGACCAGATCCCGGTGTCCTGCGGGCTGATCCGTCCCTCTGGCAGCACCGCGGTCGCCTCGGTCATCACCAGGCCGGCGCCACCGGCCGCCCGCGTACCGAGGTGCACCAGGTGCCAGTCGTGGGGGAGGCCGTCGGGGCCGGCACTGTACTGACACATGGGGGCCAGCGCGATCCGGTTGGGCAGGGTGACCGCGCGCAGCGTCAGCGGTGTGAACAACGTACTCATGAGTTCATCTTCTCGCGGTCGCCAGGATCCGCGGTCGCCAGGATCGCGGCGGTGACCACACCCCAGCCGACGATCACCAGCAGCAGCAGTCGTTCCAGCACGCCGGCCAGCGTTCCCCGGCCGACGAGCAGCATGGCGAGGCCGAGCGCGCCCGCCAGCGGCAGGGCCGACGCCACGCAGATCGTGGCGGTGCGGCGCAGCGGCTCCGCCGCTGCCCGGGAGAACAGGATCGCGATCATGGCGAGGACCGTGGCACCGGCGGCGACGATGCTCGCCGCGCCGTGCACCAGATCCGCCACGGTGGGCGTCTCGAACGGCGGTAACGGGCAGCCGTCGCTACAGGTCACCGCGCCGGACAGGGCGGTGGCCACCGCCCCGACGACGAGCAGCACCACCGCGATCCGCAAGGCTCTGTCGGGCCGTCGCGCCGGTCGGGGCACGGCGTCGTCACGCGACCGGTCGCGTAGTGCGGCGGCGAGCAGCAGGAGCGCGGCACCCAGGGTGAGCACCCCGAGCCGGTACGTCCAGGCGTAGATGCTGTCGGCCACACCGGCCTCGCTGACGTACCCGGTCAGGCCCGGACCGGGACCGGCGACCACGGCGAACGTCGCCGCGACCGCGCCGACGAGCACGCAGACCGCCGCACCCGTGGCACGGCGTTCGACCACACCCGCGGCCCGGCGCTCGGCCACGGCCGTGGCTCGGCGCTCAGCCACGTCCGTGCGGCGTCGTCCAGCCGTGCAGGTCCGGGCCGAGCGGCACGATGCCGGTCGGGTTGATCTCGTCATGGGTGGCGTAGTAGTGCCGCTTGATGTGGTCGAAGTCGACAGTCTCCCCGAAGCCGGGGGTGGTGAACAGATCCCGGGCGTACGCCCACAGCACCGGCATCTCGGTGAGCTTCTGCCTGTTGCACTTGAAGTGCCCGTGGTAGGCCACGTCGAAGCGGACCAGCGTGACGAACAGTCGCACGTCCGCCTCGGTGATCGTGTCGCCCATCAGGTACCGCTGCTCGGCCAGCCGCAGCGACAACGCGTCCAACCGGGCGAACAGCGCCGTGTACGCCTCGTCGTACGCCTGCTGCGAGGTTGCGAAGCCGCACCGGTAGACGCCGTTGTTGACGTCGCGGTGGATGTCGGCCATCAGCTGGTCCATCTCCGGGCGCAGCTCCACCGGGTACAGGTCCGGTGCGTCAGGTGCGTGCAGCCGCCGCCACTCGGTGGACAGATCCAGGGTGAGCTGCGGATAGTCGTTGGTGACCACCCGCCCGGTGACGGTGTCGACAAGCGCCGGCACGGTGACCCGGCCGGTGTAGTCGGGGTCGGTGGCCAGGTACGCCTCGGAGAGGAAGCCGACGCCCAGCACCGGGTCGAAGCCGTCCGGGTCGAGGGTGAACCGCCATCCCCGCTCGTCGCGGATCGGGTCGACGGTGCCCAGTGAAATGGCCTCGTCCAGCCCCAGCAGGTTGCGGACGATCAGTGCCCGGTGCGACCACGGGCAGGCCCGGCACCAGATCAGCCGGTACCGGCCGGGCTCCAGCGGCCAGCGGTTCTGCTCGTCCGGCCCGGCACCGGGCGGCGAACTGGAGTGCGGGGTGACCCGACCGGTGAACCGGTTGGATTGACGGACGAATGCGCCGGCCTCACTGGTCTCCGCGCTGAACTGGGCTCTTGCCATGCCCACAAACCTATCCGGACTCGGCGGCGATATCCTGGCGGCAGGACGTCCTGCTTGATCCACTGGACGCTCCGCACCCCTGCCTTCCCACCCCCGAAGGACTCGCGATGACCGTGGCATACCTGGTGGCCGGTGTCCGCACCCCGATCGGCCGGTACGCGGGCGCCCTCGCCGGCGTACGCCCCGACGACCTGGCCGCGCACGTGATCCGCGAACTGGTCGCCCGGCACCCGTCGGTGGACTGGTCCCGCACCGACGACGTGGTGTTCGGCTGCGCCAACCAGGCCGGTGAGGACAACCGCAACGTGGCCCGGATGGCGGCGCTGCTCGGCGGCCTGCCGGAGCAGGTCTCCGGCAGCACGGTCAACCGGCTCTGCGGCTCCGGCCTCGACGCGCTGGCCACCGCCGCGCGGGCGATCGTCGCCGGGGAGGCCGATCTGATGGTCGCCGGCGGGGTGGAGAGCATGAGCCGGGCCCCGTTCGTCATGCCGAAGGCCACCAGCGCCTTCTCCCGCGCCGCCGAGATGTACGACACCACGATCGGCTGGCGGCTGGTCAACCCGCTGATGGAGCAGGGCTGGGGGGTCGACTCGATGCCGGAGACGGCGGAGAACGTCGCCGTCGAGTTCGGTGTCGACCGGCTCGCCCAGGACGAGTTCGCGTACCGCTCGCAGATGCGGGCCGCCAAGGCGCAGGCCGACGGCCGGCTGGCCGAGGAGATCGTGCCGGTGACCGTGCCTGCCGGTCGGCGCGAGACGCGGCTGGTCGAGGTCGACGAGCACCCCCGGCAGACCTCGATGGAGAAGCTGGGCGCGCTGCCCACCCCGTTCCGTACCGGCGGCACGGTGACCGCCGGCAACTCCTCAGGGGTCAACGACGGTGCGGTGGCGCTGCTGGTCGCCTCGCAGCGGGCCGTCGAGGAGTACGGTCTCACCCCGCTGGCCCGCGTCGTCGGGACGGCGACGGCCGGGGTGCCGCCGCGGATCATGGGCATCGGCCCGGTGCCGGCGACCCGGCGACTGCTTCAGCGGCAGGGCCTCTCCGTGACCGACCTCGACGTGATCGAGTTGAACGAGGCGTTCGCCGCCCAGTCCGTCGCGGTGCTGCGGGAGTTGGGCCTGCCCGAGGACGCCGAACACGTCAACCCGAACGGTGGGGCCATCGCGCTGGGCCACCCGCTCGGTGCCAGCGGCGCCCGGCTCGCGCTCACCGCCGCGCTGGAGCTGCGTCGCCGGGGCGGCCGCCGAGCCGTCGCCACCATGTGTGTCGGCGTCGGCCAGGGCATCTCCATGCTGCTCGAAGCCGCCTGACGGCCGGGCCGAGGCTGCTTGATCGCCGGGCCGCGCCGCCTGACAGGGCGCGCCGGCACGGTCGCCGGACAAAGGCGGTTGTGGATCTCCCAGGGTGTGGCGCGCGGGCCTAGAGTAGGCAGCGTTACTTGATCCGTCGCGACGACTTGGGGTAACCAGTGCAGCAGCCGGACGGAGCACCCATCGAGATCGACCTTTCCCGGCCCAGCGCGGCCCGGGTGTACGACTATTTCCTGGGCGGTGCCCACAACTTCGAGGTCGACCGGCAGTTGGCCGACCAGATCGCGGCGATGACGCCGAACCTGCCGGCGACCATGCGGGCGGGTCGGGAGTTCCTGCGCCGGGCCGTACGCGTGCTGCTCGACGCCGGCATCGACCAGTTCCTCGACATCGGCTCGGGCATCCCCACCGTCGGCAACGTGCACGAGGTCGCCCAGGCCGCCAACCCGCAGGCCCGGGTGGTCTACGTCGACATCGACCCGGTGGCGGTGGCGCACAGTCGGCAACTGCTGGCCGGCAACGAGTCGACCGGCGTCATCCACGCCGACCTGCGCGACCCGCAGCGGATTCTCGCCGAGACCCGGGCGTTGCACCTGCTCGACTTCGACCGGCCACTGGGCATCCTGCTGGCCGGCGTGGTCCACTTCGTACCCGACGCCGACCGGCCCGGCGACATCCTGGCCACCCTGCGGGCCGCCGCCGCACCCGGCAGTCACCTGGTGATCTCGCACTCCACCTTCGAGGACCAGCCGCAGGAGATGCTTGACGCGCAGCGGCTCTCGGCGCGTACCAGCACCGAGATCACGCTCCGGTCGCGGGCCGAGATCACCTCGTTCTTCGGCGACTGGACGATCCTCGAACCGGGCGTGGTGCACATGGAGCTGTGGCGTCCGGACTCGCCGTCCGACGTGGCCGCCGACGCGCAACGCTTCGGTGCCTTCGGCGCGGTGGCTCGCAACGACGACGTAGCGGGGTGACCTGATGTCGGCCGTCGGTGCCCCCGGAGGGCGTGCCGTCGATCCGGCCGGCGCGCACAACTACGCGACCGAGTGGGCGCAGGCGGTACGCCGGCTCGGCTTCGTACCGATGAGCGCGGCCGACACCGAGCGCCTGCTGTTGTCGTACACCCTGCGGCTGGCCGAGGCGCTGCTGCACGCCGACGAGGTGGCCCCGGTGGCGGCGGAGGTCGGTCAGGCCCTGGTCGAGGCGCACCTGACCGAACCGGACATGATCGAGTGGTCGGTGCGCTCGCTCGCCGACCGGTTGCCCGACCAGGTACTGGGCGGGTCGACCGGGCTCGACGACCGGATCGCGGTGGCGCAGGGCGCGCTCGCGGCCGGGTTCGCCCGCGCGCTGCGTGATCGCACCTTCGCCCAGCAGGAGCGGATCGCACGGTCGGCGTGGCAGGCCCGCGACGATGTCGAGCGGGCGTTGCGCGACAGCGAGGCCAGGTTCCGGGCGGTCTTCCGGGGCGCGGCGATCGGCATCGGCATCGCCGACGTCGACGGGCAGATCATCGACGTCAACCAGCCCTTCGCCGACATGCTCGGCTACTCCATCGAGGAGATGCGCCAGCTCAACGTGACGGCCCTGTTCCACCACGACGACGCACCCGGCATGTGGGAGCTGTACGGGGAACTGATCGAGGGCAAACACGAATCCGCACGGGTCGAGAAGCGGTACTACCGCAAGGACGGCACCTCCGTCTGGACGGACCTGGCAGTCTCGTTGATCCGGCACGACGACGGCCGGCCCCGGTTCACCATCGCCGTTGCCGAGGACATCACGCAACGGTACGAACTCCAGCGTCGGTTGCGCTTCCAGGCGCTGCACGACCCGCTTACCGAACTGCCCAACCGCACGCTGTTCTTCGAGACGCTGAGCCGCCTGCTCAGCGCCTCGGGTCGGGTCGGAGTCTGCTTCCTCGACCTCGACGGCTTCAAGGCGATCAACGACAGCCTCGGGCACGACGTCGGTGACCGGCTACTCATGACGATCGCCCGGCGGCTGGCCGGCTGCGTGGCCGAGTACGGCTACCTGGTGGCCCGGATGGGCGGCGACGAGTTCGTCATCCTGGTCGACGGCGACGCCGGGGTCGACAACATGATCGCGGTGGCCGAACTGGCGCTGACCGCCGTGTCCGCCCCGGTCTTCATCGACGACCACCAGCTGATGGTCTCGGCCAGCGTCGGCATCGTCGCCTCCGACCTCGTCGGCACCAGCGCCGCCGAGCTGATGAAGGCCGCCGACACCACGCTGTACTGGGCCAAGGCCGAGGGCCGGGGCCGGTGGGCGGTGTACGACCCGGAGCGCAGCGCCCGGGACATCGCCCGGTCGACCCTGCTCGCCGGACTGCCGGTGGCGTTGGACCGGGACGAGTTCGTGCTGCACTACCAGCCGATCGTGTCGCTGTTGGACGGTCGGATGCTGGCGGTCGAGGCGCTGGTCCGCTGGCAGCATCCGGAGCTGGGGTTGATCGGTCCGGACCGGTTCATCGGGTTGGCCGAGGAGACCGGTCTGATCGTCCGGCTCGGCGAGTGGGTGTTGCGGCAGGCCTGTCGGGACGCCCGTCGGTGGCACGTCGACTTCCCCGAGGCGCGGCTGGTGGTCAGCGTCAACCTGGCCGCCCGGCAGGCCGACGCTCCGGTGATCGTGGACACCGTGGCCGATGCCCTGTCCAGCAGTGGACTGCCGGCGGAACTGCTGCAACTGGAGTTGACCGAGAGCGCCGTGATGGGCTCCGGCGGTGAGCCGCTGCGGACGCTGTACCGGCTGGCCGAGCTCGGGGTCCGGCTGGCCGTCGACGACTTCGGCACCGGCTACTCGAACCTGGCGTACCTGCGTCGGCTGCCGATCACCTGCCTGAAGCTGGCCGCGCCGTTCGTCGAGGGCATCCGGGGCGACGAGCCGGATGCCGCCGACCACCGCGACGAGCGGATCGTCGACGCGCTGGTGCGGTTGGCCCACGCTCTGGAACTGTGGGTGACCGCCGAGGCGGTGGAGACCGAGCCGCAGGCCGAGCGGCTCCGGGCGCTACGCTGCGACTCCGCTCAAGGGCGCCTGTTCGGCCCACCAGCGCCCGCCGCAGCAATCTCCACCCGCCTGGCCGGCGGGTAAGGAAGGGCACCTTATTAACGCCTGCGGTAGAGAAAGGGCCCCCTTTTAACAGATGAAGCGATCGGATGGGGAGCCGTGAGTCTGACAGAGACCGGTGCCGTGGTTTCGGTGATCACCGCGTTGGCCATCCTCGCCGGGCTGGCCGGCGTGGTGGTGCCCGGCCTGCCGGCCCTGCCGCTGTGCTGGGGCGGCGTACTCGTGTGGGCGTTGTTCGGTGAGGCCGGCGCCGGCCGCTGGCTGGTGCTCGCGGCGGCCACCGTGGTCGCCCTGGGCGGCACCGTGATCAAGTACGCCTGGCCCGGCCGCAACCTCAAACGGGCCGGCGTACCCACCGCCACGCTGCTCGTCGGTGCTCTCCTCGGCCTGGTCGGCTTCTTCGTCATCCCCGTCGTCGGGCTGATCATCGGCTTCGTCGTCGGCATCTTCCTGATGGAACGGCTGCGGCTGGGCGACACCGCACTGGCCTGGCCGGCGACCAAGCAGGCGGTCGCCGCCACCGGCCTGGCCATGTTGATCGAGTTCCTCGCCGGAGTGGTGATCGGCGCGCTCTGGGTGGCCGGCCTGGTACTGGCCTGACGGCCCGGCTCCCTGAGGGCCAGGCTTGCTGACGACCGGGCTTGCTGAGGGCCGGGTTTGCTGAGGACCGGGCGTCGTGGGGACCGGGCGTCGTGGGGACCGGGGCGGCGCGGGGCGGAGCCAGGGTAGGGCGCAGCGCCGTACCCGAGAGAGAGGTGACCTTCCCCGCGCCGCCGCGGCTGCCGGGCCGTTCCGAGGGCCCGGGTCGGCCCGTCGCGATCGGGCCTGGTCACAAGCCCAAGGATGGGGTACGCCGACGCACCCGGCAACGCAATTGCGGGGCCACCGGGAGTTCATCCGAGGATCGCGACCCGACTAGCCGGTCGGCGGCACCGAGGGCTTGGCCTTCTGCGGGTAGACCGTCTCGTGTCGGGCCAGCATGGCGACGAACTCGACGATCTTCCGCTCGCGGGTCTGCGCCCGTTTGACGGCGTTGAGACGGTGGATGAGTGCGAACCGGTTGGTCTTGGTGAGGACGTCGAACATGGCCTGAGCAGCGGGATTGGCGGCAATGGCGGCGAGTAGGTCGGCCGGCACCTCGGCCTCCGACGGCGGGGCGTAGGCGGCGGCCCAACGCCCGTCCGCCTTCGCCGCCTCCACCGCGGCGCGGCCGGACGGCTGCATCCGCCCCTGTTCCTCAAGCCGGGCCACATGGGACACGTTCCGTTGTGACCAGGAGCTGCGGGACCGGCGCGGAGTCAACCGGATCCAGGAGCTCTCCTCGTCGCGTTTCCGGGCCTGCCCGTCGATCCAACCGAAGCACAGCGCCTCGTCGACCGCCTGCTGCCAGGTCAGCGTGGTGACGGTGCCACCCTTTTTGGTCAGCGCCAGCCAGACCCCGTCCGACGTGGCGTGGTGGGTCGACAACCAGTCGCGCAGCGCCTCGGCGTCCGCGACGATCAACTCATCCAGTTCCGCGCTCCCCATGACGGCAGGCTAACCGCTGGCTCTGCCATTTTTCGTTTGCCGGACGCGCGGAATCTCGGTGGTGCGGCCGAGTGCGGATCGGTGAGGATCTGGAGATGTCCACTCCCGCCCGGCAGATCCGCGCCCGCTTCTCGGCCGACACCATCACGGTCTACCAGGCGTACCCTCCGCAGATCGCGGTGCCGGCGGTGGCGGCCGGCCGTTTCGTGGCCCCCTTCAAGCGGGAGCGGATGACGTGGATCAAGCCGTCCTTCCTGTGGATGATGTACCGCTGTGGCTGGGCCACCAAGCCGGGGCAGGAACGCGTGCTGTCCATCGAGATCACCCGAGAGGGATTCGAGTGGGCGCTCGCCCGGGCCTGCCTGAGTCACTACGACCGTGATCTGCACAGCGACCAGGCGACCTGGTCACGGCAGTTGAAGACCAGCCCGGTGCGGGTGCAGTGGGATCCGGAACGGTCCCTGCATCTTCAACCGCTGCCGTACCGGTCGCTACAGGTCGGCCTCTCCGGCGAGGCGGTCGAACGGTACGTCGACGACTGGATCGTCGGCGTCACCGACATCACTGCCACCGTGCACCGGCTCCGGGACCTGCTGCGGGGCGGCGAGACCCAGGCGGCAGCCGCTCACCTACCGGTCGAGCAGGTCTACCCGCTACCGGAGCAGATCGGAGCCCGGCTCAACGCCAGCCCGTACGCCACCACCGATGCCTGAGCTGCACGGACCGTGACCGGCTGCTACGACGGTGTGGTGGGGTTCGGGGTGGCGGCGGGGGCCGAGGGGACGTTGCGCAGCGCGCGAAGGGCCGACACCGCGAGCGGTACGCCTACCGTGAGCACGGCGACGACCTGAACGGCCGCGATCGTGGTGAGCGTCGTGCGCTCTGCCTGGTCGAGGAAGTCGGGCAGGGTCACGGCGCGCAGGACGAGCGCGGTCGCGGCGAGCAGAGTGAACGCCAGCGACCACGGCAGGGTGCGCGTCGATCGACCGGTGGCGCGAGCGGTCAGGTGAACCGCCATGGCCACAGCGACCGCGGCGCACAACAGGCCCGGCCAGTCCAGCAGCCTCAGCGCCGGTTCGACCGCCTGGAGGATGAACAGGGGCAGGGCGACGAGGAAGATGCCGATCGGTAGCGCGAGGAGCCATGGCCGGCGTGACACGGGTGCGGCACCGTGGGGGAAGGCCGCCATGGCGAGGAGCAGAGCGACGTCGACGAGCCGCATCGCCCAGGGCGACACGGTCAGCGGTTCGTCGCCGACGGCTTGTGCCATGGCGGTGGTGATGATGGGGGGCACGATGGCGAGCAGGGCGACCGCCTGGGCCACGCGTCGGTAGCCGAGGACGAGCGCGAGGTAGGCCGGCAACCAGGCGTAGCCGGCGAGGTTCCACGTCGTACTCCAGATGCTCGCCGGTGTGGTGAGTGCGAACTCGGGTGCCGGAGCGGGCAGCCAGGCGAGCTTCCCGGAGTACCACAGCGCGATGGCGATGCTGCCGGTGACCATGACGGCGTGGGTCAGCAGCAGCATCAGGGTCGCCAGCTGCACCGCGTGTCCCCACACCCGCGAGCGGGGTGACGTGTCGGCGCGCAGGCGCAGCCGCACCGCGAGCGCCACGATGCTGGCGGCCTCCGACAGGCTCGGCCGGCCGTAGTCGGCGAGGTACGCGGTGGTCTCGGGGTCGCCGGTGTCCATGCTCTCCAGGAAGGCGGCGACCATGTCGTCTTCCCACTCCTGCCGGTAGGCGGCGGGCAGCAGGCGTAACAGCAGGCGGTAGCGCTCCTCCAGGCGACTCACGACGACGTCCCCGTGATCGGGTTCCGCTGCTCGTGCAACCGGGCGGAGGCGAGGCGCGCGTTGGCGGCCAGCCGGTCCGCCTCCGCGGCGAGGGTGGCGCGGCCCTGCTCGGTGACCCGGTAGTAGCGGCGCAACCGCCCCTGCCACGCCTCCTCGCGGTCCAACTCGACAAGGCCGTCACCGACGAGTCGATCGAGGACTCCGTACAGGGAGCCGATCTTCAGCTGCACCTGCCCATGCGACAGGTCCGCGACCTCCGCGACGATCCCGTAGCCGTGGCGCGGGGCGTCGAGCAGCGCGGTGAGGATGAAGAAGGCCGGTTCGGTCATAGCCCGAGCACTCATCCTCCTAATATAGTGGAAGACAAGATATCCTGGCGTACGCAGGAACCGACGACAGGGGAGTGACCATGGGTGACGGTGACGCGGACGCCGGGGACTTCGGCGGGCCGGACTTCGCTCCTGCGATACCGGCGGCAGAAAGCAGCGCCCTCGGCGCCCCGCCCGCCGGCCATGCGGCGATCGTCCTCGGTCCCGGATTCCGCGGTCACGTCATCCTGACCACGTCCGACCCGAGGCCCGCCGCCCAGCCGGCAGGCGAAGATCCGGGCGACGCCTAGCGCACCGGCTCCAGCACCACGACGGGAATCCGACGGGTGGTCTTCTGCTCGTAGTCGGCGAAGAACGGGTACGCCGCCTTCTGCGCGCTCCAGATCCGCTCCCGCTCGTCGTCGGCGGCGACTCGGGCGACCAGCTCGACCGTCTCCGTGCCGATCTCCGCCTGCACCCGGGGTTGGGCGAGCAGGTTGTGATACCAGTCGGGACTGGTGGGTGCGCCCGCCTTGGAGGCGAACACGGCGTAGCCGCCGTCCACCTGCTGGTACATCACCGGGTTCACGCGCGGCAGGCCGCTCTTGGCGCCGACCGTGTGCAACAACAGCAGCGGCTGGCCCGCGAAATGGCCGCCCACCTGCCCGCCGTTGGCCCGAAACTCGGCGATGATCTTGTCGTTCCAGTCGCTCACGTCGTCTCCTCAGTGCACAGTCGGCTCGTGGCCACAATCCTGGCAGCTCCGTCACCGCCTCGACACCGGACGCGACCGCGTGTCCTCGGGCGACGGAATGCGGCGCGCTCGGCCGGGCGGGGCATGCGCGAAGTGGGCGAGGAGGGGTGCTGATCAGGTGCGGGCGGCGGCGCGGCCCATGCCCAGGCGGCGGGCTGCGTGACCCATGGCCTGGGCCATGCGGGAGGGCATCGAGTCCGGAGCGGGGATCTGCACGGGGCGTACCCGTCCGTTGTGCAGTGCGGTGAACCGCCAGCCCTGGTCGGTGCGTACGGCGACGAGGGTCTGACGGGACAGGCGTCGCCTGGGCAGCCTGGAGCGCCAGGGCATCAGCACCGACGCGGTGCCGTGGACGATCGCGACCCCGTCGGTGACGTACCGGATGGACTCGATGTCGCCGACGAGCGCGGAACCGGCGAGCACACCGCGGAAGAGTCGATCGTGGGCCTCCTGCATGTCGTGGCGACCGACGGCCCGGGTTCCGTCGTAGGAGACGTAGTCGGAGTCGTCGGTGAAGCAGGCCCCGTAGGCGGCGGCGTCGTTGTCGGTCCAGGCCCGCATGAGTCGGTCGAACAGGTCGCGGATCTGGTGGTCGTCCATGGTCATCTCGCCCCCGTAGGCTAATATCGGTTCGATCGTCAGACCTTACGATAGCAGAAGGTTTCGAATGTCGAAATATGGCCTCATCCGGGACGTGGCGATGCAGCTACGGCTGCTTCAGCAGAGCTTCGACGCCTTCGACGAGGCCGCCGCCGCTCGGCTCGGGCTCAACCGCACCGACCTGCGGGCGCTGGATCTCGTCCTCGCCAACGACGGGCCGTTCTCCGCGGGGGAACTCACCCGCGCTCTCAAGATCAGCCCGGCGGCGACCACCACGGTCATCGACCGGCTGGAACGCGCCGGCCTGGTGACCCGTACCCGGGACGCCGAGAACCGACGGCGGGTCCTGGTCACCGCCACCGACACCGCCCGCGAGGTGGAACGTGACATCTACCTACCCGTCGGCGAGGCCGGCGCCCGGGCCCTCCGCGGGTACAGCGGGGAGCAGCTCACCACGATCCTCGACTTCCTGCAGACCGCCCGCCACGTGCAGGAAACCCAGACCGCCCGGCTGAGCGAGAACCCCGCACCCCCGCCGGGCCGCTGATCCGCTCACCAGCGCCGGTGGTCAGGCGACAAGCAGCCGCAGGCCGAGTTCCGCCGCGTCGAGGGCGAGGATCTCGCGGTTGCGCTCGGCCCACCGGCCGGACGCGAGGTCGTCGCGGAGCATCTCAACCGCCCGTCGCTGCGCCTGCGGGCCGACCCTGGCCCATACCGACACCGCCCCGCGAACACGTTCGTCCAGGTACGCCTCAGGGCGGCGCCAGTGTGCCTCGAAAAAGCCGTCCGCACAGTCCCACGGGATGAGCACCGGCTCCAGGTGGGCCCCGATCGCGCGGGCCACCTGCTCCACCGGCGGACGGTCGGCCACCAGGTCGACGACCTCGGGCAGGTAGTCGCGGGTGAGCCAGAACCGGTGTCGCCAGCCGGTGTCACTGGCATCGTGGGTGAACACCACCACCCGCCGGGCCACCCGCCGCATCTCGCGCAGCCCGGCGATCGGGTCGTGCCAGTGGTGAATGGTGCTGAAGGCCATCGCGGCGTCGAACGACTGGTCCTCGAAGGGCAGGCTCTCCGCAGCGGCGGCCACGCACGGTGCCGCGCCCGGGGGCCGCTGGGCCCGCATGACCGCCGACGGTTCCACCGCCGTGACCTCGCGGTCGGGCGGTTCGTAGGAGCCGGTGCCCGCCCCGACGTTCAGGACCGTCCGCGCGTCACCCAGCGCCGCCCAGACCTGCGCGGCGATCCGGGGCTCGGTGCGCCGCGTCGCCGGGTACGCCGACCCGATCGTGTCGTACAACCGGGCACCGAACGCTTTCAGCGGCTCCCGCGGCATCGTCCCGACCCCCGCCCGCGCCGCCAACTCCCGGTCGATAGCCGCCACCATGGCCGCGGCCCGGTCCTGCCGGTCCACCAGCAGGCCACGCAACCGGCAAAGGTGCGCGACCGCGTCGGCGGCCGGGTCGCCCACCAGATCGGCGATCTCCCGCAACCCGAAACCCAGCCGCCGGTACGCGAGCACCTCCCGCAGCCGCTCCACATCATCGGCGGAGTACGCCCGGTGCCCCGACGCGGTCCGTGCCGACGGCACCAGAAGGCCGAGGTCGTCATAGTGGTGCAGGGTGCGGACGCTGACGCCGGTCAACCGCGCCACCCGCCCGACGGTCAGGAGCTCATCCACGCCACCGACTATGTGACCTGACGCCACGTGAGGAGCAAGGGTTTCGTCGGCGACATGCTCGGGGCTACGCCTCGGCCCAGACGCCCAGCTCGTTTCCGCTCGGATCGGTGAAGTGGAAGCGACGACCACCGGGGAAGTCGTACGGTCCCGCCACCACCGTGCCACCGGCCTTCTCGACCGCCTCGACGCTCTGCTCCAGGTCGGCGGAGTAGAGCAGCACCAACGGACCGCCGCCCGTGCGTACCTGCTGGTCCTGGCGCAGGCCGCCCACCTCAGCGCCGGAACCGCCCTGGATGCCGGCGTACGCCGTGCCGTAGTCGGTGAACTGCCAACCGAACGCTTCGGCGTAGAAGCGTTTGGCCTCGGCCAGGTCGGTGACCGTGAACTCGATGTAGTCGATGCGATGGTGGCGATGCGTGGTTGGCTGCGACATGCCCACCATTGTTCGGGCGGGTACGACGTTCAGCGGTCAGCCCACGGAACCGATCTGCTTGGCAAGGTCGACGAAGGACTGCCACGACGACGGCGTGACGCGCAGCGTGCCGCCCTCCCGGTCCTTGGTGTCCCGGACCAGCACGACCCCCGGCAGATTGTCCGCAACCTCGACACACGACCCGCCGTTGTTGCCGCTCTTGGTGCTCTTGCGCCACTGCGCGCCAGTCAGGTCCATGATTCTGCCGCTTTCCTGATCAAGTCCAGGGACTGGGCTCGGGAGAGGCACTCGCCTCTGATGCGCTCCCACCTTCGGCTGAGGGTAGCAACTTCCTCGGCTCCCGTAATGATCTCCGCGCGGGCTTGGCTGTCCGCGTGGGCGACGTACTCACCGCCGGGCAACTCGGCGATGATGAAGCCGCCGCCGAGGCCCGGATACATTCCGACATCCTTCGGTACGACAAGCACCTGCACCGTAGGCAGCGCCGCGCACGTGAGCAGGTGGGTGACCTGCTCACGCATCAGATCGCGGTTGCCGTAGGCCGACTGGTAGAGCACCCCTTCAAAGACGGTGGCGACGAGCAGCGGGGGACGATCGCGGCGCAGGATGGCTTGCCGGTCCAGCCGGGACGCCACGAGTCCGTCGACATCGTCCGGTGCCAGCACCTCTCCGGCGAGGGTGGCTCGGGCGTACGCCTCGGTTTGCAGGAGGCCGGGGATCCAGGTGTGCTCGAACCAGCGCAGGGCGACCGCCTCGCGTTCCCAATCGACCCATTCCCGCAACCAGTGCGGCTCGCGGCGCTTCAGGACATCAGGCCATAACGCTGAAACGTCCCGTCCGAGGATCGCAGCCACCTGAGCGCGTCGGCGTGGTTGAGGGATTCGTCCCGGCGAGATCCAACGCGCCGCTGTCTTGGGGTCCACTCCGGTCTGGGCTGCCAGGCTCTCTGCCGTTTCGCCTGCCTCGGCCATGGCTGCTTGAAGTGCATGGTTCATCCCGCCTCCAAGGGAGGATGTCCTGAACGTCCCTGAGAATAGATGAACGTCGTGTACTGATCCCGTCACTGTCGGCAGCGTGTTGGTCAAGCGGGCTTGCTCTGTCGGGATCGGCGGTGGGGTGGGCTCCTGCGCGGGGTCGCCCTGCTTCGGCCGGGCGGGGTGGCCCCCTCCAGAGCCGAGAGGGGTCGACATGTCTGTTCGTTCGCGTCCGTTCGCCGTACCTTGTCGCGGGGTCTGGGGCGACGCCGCAGGCCGCAGGCGGTGGGTGCGCTGATGGGGCGGCGGGTGATTCCCCACGTCGCGATGCGTCCGCTCTGGCGGTGCCGCAACTGCGGCGCGGAATGGCCCTGTCAACCGGCCCGGCTGGCGCTGCTGATGGAGTACCGCAAGGACCGTCTCGGGTTGCTGCTCTACCTGGGTGGGCTGATGGTCCAGGCCCGCGACCAGCTCGCCCAACTGAATCCCGAGCACACCCCGGATCTGTACGACCGCTTTCTCGGCTGGGCGCGGCGGCGCGACCGGAGGTGAGCGGTGGTCGGTTTGTCAGGCCAGTGGATCGGGGTACGAGCGGAGCGGCCCATTGACGGTCATCGGCGCGGCCGGTAGACCTTGGTGATGGAGGCTCGCGGATGAGGAAAGCCCCGCTGACGCTGGAACAACTGCGGGTCGCCGTCGCCGAGGGTGAGATCGACACGGTGGCGTTGGCGCTCGTCGACATGCAGGGCCGGTTGCAGGGCAAACGGTTCCATGCGCCGTACTTCCTCGATCAGGTGGTCGGCCACGGCAGCGAGGGGTGCAACTACCTGCTCGCCGTGGACGTCGACATGAACACCGTCGACGGGTACGCGATGTCGAGCTGGGAACGCGGCTACGGCGACTTCGTGATGAAGCCGGACTTCGACACGTTGCGCCGGGTGCCGTGGCAGCCCGGCACCGCGATGCTCCTGGCCGATCTGGAGTGGCCCGACGGCGGCGGTCCGGTGGTCGCCTCGCCCCGGCAGATCCTGCGCGGTCAACTGGACCGCCTGGCTGCGCACGGGCTGACCGCGTACGCCGGCACGGAGTTGGAGTTCGTGCTGTTCCGTGACTCGTACGAGCAGGCGGTGGCGCGCGGCTACCGCGACCTGACCCCGGCCAACCAGTACAACGTGGACTATTCGCTGCTGGGTACCGCCCGGGTGGAGCCGCTGCTGCGACGCATCCGCAACCAGATGGCCGGCGCGGGGCTCACCCCGGAGAGCGCGAAGGGCGAGTGCAACCTCGGCCAGCACGAGATCGCCTTCCGGTACGACGAGGCGGTGGCCTGCGCCGACCACCACGTGATCTACAAGAACGGGGCGAAGGAGATCGCCGCCCAGGAGGGCATGTCGATCACCTTCATGGCCAAGCCGAACGCCCGGGAGGGCAACTCCTGCCACATCCACTTCTCGCTGCGCGACGCCTCCGGCGGCTCGGCGATGCTCGGCGACGGCCCCGCACACCTGAGCGTCACCGGGCAGCGGGTGCTCGCCGGGCT
Source organism: Micromonospora gifhornensis (assembly GCF_016863515.1). GTDB lineage: Bacteria > Actinomycetota > Actinomycetes > Mycobacteriales > Micromonosporaceae > Micromonospora > Micromonospora gifhornensis. The sequence goes on from NZ_BOPA01000017.1 coordinate 260,771, forward strand.
GCTCGCCACGATGCGTGAGCTGAGCCTGTTCTTCGCGCCCAACGTCAACTCCTACAAGCGGTATCAGCCGGGCTCGTTCGCGCCGACCGCGCTGCGCTGGGGTACGGACAATCGCACCTGCGCGTTGCGGCTGGTGGGGCACGGCCAAGGGATGCGGGTGGAGAACCGGGTCCCCGGTGCCGACGTCAACCCGTACCTGGCGATCGCGGCGCTGGTGGCGGGCGCGGTGCACGGCATCGAGCAGGAGCTGGAGCTGCCACCGGAGTGCACCGGCAACGCGTACGACGATGCGGATGCCGACCGGGTCCCGGGCACGCTGCGCGACGCCCTGACCCTCTGGGAGTCCTCCACCGTGGCCCGCGATGCCTTCGGCGCTGAGGTGGTCGCCCACTACGCCAACATGGCCCGCGTAGAACTGTCCGCCTTCGACGCCGCCGTCACCGACTGGGAACTGACCCGTGGCTTCGAACGCCTCTAACCCTCCCTCCCTCCCTCCCCACCCTCCCTCCCCTCCCTCCCTCCCCGCCCCCACCCCTCCTTTCCGCCGCGATCTTGCACTTTGTGTCGCTCTTTCGTGGTGGTTAGCGGCTTTTATCCCGACCAAAAGTGCAAGATCGACGGGCTGAGGCGGGCGGGGCGGGGCGGGCGGGGTGGGGTGGGGGTGGGGGTGGGGTGGGGTGGGGTGGGGTGTTGAGAGGGCTGAGGGAGAGGGAGAGGGGGTAGGGCGTGGGGGTGGTTTGGGATCCGGCTCGGGGGGTGGTGTTGGGGGAGGTTGCGGAGAGTTCGGTGGGGGAGGTTGACGGGGCGGTTGCGCGGGCGGGGGTGGCGTTCGAGCGGTGGCGGGGGGTGGCGCCGGGGGAGCGGGCGCGGATGCTGCGGCGGTTCGCGTCGGTGGTGGATGCGCATCTGGAGGAACTTGCGGGGCTGGAGGTGCGTAATGCCGGGCACACCGTTGGCAATGCTCGCTGGGAGGCGGGCAACGTGCGGGACGTGCTCGACTACTACGCGGGCGCGCCGGAGCGGCTGACCGGTCGGCAGATCCCGGTGCCGGGCGGGCTGGACGTCACCTTCCACGAGCCATTGGGCGTGGTCGGGGTGATCGTGCCGTGGAACTTCCCGATGCCCATCGCCGCGTGGGGCTTCGCCCCGGCCCTGGCCGCCGGCAACACGGTGGTGCTCAAACCCGCCGAGTTGACCCCGCTGACCGCGCTGCGGCTGGCCGAGTTGGCGCTGGAGGCGGGCCTGCCCGAAGGGGTGTTCACCGTACTGCCCGGTCGGGGTGACGTGGTCGGCGAACGGTTCGTCACCAATCCCGCCGTACGCAAGATCGTTTTTACCGGCTCCACCGAGGTCGGCACCCGGATCATGGCCGGCTGCGCGGCCCAGTTGAAGCGGCTGACCCTGGAGTTGGGCGGCAAGTCGGCGAACGTGGTCTTCGCCGACGCGGACCTGGAACGGGCGGCGGCGACCGCGCCGTACGGCGTCTTCGACAACGCCGGCCAGGACTGCTGCGCCCGCTCCCGGCTGCTGGTGCAGCGGTCGGTGTACGACCGCTTCCTCGAACTCCTCGAACCGGCGGTGCGGGCCTTCCGGGTCGGTGACCCGGCGGCCGAGGAGACCGAGATGGGGCCGCTCATCTCGGCCGGGCACCGCGACCGGGTAGCCGGCTACGTCGACGACGCCCGGGTCGCGTTCACCGGCGGCTGCCCCAGCGGCCCCGGCTACTGGTACGCCCCGACGGTGCTGCTCGCCGACTCGCCCGCCGACCGGCACTGGCGGGAGGAGGTGTTCGGCCCAGTGGTCTCGGTGCTCCCGTTCGACGACGAGGCGGACGCCATCCGGCTGGCCAACGACACCGAGTACGGCCTGTCCGGCTCGATCTGGACCCGGGACGTCGGCCGGGCGCTGCGGGTGGCCCGGGCGGTCGAGGCGGGCAACCTCAGCGTCAACTCGCACTCCTCGGTGCGCTACTGGACCCCGTTCGGCGGCATGAAGCGCTCCGGGCTGGGGCGGGAACTGGGCCCCGACGCGCTGCACGCCTTCACCGACGTCAAGAACGTGTTCATCAGCACAGAGGAGTGAGCATGCCGGGACGGTTGCAGGACCGGGTCGCCGTGGTGACCGGAGCGGCCAGCGGAATCGGGCTGGCCACGGTACGCCGGTTCGCCGCCGAGGGAGCGAAGGTGGTCTGCGTCGACATCGACGCCGAGGCCGGTCGATCCGCCGCCGAGGAGGTCGACGGCAGCTTCGTCGCGGCCGACGTGGCCGACGAGGCGGCGGTACGGGCCCTCTTCGACGGTGTGGTCGAGCGGTATGGGCGGGTGGACATCGCCTTCAACAACGCCGGCATCTCCCCGCCGGACGACGACTCGATCCTGGAGACCGGCCTGGACGCCTGGGAACGGGTGCTGCGGGTCAACACCACGAGCGTCTACCTCTGCTGCAAGTACGTGATCCCGCACATGCGCCGGCAGGGGCGCGGGTCGATCATCAACACCGCCTCCTTCGTGGCGCTGATGGGTGCCGCCACGTCGCAGATCGCCTACACCGCGAGCAAGGGTGGGGTGCTGGCGCTCACCCGGGAGCTGGGCGTGCAGTTCGCCCGGGAGGGCATCCGGGTCAACGCCCTGTGTCCCGGGCCGGTGGCCACCCCGCTGCTGCGGGAGCTGTTCGCAGCCGACCCGGAACGCGCCGCGCGGCGGCTGGTGCACGTACCGATGGGGCGGTTCGGTGAGCCGAGTGAGATCGCCGCCGCGGTGGCGTTCCTGGCCAGCGATGACGCATCGTTCATGACCGCTGCACAGTTCGTGGTGGATGGTGGGATCACCGGGGCGTACGTCACCCCGTTGTGACGGTGGTCACTCTCTCGGTGATCGCCTCGGGTGGTGTCGCGGACCTGACGGCGCTAATCAGCGTCTAACAGCCGTGATGCGTTACGTTGCTGGTCCGTCGGGGTAGAAGGCGGACGCGGCAGAGATGATCGGAGCGCATGTGGACGGCCGGGGAGGCTGCATGAACTCGGCCCAAGGGGGTGCGGACGTCAGCCATCCGTCCGGGACGGACGGCCGGATCTCGCCCCTCCTCGCGGCGGCCTTCGCCGGGGGCGGCGAGATGGGCCGGTTGCTGCGTGATCATGACTGGTCGGCCAGCCCGCTGGGCGTCCCGGAGCAGTGGCCCGACGCGCTGGGCAACGCGTTGAGCACGATGCTTGCCTCCAAGGCGCAGATCGTCGTGTTCTGGGGCGAGGAGCTACGTGCCTTCTACAACGAAGCCTACCGGCCGACCATCGGCGACAAGCATCCGGCCGTGCTCGGGCAGCCGGCCCGCGAACACTGGGCAGAGACCTGGGAGGTGCTGGGGCCGCTGCTGACCGGGGTGCTGCGCGACGGCGAGGCGTACCAGGCGCAGGACCATCATTTTCTGCTCGACCGGCACGGCTTCGTCGAGGACGTCTACTTCGACGTCTCCTACGACCCGATCCGTGGTGCGGACGGGGGCATCCACGGCGTCCTCTGCATCTGCAGCGAGACCACCGGCCGGGTGCTCGGTGAACGCCGGCTGCGTGCCCTGGCCGAACTCGGGTCGGAACTGGCCGACCCGGGCAGCATCGAGGACCTCGGCCGCGCCGTCACGGCCGTGCTCGACCGGCATCGCGCGGACGCACCCTTCGCGCTGCTGTATCTCGACGACGGCGACGGGCACCTGCGTCGGGCCGGGATGACCGGGATCGACACCGGGCCCGCCGATCCGCCGAGCCGGCTGGTCGAGGTCGCGATGACCGGGGTCGCCGCCACGGTGCCCACCGTCGACCTGCTCGGGCGCGTACCCGCCGGGGCCGCCGACGAGGTGATGGTGCTGCCGATCAGCGCGACGAACGAACCCGCCGGGGTGCTGGTGCTCGGCGTGGCCCGTCGGCTGCCGTTCACCGACGACTACCGCACCTTCTTCGAGCTGGTAGCCGCCCAGATCTCCCGGGCGGTCGGCAAACAACGGGCGTACGAGCAGCAGCGGGCCCGGGCCGCCGAACTGGCCGCGCTGGACCTCGCGAAGACCAACTTCTTCGCCAACGTCAGCCACGAATTCCGTACGCCGCTGACGCTCGTGCTCGGCCCGTTGGAGGAGATGCTCGCCGATCCCGAGCTGCCGGAGGCGTACACCCAGCGGCTCACCGTCATGCACCGCAACGGGCTGCGCCTGCTCAAGCTGGTCAACACCGTGCTGGACTTCTCCCGCCTGGAGTCGGGCCGGCTGGCCGCCCACTACGAGCCGACCGACCTGGCCGACTACACCGGCAGGCTGGCCAGCACCTTCCGCTCGGCCACCGAACGCACCGGCGTACGCCTGGTGGTGGACTGTCCGCCGTTGGCCGAGCCGGTCTACGTCGACCAGGACATGTGGGAGAAGATCGTCCTCAATCTGGTCTCCAACGCCGTGAAGTTCACCTTCGAAGGCGAGATCCAGATCCGGGTCCGGTCGGTCGACGGGGCGGCCCGGCTGGAGGTCACCGACACCGGTGTGGGCATCCACCCGGACGAACTGCCGCACGTGTTCGAACGCTTCCACCGGGTGCCGGGGGTGCGATCACGCAGCCACGAGGGCACCGGGATCGGGCTCGCGCTGGTCCGTGAACTGGTCGAGATGCACGGCGGGCAGGTCAGCGCGAGCAGTCAGGTCGACAAGGGCAGCACCTTCGCGGTCACCATCCCGTTCGGCACCGCACACCTGCCCGCCGACCGGGTCGCCGACGCCGACCCCACCGAGCACGAGCCGCGACAGGCCCCGCTGTTCGCGGCCGAGTCGGCCCGGTGGACCAGCGACGACCACGCCACGCCCACCCCTGGACCGGCCCCGGCCGAGTCGCACGGCCGCATCCTGGTCGTCGACGACAACCCCGACCTGCGGGAACACGTGACCCGGCTGCTCGCGCCGAGTTGGGAAGTGGTGACCGCCACCGACGGTGTCGAGGCGCTGAGAGTGGCCACCGAGGTCGCCTTCGACCTGGTGCTCACCGACGTGATGATGCCTCGGCTGGACGGATTCGGCCTGGTCGCCGCGCTGCGCGCGGACCCCCGCACCCGGTACGTCCCGATCGTGCTGCTCTCCGCCCGGGCCGGCTCCGCCGAGGAGGTGGCCGGGCTGTCGGTCGGCGCAGACGACTATCTGACCAAGCCCTTCTCCGGGCAGGAGTTGATCGCCCGGGTCCGCGCCAATGTGGAACTCGGCCAGTTGCGTGGCCAGATCATCCGGCGGCTGCGCGCCCTCGCCGACGCCGCGGTCGCGGTGAACACCGCCCGGTCCACGGCCGACGTGCTCCAGGTCGCGGCCCGGCACGCGCTCAGCCTCGCCGAGGCCGTCCGGGTCGTGGTCGCCGCCGGCGGGGCACGGTACGAGGCCGACGGCGGCGGTACCGCGCCGGTCGACCCGTCCTTCGTACTGCCGTTGACCGGTGTCGCCGGACGACAGCTCGGTGAGCTGCGGGTGTGGCGGCCGTCCGTGGACGGCATCGGCACCGACGAGGCCGCGTTGACCCAACTGGCCCGGCTGGTCGGCGTCCGCCTGGAGAACGCTCAGCTCTACGAGGCCGAGCACCGCATCGCCACCACCCTGCAACACAGTCTGCTGCCCCGTACGCTGCCGCAACTGCCCGGCACCGTGGTCGCCAGCCGCTACCTGCCGGGTAGCGCCGACGTCGAGGTGGGCGGCGACTGGTACGACGTCGTCGCCCGTGACGACGACGAACTCGTCCTGGTGATCGGCGATGTGGTCGGCAAGGGTGTGCCGGCCGCGGCGGCAATGGGCCAGCTGCGCAACGCACTGCGGGCGTACGTGCTGGAGGGGTTCGCCCCGGGCGAGTCGCTGACCCGGTTGAACCGGCTGGTGGACTCCACCGAGTCGCGTACCTTCGCCACGGTCTTCTGCCTCTGGTTCAGCCCGCGTACCGGTCAGTTGCGCTACGCCAACGCCGGCCATCCGTCCCCGCTGCTGATCCGCGGCAGCGACGTGACCTTCCTGCACGACCGGGCCCTCGGTCCGCCGGTCGGCGCGATCCCCGGCGCGGCGTACGAGACGGTCTCCGGTGAACTGCGGGCCGGCGACCGGCTGCTGCTCTACACCGACGGGCTGATCGAGGACCGGCAGGTCGCCATCGACGTGGCCCTGGCCCAGTTGCGGGCCGACGCCGCCCAGGCGAGCGAACACGTGGCGGATCTGGTCGACACGGTGGTCAACCGGGTCGCCGACCGGCCACGCCGCGACGACGTGGCGGTGCTCGCTCTGGAGGCCACCGAACTCAACCGGTTCGCGCTGCGGCTGCCCGCCGACCCGACCCGGCTGAGCGTGCTCCGCAAGCGACTGGAGGACTTCCTCGTCGCGCACGAGGTGAGCGAGACCGACCTGTTCGACCTCACCGTGGCGGTCTCCGAGGCGGCGGCGAACGCGATCGAGCATCCGGTCGACCCGGTGGAGCCGGTGATCGACATCGAGGTGTCGGTGGAGAACCGGGAGGTCGTGGCGACGGTGCGGGACACCGGCCGGTGGCGCAAGTCGACCGGCTCGGGCTTCCGGGGCCGGGGCCTGTCGCTGATCCGGGCACTCGGGGAGCTGTCGGTCGACCACACCCCGGAAGGGACGCAGGTCACCCTGCGCCGACGGTTGGAGGATTGACTTCCCTCCCGATCGCCGCCGGTGATCTTCGCGTCGATCGGCCGGTCAGCCTGGCGGCAGCCAGGGTTGCCCGCCCAGCCCGGCGATCTCCAGCACCCGGGTGACCTGTCGGGAGGGCAGCACGGTCAGGGTGCCCGGATACTGGCCGGCGAGTCGAACCACCGCATGGATGGCCGCCGAGTCGAAGAAGGTGACCGCCCGCAGGTCGAGGGTCACCCGGGCCGCCGACTCGCGGAGCGCGGCCTGCAACATGGTGTCGGCGGTGGCCATGTCGACCTCACCGGTGACCACCACAACGAGGTGATCACCGTCGGTCTCCGCCACGGCGGAGAAGACGGGAGGTGCGCTCCCTTGATCCACGCAGACACCTTGACACAGCGTCCCTGGTGTGGCAACAACCGTCGGTCCCGGACGGTGTTGGGGGTCACCGAGCGCTCGGCGATAGGCTTGGCGCATGACCGTCCGTGCGCCGCTGACCCCAGGCAGGCAATCCCCGTGGCGGCAGGTGCCCGCCAACATCGCCCGGCCCGAGTACGTCGGTAAGAAGGCGCCCCGGCCGTGGCAGGGGTCGCACGTGCAGACTCCGGAGACCGTCGAGAAGATGCGGGTCGCCGGGCGGATCGCAGCCCAGGCGGTGCAGCTCGCGGGGGAGCACTGCAAGCCCGGCGTCACCACCGACGAGATCGACCGGGTGGTGCACGAGTTCCTCGTCGATCACGACGCGTACCCGTCGACACTTGGCTACAAGGGCTTCCCGAAGTCCTGCTGCACCAGTCTCAACGAGGTGATCTGTCACGGCATCCCGGATTCGACAGTGCTGGCCGACGGCGACATCATCAACGTCGACGTCACCGCCTTCATCGGTGGCGTGCACGGCGACACCAACGCCACCTTCTGCGTCGGTGAGGTCAGCGAGGAAGCCGGGCTGCTCGTCGAGCGGACCCACGAGGCGATGATGCGCGGCATCCGGGCGGTCGCCCCGGGCCGCCAGATCAACGTCATCGGCCGGGTCATCGAGTCGTACGCCAAGCGGTTCGGTTACGGGGTGGTCCGCGACTTCACCGGCCACGGCATCGGTGAGGCGTTCCACAGCGGGCTCTACGTGCCGCACTACGACAGCCCTCGGCCCACCGACGTGATGGAGCCGGGCATGACCTTCACCATCGAGCCCATGATCACTCTCGGCACCTACCAGTACGACCTCTGGGACGACGGCTGGACGGTGGTCACCAAGGACCGCAAGTGGACCGCCCAGTTCGAGCACACCCTCGTGGTGACCGAGGACGGTCACGAGATCCTGACCCTGCCGTGACCGAGACTCCGGCGGCGCTGCGGGAGCCGCACCACGCGGACGTCTCGGGCGGCTGGCTGCGGCCGGCCGTCTTCGGGGCGATGGACGGCCTGGTCACCAACATCGCGCTGATCGCGGGCGTGGGCGGCGGCGGGGTGTCGCCGCGCAACATCGTGCTGACCGGCACCGCCGGTCTGGTCGCCGGCGCGATCTCGATGGCGCTCGGGGAGTACACAAGCGTCCGGTCGGCCAACGAGCAGATCGCCGCCGAGGTGGCCAAGGAACGGCGCGAACTGGAACGCAACCCCGAGGGCGAAGCCAGGGAACTGGCCGAGATCTGGGTCGCCCGAGGTCTGCCGGAGGACCTCGCCCGGCAGATGGCCGAGGCGATCCGCCGCAACCCGGAGACGGCGCTGCGCGTACACGTGCAGGAGGAACTGGGCGTCAACCCGGACGAACAGCCGAACCCGTGGACGGCGGCGACCTCGTCGTTCCTCTGCTTCTCCGTCGGCGCGCTGGTGCCACTGCTGCCGTACCTGCTCGGTGCGACGAGCCTGGTGCTGGCCCTGGCGGTCGGCGGGCTCGGCCTCTTCGTCGCCGGCGCGGTCGTCTCCCGGTTCACCAACCGTCGCTGGTGGACCGGTGGCCTGCGCCAACTGCTCCTGGGCACCGCCGCCGCAGCAGCCACCTACGCCATCGGCACCCTCATCGGCGTCCAAGGCGGCCTAGGCTAACCCCCACCCCGCGCCCCACACCCCCCTGCGCCCTACGCCACACCCCTACCTCGTGCGCCCCGCCCGCGCCCCGCGCCCCGCGCCATGCCCGCGCCTCGGGCCGTGCCGCGCGGCCGTGCAGTGCCCGCGCCGTGCCGCGCCGTGCCCGTGCCGCGCCGTGCCCGTGCCGCGCCGTGCCCGTGCCGCGCCGTGCCGCGCCCCACGCGTCGATCTTGCACTTCCTGTCGGGGCAAAAGGGATCAAAGCCGCATTTGAGCGACCAAAAGTGCAAGATCGACGTGGTGAGGGCGGGCGTGGTGAGGGCGGGCGTGGTGAGAACGCGCGGGGGTGAGGCCGCGCGGGGGAGGGGTGAGGGCGGGCGGGTGAGGCCGCGCGGGGGAGGGGTGAGGGCGGGCGGGTGAGGCCGCGCGGGTGAGGCCGCGCGGGGTGGGGGGTGCGGGGTGGGGGTGC
>NZ_BOPA01000018.1 GCF_016863515.1 Micromonospora gifhornensis
TAAGGCCAACAGCAACGCGACCTGGACCAACGACATCAGCCACGGCGAGTTGATCCGCTCCAACGCCGACCAGACGATGACCGTCGACCCGTGCAACCTGCAACTGCTGTACCAGGGCCGTGCCCCGAACTCCGGCGGCGACTACGGCCTGCTGCCGTACCGCCCGGGCGTACTCACCCTGCAACGCTGACCAGGTGACCCAGTTCCACAACGAGTGACGTGAAAGGCGGGCGGGCTCGGCACACACCGAGCCCGCCCTCGGGTCATGCGACGGTCAGCCTGCGCAGCAGCGCGGGCAGATCCGCCACCGAGTCGACCTCGTGGTCGGCGTCGCCGGTGAGCCCCTCGGCGCGCTGGTCGGCGTACTTGCCGGTGCGCACCTGCACGGTTCCCAGCCCGGCGGCCCGGCCACCGCGCCGGTGTCGACGTGGTCGCCGTCGGCGCGCTTGAAGTACCGGCCGCGCTGCAACGCCACCAGTTCCGCGCCGGCGCGGACCGCCCGGAACGCCTCGTCCAACGCCGGGTAGTCAAGCGTCTCGCGGCAGTCGCCGACCAGCACATGGGTGTACGGGCCAACGGCCGCCACCGTCGGCATCAGCGCGGTCAGCTCCCGGGAGAGCAGCGCGAACGTACGGGCCTGCGCTGCGGTGAGCAGCCGCTCGGCGGCCACCACCGGAGTGAACAGTTCGTCCGCGGCGACGGAAAGCCCGTAGCCGGCCAGTTCGGAACGGATCCGCTAGGCGGTCTTCGAGTCGGTGTTGGTCAGGAACCGCACGCCCAGGCCTCGCTCGCGCAGCTCGGCGATCGCATCACTCGCGCCGCCGATCACCCTCCGGTTGGCGTACAGGGTGCCTTCCAGGTCGAGCAGGACCGCCCGGATCGCCGTCATCAGCGTGCCGCCTGGACGCCGTCGAGGGCGCGCCGCAGGTTCGCGCCGAAGATGTCGGCCTGCTCGGTGCGGGAGAGCTGCGCCAGGCCGACCGGCTCCAGGGTCTGGCTGAACGAGACGTGGTCCAGGCTGGGCGGGAAGTCCGAGCCCCAGTAGAGCCGTCGGCTGCCGAAGCGCTCCAGCAGCAGGTCGACGAAGGGCCGGGCAGCGGAGTGCGGCCAGGCGTGCGTGGGCTCGCTGACCGCGTAGAGACCGGAGACCTTCACCCCGACCTGCGGCAGCCGGGCCAGGTCGAGCAGCGGCGCCAGCGTCTCGGCCGCCTGCTGTGGGGACGGGGGAGTGGGGCGGCTGCCGGGCAGTCCGAGGTGGCTGAACAGCACCGGGCAGGCGTCCAGCCCGGCCAGGGCGGTGCCGAGCCGGGCGGTGGCGGCCGGGGTGGCGTTGAGGCTGAGCAGCGCCCGGGCGGCGGTGAGCTGCGGGGCCGCCGTGGTCAGCCAGGCGGCGAAACGGTCGGCCTGCGCGGTGTCGGCGAGGTAGGCGGAGACGCCCACGAATCCGGCTGCCCACAAGCGGGCCAGTTGGCCGTCTGCCGGCCCATTTGGTGGGACGTAGGCGACCGGGGCGATCCAGGGATGGCTGCCGACGAGCGAGGCCAGGTAGTCGTTGTTGCCGGCGAAGTGTTGCTCGCCCTCGTAGCCCACCACCAGCGCCCGATCGATGCCGTGCACGCGGCGGATGTCCTGATATGCGGCCAGCTCCTCGGCGCCGGCGGGGGAGCGTCCGTAGCGGCCCGGGTAGCCGTTGGCGAACAGGTGCAGGTGGGCGTCAGCGAGGTCCATGGTCACGGACGATAACCCAAATCTGGCCTGGTTATTGACGTGGCCGCCCCCCGGCTTTAGGTTCTTGTCTCAATTAGGTCCGGATTGCAGGCCGCGAGCGAGGAGTGGGCTGGGTGGAGCTGGTACACGACGGGGTCGATGAGCTGGTACGGCTGCGGCGTCAGCTTCATCGCCACCCGGAGCTGCGGTTTACCGAGCATCAGACGGCCGAGACATTGGCCGGGAAGCTCCAGCCGTTCGGTCGGGTGCACACCGGCATCGCCGGCACCGGCCTGCTCCTGGAGCTCGAAGGTGCGCTTCCGGGGCCGACGGTCCTCCTTCGGGCCGATATGGATGCCTATCCGGTCCAGGACGCCAAGACCGAGCCGTACGCCTCCACCAACCCCGGGGTCTGCCACGCCTGCGGACACGACGTGCACATGACCGTCGCCTACGGGGTGGCCGCCCGGCTCGCCGCCGCGCCACCGGCCCGGGGCTCGGTCGCCGTACTGTTCCAACCGGCCGAGGAGATCCCCTTCGGCGAGGCCTCCGGTGCCGCCGCCGCGCTCCTGCACGAAGCCCTGAGCGGTCGCCGCTTCGACGCCGTACTCGGCCTGCACTGCTGGCCGGACCTGCGGGTCGGCACGCTGGGCGTGGACCGCCACACGGCGATGGCGGCCAAGGACGCCTTCCGCATCGAGGTGCTCGGCCGGGCCGCGCACGCCGCCACCCCGGCGCTGGGCCGCGACGCCATTCTCGGCCTCAGCGGCATCGTGAACATGCTGCACGCCGCGGTCGCCCGGTCCCGCAACGCCGACGAACTGGTGGCCTTCAACATCGGCACCATCTCCGGCGGCGCCAGCCAGAGCCAGGTCGCCGCGTACGCCGAGGCCACCGGCACCCTGCGGACCCTCGACGAGGGCACCCGCGAGCGGCTCAAGGTGGTCATCGAGCGGGTCGCCCGCCAGCAGGCCGCCGCGCTCGACCTCGGTATCCGCTTCACCTGGGCCAACGAGATGCCCCCGGTACGCAACGCGGCCGAACTCGTCGCGCTGGCCCACGCCGAACTGCCCGGCCTGGTGGAGGTGGTCGACCTCGCGGTGCCGCCGCTGACCACCGACGACTTCGCGCTGCTCGGCGCGCTCGGCCCCAGCCTGTACGTCAAGCTCGGCGTCACCGGCGAGCGGGGCGGCGCGTCCCTGCACTCCGGTTCCTTCGACGTCGACGAGCGGTGCCTCGAATACGGCGTGAACGCGCTGGAGCGGCTCACCCGGGCCGTCCTGGACGGTCGACTCGTCGCCCCGGCCACCGCGTCCGTGCCGACCCCGGCCGCCACCGCGGACGACACCGGCAGCGACACCGACAGCGCGGCGGTGGCGGCATGAGCCAGCGGGTCGAGGTCGCCGTGATCGGCGCGGGGGCCTTCGGGCTGCGGCACGTCGCCGCGTACCGGTCCCTCGGGGTGCCGGTGACCGCGCTTGTCGACCCGAACCCGGGCGTACGGCAGCAGGTCGCCGCCGAGCACGACGTGGCCCGCACCTTCGGCACGGTCGAGGAACTGCTCGCCGCCGGGACGCCGCAGGCGGCCTCGGTCTGCGTGCCCGGCCCCGCGCACCGCGACGTCGCGGTCACGCTGCTCGCCGCCGGCGTGCCGGTCCTGGTGGAGAAGCCCCTCGCGGCGACGGTCGCCGACGCCGAGGCCATCGTCGCCGCGGCCCGCACCCACGGGGTGCTCTGCCAGCCGGGACACATCCTGCGGCACAGCGCACCGCACCGGGCGCTCTACGACGCGGTCCGCGCCGGCCGACTCGGTCAGGTGCTGGCCATCTCGTCGCGCCGGGACCGGCCGCGCACCCTCAGCCGGCTCTTCCCTGACGAACACCCCGCCCTACTCACCGCCGTGCACGACATCGACCTGGCCATCTGGTACGCCCAGTCGCCGGTGGTCGAGGTCCGCGCGGCGGCCCGGACCCGACCCGGATCGGCGACGCCGGTCCTGGTGTGGGCGGAGCTTCGGCACGCCAACGACGTCGTGTCGTCGATCCGCAACAGCTACCTCCTGCCTGAACACACGCCCAACCACACCTCGGACCTGGTCGAGGTGTACGGCACCGACGGGGTCGCACACGTCGACCTCGGCCACCCCACGCTGCTCGTCCAGGGCGAGCAGACCGAGGCGCCGGACTGGCTGCTGTCGCCGGTCGACGGCGGCGGTGCACTCGCCGCCGAACTGCGCCACTTCGTCGGTCAGGTGACCGGCGTCGAGTCGGTGGCGGTCGTCCCGCTCGCCGACGGATTGCACGTGGTGCAGGTCGCCACGGCCATGGCCGACAGTGCCGCCGCCGGTGGCGCGCCTCGTCGGATCTCCCCCGAACCCCTTTCCTGACAGGAGTTTGCGCCGATGTTTCGACGTAGATTGACAGGTGTCCTCGCCGCCGGTGTGGCCACCGCCGCGCTGCTCGCCGCCTGCGGCGGTGGCGGTGACGACGCCGCCGACGGCCCGGTGACCCTCAAGGTGCTCACCTGGGAGCCGGGTGGCACCGAGTACTGGCAGCAGGTGAAGAGCACCTTCGAGGCCAGCCACCAGGACATCAAGCTGGACCTGCAGTCGGTCCCGTTCGACAAGTACCCCGAGGTGCAGGGGCCGTACATCACCTCGCAGTCCGGCCCGGACGTGATGGCCAACAACGCCGGCCTGGAGCTGTTCGACAGGCGAGGGGCGTACACACCGCTGGGCGACAAGGCGGCCGAGATCAACAAGGATCTGGTCACCTACAGCGGCGCCTGCGAGGAGTTCGACACCAGCAAGCCCTGCTACGGCGTGCCCTTCTCCTACCAGGGCAACGTCCTCTACTACAACAAGGACGTGCTGACCGCGGCCGGGCTCGACCCGGAGAACCCGCCGGCCACCTGGGACGAGTTCGGGGCGGCCTGCGACGCGGTCAAGAAGGCCGGCAAGACCTGCCTGGCCCTGGGTCTGTCCGGCACCTTCCCGGCGTACTGGGACTTCCCGGAGATCGCCCGCAACTACCTGACCGAGGACGACATCCGCGGCGTGCTCAACGGCACGCTGTCCTGGAAGGACCCGAAGCTGGTCCAGGTCCTGGAGAAGCTGGCCGAGATCACCACCAAGGGCTGGGCCAACAAGAACGCCCCGTCGATCACCATGCTGCCCGACGGCGCCGACATCTTCCAGCGCGGTGACGCCGCCTTCGCCGGCACCATCATCTCCGACGCGGTGAACTGGGAGGCGTTCGGCAAGGCCCTCGGCGACGACAAGCTCGGCGTCACCCGCTGGCCGGCCATCAACCCGTCCGCGCCGCTGGCCGGCAAGTTCTCCGGCATCGAGGGCGCCGTCTACGGCGTGACCAAGTGGAGCGAGAAGAAGGAAGCCGGCCTGAAGTTCATCACCTGGCTGGCCGGCAAGGAGAACGGCGAGCTCTGGGTGAAGTACGCCAAGGGCCAGCCGCTGAACAAGAACGTGGACCCGGCGCTGCTGCCGGAGTCGCCGGCCTTCAAGAAGATCCAGGAGCTGATCGCCGAGCCGACCCTGCACGCCGGTGTGATGCTGTCGGGTCCGGAGGCCGACGCGCTGGCCCGCGGCTGGCAGCAGGTCACCCTCGGCCAGCTCACCGTCGACAAGTGGGCCGACCAGATGCAGCAGGCGCTGGAGCGCAGCCCGACGAAGAAGCAGGGCAACTAGTCGCATCGGGTGGGGTGGCCCAGCGCCACCCCACCCGCCAGCTTCCCGGGGGAGGACAACCCGATGAGCATCTCCACCGCGCCGGCCGCCGAGCCGGCCGCCGCGACGACGCCACCTGCGCCGGTACGCCGTACCCGGCGTTTCCGGCACGCCCGGGAGTGGTGGTTCGGCGCCCTGCTGGTCCTGCCGGCACTGGCCCTGGCGTTCACCTTCAAGCTGGTGCCGCTGGTGCGGGGCGTCACCACCAGCTTCGAATCCTCCAGCGGGTTCGGTGACAGTTCCTTCGCCGGGTTCGACAACTACACCCGCATGTTCGACGACCCGATGGTGCTGGCCAGCTTCCGCAACGCGTTGCTGGTGGTGGCCACCCTCCCGGTCTGGATCGTGGTACCGCTGGTGCTGGCGGTGCTGATCCACCAGCGGGCACCGGGCTGGAAGTTCTTCCGGGCCGTCTACTTCATCCCGTACACCATCGCGCCGATCGTTGTCGGCATCATGTTCCGGCAGATCCTCGCGCCGGACGGACCGATAAACGCCCTGCTGCGTACGGTCGGGTTGGAACCGCTGGCCCTCGAATGGCTCAACGGCCGCAACAGCGCGCTGTTCTCACTCGTCGCGGTGGCGCTGTGGAGCTTCTTCGGCCTGGGTGTGATGACCTACCTGGCCGGGCTGGCCACCATTCCCGACGAGGTGCTGGAGGCCGCGTACCTCGACGGCGCCGGCTTCTGGCGGCGGCTGTTCTCCGTGGTCGTGCCGATGCTGCGCCCGACCGTGGCGTACTGGAGCGTGCTCTGCGCCTCCGGCGTGCTGATCTGGCTCTTCCCGCTGATCTACGCGCTGACCCAGGGCGGCCCCGGTGACGCCACCATGCTTCCCGAGTACCTGGTCTTCCTCACCACCTTCCAGTTCCTCGACCGGGGTTACGGCTCGGCCATCGGCATCGCCCTGTTCGTCTTCGTCGCCCTGATCTCGGTCTTCAGCGTGCGGCACATGTTCAAAGAGGGGACCCGGAAGCCGCGATGAACCGGCGATACTCCGCCCAGATCGGGCGCTACCTGTTGGTCTTCGCGTTGGTGGTGGTCGCGGTGGCGGCCCTCTACCCGCTGCTGTTCACCGTGGTCAGCTCGCTCAAGACGCAGACCGGGTTCGCCCGCGATCCGCTCGGACTGCCGTCCGGGATCACCTTCGACAACTACGTCGAGGCGTTCAAGCGGATGAACATGCCCCGACTGCTGCTCAACTCGATCATCACCACGGTCGGTGGGCTGGTGCTGTCGGTGCTGGCCGCGATGCTCGTCGCGTACACCGTGACCAAGCTGCGTTTCCGCGGCGGCAAGCTGGTCTTCCTGTTCATCATCGTCACTCTGACCATCCCCAGCCAGGCGATCATCTACCCGCTCTACCAGACGGTGCTGGACCTGGGCATGTCCGGGGAGTACCAGGGCCTGATCCTGGCGTACGCGGCCTTCGGCCTGCCGTTGGGCACCTACCAGCTCGCCGGCTACTTCCAGCAGGTACCCGACGAGTTGATCGAGGCGGCCCGGGTCGACGGCGCCGGACACTTCACCATCCTGTTCCGGTTGCTCGCCCCGATCGCCACCCCGGCGCTGGCCGCCCTGGCCATCTTCAACTTCGTCTGGATGTGGAACGACCTGCTGCTGCCGCTGGTCATCATGGGCGGCTCGGACTCCAAGACCCTGATGGTCGGCGTCTCCCTGCTCAGCGGCCAGTACGACGTGTCGGTGCCGCTGGTCAGCGCCGGCCTGATCGTGGCCCTGCTGCCGGTGCTGATCATCTACCTGGTGTTCCAGCGGCAACTCATCTCCGGCGCGCTCGCCGGCTCCGGCAAGTGAGCGACCCGGTGCACCGCCCTGACCCGGATACTCCTCATCGTCCGGACACGGGTCACGCCGGTCCCGTCCCCGATCCCGGCACCGGATCGGGAACGGGACCGGCCTGCGGGCCAGGCACGCAGGTGTGTCACCTGTACCGCCTGCGCCCGGGGGCGGAGGCCGAGTACGAGCGCCGGCACGCCGAGTTGTGGCCGGAGATGGCCGCCCTGCTCGACGAGGCGGGGATGTACGACTACCACATCTACCGGCACGGCCTGCTGCTGATCTGCGTGCTGCGTACCCGGTGGGGCTTCGACCACGCCCGTCGGGTCACCGGCGCGTCGTCGGTGCAGGCGCGCTGGAGCGCCTCGCTGGCGCACCTGTTCGCCGAGATCGCCGACGCCGACGGTGAGCCACTGTGGGCGTACCCGGTGTTCCACCATCCCGGCCGTCCGCCGGCCGGCTGAGCCCTCAAACACCGGTGCGCCGGATCGCCAGTCCTCGGGCGATCCGGCGCACGGTGTTAACAAGGGGCCCGTGCTCTACCGCAGGCGTTAATAAGGTGCCCTTCCTTACACCGCGTACGCGACGGAGCCGTCGGCGCGGTAGGGGATGCGGGTCAGCGGGCGGCCGGTGAGGTCCAGCGGGGTCTCGTCGGCGAGGTCCAGGGTGACGCCCAGGCCGGGCGCCTCGGGCACCGGCAGGAAACCGCCCTGGCGGCGTACGCAGGCGCGGGCCGGGCCGTCGGCGAGGGTGTCGTCGAGAGGGGAGTACTCCTGGGTCACGAAGTTGGGGATCGCGGTGTCCAGCTGCACCGAGGCCATGGTGAGCAGCGGCCCGAGGCAGTTGTGGCTGACCACGGCCGCGTGGTACGACTCGGCCAGCGCGGCGATCTTGCGGGCGTGGCTGATTCCGCCGGCCAGACCGAGGTCGGGGCGGACGTACTGGGCGCCGCCCTGGGCCAGCAGTTCCTTGAACTCCCAGATGGTGTGCAGCCGTTCCCCGTTGGCCATCGGCACCCCGAGCGCCCGGCGGGTCACCTCGGCCTGGCTGCTCACGCTGTCGATCTGGATCGGGTCCTCGACCAGCAGCGGATGCAACCGGCCGACCGCCGGCACCACGGCCTCGGCCTGCAACGGGGTGAGCTTGCGGTGCAGTTCGATGAGCAGGTCGACGTCGGGGCCGACGGTGTCCCGGACGGCGGCGGTGGTCGCCTCGGTCTCGGCGACCAGCCGGGCCAGCGACAGGTCACCGTAGTTGGCCGGCAGCGGGTCGAACTTCACCGCGGTGAACCCGTCGGCGGCCGCCGCGGCAGCCTGCTCGGCGAGGGCCTGCGCGCCGGTGCCGGGCAGCAGCAGGTGCAGCCGGATTCGGTCGCGCACCCGGCCGCCGAGCAACTGCCAGACCGGCACCTCCAGGCGCTTGCCGAGCAGGTCCCACAGGGCCAGGTCGATCGCGGAGACGGCGGCGGTGAGCACCGATCCCCGGAACGGACCCATCCGGTAGAGGTGGTGCCAGTGGTGCTCGATCCGGTTCGGGTCGGCGCCGAGCAGGTACGGGCGGAACGTCTCCACGACCGCGTGCACGGCACCCGGATAGCCCCAGCAGGCGGACTGTCCGACGCCGACCAGCCCGGTCGACGTGTGTATCGCGACAAAGTGCGCGTCGCCCCGCACCACCGACTCGACGGCGGTGATCTCCATGCTGCCCCCAAATTAGAGACCTATAACGGCCACAAACTTGCTCCTGCACTCTTCCATAGCATGACGCCCCTGGTCTAGGCTCCAATCCGAACGAGCCGGAATAGGGCTCTAAATCTTCAGGGGGTGTGATGGGTCTGCCGGACGACTACCGGGCGATGGCCCGGATCCGCCGGTTCGAGGAGCGGCTTACCGCCCTCAAGGACGCCGGCGAGATCCCGGGCTCGATCCACCTGTGCAACGGGCAGGAAGCCATCCCGGTCGGTGCCGCGCGCACACTGCGCGACGGTGACTACGTGACGGCGACCTACCGGGGGCACGGCTGGGCACTGGCCCGCGGCGTGGACATGGCCGGACTGTTCGCCGAGATGATGGGCCGCGACTCGGCCGTCAACGGCGGCCGGGCCGCCTCGCCGTACCTGTCCGACCCGGGCCGCTGGTTCGTGGGGGAGAACTCGATCGTCGGCGCCGGGGTGCCGATCGCCACCGGCGCCGCGCTCACCGCGCAGCGCACCGGCAGCGGTGCGGTCTCGGTGGTCAGCATCGGTGACGGCGCGATGAACCAGGGCAACGTGCACGAGGCACTCAACATGGCCGCCGTGCTCGATCTGCCGCTGGTCCTGGTGGTGGAGAACAACGTCTACTCGGAGATGTCCCGCATCGAGGACATGGTCCGCGTCCGTCAACTCGCCGAGCGGGCCGCCGGGTACGGGATCCCCGGCCGGGTCGTCGACGGCAACGACCCCGACGCGGTCGCCGAGGCGGTCGGCGAGGCGGTCACCCGCGCCCGGGAGGGCTCCGGTCCGTCCATCGTGGAGGCGATGACCGAACGCCTCGTCGGTCACTACAGCGGCGACGCACAGCACTACCGGCCGGCCGGTGAGGTCGCAGCCGCCCGCGAACGCGA
This sequence comes from Micromonospora gifhornensis, assembly GCF_016863515.1. Classification (GTDB taxonomy): domain Bacteria; phylum Actinomycetota; class Actinomycetes; order Mycobacteriales; family Micromonosporaceae; genus Micromonospora; species Micromonospora gifhornensis. The sequence continues at coordinate 9,850 of NZ_BOPA01000018.1, forward strand.
GCCGCTGGCCCGCATCCGTGCCGCCGCCGACGCCGACCTGGCCGCCCGCCTCGACGTCATCGACGCCGAGGTGGCCGCCGAGGTCGAGGCCGCCATCGCCGCCGCCCGCGCCGTGCCGTACCCGGACCCGGCGACCGTCAAGGAGTACGTCTATGTCTGAGTCGTTGCGGTACATCCAGGCCGTCAACGCCGCGCTCACCTGGGCACTGGACAGCCGGTCCGACACCGTCTACTTCGGTGAGGACGTCGCCCTGCCCGGTGGCCCGTTCGGCGCCACCAAGGGCCTGCACAAGCGGTTCGGCTCCGAGCGGATCTTCGACACCCCGATCTCGGAGACCGGATTCCTCGGCATGGCGCTCGGCGCGGCCATGACCGGCCTGCGGCCGATCGCCGAGATCATGTACGCCGACTTCACCTTCGTGGCGATGGACCAGATCGTCAACCAGATCGCCAACATCCGCTACTCCAGCGCCGGCCGGTGGAAGGCACCGCTGGTGATCCGGATGCAGCAGGGGTACTCGCCGGGCGCGTGCGCCCAGCACTCCCAGTCGATCGAGGCGTACCTCGCGCACACCCCGGGTCTGCGGGTGGCGCTGCCGTCCACCCCGGACGACGCGTACCAGATGTTGCGGACCGCCGTGGTCAGCGACGACCCGGTGGTGGTCGCGGAGGCCCGGATGCTCTACCCGACCCGCGGTCCGGTCCGCACCGACGCGCCGGTCGAGCCTGTCGGCGGGGCCCGGGTGGTCCGCGACGGCCGGGACGCCACGGTGGTGGCCTGGTCCCGGATGGTCCCGGCAGCACTGGCCGCCGCCGACGAACTCGCCGCCGAGGGCATCGAGACCGAGGTGATCGACCTGCGCTGGCTCAACCCGCTGGACTTCGAGACCGTCGGCGCCTCGATCTCCCGCACCGGCCGGCTTGTCGTCGCCCACGAGGCGAACCTGACCGGCGGGTTCGGTGCGGAGATCGCCGCACGGGCCGCGTCGGAGTGCTTCACCGACCTGCGTGCCCCGGTCGCCCGGGTAGCCGCGCCGGACGTGCCGATGCCCGCCGCACCGGCGCTGCAGAAGGCCGTCGTACCCGAGGCGGCGCACGTGGTCGAGGCGGTCCGGCGGACGGTCAACCGGTGACCGGCGTCGCCCCGGCGGCCGGCCTGCTCACCGGCCGTCGGGTGGTCGTCGTCGGCGGTGCCTCCGGCATCGGGCTGGCCACCGTGCGGGCCGCTGCCGCGGCCGGCGCGGCCGTCGCCGTGCTCGACGCCGACGCCGCCGGTGCGGCCGACGCCGCCGAGCAGGCCCGAGCCGCCGGGGCGACCGCCTGCGCCCATCCGGTCGACGTGACCGCCGAGGCGCAGGTGTCCGCGGCACTCGACGCGGTCGCCGCCGAGTTGGGCGGGATCGACGCGGTGCTGCACGTCGCGGGCGTCATGCGAGGTCAGGGCACCGAGCTTGCCGACCTGCCACTGGAGCTGTGGCAGCAGGTCATCGCGGTCAACCTCACCGGGCCGTTCCTCGTCGCCAAGCACGCCGTACGGCACCTCGGCGGCGGTGACGGGGTGCTGGTGCTGGTCGGCTCCAAGGCCGGCGTGCTGACCGGATCCGGATCGGTACCCTACGGCGCGAGTAAGGGAGGACTGCACGGCCTGGCCCTGACGCTGGCCCGGCACCTCGGTCCACAGGGGATCCGGGTGCACACCCTGTGCCCCGGCGACATCGACACCCCGCTGATGCGGCGGTCGCTGGACGAGGCGCGGGCCAACGGCGTCAACGGTGCCCAGGTCGCCCGGATCGAGGCGGCCCTGGGCCGCCCCGAGGACGTGGCGTCGGTGCTGGTGCTGCTGGCCTCGCCGGCCAGCGCCGGCATCGCCGGCACCGTCTACACCGGCTGAGCAGCCCGACCGGCAGACAGGGCGACGACGTGGAGGCGGCAGCGTGATCGGGATCATCGGCCCGGAGGACTCGATCCGGCTCGTGCAGGAGGTGGCAGCCGGGGAAGGCCGCGCGGAGGAGGTGAGCGTCCGCACGTACACCGACCCGGAGCAGGCCCCCGAGCTGGCTCGCGAGCTGGACGACGTGTGCCAGGTGCTGCTGTTCACCGGGCGCATCCCGTACAGCTTCGCCGCGGCGGCCGGTGGGCTGCGCGCCGAGATCGACTACATCCGGCACGCCGGGATCGACCTGTACCGCACCCTGTCCCGAATGCTGCTCGCCGGTGCCGGCCAGCTGCCCCGGGTCAGCGTGGACACCATCGAGGCGGACACCGTCCGGGAGACGTACCACGACATCGACCTGACCCCGCCCACCGAGATCCTGCCCATCGCCGACTCGTCCGGCCTGCTGCTGTCCTCGCTGGCCGAGGTCACCGCCTACCACCGCGAGCGGTACGAGTCCGGAGCGGTCGAGGCGTGCCTGACCTGCCTCGGCGCGGTGCACCGGGAGCTGCGCGAACGCGGGGTCCCGGTCTGGCGTGTCGAGCACACCCGCGCCTCGGTCCGCGACGCGTTGCGCCGGGCCTGGCTCGCCGCCGAGGTACGCCAGTCCCGGGCCACCCAGATCGCGGTGATGATGATCGAGGTGGCCGAGTCGGCCAGCCGACCGCAGGACCCGTACCAGGCGGAACGACAGCGCCTGCGGCTGCGTGAGGCGCTGCTGGAGCACGCCGAGCGGATGCGCGGGCGACTCAACACCATCGACGACCGCACCCTGGTCATCACCACCACCCGGGGCACCGTGGAGAGCGCCATCGCCCGGCACCGGGCCGGACACGCCTCCCTGCTCACCCTGCGCGGGGTGGACGGGGAACACACCGTCGGCTTCGGCGCCGGCACCACCATCGCCGCCGCCGAGGCCAACGCGCGCCAGGCACTCGCCCTGGGCCGGGGTGGCGGCGACACGCACGTGGTCTTCCCGGACGGCGAGATCTACTCCACCCGGGGCAGCGCGGTCAAGCAACGACTGCGCGAGACCGCCCCCGGCGTGCTGCGCGTCTCCGAGCAACTGCGCCTCGGGCCGCTGTCCACCCGGCGGCTGCTGGAGGCGCTGCACCAGATGGACCCGAACCAGGTGACCGCCCGGGGACTGGCCGACGCGTACGGGGTGGAGGCCCGATCGGCGCGCCGGCTGCTCAAGGCGCTGCGCGCCGCCGGGTTCGCCGAGGAGGTCGGGGTGCACGTCAGCACCGGCGCGGGCCGGCCGCAGACCGTCTACCGGGTGGCCCTGCAACGTCTCGTCGGCGCGATCGGGGCGGACGCGTGAGATTCGAACAGACCTGGCTGGTCACCGCCACGTTCGCCGCCGACGCCACCGTGCGCCGCGAGCCGCACCGGGCCGCCCACCTGGCGTACGTGCGGCACCTGCTGGCCGACGGCACCGCCCTGATCGCCGGAGCCCACGCCGACCTGCGCGCCTCCGTGCTCGTGCTGCGGGCGGCCGACGCGGCGGCGGCCCGCGCCCTCGTCGAACACGATCCCTACTGGCGTAACGGGGTGTGGACGGCCATCGACGTCGTCGACTACCTCGCCGCCACCCCTTGAGTCCCTCGGGAGGTCATGATGTCGTACCGTCCGTTCTCCGGCGTCCGGGTGCTCGGCGCCGAACACGCGCCGTTCGCGGCCACGCTGCTGACCGAGGCGCTGGGGCAGGGCACGGAGCCGGTACGGCTCACGCCCGACCCGGCCCTGCCGGAGGGCGGCTTCCGGGTCGAGGTGCCGGCCACCGGGGAGATCCGGATCGTCGGTGACCCGTTCGCCGGGCTGATCTACGGCGTGCGGGACCTGCTGGGCCGGGCCACCCCGGACGGGCTGCCCGTCGGGACCTACGACAGCGCCCCCGGGCTGCCGCTGCGCACCCTCTGGACCTGGGACCACTCCACCAACTGGGACCTGCGTCAACTGGGCCTGCAGGAGATCGGCGCGCTGAACCCGTACGCCAAGGGCGCCGACGCCTTCGGTGCCGACTACCGGCGGCTCGTGGACTTCTGCAGCGCCGAACGCATCGGCGGGATCGTGGTGTACGGGCTGCTGCGCGACGCCCACGGCGGCGTCGACGCGGCCCGCGACCTGTGCGAGTACGCCAACGCCCGGGGTGTGCGGATCATCGCCGGGGTGGGCATCAACGCCTACGGCGGCGTCTACTTCGACGGCCGGCACCGGTACAACCTCGCCACCTGGCTGCGCCAGCGCCCAGACCTGGCGGCCGAGCTGCCGAAGAAGGTCGGCTTCGACATCGACGAGTTCGGCGACCTGCACTTCCCGGCCAGCGAGTACATGATGGCCGCCTGCCCGTCGCAGCCGGAGAACCTGGCCTGGAACCGCGACGCCATCGACTGGCTGCTGGACACCCTGCCGGTCGGCGGGATCAACTTCGAGACCGGCGACTACGGCAGCTGCGCCTGCGCGCGCTGCACCGCGCACACCGGTGGCGAGCGCACCTCCTGGTCGTACGAGGCGATGCGGTCGGTGTATCCGACGCTGCTGGACACCGCCCGGCGTACCGGCCCGGCCGGGGTGCCGCTGCGGCACCTGGTCGAGGTGTACTGGGACAACATCTTCGACCTGGACGCGCAGCGTCCGCTGGCCGACCTGCCCGACGACGTGGCCTACCAGTACTGCATCAACCGGGGCTTCTGGTACGACAACCGGGAGCGGCTGACCGCCGAGCACGTGGCGGCGCTGCCGCACACCACCAACGTGCTGCGCACCCACGCCGGGTCGCAGTGGAACCGGCAGCGCCACTCCTGGGTGCCGGAGATGTACACCGACATGGCGACCCGGACCGCCGCCGCCGGCATGCGCGGGCTGACCATCTTCGCCGAGGCGTCCGCGTACCACCCGACCAACGAGGTCAGCTACCTGGCGTACGCCCGGTTCTCCTGGAACCCGGAGCTGGCCTGGGCCGACTTCTGGCGCGACGAGGTGGCCCCCCGGTTCGGCGGTTCGGCCGAGGCGGAGGCGTTCCGCGACGGCGCGGCCCTGCTCGACGACCCGGCGGCCGACGCCGACGCGCTGGGCAAGGTGCGCGGCGACGCCCTGGCGATGGTCGCCGCCACCAGCGGCGAGGTGCAGCGACGCTGGTTGTGGCTGGCCGAGCGGGCGGCCCGGCACGCGCACTCGGCCGGATAGACCTCTGTCGTTTGACGTATGACGTTTTCATAGTTAACTTTCGATGGCTGGGTTGCCCGGCCGGCGCCACCACCATGCCGGCGCGGCCGGGCCCGCTCGGGCGCACGCCCCGGGTGAGTCCCCGATCGAAGGAGTCGGCCATGAACGTCATCGGTGAGGCTCGTCCCGCCTCCCCACCACGCCGCAGATGGCGGTCGGGACTGGCGGCGGTCGCTGCCGCCGTCCTGACCGCCGGCACACTCGTCGCCGTGCAGGCCGCCCCGGCCGCCGCGGCGACGCCTGACACCAACGCCTGGTACGTCCTGGTGAACCGCAACAGCGGCAAGGCGCTGGATCTGTACGCCTCGGCGACCGGTGACGGCGCGCGGATCAGCCAGTGGACCCGCAACAACGGCGCGAACCAGCAGTGGCAGTTCGTTGACTCCGGCGGCGGCTACTACCGGATCAAGTCCCGGCATTCCGGCAAGGTCCTCGACGTCTACAACTTCTCGACCTCAGACGGCGCCGCGATCGTGCAGTGGTCGGACCACAACGGGACCAACCAGCAGTTCCGGTTGGCCGACTCCGACGGCGGTCACGTCCGGCTGATCAGCCGGCACAGCAACAAGGTCGTGGAGGTGCAGGGCGCGTCCACCGCCGACGGCGGCAACATCGTGCAGTACGCCGACTGGAACGGCGCCAACCAGCAGTGGCAACTCGTCCGCGTCGACGGCGGGGGCAGCACACCGCCACCACCGACGGGCGGTACGGGCTGCGGCAAGGCGCCCACCCTGAACAGCGGCACGCACACGATCTCCAGCGGCGGCAAGAGCCGGTCGTTCATCCTGCGGGTGCCCGCCAACTACAACCAGAACAACCCCTACCGGTTGATCTTCGGCTTCCACTGGCGTGGCGGCACCATGCAGGACGTCTCCTCGGGCGGGACCAGCGGCGCCGCCTGGTCCTACTACGGCCAGCAGGAACAGTCGAACAACTCGGCCATCCTGGTCGCCCCGCAGGGGCTCGGCAACGGCTGGGGCAACGCCGGCGGTGAGGACGTCGTCTTCGTCGACGACATGATCAGGCACATCGAGAGTGCCCTCTGCGTCAACCCGCGCCAGCGCTTCGCGCTCGGCTTCAGCTGGGGTGGCGGCATGAGCTACGCCCTCGCCTGTGCCCGGGCCGACGTGTTCCGGGCCGTCGCGGTGATCGCCGGTGCGCAGATCAGCGGCTGTTCCGGTGGTTCGCAGCCGATCGCGTACTTCGGTCTGCACGGCATCTCGGACAACGTGCTGAGCATCGGCCAGGGGCGGTCGCTGCGCGACACGTTCGTCCGCAACAACGGATGCACCGCGCAGAACCCGCCGGAGCCCGGGGCCGGCAGCCGGACCCACATCACCACCGCGTACTCCGGTTGCCGGGCGGGTTACCCGGTGCAGTGGGCCGCCTTCGACAACGGGCACATGCCCGGCCCGGTGGACGGCACCTACGCCGAGAGCGGCGTCACCACCTGGACCAAGGGTGAGATCTGGCGGTTCTTCGCCCAGTTCTCCTGACCTGCGCCGGCCGGCCGCCGCCACCCGTTGCACGACGGGTGGCGGCGGCCCGGTCGTCGATCAGCGCTGGAGCCGGGGCACCTTGCCGGAGCCCTTGCGGCGGACCAGCCACGCCTCGGTGATGTGGGTGAACATCGCCTCGGCGGCACCCTCGGGGTCCCGGGCGGCGATCCGTTCGTAGATGCGGCGATGCCCGCGGTTGGACGCCACGCACAGCGAACGCTGGGTCCGGCCCATGTAGCGCGCGGTGTTGACGACCTGGCTCTCCAGCGACCGGACGACACCACGGGCGATGCGGTTGCCCGAGGCCTGCATGATCACGTCGTGGAAGGCCCGGTCGTGGTCGTGGTAGGCGACCTGGTCGTCGACGAGCTCGTCCATCCGGTCCACCAGGGCGCGGAGCCGGTCGAGGGTCTCCTGGTCGGCCTGCCGGGCGGCGACGTGGGCCATGTCCGATTCCAGCAGCCGCCGGGTGACCACGAGGTCGTCGAGGATGGCGAGGCTGTCGTCCTCGGCGATGGTGGCCGCCAGGACCAGTTCGTCGAGCATGTCCCACATCGACTGCGGGGTGACCATCGTGCCGGCACCCTGGCGGACCTGCACCAGGCCCTTCTCCTGGAGCACCTTCACCGCTTCCCGCACCACGGTGCGGCTCACCGAGAAGGTCTCGCAGAGGACCGGTTCCGGTGGCAGGGCCGTGCCGGAGGGGTGCACCCCACGGACGATTCGCTGCACCAGCTCGGCGGTGACCGCCCTGGCGAGGTTTGTGGGTCGCCGGACCCAGGCCGGGGTCACGAGGCCTTCGAGGGTCGTCTCCGGTGGCGTCATGTCCCCTCCGATTTGCTTTGCCGTGGCACGACGTCCAAGAGATCAGTGTACGTCCCGCCTGTTGACCATCAGACGTCATACGAGTTACGTTCCATCGATCGATTGTCGGCGTGGCGGCCGGGCCGTCAGCCAACCCCGTTCAGAGGTGAACAACGATGAAACAGCGCGCGTTATGGTCAGCCGCCCTTGTTGTCGGACTGGTGACGATGGCGGGCTGCGGAAGTGCCACCGGATCGGGCAACTCCTCCGGCGGCTCCGCAGACAAACTGGTGGTGTGGGACTGGAAGTCGGGCGAGGCTTCCGCCGCACAGTACCTCGACAAGGCAAAGGCCGACTTTGCCAAGAAGCACCCCGACGTGACGGTCGAGTTCGTCGCGCAGCCCTTCGACCAGTACTACACCCTGCTCGGTGCCGCGATCCAGGCCGGCAAGGGCCCGGACGTCATGCTCTTCAACGGCGGTGGCCAGATCCGCGACCGGGTGGACGCCCTGGTGCCGCTGGACGAGTACGTGGCCGAGGACAAGCAGCGGCTGGCCGGCTGGGACGCCTTCACCTCCGACGGCAAGACCTATGCCGGCCCGGTGACGTTGCAGGGCCACCCCATCTACTACAACAAGGCGCTCTACGCCAAGGCCGGGCTCGACCCGGCGACGCCGGCCACCACCTGGAGCAAGTTCCTCGCCGACTGCACCGCCATCGCCCGGGCCGGCGCCAAGTGCTTCGCCCTGGGCAACAAGGAAGGCGTGGGCATCCAGTTCTGGCTCTCCGCCCTGGGCTCGGGCATCCTCACCGCCCAGGAGTACGACGACTGGATCGCCGGCAAGCGTGACTGGAACTCGCCGAACGTCAAGCGGGTCTTCGCGCTCTGGAAGGAGGCCGGCGAGGCGGGCCTCAACAACGACGGTGCCAACTCGACCGCCATGTTCAACGACTCCTTCGCCATCTTCCAGTCCGGCAAGGCCGCCCACATCATCGGACTGATGTCCGACGTGGGGCACTGGAAGGACTTCAACGAGTTCCTCACCCCCGAGAACCTCGGCGTGATGAGCGCGCCGGTGGTCACCGAGGGCACCACGCCCAGCCTGGCCTACGACGGCGGCATCGGGTACGCGGTCGCGAAGTGGACGAAGGATCCCAAGATCGCCGCCGACCTGGTGCGCTCCCTGACCTCGACCGACGCGCTCAAGGCGTTCTACGCCGACGCCGGCGCGGTCGCGGCCGACACCACCATCGACGTCTCCCAGGGCGGCGCGGCCGTCGCCGGCATCGTCTCCGAGCTCAAGGGCGGCAAGCCGGCCCTGCACGTGGCGCTCTCCTCCAAGACGATCGACCTGATGGGGCGGCTCTCCCAGCAGCTGCTCAGCGGCTCGATCACCGTCGACGAGGTGGTGAAGCAGTTGGCCGCTTCCGACCAGGCGGGCTGAGCGCGTGCCGATCGGAAACACGCAGCCGTCGGTCCGACCGGCTCTGGCCGGTCGGACCGGCGGTCCGGCGGTCGACCCCGCCGCCCGCCGCCGCCCTGCGCGCCGCGCCGGCAGCGGCGGCGGCCTGCGGGCCGAGCGCCTCGCCCCCTACATCCTGGTCGCACCGGCAGTACTGATCATCGTGCTGCTGCGGCTCTACCCGCTGCTGCTCGGCGTCAACTTCTCCTTCACCGGCGACGGGACACGCAACGGAACGGCGGTGGGCATCGACAACTACCGCGAGCTGTTGACGGACCCGCTGTTCCGTACCGCGTTGGGCAACGTCGGGTGGCTGGTGCTGCTGCTGCCGGTGGCGGTGGCGATCCCCGGGCTGCTGGCCACCTTCATCTACCTGCGGGTGCCCGGTCACCGCGTCTACCGCAGCGTCTACTTCTTCCCCGCGGTGCTCTCCCCGGTCATCGTGGGCGCGATCTTCAACCTGCTGCTCGCCTTCGACGGCCCGGTGAACGCCGTCCTCGGCGCGGTAGGCGTCCCGCCGACCGACTGGCTGGGCAACCCGGACATCGCCATGTTCGTGGTGGTCGGGGTGCACGTCTGGGCCACGTTCGGCATGTCCCTGGTGGTCTTCCTGGCCGGCTTCGCGACGCTGGACAGCGCCCTGCTGGACGCGGCCCGGGTGGACGGAGCGTCGCTGCCACAGGTGATCCGGCACGTGATCATCCCAGGTCTGTCCCGGACCATCCAGTTCGTCTTCGTGACCACGATGATCGGGATGCTGACCTCGATGTTCGGCCTGCTCTACGTGATGACCAGCGGCGGCCCCGAGGGCTCGACGTATCTGCCGGAGTACTACATCTGGATCCAGCAGGGCCAGATGAACCGCCCCGCCCTCGCCTCGGCGGCCTCGACCGTGCTCTTCGTGATCATGCTCGTCGTCGGGCTGTTGCAGATCCAACTGCTCAGGCGGGCGGGGAAGGAGAGCTGATGTCCCACCTGCGGCGCGGGCGATGGCTGATCGCCCTTCCGATGTCGTTGCTGGCCCTGGCGACGATCTACCCCCTGTTGTTCACCGCCAACGTGGCGATGAAGACCCGACGCGACTACATCCTCGACCGGTTCGCCCTCACCGATGCCCTGCGCTGGGAGAACATCAGTACGGCGTGGACCAGCGTCGGGATGGGCCGCTACTTCGTCAACTCGCTGGTCGTGGTGACCTCGTCGGTGATCCTGCTGCTGCTGCTCGGCTCGATGGCCGGTTTCGCCCTGAGTCAACTGCGCTTCCGCGGCTCGTCGGCGCTGTTCCTGGGCTGCCTCGCGGGCCTGTTCGTGCCGTTCCAGGTGATCATGGTGCCGCTGGCCCGGATCATGGCCGACACGGCGCTCATCGACACGTACCCGGGGCTGATCCTCGTCTACGTGGCGCAGTTCCTGCCCTTCACCGTCTTTCTGATGACGAGCTACTACCGGGGCGTGCCACCGGAGATCATCGACGCGGCCCGGATCGACGGCAACAGCATCTACGGCGTGTACCGCCGGATCATGCTGCCCCTGGGCACACCGGCGCTGCTGTCCGTCGGCATCCTCAACGCGCTGTTCTGCTGGAACGACGTACTCATGTCGTTGGTGATGATGCCGTCGGCCGAGCACCGCACGCTGATGGTGGGGGTGACCTCGCTGCGGGGGCAGTACTCCGACGACATCCCCACCTTCGCGTCCGGTGTGCTGATCGCCGCCATCCCCGTACTGGTGGTCTACCTCTTCCTCCAGCGCCAGATCGCCGACGGCGTCGCCGCCGGCTCCACGAAGGGTTGACATGCAGATCACCGGATATCGGACGCTCACCACCGTGCAGGAATGGGGGCGCCCCGTCGGCGACGCCAACGGCGTCTTCGCCGACGGGGTGGTCCCGGTGCCGATCGTCGTCGTCGACACCGACGAGGGCATCCGCGGAGTGGGCATCGGCCCGTCCGTGGAGATCGAACGGATCTTCGCGGCGATCGACGGCGAGGACCCCCGCGCCGTCACCACGCTCTACGACCGGATGCTGCGGCACACCTTCAAGGCCGGGCACGCGGGCCCGGTCTTCGGCACCATCGGCGCGCTCGACACCGCCCTGTGGGACATCAAGGCGCAGGCCGCCGGTGAGCCGCTGTGGCGGCTGCTCGGCGGCCGTGACCGGCGGGTCCCGGCCTACGCGTCCGGTCTCGACATCGGCCTCACCGACGACGAACTGGTCATGGCATACCAGGAGTACGCCCAGTACGGCCTACGGGCCGCCAAACTCAAGGGCGGCCTGGACATCGAGCGTGACCGGCGCCGGCTGTGCCTGATCAGGGACGTGCTGACCGAGGCCGGTCAGGGCGGCAGGCCGGGTCTCATGCTCGACGTCAACGAGGCGTGGACCCGCAAACAGGCGGTCCGACACGTCAGCGAGATCGAACGCGTGCTGGACCTGATCTGGATCGAGGAACCCGTCCGACGCTGGGACGCCGAAGGTCTCGCCACGGTCGGCCGGGGCATCCGCGCCTCGGTCGCCACCGGCGAGAACCTCACCGGGCTCGAACAGTACCGCCCGTTGATCGCCGCCGGCGCGGTCGACATCGTCCAGACGGCCGCCGTCTGGGGTGTCACGCACTTCCTGCGGGCCTCGGCCCTGGCCCACGCGCACGACCTGCCGATCAGCCCGATCGGCAACAGCCCGGTCGGGCTGCTGCACGCGGCGACCTCGGTGCCGAACCACCTGACAAGCGAGCTGCAGGATCTGCGTCCACCGGTCGGCCTCACCGTCGACCTGCACGTCGAGGACGGTGCCTTCGTCCTCGGTGACTCGCCGGGGCTCGGCATCCACGTCGACGAGCGGGTGATCGCCGCCGCCGGCCGACGTCCGCAGGCCCACCCGGGTGACAGCCCGAACGTACGGCCGGAGCAGGCCGGACGCCGCCTGCTGGCGGAGGCCGACGGGGTACCTCCCCATCGGCGGTGGCCCGTCGCGGCACCCACCCCAGCGTCCCGTGACAACCACGAGCCCGACGGACAGATCCACCGGACGGTGGCGTCATGAGGGTCCTTGCCGCTGCGGCCGACGGTGCGGCAACGGGGCTGCGGCGCTCGGCGCTGGTGGCAGTACGGGTCTCGGTCGGCAGAGTTCATATCATGGGAATTCTCTGCCGAATAATGGGATGGATGGTTACGGTTGCGGTGGTCGATCGAGGGGATTCGCGCATGCCGGCCGCACCGAACGTCTACACCCACGGACACCACGAGTCGGTGCTGCGCTCACACCGGTGGCGTACCGCCGAGAACTCGGCGGCGTACCTGCTGCCGCACCTCGCGCCGGGCACGTCGGTGCTCGACGTCGGCTGCGGACCGGGCACCATCACGGTCGACCTGGCCGCCCGCGTCGCACCCGGACGAGTCACCGCCGTCGAGATCACCGACGACGCACTCCAACTCGCCCGCACCGAGGCCGACGCCCGTGGTCAGGGCAACATCGACTTCGCGGTCGCCGACGTGCACGCGCTGGACCTCCCCGACGGTACGTTCGACGTCGTCCACGCCCACCAGGTGCTTCAGCATGTCGCCGATCCGATCCAGGCGCTGCGCGAGATGCGCCGGGTCTGCCGTCCCGGTGGCATCGTCGCCGCGCGGGACAGCGACTATGCGGCGTTCACCTGGTTTCCTCGCGTACCGGCGCTCGACGATTGGCTCGCCCTGTACCAGCAGGCCGCCCGCGCCAACGGAGGCGAGCCGGACGCCGGAGGGCGTCTGCTCTCCTGGGCGCACGCCGCCGGATTCACCGACGTCAGGGCGACGGCGAGCACCTGGTGCTTCGCCACGCCGGAGGACCGGCAATGGTGGGGCGGGATGTGGGCCGAGCGGATCCTGAATTCGGACCTGGCCCGACAGGTGCTGGCCGCAGGCGTCGCCACAGCGCAGGACCTACGCAACATCTCGGACGGCTGGCGGGAGTGGGCCGAAGCAGCGGATGCCTGGTTCGCCGTGCTGCACGGCGAGATCGTCTGCCGGGCCTGACGGAGACGCTCGCTCGGCCAGGACATGCGTCGTCGACCCCAGCCGCTGGCTGTGACGCGGCCACCGACAGAAGGGTCACGCCGACGCCCGGTCGTGCCGAGGTGCGGTCCACCCTCATCCCGGGACAGGGGTGCAGACGATCAATCGACCACGGAGCGGACGATCTCGGCGATTCGCCTCTCAGTGACGGCATCCACCGTCTCGAAGTACCACGCGGCCGGCATCAGCCCACCGTCCGCGCCGCCTGCCGCGCGGAAGGTGGCCTTCTCGGTGATCGCGAGGTTCAATCGTTCGTCCATGCGCAGCGTGATGAGCGCGGGTGTGCTCGCCGACTTCGCGTAGGCGGGCATGCCGTACCAGATGCGCGGTTTCAGGGTTGGGGCCGCGGCCATGATGATGTCGTGCACCCGCTGCATCGTCGAACGGATCGGCTCGTCCATCTTCGAGATCCTGTCGACCACCTGCGTCAGGTTCTTTTCGTCCTTCGACGACATGTCATGTCCTTTCGTCTGCCGATGTCGGGCACCGGCGGTATGAAGTCGGCGCAACAGTGCGCCGCACCCCACCCGGACATGTCCTGAACTGCTCAGGTCTCTCCGCGATGATTCACGTGGTCTGTCACGTGGAAGCGCAGTCGGTGGCGGACCACCGCAGTCAGGCTAACGGATCCGCCGCGGCGTGGTCGTCCGGGTCTGCCTCGGACAGGGCGCCACGGAGCATGACGGGGGATCCGGAACCCCACGTCGAACGTACCGATGGGCGGATGAGGCCCCGCCTTGCAAACGAACCTGCGGCTGCGGCCAGACACTGGTAGCGGCCACAACTACTGGAGCGGCCGTTACCAGGAGGTCCGGAGTCAGCCGCTTCGACGGTTGCCGTACTGGCGAGGACTCTGCACCGTGCCGGAGCGGCCGTGGACGCGGCTCGGGGTACCCCCGGTGTGGTTGGCGGTGGCCTTGCCCTTGGACCGGCGTGCCGCCCGGTTCTCGAAGGGCTGTGGCTGTTCCTCGGTGTCCGTTTCGGCGTCGGCGGTGGGATCGGCGTCGCTGGTGGCGTCGGTCATGGGTGTCTCCTCGTGCTGTTTCAGGACTGGGCTGTATCGCGGCGGGTCTGGAAGCGTGGCCGCCGCGATACGCAGACGGTAGCGGGCAGGCTGACCCGAGTCGGGACCGACTGCCCGAGTAAACCATCCAGGCCGGTCGGGAGCCGTCACGTCGCGCCGCCGGTCTGTCAGGCCGGCTGCCGCTGGCGTCCGCAGGCGAGTTGAAGAAACATGACGCAAGGTGTCAGGTTTTGGGTGGAGCATGGGTTCATCGGTCGGCGCCGGTGATAGGCGCGGACCACGGCACAGATAGATGCGGAGAGACAAGGCCTCCATGCGCGAAACCCCACAAGATCTCGAAGAACTCCAAGCCCTGCTTGACGCCTCCCTCGCCCGCTCCACGTCTCACCTTCGCTCGATCATCAACTCCGCGCGCACACTGAACGCGGAGCAGCTCACCCAGGTCCTCACCGGCATGTGCACGCTCGCTCTGTCCAGCGTGACAGCGAAGGGTGAGCCGCGGATCAGCGGTGTCGACGGGCACTTCCTGCGAGGCAAGTGGTACTTCGGCACGGCGCCCGACGCCGCCAAGGCGCGCCACCTCGCGGCGCGGCCCGCCGTCAGCGCCGCACACATGCGCGGTGAGGATCTCGGCGTCTTCACGCACGGCACGGTGGAGATCCTCAACCCCCGCAACGGCGACCAGGCCAGGGACTGGCCGGACGTGCTTGCGTACTTGAAGGACTTCTACGGCGACGACCTCTTCGACTGGGACAACGACGTGGTCTACTACCGGCTGCATCCGCACTGGATGACCGTCTATGCCCCAGACATCGCAAAGCTCACCGTGACGTCCAAGCCCTGACCCACAGCACGGTCTCGCCTTCGGGTGGGGTGCTGGTGATCCAGGCGGGGGGCCGCCCTTCGTAGGGGGCACCCCCTCCGCGTCGGCGCGGCTACAATGAGCTAAAACATTCTTGAGCGTCAATGTATATGTGGGACTGTCGATGACCGCTACCCGAGCGGAGGATGCGTCCGCCGCAATGCCCGACCCGGGTCGGGCCCGCACGCTGGATGAGCTGGTCGCAGGGCTGCGGTCGTTGAAGGTCTGGGCGGGAAACCCGTCCTACGAATGGATCACCGGCCAGGTCAACAACGCGTGGCGGGCCGCCGGTCGCCCGACCGGCGAGTTGGCCAAGCGGCCCACGGTCGTGGACTGCTTCAAACCCGGTCGGCGGCGGCTGAACACCGACCTCGTGACCGCAGTCGTGCAGGCACTGCACCCGGACGAGGGGTACGTGCACCAGTGGCGCCAGGCGCTGCGGGTGGTCGGCGGGGAGGCCCTGGCCGCCGTCGTGGTGCAGGTCCAGGACAGGCTTCCACCCGACCTGGCCGGGTTCACCGGTCGTACCGCCGAACTCGATCAGCTCCGCCGCGCTCTCGGCCGCAACGGCGCGGTGGCGATCTCGGCGATAGAGGGGATGGCCGGCGTCGGTAAGACCCAGCTCGCCATTCACGCCGGGCATATTCTCATCCGGGAACGTCAATTTGATCGGGCGCTTTTCGTCAACCTGCGCGGATTTCACCCCGACCCCGCTCGACCTCCAGCGGACCCGGCCGCCGTCCTGGACGGCTTCCTGCGGCTGCTCGGTGTACCGCCGCAGCGCATCCCCCACGCTCTCGAGGCCCGCACCGCGGCCTACCGTGACCGGCTCGCCGGTACCCGCACCCTGATCGTGCTGGACAACGCCGCCGACCTCGACCAACTCCGCCCGCTGCTCGCCGAGGTGCCCGGCTGTCTCACCGTGATCACCAGCCGGCGAAGCCTGTCCGACCTGCCCTCGGCCACGCAGTTGGTGATCGACGTGTTCGCAGCGGACGAGGCCGTTCGATACCTGGCCCACGCCGCTGGCCAGGTCCCGGTGGGCGACGATCGCACCGCTGCCGCCCGTATCGCACGGCGCTGCGGCTACCTGCCGCTGGCGCTGGATCTGACGGCCGGACACATGCGCGCCACACCCGACTGGACCCTCACCGATCACGCCGACCGGCTCGACGAACGCCACGACCAGCGACGCCTGGAAACCGGTGTCGAGCTCGCCCTCGACCTGTCCTACCACCGCCTGCCCGCCGACCAGCGCCAGCTGCTCCGGTTGCTCGCGCTGCACCCCGGGCAGGACAGCGACGCCTACGCCGCGGCTGCCCTGACCGGCGCCGACATCGAGGTCACCCGTGCCCATCTGGACCGCCTGTGCCGCGACCACCTGCTGCACCAGTCCAACGCGGGCCGGTACACCTTCCACGACCTCGTCCGCACGTACGCCACCACCCGAGCCCACGACGAGGTCCGCCCACGCGACCGTCGCGCCGCCCTGACCCGCCTGTTCGACTACTATCTCGCCACGGCCGCCTCCGCGATGGACGCTCTGCACCCCGCCCAGGTGCATCTTCGACCCCACGTCGCCCCGTCCGGTACCTGCGTCCCCGAGCTGACCGACCCGGACACCGCCCGCATCTGGCTCGACACCGAACGGCCAGCCCTGGTCACCGTCGTGGCCCACGCCGCCACCCACGACTGGCCCGCCCACGCCATCCGGCTCTCCCGCGTCCTGGTCCAGTACTTCGCCGGTGGCCACAACAGCGACGCCATCACCGTCCACAGTCATGCCCGCCGTGCCGCCAGCCGCATCGACGACGTCACCGAACAGGCCCACGCCCTCGCCGACCTTGGCGTCGCTTACCTCTGGGGCGGCCAGCACCAAGCCGCAGCCGAACACTTCACCGAGGCTCTACGCCTGTTTGAACAGACCGGCGACGCTCCCGGGCAGGCCCGGACCCGGACCAACCTCGGCATCGCCGAACAGCGGCTCGGCCGCTATCGCGAGGCCGCCGCCCACTTCGCGCAGGGCGAGATCCTGCACCGGCGAGCCGGCAACAAGGTCGGTCAGGCCCGCACGCTGACAAACCTCGGCGACATCGAACAGAAGGCGGGTCGGTACGGCGAGGCCGCCACGCACCTGCGGCAGGCGCTCGCCCTGTTCCGAGAGACCGGAGACCGGGCCGGCGAGGCGGTGTCGCTTGTCAACCTCGCGGAGGTCGACACGCGGTTGGGCCGGCATGGGGCGGCCGCCGAAAGCCTGGCCCAGGCGCTTGTCCTGTTTCGTCATGCCGGCCACCGCAACGGCGAAGCCTGGACGCTGGATGGGCTGGGCACCCTCCACGCTGCTCGCGGCGAGCCCGCCAAGGCCGCCGAGTACCACCAACAGGCCCTGACGATCCTGCGGACGACCGGCGACCGGCACGGCGAGGCGTACGCGCTCAACGGCATCGGCGAGGCCGCGCTCGCCGCAGGCCACCCCGCCGACGCTCATCGCCATCACACCGCCGCGCAGCGGATCGCCGCCGAGATCGGTGCCCGCGACCAGCAGGCCCGCGCCCACACTGGGCTGGCCAATGCCCACCGCGCCCTCGGCCATCTCGACGAGGTCCGTGCTCACTACCACCACGCCCTCGCCATCTTCACGGACCTCGGTACGCCCGAGGTCGACCAGATCCGCGCCTGCCTCGCCGCCCTCGACAACGCCGGCATCCACACCTGAGCGAGATCCCCGGGAAGCCCGCCCGGTGGCTCCCAACCCGGGGATCTCGCGTTACGGGAGTGGTCGAGAATGACCGCCCCCCCCCGTGGGTCAGGTGGTGCAGGGGGAGCCGTTCAGCGTCCACCCCACCGGTGGCGGGTTGGAGATGCCGCTATTGCCCAGGAAGCCGAACGACGTGGAGGCGCCGGGTGCGAGCGTGCCGTTGTGGCTGAGGTTCCGTGCCGTCACCAACGCGTTGGACTGCGTCACGTTGGCGTTCCAACTGCTGGTGATCCGCTGCCCGTTCGTGAACGAGAAAGTCAGAGTCCACCCGTTCACGGGAGTGTTGCTGGTGTTCGTGATGGTCACGTTGCCGGTGAAGCTGGCGGACGCCGCGTTGGAGTTGGCTGTGTAGGCGATCCGGCAGGCACCGTTGCCTCCGGTGGGCGAGGGGGAAGGGGATGGTGGTGCGGGGTTGCCGTCCACCGCGGCCTTGGGAAGTCCGACGAAGATGTCAGCAGCCTGCCGGCCAAGTACGGCGACATCCAGCTCGCACGAGACATTCCACATCGGCTCGAGACGTAGCGTGGCGCAGTACTCCTTCGCCGGCTGAAGAACATTCGCGGGGAGGTTGTGGGAGTAGAACGGCTCTGCCGGGTTGCCCACGCCGACGGCTTCGCAGAAGCGCAACAGTGAGGTGGTGTGGCTGACCCGCCAACTGTTGCCGAAGACCCCGTACAGGTCGGCGAAGGAGGGCGGCACACGCAGGGGGTCGCCGTTGCTGGCTTCGAGGAAGTGGGGGTCACCGTTGTGGTTGCCCAGCAGGCCGCGCACCGCCGGGGTCTCGGAGCCCAGGCTGATGCCCAGGTTCACGTACGGTACGGTGCCGGCGATGGCGGTGCTGCGGACGAGGTTGCCGGACGGGTCCCTGAACGTGTAGACGTTTCCCACCCGGTCGATCGCCACTCCGGTGGAAAGCAGCAGTGATTCGCCGGAGGGCAGGTTGGTGTCGACTCCGTTCACGACCAGACGGGTCCCGGCGCACACCGCCAGCCTGGTGTTGCCCATCCGCACGCCGACTGACTGGTTCATCGATGCGTTGGGCCAGGTCGGGGCGCCAGACTTCTTGCGTGTCTGCACCTCGAACGTGGTACCGGCCCGTGCCTCGACGAAGTCACCCGTAGCCTGGAAGTCGTAGTACGTACCGGCGAAGGTGTACTGGTGAGTGTCGCCGACGGCGACGGCGGCCCTGCAGCCCGCCAGCTCCCGATTCTTGGCTGCCTGGTTGATGATGAGGGCTGGCGCCGGCGATGTGGGGGTCGCACTCGGTTTGGCGAAGTTGAGGTTGTTCCTCTCCTTGCTGTAGCCGACATCTTTGCATTCGGGCGCCTTCGGACTGCCGTCGACTATCGTCGTGCGAAGGTTGAAGTCGGCCTCCTTGTTGAAGACGGCTGTGGATCCGTTGCCAAAGCCGAACACGTTGAACTCGACCTGCGTCCATCCCGGTCCCGCCTGGTCCGGCAGCGGCTCCCCTGGCACGACGTGAAGGACATCCGAACTGGACGTCGAGGCGGCGTTCTGGTTCCCATCGTTGAACGTGACCACGTCGACGACGGTGTCCGCGCCGACCGTCTGCGTCTGCGCTTCCAGCTTGAAGCCCGGAAGTGCGATGTTCCTGATCGGTACGTAGGGAAGCGGGCCCGCCGCCCTCTCGCGCCTCAGCCAGCAGTGGACCTCGCCGTCGTCCGGGACCTCAGTCCAGTCGATCGGGCAGGGCTTGCCCTGGCTCGCATCCGGGTTGTAAGCCAGCAACCAGTAGTCGATGTAGAGACGGCTGGGTGGCTCATTCGGAACGGTTTGCGGGGTGTTGGCGAAGATGAACTGCTTCCAGCCCTCACACAGCGCGGGAGTCGGTGAACTGGCGCACTCCCTGACCTTGAGGCGGTTGGTGTTGAGCTGGAGCGTGTAGCTGTTCGCCATCACCGGCCCGCTGGTCGGGGAGGAGTTCACCGTCAGCAGGTCCTTGTCCTTGACATCCTCGAACGTGCCGGTCGCCCTGGTGATGTCACCGGCATCCGCGGGTCGCTCCGTCACGATGCCCATTCCGGTGCCACCACCGATGTCCCTCCGCGCAGCCGGTACACGGTTCGGGGACATCGGGATCGCCGGCTGGTCCACGCACGCGGTCTCCCGCCACACCACCTTGGGATAGGTCGCGTCGAAGCACCCGTCCAGCGATGGCCGCGGGGCCTCGACGATCTGCGCATGCCAGGCCAGGAGATTCTCCTGCGTGGCGGGTTGCTCCGCTTCACTGCCGGCGTGGACGACTCCCATCGTCAGTAGGACAGCCGCGATCGTGGCGCCGACCAGCCCGAGTTGTGCTCGACGTTTTCGCGGTAGCAATCTCAGCATCGTTTCCTCCCCAACGCTTGTGAAACCGCCTGGCGCTCGTCTGCGGGCGGGTCTTGCTGAGGAGGGTCGCGCGGTGGGGGACAGGGTGGGGAAATCCCATACAAACCCATAAACGCCTTCGTGGTGCTGGCACTCCCCGCCATGTGGCGCACGAGAGGCGGGTGCGGCGGGCTGGGATGAATCGGCGTTGGAACGGTTCCTCGCAGACGACGCGCTGGGACGGCGGCTCGCCGACGGATGGCATGTGCGATTGCAGTACCTGCGGCGGTACGGCGAGGTGGCCGCGCTCGCCGGCCTACCGGTGCAGGCGGGCCGGTGGGATCCGGAGGAGCCGATGGTGGCCGTCACCCTCGCCCGGCTCAAGCTCTTCGAACTGCCCCGGTTCCGGCTGCTGCTTCCCTGAGCGACTCGGGAGCCAACGGTGTCGGGACCGGCGCCGTGGTGCGACGCCGGTCCCGATCAGAGGTGTCACTGGTCAGCTGTGGCCGGTCAGGCCGCGCTGAACCGCCACTGCTGGTTGGTGCCACCGTGGCAGGTCCACTGCAACAGTCGGGCCCCGTCCGTGGTGGCGGCGGAGTTGACGTCCAGGCAGAGCCCGCTCGGCACACTCTTCACCGTGTAGACCCCGGAGGTGCCGGTCGGGGTGGCGGTGAACTTCTGTTGGTTGCTGTTGTTGCAGGTGGCCTGCTGGAGGAAGGCCCCCGCTGTGGTGGAGCCGCCGATCACCTCGGCGCACTTGCCACTGTGCACCGCCTTCAGGTAGACCGCGCCATTACCGGCGTCGACGGCCTGCCACTTCTGGTTGTTGCCGCCGGTGGACGCCCACTGATGGATCTGCGCCCCGTCGGCGGTGGAGACACCGTTGACGTCCATCAGCTTGCCGCTGTGCTGCGCGGTAAGCGTCCAGGTCTTGCCCGCAACCCCGTCACCGGGAGGAGGGGTGACCGGGCCGCCGGTGCCGACCCCGGGGCCACTGAAGGTGTGAGAGTCGAGGTCGAACCAGTTGTTGCCGCTGCCCTTGAACACGAGATACAGGGTGTGGGTCCCGGCCAGGGCGGTGACGTTCACCGGTGCTGTGGACTGGTAGTTGTCCCAACCGCCGGTGGCGGGCACCGGCGTGGTGGCCAGCAGGGTGCCGGTGGGTGAGCCGGCCCGTAGTTCGATCGTGCCGCCGCCCGACGGCGACGACAGCCGGTAGCTGACCGTGTTGATCCCCGACAGGCTCATCGGGGTGAACGCCACCCAGTCGTTGTTGGAGATGTCCCCGATGCGCTTGCCGCTCTGCGCGCCGGCCTGTTCGACGATCCGGGTGCCGGACTGGCTGCTGTAGTACTCGGCCTGCTTGTGCTTGGGCTGGAGGATCACCTGCGCGTGACCGGTGAGCGGCGCCGCGCCACCCGCCCCGCCGTTGTCGGTGTAGCGGGCGTTGAGCACGTAGAACAGGTTGGCGCCGTCGGGGTGCCCGCCGAGCAGGTCGGTCGGGATCGTGCCCGAGCAGCCGGGATAGTCGGTGGTCTCGTGGGCGTGGTCGTCGTGCCCGAGAGCCGGGTTGAGGAACACCTTGGAGCAGTCGATCGCCGCGCCACCCGGGTCGGAGACGGAGATCTGGTACGAGACCTGGTCGCCGAAGGTCAGCATGCCTCCGTTGGCCGGGGTGGTGATGGTGACCACCGGAGCGGTGTTGCCGACGGTGATCTGGACGTTGGCGAAGCCGCTCTTGCCCGAACTGTCGGTCACCTTCAACTGGGCGGTGTAGTTGCCGTTGCTGGTGTAGACCTTTGACGGGTTGGCCGCCGTCGAGGTGGTGCCGTCACCGAAGGTCCACTGGTAGCTGAGCGTGTCGCCCGGATCGGGGTCCATCGACCCGGCGCTGGAGAACTGCACGGTCAGCGGGGCGTTGCCGCTTGTCGGCGTCCCGGTCGCCTTCGCGATCGGGGTACGACCGCCCTGGATGTAGTCGATCCGGTAGAGACCCGAGTCGCTGTTGCCGCCACCGAAGTTGGTCCCCCACTCCAGCAGGTACAGCGAACCGTCCGGGCCGAACTCCATGTCCATCGGCTTGTTGAACCGGGTGGTCGGCAGGAACGGGTTGGTGCGGGTGACCGCCGTGGCGGAGTCGAAGTGCACCTCCTTTATGTAGTTGCGGGACCACTCGTAGAAGAAGTGCACGCCGTCGTAGTAGGGCGGGAACTTGGTCGCCGACGGGTTCGCCGCGTTGTACCGGTAGACCGGTCCACCCATCGGCGCGGAGCCGCCGGAGCCCAGCTCGGGGAAGGTCTGCGAGGTGCCGTAGCCGTACCAGATGTTGGGTGCGACCACCGGCCGGAGGCTGGTCAGGCCGGTGTTGTTTGGCGAGTTGTTCACCGGCGCCGCGCAGTTGAACTTGGCGCCGACCGCACCGGTGTCCGGGTTGTACGGCGCGTACGGCTGGTTGTCACCGTGGCAGAACGGCCAGCCGTAGTTCCCCGGTGCCTTGATCACGTTGAGTTCGACGAGACCTTCGGGGCCACGGTTGGTGGTCGGGGGATTGCGGTCGGGCCCGTAGTCGGCCAGGTAGACCCAGCCGTTGGACGGATCGATGGAGAAGCGGAAGGGGTTGCGGAAACCCATCGCGTAGATCTCCGGGCGGGTCTGCGCGGTGCCCTGCGGGTAGAGGTTGCCCGACGGGATGGTGTAGCCGCCGCCGGCCGAGGGCCGGATCCGCAGCAGCTTGCCACGCAGGTCGTTGGTGTTGCCGGCGGTACGGGCGGCGTCGAGCATGTGCTTGCCCGACCGCCAGTCCAGCGGGGCGTAGCCCTGCCAGTTGGGGTCGAGGTTCGGTGCCACGTCGTCGCCGGTGCCGATGTAGAGGTTGCCGTCCGGACCGAAGTCGATGTACCCGCCGGTGTGGCCGGGCTCCGGGTAGGTCCGGTCCCGGTACGCCGGGATGTCGATGATGGTGACACCGCTGGACATGTTGAGCGTGTCACCGGTCAGCGTGTAGCGGGACACCCGGTTGACGTCCGTGCTGCTGCTGGCCGGTGAGTGGTACAGGTAGACGTACCCGTTGCTGGCGAAGTTCGGGTCCAGGGCCAGCCCGGTGAGCCCGTCCTCGCCGCCGGTGTAGACGCTCAGCGTGCCGGCGGTGACGGTGCTGTTCGTACTCGGCTTGAAGATCTTGACCTGGCCGCCACGTTGCACGTAGAGCACCCGACCGTCGGGTGCTACCGCCAGCGACATCGGGTCGACGGTGTTGTCGTCGAGGGTGCGCTTCTCGAAGTTGCCCCAGACGGTGCCACCGCAGTCGCCGGGCTGGTTGCCGGCGGCCCACTTGACGCCACCGAGGACGTGGTTGCGGAAGTGGGTCTCGCTGTAGGACGCGATGGCGTGACCCATGGCCGTGGCCCAGACCCGACCGCCGCCGACGCTGCGGCACCAGGAGATCGGGTGGTCCGGGCCCATCGCCCGGGAACCGGGGTTGTACGTCCGTTCGTCGGCGGTCACCAGCACGTGCACGTCGCCGCGGGGGTTCTTGTCGAAGTTGTACCACTCCTCGCTGCGGTTCCAGCGGTCCGGCAGGCTGGCCGTGGACGGGTGCTTCTTGTCGGCCACGATCGCGGTGCCGGGCAGCACGCCGGGGGAGTGCTCGGGCATGTGCGCGCCGGCGTTGATGGTCTGGTCCCACCACGGGTATTCGCCCTCGATGCCCATGTCGGTGGCGTTGTGGATGGCGACGATTCCCTTGCCGGAGGCGAGGTAGCCCTCCACCGCCTGGCGTTGGGCGGCCGAGGTCCAGACCATGCCGGAGGTCTGGAACATGATGAGAACGTCGAAGGTGGCCAGGTTGGCCGGGGTGAAGACGCTCGAGTCCTCACTGTGTACGAGCTCGAAGTTGTCGGCTGCCGCCTGCTGCTGGAACATCGACACCCCGGCGGGGATCGAGTCGTGCCGGTAGCCGGTGGTCTTGGTGAACAGCAACGCCCGGAAGGCGGGCGCCGCCGACGCCGGGTTGACCAGCGCGAGCGCCAGTAACAGACCCAGGGTCACACCGATGATTGTTGTCTTACGACGCATTCCGTCTCCTCTGTGGCGGTGCGGTGCGGGGCGGGGCGGGGCGGTGTGGGGCGGGGCAACTGTGGTGCGACCACGGAGCCGGTCACCGGTCCGGGCACGGCGCAGGGTGCCGTGCGGTGGGCGCGAGCCCGGTCGCGTCGTCGTGCCTGGCGTCGCCCGGTCGCACGGCCGGCGGTCACGCAGCGTCATGCCGGATCGGTTGCCGTCCCGTGGTCGGGAGGGCCGGGGCCGGAAGCTCTATATATGGGAAGTCGTTGATGTTAACGACAACATCTGGAGCGGTGTGGTGCGGTAGCGCGCGTCCTGAAGGTGCCCGTATGCACGCTCACCTGGGCGGCAGGATGATCGAAAGCCGCTGCCAGGTAGGGGATTGCGAACTCATACCCGAACATCTATCTTCATACGTGTGATGTTTCGGTTGTGTCAAGCGAAAGTTTGAGCACGACCACAGGAAGTGCCGTGCTCGGCGACGAAAACGGGCGGGTTGCCAGCGCGGAAGTGCCCTGTGTGCCGCCGACGCACCTTGACTCTGACTACTATCCGTGAGGAATTTCGACGATGCCAGATGGACACCCCGGTGCCCTGCTCGCCCTGCGGGGCATCAGCAAGTCCTTCCTCGGCGTCGGTGTCCTGCACGAGGTCGACCTCGACGTCGCGGCCGGCGAGGTGCACGCGGTCGTCGGCGAGAACGGTGCCGGCAAGTCCACCCTGATGAAGATCGTCTCCGGCGGGTACGCCCCGGACGCCGGCACCATCACCCTGGCCGGGCAGCCGCAGGTGTTCGGCAGCCCACGCGACGCCCAGCGGGCCGGCGTCGGCATCATCCACCAGGAGTTCAACCTGTTGCCGGAGCGCACCGTCGCCGAGAACGTGTACCTGGGTCACGAGCCGGTACGCCGCGGCCTGGTCGACCGGCGTCAGATGCTCGCCTCCACCCGACGCCTGCTGGACTCGATCGGCGAGACGGCCCTACCCGCCGACGCGCCGGTCGGACGCCTCAGCGTCGCCCAGCAACAGGTCGTCGAGATCGTCAAGACGCTCGCCCTCGACGCGCGACTGATCATCATGGACGAACCCACCGCCGCGCTGGCCGACCACGAGGTGGCCCTGCTCTACCGCCTGGTGCGCCGCCTCCAGGAGCAGGGCATCGGCATCCTCTACGTCTCGCACCGGCTCACCGAGGTCTTCGACCTGTCCAGCCGGATCACCGTGCTCAAGGACGGCCGGCGGGTGACCACCGTACCCACCGCCGACACCACCGCCGACGAACTGGTCCGGCACATGGTCGGGCGGGAACTGTCCCACTACTACCCGCCGCGAGCCACCCCGCAGGACATCGGCGAGGTCCGGCTCACCGTCCGCGCGGGCGCCAACCGCAAGCTGCGCGACATCGACCTGACGTTGCGCGCGGGAGAGGTGCTCGGCGTCGGCGGCCTGCAGGGCTCCGGGCGCTCCGCCCTGGCCCGAGCCCTGTTCGGGGTGGCACCGTTCACCGCCGGCGAGGTCGTCGTCGACGGCACCCCGACCCGACTGCGTTCCCCGCGTACGGCGATGCGGGCCGGGGTCGCCTACGTCAGCGAGGACCGCAAGGGCGAGGGGATCGTCGCCCGTCAGTCCGTACTGGACAACGCGCTGCTGGCCAGCCGCGCCGTCTTCGCCCTCCGCTCCGGCCGCACCGCCCGCACCGTACGGGTCCGGGAACTGCTCGCCGCCGTCGAGGTCCGCAGCGCCGGTGACCAGCAGGAGATCCGGTACCTGTCCGGCGGCAACCAGCAGAAGGTGGTGCTGGCCCGCTGGCTCGCCGTGAACCCGCGGATCCTGCTCTTCGACGAACCCACCCGCGGTATCGACGTGGGTGCCAAGTCCGCGATCCACGACCTGGTGCGCCGACTCGCCCGCGACGGCGCGGCGGTACTGATGATCTCGTCGGACCTGCCCGAACTGCTCGGCATGAGCGACCGCATGATCGTCATGCGCGACGGGCGGATCGCCGGCGAACTGCCGGCCGGCGCCACCGAGGAGGACGTCGTCGCCCTCGCCGTCGGCACGGTACGGGAGACGGCCGCGTGAGCGCCCTGCCTCTGTCGCCCGCCCGGCGGCCGGTGCCGGGCGTGTTCGTGGCCCTGGGCCTCACCCTCGCCATCGGCTGGCTGGTCGTCGCGATCGACGGCGGCCAACTGTTCAACCAGTCGACGACGGTGAGTCTGCTGCACGTCGCCGCCGGGCTCGGATTCGTCGCGGTCGGCCAGACCCTGGTCATCCTCGGCGGCTCGCTGGACCTCTCGGTGGCGTACGTGGTCAGCCTCAGCACCCTGGTCGCGGCCGAGACCATGAACGGCAGCAACGCGGCGCTGCTGCCCGCGATCGGCCTCACCCTGCTCGTCAGCGCCGGCATCGGGCTGTTCAACGGGCTGCTCGTCACCACCGGTCAGATCAACCCGTTCATCGCCACCCTCGGTGTCGGGCTGCTGCTCAAGGGCTATCTCGACAGCAGGTACGACGGCCCGGCCGGCAGCACCGCCCCGGCCCTCGTACAGACCCTCGGCTACCAGCGGGTCGGGCCCGTACCGCTGTCCTTCCTGCTGCTGCTCGCGGTCGCCGGGGCCTGCTGGTTCCTGCTGTCGCGGACCCGGTTCGGTCACCACCTGATCGCCGTCGGCGGTGACCCGGAGGTGGCCCGGCTCTCCGGTGTCCGCAACGACCGGGTACGGGTGACCGCCCACGTGCTCTGCTCCCTGTGCGCCGGGCTCGCCGGGATCTACCTCGCCAGCCGCCTCGGCTCCGGCGCTCCCCGGGTCGGCACCGAGGGCCTCTACGACCTGGAATCGATCGCCGCGGTGGTGATCGGCGGCACCGCCCTCGCCGGCGGCCGGGGCGGGGTCGTCGGCACCGTCGGCGGCGTGCTGCTGCTCGCCGGCATCGACGCCATCTTCAACCAACTCGCGGTGGACGCCTTCGCCAAGCAGGTCGTCCGAGGCGTGATCATCATCGCCGCCGTGGCCGTCTACGCCCGTCGGGCCCTGCGGAAGGCGGACCGGTGACCACACAGACCGTCTCGCGTCGCCTCGCACCGCTGCGGCGGTGGAACAGCGGTGGGATCCTGCCGATCCTCGCGGTGCTGGTGGTGCTCCTGGTCCTCGTCGCCGCCCGCCAACCCGACTTCCTCAGCCCGCCGTCGCTGATGTCGTTCCTCGGCCGCTCGGCGCCGATCATCCTGCTCGCCGCCGGTCAGTACTTCGTGATCGTCTCCGGGGAGTTCGACCTGTCCGTCGGCTCCCTGGTCACCGCGCAGGTGGTGGTCGCCGCCCGGCTCATCGACAGCGACCCGTCGCGGACCTGGCCGGTGGTGCTGGTGCTGCTCGCCGGGGGTGCGCTCGTCGGCCTGGTCAACGGCCTGATCACCACCCGGCTGCGGGTGCCCTCGTTCGTCACCACCCTCGGCATGTTCCTGATCCTCGTCGGCGCGGTCTACCTCTGGTCCGACGGCGCGCCCAAGGGCGGTCTCACCGACCAGTTCCGCCAACTCGGTCGCCGGGCCGTCGAGGACGTACCGGTGTTCGGTCGGCTGCCGTACGCGCTGCTGGTCCTGCTGGTCCTCGCGGTGGCCGCGGTGCTGCTGATGCGCTCCGACTTCGGTCGGACCCTGGTCGCCGTCGGCGACAACCCGCGTACCGCACAGCTGAGCGGGGTGCGGGTGTGGCGTACCCGCACCATCGCCTTCGTCCTCAGTGGCCTCGCCGCGGCGGTCGCCGCGATCCTGATCGGCGGGTACGGCGGCGTCTCCTTCCAGGCCGGCGCGGGCCTGGAGTTCGGCGCCATCACTGCGGTCGTCCTCGGCGGGGTCGCCCTCGGCGGCGGCCGGGGCTCGGTCGTCGGCGCGATGCTCGGCGCGCTGACCCTCGAACTGCTCTTCGCGTTGATGAATTTCTACGGCGTCTCCGGCGCGCTCAGACCGAGCGTGCAAGGCGCCATCATCCTGCTCGCCGTGGCGGTCTCGGCCCGGCGTTTCTCATCCAGATAAAGGGGATTGCCTCATGAAACGTTGCCTGGCCGCGGTCGCCGCGGTGACCTTGCTGACGCTCGCCGGCTGCGCCACGGACACGCCGGTGGCCACCCCGTCCAGCACCGAGTCCGCACCGGCCGGCGCCGGCACCGGCGAGCAGTCGAAGTTCTTCGACCAGACCGACTACGACAACGAGTTGGCGCTGCTCGACGCCACCGCCACCGGGCCGGCGGACAAGCCGTGGGAGCAGGCGCTCAACCCCACGCTTGTGGACACCACGAAGTTCAAGAAGGCCGGCCCGTACAAGATCTGTTTCTCCAACGCGGCGTTGAACAACCCCTGGCGGCAGGTCGGTTACAAGACCATGCAGGCGGAGGTGGCGGCGCAGGGCGACCGGATCAAGGAGTTCGTGCACGTCGAGGCCGAGGGTAAGGACCAGAAGCAGATCGCCGACATCAACGACCTGCTCGGCAAGGACTGCGACGCCCTGATCGTCTCGCCGAACACCACCGCCACCCTCACCCCGGCCGTGGAAGCGGCCTGCCAGACCGGTCTGCCGGTCATCGTCTTCGACCGTGGCGTCGACACCGACTGCCCGGTGACCTTCATCAACCCCATCGGCGGGTACGGCTTCGGTCATGTCGGTGCCGAGTTCGTCAGCCAGCGGATGAAGCCCGGCGGCAAGCTGCTCGCCCTGCGCATCCTGCCCGGCGTGGACGTGCTGGAGACCCGCTGGTCCGCCGCGAAGGTCGCCTTCGACAAGGCCGGCGTCGACGTCGTCGGGGTCGAGTTCACCGACGGTGACCCGGCCAAGACCAAGAAGATCGTCGACGACTACCTCCAGCGGTACGGCACCATCGACGGCGTCTGGATGGACGCCGGGGCGGTCGCGGTCGCGGCGGTCGAGGCGTTCCAGGACGCCGGCAAGCCGGTGCCCCCGATCAACGGCGAGGACCAGCTCGACTTCCTGAAGGTGTGGAAGGAGGCCGGTCTCACCGCGATCGCGCCGACCTACCCGACCTACCAGTGGCGCACCCCGATCATCGCGGCCCTGCGCATCCTCGACGGCCAGCAGGTGTCCAGCCCGTGGAAGCTGCCCCAGCCGACGATCACGCAGGAGAACCTCGACAGCTACCTCGACGCGGACATGCCGCCGCTGCACTACGCGATGTGCGGCTGCACCGACCTGCCCGGATACCCCCAGCGCTGGAAGTAGGCCCGATGTACGAGATCGGCGTCAACCCATGGGTGTGGGCCTCACCGGTCGACGACGCGGCCCTCGCCGACCTGGTGCCCCGGATCGCCCGCTTCGGCTTCGACGCGGTGGAGTTGCCGATCGAGCAGCCCGGGGACTGGGATCCGGCCCGGACCCGGGACCTGCTCACGGCCCACGGCCTGACCGCCGCCGGCGTCTGCGCGGTCACCCCGCCCGGTCGGGACCTGGTCGACGCCACCCCGGAGGTGGTCGAGGCGACCCGGGCGTACCTGCGGGGCTGTGTGGACGCTGCGGTGGCCGTCGGCGCGCCGACGGTCGGCGGTCCGGTCTACGCCTCCGTGGGCCGGACCTGGCGGATGAGCGTGGCCGAGCGCGCCACCTGCTACGCCGACTTCCGTCGGGCGCTGACGCCGGTCGCCGACTACGCCGGCGAGCGGGGCGTGGCCATCGGCGTCGAGGCGCTCAACCGCTACGAGACGAGTGTGGTCAACACCATCGAGCAGACGTTGGACCTGATCGACGGTCTGCCGCCGAACGTCGGCCTCATGATCGACACGTACCACATGAACATCGAGGAGGCCGACCCGTACGCCGCGCTCGCCGCCGCCGGCCCGCACATCAAGCACGTCCAGGTCAGCGGCACCAACCGGGGGGCTCCCGGTGCCGACCACCTGGACTGGCCCCGGTTCCTCGCCGTGCTGGCCACGACCGGATACCGGGGCGCGGTCTGCATCGAGTCGTTCACCCCGGACAACGACACGATCGCCACCGCCGCCTCGATCTGGCGACCGCTGGCTCCCTCACCGGACCGGCTCGCCCTCGACGGCCTGGCCCACCTGCGCGGAATTCTCGGCTGACCTGCCGGCGACATCCCGTGCAGCCCTGAGCACGCACCCCCACCACCACACCCGTCCCCGGTAAGGAGACCTCTGTGTCCGTACCTCCCTTGTCGGCCGCACCCAGAAGGGTGCTGGCCGCGATCGCGGCGGTGACGCTCACCGGCGCGGTCACCGCCACCGTCGTGGCCGCCTCCGCCGCACCCGCCCTCGCGGCCACCACCACCCTGTACGCGTCCCCGTCCGGCAGCGGCAGCAGTTGCAGCGCCGCCCAACCGTGCTCGTTGACCGCCGCGCAGACCGCGGTACGGGCGCAGAACAGCTCGATGTCCGGCGACATCGTCGTGCAACTCGCCGACGGGGTGTACCGGCTGTCCTCGCCACTGCGGTTCACCGCCGCCGACTCCGGCACCAACGGCTACCGGGTGCTGTGGCAGGCGGCACCGTCGGCCCGACCCGTCATCAGCGGCGCGCGGGCGGTCACCGGCTGGTCGCTCGTCGACGCCGGCCGCAACATCTGGCGGGCCAACGTCGGCGCCGGGCTGGACAGCCGGCAGCTCTACGTCGACGGTGCCGTCGCCACCCGGGCCCGTACCCAGGTCAACCGGGCCGACTTCACCGCCGACAGCACCGGCATGCGGTTCACCAGCGGCGCGCTGAGCTACCTGAACAACCTGGCCAACCAGAGCCGCATCCAGATGGAGAGCGTCAACTCCTTCACCGACCGGTACGTGTCGGTGCAGAGCATCAGCGGCAACCAGATTCGGATGCAGCAGCCGGGCTGGAGCAACAACAACTTCGGGTACGACACCTTCACCAGCCCGCACCGGCCCGGCCCGCTCTACCTGAGCAACGCCTACGAGTTCCTTGACTCGCCGGGGGAGTGGTACCTGGACCCGGGCAGCGGCGCGCTGTCCTACATCCCGCTCGCCGGGCAGAACATGAACACCGCCCGGGTGGAGTTGCCGACCCTGCAGTCCCTGCTCCAGATCGGCGGCACGTACGCCGCGCCCGTGCACCACGTGACGTTCTCCGGGATCACCTTCACCGGCACGAGCTGGCTGGGTGCCAGCAGCAACCAGGGCTACGTGGACCAGCAGACCGGCGCGTACATCTACGGCAACTGGAACTGGCCCGCCTTCAGCTCGTGCCACAACGGCTGCCCGCAGTTCGAGGCGACCCGGCCGAACTGGCAGCAGATGCCGGCCGCCGTGCAGATCTCCGCCGCCGACAACATCACCCTCAGCGACTCCGCGTTCGTCAACCTGGGGCAGACGGCCATCGGCATCGGCAACGACGCCAACGCCCACGCCAGCGGCGTCGGCCTCGGGACCAGCAACATCACCGTCACCCGGTCCGAGATCGCCCGCAACGCGGCCGGGGGCATCGTCGTCGGCGGCGTACGGGCCGACGCCCATCACCCGAGCGACCAGCGGATGGTCAACCGGGACATCACCATCAGCAACAACCGGCTGCACGACCTGGGCATCGAGTACCGGGGCATCGTGTCGGTGCTGACCACGTACGTCAACAACGCCACCGTCTCGTACAACGAGGTCTACAACATGCCGTACACCGGCATGTCCATCGGCTACGGCTGGGGTTCCAACGACGCCGGCGGCAGCAACCACTACGCCGACCGGGGCCTGTACAACTACCAGCCGCGCTACACCACCGCCACCACGGCGGCCAACAACCGGCTGATCGGCAACTACGTGCACGACGTCATGCAGCAGATGAACGACGGCGGCTGCATCTACACCCTGTCGGCGAACCCGGGCGCGCTGATCAGCGACAACTACTGCCTGCGGACCAACGGTCACTTCGGGCTCTACTTCGACGAGGGCTCACGCTTCTTCACCGCCCGCAACAACGTCTTCTCCTCGACCGGCACCTGGGCCACGGCCAACTACTGGTACGCCGAGAACATGGGCAACTTCACCGTCACCAACAACTGGTCGACAAACGGCAGCACCAACGTGACGAACGGCGACCGGGGCAACGTCGTCTCCGGCAACGTGACGGTGACGGGCGGCAACTGGCCCTCGGGCGCCCAGGCCGTGATGGCCGCCGCCGGGCCGCAGGGCGGCGGTGGCACCCCGCAGAGCGTGCAGATCGTCGGTGGGCAGTCCGGCCGCTGCCTGGAGATCGGCGGGTCGAGCACCACCAACGGCACCCAGGCGCAGCTCTGGGACTGCCACGGCGGCACCAACCAGCGGTGGACCTACACCGCCGGCAAGCAACTGATGGTGTACGGCAACAAGTGCCTCGACGCCTCCGGTCAGGGCACCGCCAACGGCACCCTGGCGATCATCTGGGACTGCAACGGCCAGAGCAACCAGCAGTGGAACGTCAACAGCAACGGCACCATCACCGGCGTCGGGTCCGGGCTCTGTCTCGACGCCAGCGGATACGGCACCACCAACGGCACGAAGGTCCACCTCTGGGCCTGCCACGGCGGCACCAACCAGCAGTGGTCCCTGCGTAGCTGATCCCCGCGTGGTGGGGTGGGTCGGGCCACCCCACCACGCGGTCACGCCTCGCCCTGCGTCCGGTCCGGCGCAGCGGGTCGGCGTTCCCGTTCGACGATCGCCCGTACCGCAGGTGCGATCTCGGCGCCGAAGCGCTGCGTCATGCTCGGGTCGTCGCCGCCGATGATGAAGGCGCTGACGCCGTGCCCCAGGGCCAGCTCGGCGATCTGGTCGACCCAGGCCTCGGACGGGCCGTTGAGCAGCCCGCGCGGCGCCGACGAGAACTGCACGTTCATGAAGTTCATCAGCCGTCGTACGGCCGCCGGGTCGCGACCGGCGTCGTGCGCTGCGGCGTCGATCCGGGCATTGAGTTCGGGTAGGGAATCGGCCCCTCGGGGCAGGTACTCGATGGTGGGCAGCCAGCCGTCGCCGACCCCACCGGTGAGGGCGAGCATCTTCGGCTTGTACGCGCCGACCCAGATCGGGATGTCGTGGGCGGGCCGCGGACCACGTCGGGCCCCCTTCACCGAGTAGTACCGCCCGTCGTAGTTCACCGCCCCGGTGGCATCGGTGTCCCAGATCTCGCGGATGATCTCGATGCCTTCGCCCAGCGCGGTGACGCCCTGGGCGGCGCTCAGCCGCCGTCCCCCCATGGCGGCGATGCCGTCCCAGAACGCACCGGCGCCGATGCCGAGTGCGAAGCGGCCGCCACTGAGGATGTCGAGCGAGGCGGCGGCCCGGGCCAGCACCGCCGGCGGTCGCAGCGGCAGGCTGGCGACGTTGGCGTTGACGTGGATGCGCTCGGTGCGGGCCGCGGTGAAGGCGAGCAGGGTCGAGGTGTCCAGGAACGAGGGCTGGTACGGGTGGTCCTGAAAGCTGACCAGGTCGAGACCGGCCCGGTCGGCGGTGACGGCCAGGTCGACAACCTGTCGGGCCTGCTGCGCGACGGGCGTGGCGAAGACGCCGAAGAGCAGGTCGTGTCCGTAGTCGGTCATGCGCGTGCCTCCTGCACCGCTGCGGGGTCGCCCGTCGGGTCGATGTTGAAGTTGTCTCGGAAGAGGTTGTCCGGGTCGTACCGGCGTTTCAACGCGCGCAGGCGCTCCAGCACCGGTGCCGGGAAGGCGTCGAGCAGCCGTTGGGGGCTGCGGTCGGTCTCGAAGCTGAGGTAGAGCCCGTCGAAGTGCCGGCGCAGTGGCTCCCACACCGCGGTGAGGCGCTTGTCGTTCTGACCCATCGCGGCCAGTTGGAAGGCCGGGGTGCGGTGGGTGAAGGCGGTGTCGTCGGGTGCCACGTCGGCGATCGCGCCGCCCATCGCCCGCAGCTCGAAGAAGTACACGGCTCCGCTGCGCAGCATCGCGGCGGCGTCGCGGGCGAACTCGGGGGTCAGGGTGGGCACGAACGCCGACCGGGAGTTCGGCTCACCGAAACCGTGCTGGCCGTCCGGTCCGACGTCGGCGGCGCTTCCCATCACGCCCGCGTACGGCGTCATCACCACCTGCTGGCGGGCGAGCATGCCGAGCTCCAGGAACGGTGTCAGGCGCGCCACGACGATGTCGGGATCCGGGTTGTCGACCACCGCGAAGAGCTGGACGGTCGAGAGGCCGTCGCGGGGTTGCCCGGTGACGAGGAAGACAGTCGTGTCCCTGGGCGCTGCGCTTGCCAGTTCGCCGTAGCGCCGTAGCGACTGCTCGATGTCGGTGGAGACCAGGGCGAGTTGCGCCCAGCCGACCTCGCCCACCTCGTCGACCTCGAACTCGAACGAGGTGGCGATGCCGAAGTTGGCGCCCGCGCCACGTACGGCCCAGAACAGCTCCGGGTGCTGCTCCCTGCTCGCCTGCACCTGCCGGCCGTCGGCGAGCACGAGGTCCACCGACCGGAGATGATCGATCGTCAGGCCGTGGTTGCGGGAGAGCAGGCCGATCCCGCCCGCCGTGGCGAGCCCACCCACGCCGACACCGCCGTAGTCTCCCGAGCCCAGCGCCCACCCGTGCGGGGCCAGGGCAGCGGCGACCTGCTTCCAGGTCGCGGCGGGACCGGTGCGGACGAGCCGGCGGGCGGGGTCCACCACCTCGATGGTGTTCATCGCGCCCAGGTCGATCACCAGGCCGCCACGGTTCGTCGAGCGGCCACTGATGCCGTGGCCGGCGCTGCGGATGCCCAGCGGCAGGTGCCGGTGTCGCCGGGCGAACCCGATCGCGTCCGACACCTCCGCCGGTGTCCGGGGTCGCAGCACGAGTCCGGGACCACCACCACGCAGGTAGGTCGAGGACAGGGCGCGGTAGGGCGGGTCGCCGGGCTCGACCACCGTCTCGGCGAGTGACGCCGGTACGCCGTCGTAGTCGATGCCCGGCTTGCGGTGCGCGCGTACCGCCGCTGGGCGTCGGCGTACCCCGGCTCGGTCGTCGCGCCCGGCGACCAGCGCGGCGAGACGCTCGACGTCTTCGCGTGAGTGCACCGGGACCACGACGGGCAGATCGCTCTCGGCGGCGCCGGCCAGATCCTCCGGCTTCGCATCCGGTGGCGCGACGACCCAGCCGGCCGGGTTGGAGATGATCCGACCCGGCGCCAGGATGTCGAGGCTGTCCTCTGCCTTGGCCTGGACCTTCGGGTACGGCGCCTCGGGGTCGGTCGGATCGGGTGGTGACGTGCCGCCGGCGGGGGCGCCGATGGTGATCCGGCTGGTAGATCCGGCGAGCCAGACCGCCGCCGTCCAGGGGTCGAGGCCGGTGGTCCGCTGCGCAGTTCCGTCGGTGACGACCACCAGGTCCAGGCCGCGTTCTTCGGCCAGGCGGGCCAGCGCGACGGTCTCCTGCGGCGCGTGAGCCAACCGTGACACGTCGAGAGCGATGCCGATCTCCATGACCATCAGATGTTCCTCATCCCGGACTCGTGCCCGCGAGGAGTCGCCTCCGCGCGGTTCTGACCTCTGTCGCAGCCGGCCCTCGGCGGGCTGGTGCCGCTGTCTTCGCTCAGTGAAATGCTCGGTGACACCGATAATATTTCAGACAGATGGTCGTCACGCCAGAATTTGTGACGCATGACGACGGCGGGTTGCATGCTCTGCTCCTCCGAGGTTGGCCCTGACGGGCGAGCGCCTGATTACTTCACTGTCGAGACCCCACCCGCGGCGCGAATCAGTCATGTGCCTGCACATCCGCCCGGATCAGGGGCGATACCGCCCGTTGCGGACGTCCCGGACGGGCCGCCCCGGCACCGCAGGGCGGTGTCGGGGCGTTCGGCGGACTAGGTCGTTTGACTCAATCCCGCCGGTGTGGCCGCCGACACCGCACTGCCGAGGGACGGGCATCGAGCCGGATCGGAAGGCAGATGACTGATTCTCGACGCGCCGTCCGACCCCGAGGCTGGGAGCCAACCGGGACGCCCCTGCGGCGCCCCATGACACCGTCTCGAAGGAGCATCCGATGCATCGCAGCACGTTGAGCCGCCTGGTCCTGGCGGCGGCCACCACACTGGGCGCCATCGCCGGCGTGGTCGCGTTTACCGTTTCCAGCTCCACCGCAGTCCCCACCTCGACCGCCAGCCTGAACATCCAGCTCGCCCACGGGGGGCCGAAGGTGGTGAAGAAGCCGACGGTGGTGCTGGTGCACGGTGCTTTCGCCGACTCGTCCAGTTGGAACGACGTCATCGCCCGGCTGCAACGCGACGGCTATCCGGTGCTCGCCGCGTCCAACCCGCTACGCGACCTGGCCTCCGACGCCGCCTACGTCCGCAGCGTGCTCGACAGCGTGGGCGGCCCGATCGTGCTCGCCGGGCACTCCTACGGCGGCACCGTCCTCAGCTCCGCCGCCGCCGGCCACCCGAACGTCAAGGCCCTGGTCTACCTCGCCGCCCTGGCACCCGACCGGGGCGAGAGCACCGCGGAACTGCTCAGCATGTTCCCCGGCAACACCCTGGGCCAGAACCTGAAGGCCGTGCCGTACCCGCTGCCCGGCGGCGGCACCGGCACCGACCTGTACGTCGATCCCGCCGCCTTCCACAAGCACTTCGCGGCCGACGTGCCGGCCAAGGTCGCCCGGCTGATGGCCGCCACCCAGCGGCCCGCGGCGACCACCGCGCTGGAGACGGAGGCGACCGTGGCGGCCTGGCGGACCATCCCGTCCTGGGCCCTGATCGCCACCGAGGACCGGGCCATCCCGCTGGCCACGCAGCGCTTCATGGCCAGGCGCGCCGGGTCTCACACCGTCGAGGTGAAGGCGTCCCACGCGGTGACCGTCTCGCAGCCCGACCGGGTCGCGAAGCTGATCACGCAGGCCGCCCGCGCCGTCAGCTGACCCGTCCACCTACCGACTGACAACGAGAGGACAGCAACCTTGATGAGCATCAAGCAGAACACCACCGAGGGCTTCGTCACCACCCCGGACGGAGCGCGGATCTTCTACCAGGACTGGGGCCCGCGATCCGGCCGCCCGGTGGTG
Organism: Micromonospora gifhornensis; assembly: GCF_016863515.1. GTDB lineage: Bacteria > Actinomycetota > Actinomycetes > Mycobacteriales > Micromonosporaceae > Micromonospora > Micromonospora gifhornensis. The sequence goes on from NZ_BOPA01000018.1 coordinate 46,838, forward strand.
TTCAGTCACGGCTGGCCGCTGAACTCGAACAGCTGGGAGTCGCAGATGTTGCACCTGGCCGTCAACGGGTACCGGGTGGTCGCCCACGACCGTCGCGGTCACGGCCGGTCCCCGCAGATGTGGGACGGCAACGACATGGACCACTACGCGGACGACCTGGCCGCCGTGCTGACGGCCCTGGACCTGCGGAGGGCGACGCTGATCGGCTTCTCCACCGGCGGTGGCGAGGTGGCCCGCTACGTCGGCCGGCACGGCACCGACCGGGTCGCCCAGGTGGCTCTGATCAGCGCTGTCACGCCCCAGATGGTCAAGACGCCGAACAACCCCGACGGCGTACCGATCGAGGTGTTCGACGGGATGCGCGCCGCGTCCCTCGCCGACCGTTCGCAGCAGTACCGGGACCTCGCCGAAGGCCCCTTCTTCGGCGCGAACCGCCCCGGGGCGAAGGTGTCACGGGGGATGATGTACACCTTCTGGCTGCAGGGCATGCAGTCCGGTCACAAGGCCGCGTACGACTCGATCAAGGCCTTCTCGGAGACCGACCTGACCGAGGACCTGCAGCGGATCGACGTTCCCACGCTGATCGTGCACGGTGACGACGACCAGATCGTGCCGATCGACGTCTCGGCCCGGCAGGCAGCGAAGATCGTCAAGGACGTCACCCTCACGATCTACCCGGGTGGCCCGCACGGCATCACCGACACCCACAAGCAGCAGCTCAACGACGATCTGCTGGCCTTCGTCAACAGCTGCCGATGAGCCTGTTCAGCAGGCGAGGCTGACCGCCGGCTGACACCTGATCGCCGTGGTCACCGCGTCCGCCACCGGACGCGGGGGCCACGGCGATCGCCTGTCCGTGCAGGCATTCGACGCAGTACGCGGGCTGACACCTGGGGGGCCGGGGGTCACTGGGGTCGGCGAGCGGACTCCGGCGCCGAGTCGATCTGCCGGGTCACGTGGCAGGCGACCTCGCGCAGAACGTCGATCTGGCTCGGGGTGAGACCGTCGATGACGTAGTGGCGCACGGCCGCGACGTGCCCCGGGGCCGCCGCGACCACGAGATCCCACCCGGCGTCGGTGAGCGTGGCCACCGTGTAGCGGGGGCTCTCCGGGTCGGGCGCGCGACGCAGCAGCCCTCGTTGCTCCATGCGTTTGACGACGTTCGACAGGCGTGACAGCGAGCAGCTGACGAAATTGGCCAGGTCGCTGAGGCGCATGGTCCGGCCGGGTGTCATGGACAGGCCGCTGAGCACGAAGTAGTCGAACAGCGTGAGGTTGCTGTCGCGTAGCAGTTGGGCGTCGAGGGCACTCGGCAGGTTGAACATCAGCTTGGCCAGCGCAAGCCAGGCGTCGCGCTCGTGGTCGGTCAACCACCGAGGTTCGTCAGGCATGTCGCAAGAGTATTCCCCCGGTTCGCTCATGAGTGAGGCATGTCTCAAACTACTTCAACCTTGAAGCATCTGCTCTAGCCTCTGATTCAACCTTGAACCTACATGCCGAGGAGAGAAGTCGTGACCCTGTTCAGACTGGACGCCAGCATCCGTACCCACGGGTCCGCGAGTCGGGAGATCGCGGACATCGTCGAGCAGGAGTGGCTGGCCGGCCGTCCCGGTGACACCGTCGAGCGCCGTCACATCGGCGTGGACACCCTGCCGTCGACCGCCTGGGCGGCGGCTGTGTCCGCCTCGATGACGCCGGCCGAGGAGCACACCCCGGAGCAGCAGGAGGCGGTCGCTCTCGCCGCGACGTTGGTGGACGAGCTGCTGGCCGCCGAGGCGTTGCTGTTCGCCGTGCCGCTCTACAACTACGGGGTCTCCCAGCACTTCAAGACGTACATCGACCTGGTGGTGACGGACCCTCGCGCCTACGGGCAGCCGTTCCTGGCGGGCAAGCCCGTCGTGCTCGCCACGGTGCGTGGCGGCGCGTACGGTGCCGGTACTCCCCGGGAGGGCTGGGACCACTCGACGGCGTACCTGCGCCGGATCCTTGCCGACTGCTGGGGTGCCGATCTCACCGTGATCGAACGGGAGTTCACCCTGGTCGGAGTCGCCCCCGCACTCGACGCCTTCGCCGACGCGGCCGCGGAGATGCATGCCGGGGCCCTGGAGTCGGCGCGGGAGGCCGGTCGCGCCCTCGGCGCGCTGAGCGTCGCGAGCTGAAGGGGCGTCTCGAGAGCGGAACGCGCGAAGCGGCCGGGGCAGTTGAGGGCTGGTGTGCCCGCAGGCTGTCGGCCTCAGCCGGGTGACCCAGGGCTGTCGGTGTTGAGCAGGGGGGCGAGCGTCTCCCAGTTGGCGCGGGTGGCGGCCGCCGCCCCCGCGACATCACCGGCTGCGCACAACGCGATGATCCGATCGTGTTGTGCGACCGAGTCTCGGCCGCTGAGCGAGGAGAAGCGCAGTCGCTCCAGGCGACGCAGCATCGGGGTGAACTGTTCGAGCACGTCGCGCAGGGCCTGGTTGGCGCTGGCCGTCACCAGGACACCGTGGAAATCGTCGTCGGCGGCGGTCGCCGCCTCCACGTCGTTGCGCCGCAACGCGTCGGCGAACCGTGCGTTGGCCTCGCGCATGGCGTCGATCTCGGCGGTGGAGAGGTTGGGCAGGGCCTCCCGAACGGCCAGTTCGTGCATGGCCGCCGTGACCGACTGGGCGTTGCGGGCAGCACGGACGTCCAGCGGGCTGACCATCGTGTATCGGCCGGGCTTGGTCTGGACCAGACCTGCCTGCTCCAGACGGGCCAGCGCCTCCCGGACCGGGGTGCGGCTGACGCCGAGCCACTCGACCAGGTCGCTGTCGTTCAGGCGTTCGCCGGGGGCCAGCGTGCCGCCGACGATGGCGTCGCGGATCGCCCGGTAGGCGTCATCCCGAAGGAGCGATCGGGGAGCGAGTCCGCGACCCTGTGGAACAGGCATGCAATATGTTGTGCACCGGCTCCTCCCACTGTCAACTAGGCCCACCGTGCCACGCCCTGACTTGTCGCGCAGGACACCCCGGTGACACCGGCGCTGCCCCGACCCGGGCAATTGTCATGCACCGGTGGGTGGTAATCGGATCGGGCAGAGCGCAGTGTGCGCATTTCGTGGTTCACCGATTCGACAATCAGCGTGCCGAGGCCGGTCGGTGCCCCACGGAATCGTCGGAGTCGAAGACACTGCTGTAGGCGTTCAATGCCAGTTGACCCCCCAGATGGGCATACAGAACGTTCGAGTCCGCCGGAATGTCGTTGTCGCGAACGAGGTCGATGAGGCCGGCCATCGACTTGCCCTCGTACACCGGGTCGAGGATCACGCCCTCCAGGCTCGCGGTCAGCCGGATGGCATCGACAGTGGACTGCACCGGAATGCCGTAGCGGTCCCCGGCCCAGCCCTCCATCACGACGATCTCGTCGTCGCGGAGGTCACGCCCCAGATCGATGAGCGCGGCGGTGTTGCGGGCGATCTTCTCGACCTGACGACGGGTGTCGTCGATCTTCGCGGAGGCGTCGATGCCGATCACCCGTCGCGGTCGATCCTGACCGGCGAACCCGGCGATCATGCCTGCCTGCGTGCTGCCGGTGACACTGCACACCACGATGGTGTCGAAGAAGACGCCGAGTTCGCGTTCCTGTTGCTCGACCTCGTAAGCCCAGTTGGCGAAGCCCAGGCCGCCCAGCGGGTGGTCGGACGCGCCGGCAGGGATCGCGTAGGGCACGCCACCGGCGGCCCGCACCTCGCCCATCGCCTGCTGCCAGCTCTCCTTGAAGCCGATGCCGAAGCCGTCCTTGGCCAGCCGCACGTCGGCGCCCATGATGCGCGACAACAGGATGTTGCCGACCTTGCCGTTGACCGGGTCCGGCCAGTCCACCCAACTCTCCTGCACCAGTACGGCCCGCAGGCCGGCCCGGGCGGCGGCAGCGGCCACCTGCCGAGTGTGGTTGGACTGCACTCCGCCGATGCTGACCAGGGTGTCGGCACCCTTGGCGAGCGCGTCGGCCAACAGGTACTCCAGCTTGCGGGTCTTGTTGCCACCGAAGGCCAACCCGCTGTTGCAGTCCTCCCGCTTGGCCCAGACCCGGGCGCCCCCGAGGTGATCGCTGAGCCGGTCCAGCGGGTGCACCGGGCTGGGGCCGAACAGCAGCGGAAAGCGTGGGAACGCGTCGAGGGTCATGAGGGACTCCTTCAGGGCCGCACGGTGGGGATGCCGGCGAGAATGCAGAATATTGCACATCGGAGCATCGGATGTTGTCAAGGTGTGCTCGCGACGCGGAGCCGCCAAGCGGCCCCCGGCGGCGCGGGCCGGCCGGGCCAGCTGGTCGCCGACGGATGGTCACCGACGGATGGCCGCGGCGAGGGCGGACCGATGACAAAAGTTCAACAACAGGAGTGAGGTGCTTGCCATATTGCCGATGTCCACAATGCGGGTAGCCTGCCGCGGTGCCTGAGATGTCGCCGCCGTTAATTACCGATCGGTACGTTTTCTCGGAGTTGCTCGGTCAGGGCGGGATGGGCCGAGTGTGGAAAGCCCGGGATGTGATGCTCGAACGCGACGTCGCCATCAAGGAAATCGTTTCGCCACCTGGTCTCACGGACCAGGCGCGGCAGGAATTGCGGACCCGGTCGCTACGCGAGGCGCGGGCGATCGCCCGGCTCGACCACGTCAACGCCGTCCGCGTGTTCGACGTGCTGATCGGAGACGGCGGAGACCCCTGGATCGTCATGGAGTACGTCCCGTCGCGGGCGTTCTCCGACCACCTCGCCGTCAACGGTCCGGTGTCACCGACCCGAGCCGCTCAGATCGGGCTGGCGGTGCTGGGCGCACTCCGCGCCGCGCACCGGGTGGGAGTCGTGCACCGCGACGTCAAACCGGCGAACATCCTGATCGGCGTCGACGGTCGGGTCGTACTCACCGACTTCGGCCTGGCCACCGCGGTGGAGGACACCAGTCTGACCCGCACCGGCATCGTCCTCGGTTCGCCCGCGTATCTCTCACCGGAACGGGTCAGGAGGGGCGCCGCCGGGCCGGAAGGTGACCTGTGGTCGCTCGGCGCGACCCTGTTCGCCGCGGTCGAAGGGGAAGCGCCGTACGCCCGGTCGTCCAGCCTGGAGAGCCTCACCGCGCTGGCCACCGAACCACCGCCGGTGGCCCGGCGAGCCGGCGCGTTGGCGCCGATCCTCGAAGGACTGCTCCGCAAGGACCCGGTGGAGCGGATGGACATCGACACGGCAGAGCGACTGCTGGCCCAGGTCGCCCACACCGACCTGTCCCACCCGTCCGGCTCGTCCGCTCTGCCCGACCCGTCCGCTCTGCCTGAACCGTCCGTCGGGGATTCCTCGGCCGACCGCATCGTCCCCACGTTCGTGACCGTCGCACCGGCCGGTTCGGCAGGTTCGCAGGAAACCAGGGACGACCTTCCCACGGGCCAGGCGCCCCGCGCCGGTGTGCAGGCCGGCCCGGATCCCAGGCCCGAGAAGGACCCGTCGGCCGCACCGGACCCGTCGGCCGCACCCACCAGGTCGATTCGCATGACACGCGGACGGTGGCTGGTCGGTGGGCTCGCCCTCCTGCTGGTGGCGCTCGGTGTGGGGGGCGGCGTGCCACTGCTCGGCAACCGGGCGGGTGAGCGCGGCGACGACCCGCCGGAGGCGGCGGGCGGGCCGGTGCCGACGCTTGCCGCAACCGGCGTCTCCGTACCGAGTGGCCCGGCAGCCACCCCACTGGCCTGGTCCACGTATCGCGACGACAGCGGATTCCGGATGGCGGCGCCCAGAGGATGGCGCGTCGTGCGCAACGACGGCCAGGTCGAGTTCCGCGAGCCGGACGAGGGCCGGTCGCTCGTCGTCCGTCGGTCGGATCCGCCCCCGACCGACCTGGTCGCCGCGTTGACCGCGCAGGAGCGCGCGGCCGAGGGCCGGTACCCCGGCTACCGCCTGCTCAGCATCGGCGCGGTGCACTACCAGCACGGCGCGGCGGACTGGGAATGGCGGCACACCACCGACGGCCGTGCGACACAGGTACGGCAGCGGCTGTTCGTCACCGGCGCGGGCAGGGCGTACACGTTCATCTGGTCGACGCCCGAGGAACTGTGGGCCGGCAGCGAGGCGGCATTCGCCCGGATCGTCGACGGTTTCCGACCGACCGGTGACCCGCGGCCGGTCACCTCGTCACCGGCGGCCCCGTCGACGTCCCCCTCGCCGCCGCCACCAACGGCCTCGACCAGCCCGCCGTCGACCGCGCCCACGGTGACGCCGAGCAGTACCCGCCCCCGCCCCTCCGGCGAGCGGATCGTCAGCGTGGCGAGCGGCCGGTGCCTGGACGTCGGAGATCCGGACTCGGCCGCCACCTTGCACGTGCGAATCATGGATTGTGCCGACTCCCGGGACCGCAGCCAGCGGTGGTCGGTCCGTACGGACGGCAGTATGCGGATGGGTTCGCGATGCCTGGACGTGGCCAACGCGTCCGCTGCCGACGGCGCGGTCATCCAGCTCACCGCCTGCAACGGCGGCGGCGCCCAGCGGTTCACCCTCAACGGCGATCGGCAGTTGGTCAACGCGCTCAGTGGGAAATGCCTCGACGTGACCGACTGGGGGACCGCGAACGGCACCCCGGTCCAGCAGTGGACCTGCAACAACACCGCCAGCCACCAGAAGTGGTCGATCCGGTGAGGTCGATCCACAAGGGTGAATCGGTCGCCGACGCCCGGGTGCCCGTTGCGGATGCCGACGGCTTTTCGGCCGGCCCGGCGCACCCGGTTCACGCTGCGTGCCGGGTGCGCCGGGTCCGCTCGGTGGTCAGCCCGCGGTGGCGCGAGCCGCGGTGTCGATGAGTTCCGCGACGGGACCGGGCTGGGAGACCGCCACGGCGTGGGACGCCTCGACCTCGATGGCGGTGGAGCCGGCCCGCTGGGCCATGAAGCGCATCGACTCCGGGGGGATGGCCAGATCCTGGGTGGAGATCACCGCCCATGACGGAATGGTCTTCCAGGGTGCCGCGGTGGCGGTGTCGGTCAGGGCGTTGTCCGCGACCGGCCGTTGGGTGGCGGCCATCTGTTCGGCGACGTCGGCAGCGACGTCGGCGGCGAACACCGCGTGGAACTTGTCCTGCTGGATGTAGAGATCCGTGCCCATGCTGCCGTCGGGCAGGGGGAACGGCACGGGCTGGAGCGCGGAGGAGAGCTCGCTGCCCGGGAACTTGGCGGCCAGATCACCGCAGCTCTCGCCGACGTCGAGCGTGAAGCTGGCGACATACACCAGGGCCTTGACGTTGGCAGCACCCTCCACCGCCTCGGCCATCACCGCCCCGCCGTAGGAGTGCCCCACGATCACGGCCGGCCCGCCGACGCTGTCCACGACAGCGCGGACGTAGGCGGCGTCCGGTTTGAGACCGCGCAGCGGATTGGCGATGGCGATCACCGGGTAGCCCCGACGCCGGAGGTCCGTGACCACGTTGTTCCAACTGGCGGACTCGGCGAACGCGCCGTGCACCAGAAGGACGGTGGGCAGACTGCTCGTGGACTGCTGCGGGTTCGAGCTCACAAATACACTCCCCTGTCTGTCGGGCGGTGCAGGCCCGCCTGTTCGGTGCCGCGGTCAGCGGCACCTTTCGGACAACGTCCCAGGTCACGGTAGTTTCGAGGCGGCTTCCGCCGAGCGCTTATCGGACAATTGCGATCTAGGTGGCACTCCGTGATCGGCGTGCCGCCCGCGCGTCCTCGGATGCCCGTCGATCGATGCGGCCCCGGCGTTCGTGAACCCCGACCGACCTCGCGGCGGCGCTCAGGTGCGCCACGGCCGCGCAGCGAAAGCAGGCTGGAACTTCCGGCCCCGGCGGCCTCGCACCTGCTCATCGGGTGGCGATCAGGCGAATTCCTGCTGCGCGCGGCATGGGCGGCATGTGGCTGCTGAGCAGTGACAACGGGCGTACCTGGCGGGGCGTTGCCGGATCAACGGTTTCGGAAGTGTTTCCGGAAGTTGTTGACCGGTCGACAATTGCGTGCCAATACTGTGCCCATCGACACGGCTCGATCGCTGATCATGGCGATTCCTCTGCCGGGTCGGCGCAGAAAGCGATCGGCACCCCACCACCACGGTACGACGCCGATAGCCCGACGGTGCTCGTCAGACCACCGGGATCCCGCCGGCTCGTAGCGTTGCTGGCCCTCAGCCAGCCGTCATGAGGAGGAAGTATGCAGGATGGTCTCGTCCCACTGAGACGTCGCGGGCGCGTACGCCTCAGGTCTCTCATCGGTGCTGCCTGTGCGGTGGCGCTGATCACGACCGGCACCACCGCGATCGTGGCCGGCCCCGCCCACGCGCAGACCGTGACCAGCAACCAGGAGGGGAACCACAACGGCTTCTTCTTCTCGTTCTGGAAGGACAGCGGCAACGTCTCCATGACCATGGGGAACGGCGGCCAGTACAGCACCCAGTGGAGCAACATCAACAACTTCGTCGCCGGTAAGGGCTGGAACCCGGGTACGCGTCGCAGCGTGACCTACTCGGGCTCGTTCAACCCGAACGGCAACTCGTACCTGACGCTTTACGGCTGGACCCGCAACCCGCTCGTCGAGTACTACATCGTGGACAGCTGGGGCAGCTGGCGGCCCCCGGGCTCGAACTCGATGGGCCAGGTCAACACCGACGGTGGCACGTACGACATCTACCGCACGGAGCGCGTCAACCAGCCCTCCATCGACGGCACCAGGACGTTCTCGCAGTACTGGAGCGTCCGTACCTCGAAGCGGGTGGGTGGCACCATCACCACGGCCAACCACTTCGACGCGTGGGCCAGTCGCGGCATGAACCTCGGCAACCACTACTACCAGATCATGGCGACCGAGGGCTTCCAGAGCAGCGGCAGCTCCAACATCACGGTGCAGGAGGGCGGCGGCAACAACAACCCGCCGCCCACCACCCCGCCGCCCGGCAACAACGGCTGCACGGTGAGCGTGAACCGGGCCGAGGAGTGGGGCGACCGCTTCAACACGACCTTCTCGGTCAGCGGCACCAACAACTGGGTGGTCACCATCCGCACCAACGGTGGCCAGAGCCTGCAGAGCAGCTGGAACGCCTCGATCAGTGGCAACAGCGGCACGCTCACGGCCCGCCCGAACGGCAACGGCAACAACTTCGGCATCACGCTCTACAAGAACGGCAACAACACGACGCCCACCGCGACGTGCTCGACCGGCTGATCTGAACAGCAACGCTGGGGTGTCGGCAACCGTCGGCACCCCAACGTCGTGTCCGCCTCCGTGCTCGAGCTGCCACCGGGTAACCCGTCGCCCGGCCGCTGTCCGTCTACTTAAGATAACCAGCTGTCAGGGTGAGCTTACGGATGGCTACGCGTGGGGGCCGTTGATTTCCTTCGGGGTACTGGGTCCGCTCATCGCGAGCGTGAACGATCAGCCCGTCATCTCGGTGGGTCACGTCAACGTAAGGTCCTCGCCTGTCTGGTCGCCGCCCGCGGCTGCCCTCGAACCGCACGTGTATCAGACCGGGTTGGCCCTCGGCCGGCAGTTGACCTGGTCCGACCTGACCGAGCTGCTCGCCGACGAGGGCAGGTGGTCGGCCGGCCTGAACTGAGCCGCTTCGTCGGTTCCCCGCAGATGACGGCCCCCGGACAGCACGGGAGGGCACATCCGACAACGATGTGCCCTCCCGTCGTACGTGTCGCTACAGGTTGGCGCAGTAACCGACGCTGAAGGTGCTGGCCCCCGGCTTCAGGGTGCGGTTCCAGTCCACACCCCTGATCCGGTAGCTACCGTCGTCGAGGCGTTCGCGCTTGAAGTTCCACGCGTCGTAGATGTCGCCTTCGAGTTGCACCACGGCGGACCAGTCGACCGGCTTGTCGCTGGTGTTGGTCGCGGTGATGGTCGCGCAGTAGCCGCCACCGCTGTCGGAGTACCAGCGGGTGATCTGCTTCAACGCCACCTCCACGTTCGACCCGGCCACCAGGCGACCGACCCCCCAGCGCGCGGTGCTCTGGTAGCCCGCGCCCTCCTGCTCGGCCCAGTTGCGGATGCTCGTCCGGGCCCCGTCGGAGGCGTCGTTGACCTGGAAGTCCAGGCCGTGGAAGGTGCCCAGGCCACCGTATTCGAGCAGGCTGATCGCCGCCTCGACGGTGTAACCCGTCGGGGTGCGGACCGTCGCGCTCTCCAGCCGGTTCGCCTGGAACCCCTCGTCGCCGGTGCCGAACGACACCACGTTGTCGGCGTTGATCCGGATCTGCGTGTCGTCGTACCGGAAGCTGCCGTTCTTGAAGTTGCCGGCGTCGACGTAGATCTCCACCGAGTCCTGGATCCACGGGTCGGAACCGGAGACGTCCACCACCGGGTCGGTGACCTCGGCCAGCACGTAGAGCGTCTGACCCCGCCAGAGGGTACGGACCTGCGCGCTCGCCCCGTCGGTGCCGGAGACCTGCTTGTCCGTGGTCACCGTGGTCGCGTTCGCCCAGGCGGCGTCGACCGAGCCGTCGATCACCGGCGCCTCACCGGCCTCCCGTACCTCCACGTAGGACAGTTCCTCGACCAGGGTCAGGGTGCCCACCGCGCCCGGAGTGTTCCACCCGGAGGTGGTGTCGCCGTCGCGCACCTGCACGTCCAGGGTGCGGGTGTCGCCCTCGGCCGCTGCGGACAGCGGCAGGTGGGCGACCAGGTGGTAACCGCCGTCGCGGGCGGCGGCCACGGCCGGTACGTCACCGCTGCCGTCCCGGGCGACGTGGTAGGTCTCGCCGTCCAGCACGAAGCTGACCCGGTCGGTGCCGGAGACCGTGGTGTCGTCGACCGTGACGTACGCGGTCAGGTGGTCCGGCGCCCAGCGCAGCTGGAACCCGGCGACATCCTCGACCTGGTGCAGCGGCAGCTTGCGCCAGGTCAGGTCCGTCGGTGCGGCGGCGGCCAGCGGCACGTCACCGGCGAAGACGTTGGCGGTGCGCAGCCGGGCGGGCAGCTCACCGTCGACCGCCCCGTAATAGGCCGGCTTGGCGCGCAGGTTGTCGTCGAACAGCAGCGGCCCGCCGTTGCCGGAGCGCCAGGAACGCCCGTCGGTGAGCCCCCAGACCGTGACGGCCAGCAGATCATCGGCGTACGCCCGGAAGACCCGGAAGGCGTCCCGGTAGTAGTAGCCCTGGTCGATGAACTTCGCCTGGGTGGCCGGGGTGCCCGTGGTGACGTCGAGTTCGGTGACGGCCTGGGTGACCGGCAGATCCGAGAACGTCTCCAACGCGGTCTCCAGGGCGCTGATCGGCATGGCCAGCGACACGTGGAACTGGTGGCCCACCCCGTGCACCGGCACGCCGCGGGCGAGCAGGCGCTGCACCAGGGCCAGGTAACGGGCCTGCTTGCCGCTCTGCTCGGTGTTGTAGTCGTTGATGAACAGGGTGACCGGACGCTCCGCGCCTTCGGCGGCGTACACGTCGTTGAACGCCTCGTCGGCGTAGGTGAAGGTCAGGTCGATGAAGCTCTCACCGAGGATCCGGTACCACTCGCTGCGACGCAGACCGTCGCTGTACTCACCGCTGTCGCTGACCACCTCGTTGACCGCGTCGAAGGCGTACAACGGGTTGGTGGGGGAGCCGAACTTGCCGTACCGCTCGCTCATCGACTCGGCGACGTTGAAGATGTGCGTACGCAGCCGATCCCGCAGCACCTGCTGGTCGGCCGCCGAGGTGCTCAGCGGCTGACCGGCGGAATCGGTGAAGAACCAGGCCGGGGTCTGGCTGTGCCACACCAGCACGTGCCCGTAGACGCGCAGGTCGTTGTCGCGGGCGAAGTCCATCATGGCCAGCGCCTGCTCGTGCGGGCGGAAGTTGCCCGCCTCGTCGTACCAGGCCTCGGGCTTCATGTGGTTTTCCGGCGTGATCTGGTTGAAGTGCCGGGTCAGCAGCTGGGCGGGAGCACCGATCGTCTCCCGGCTGTCGATGGCCACGCCGACCGGGAAGTCGGTGGTCTCGTACAGCGGGGTGAGGTCCTCGATGACCGGCGGCTCAGGCACCTGGACGACGATGTCGTCGGCCAGGAAGTCGCTGGTGTTGCCGGCCACGTCCTCGCCCTGCCAGCGGGTCTCGAAGTAGAGGAAGGCGCTGTCCGCCGCCGGCATGGTGAACCGTGCGGTCACCTCCGTCCAGCCCGAGTTGGTGATCGTCTCGAACTGGGCGAGGGTGGCGAACGACTGGCTGTCCCCGGTGGTGCTGGCCAGGCTGAGCCAGATCTGGTCGGCCGGCTGACCCTCGGCGAACCGCAGCCACGCGCTGAGCTCGTAGGTGACACCCGCGGTGAACAGGCCGGTCACGTCGCGGCCCAGGCCGGCGCCCTGGTTCACCCGGTCGGTGACCAGCGCGGCGGAGGTGCCGCCGTGCGCGACGTCGGTGATGGTGACCGTCGGGGCGCCCGGACCACCGTCGCGGGGTCCCCAACCGTCCAGGCCGTCCTCGAAGTCGGTGTCGATGACGATCGTGCCCGGCTCCGGCCCGCCCCCGCCGCCGTCCAGCGCGGTGATCAGGACGTCGTCGAGCAGGAACGGGGTGTTGCCTTCCGCCTCCACGTAGAGGGTGGCGGCGTCCAGACCGGTGGGCAGGGTGTACTCGCCGCCGATGCGTACCCACTCGTCGGCGGTGGTGGTGACGTTGTCGCCGATCCAGGTGTAGGTGTTCTCACCGCCACCGGCCGGGGTGGACTCGACGGTGAAGTGCACGCCGGCACTGCCGTCGGTGCCGGTCGGAAGTTTCGCCCAGGCGGTGACCGTGTATCGGTTGCCGGGCCGCATCAGCGCCGTCGCGCTCGTGGCCGGTCCCTGCCAGTTGGCGGTACGGCCGGTGACCGACAGGCTGCCGTCGCTGTCGCGCCCCTCGTCGGCGATGGCGAGGGTCACGTCACCACGCGGCCCCCAGGGGGCGTACGAGTCGGACTCGAAGTCGTTGCTGAGCACGACCTCGTCGGCTGCCGCCGGGGTGGGGGCGACGGTGATGGCCGCGACGAGCGCGGCCGAACAGAGTACGGCGAAAGTTCGTGATCGGCGTCGTGATCGTTGGGACGGATTCCACAGGCGCATCGACTGGTCCCTTACGCAAATTGGACAGTGGTGGGGGTGCCTGACGTCGGGTTTCCGGACAGATCCAAGCGCGTGCATGCTATGACGAGCCGATTGGCATAGCCAGAGCTTCCGGAAGTTTTCGGAAACATGTGCGGGCTCGAAGGCGTCCGCGCCCATCGTCGCGCCCGGTTGGGTGATCCGTGCGGCGCGCGCGACGACACAGCATGTGGTGTTGAGGTTCCTGGCCTGTTCCCATATATAGTGGTGTCCGCAGCTGGTTCGGCCGTCACTCCACGACGGCCGAGGCAAGAGGGAACCCGGTGGAATTCCGGGACTGCCCCGCAGCGGTGAGTGGGAACGACCGCCGTCAACGAAGCACTGGATCCGCCAGGTCTGGGAAGCGACGGCCAGTAGGCACGAACACGCCCACGAGTCCGAAGACCTGCCAGCGCGCCGTACGCCTACGCGTGCGGCGGTCGAAGGCCGCGCGGGACGGCCGACGCCATCAGCTGGTCATCGACGGCAGTCAGCCCGTCCGGTGGCCGGCGGCGTCCTCCCGCGTGCCCGTCGACCTTCGCCGACCGGTACGAGGAGGGACCATGACGGTGACCCGGGAACAGGCGGGGCCGGAGCAACGCCGGCACGTGATGCAGGTGCGTAAACGCAACGGCGACACCGAGCCGGTGGATGTCAACAAGATCGTCAAGGCGGTGGAGCGCTGGGTCACCGACCTGGACGAGATCGACCCGTTGCGGGTGGCGACGAAGACGATAAGCGGCCTGTACGACGGTGCGACCACCGCCGAACTGGACAAGTTGTCGATCCAGACGGCCGCCGAACTGATCGGTGAGGAGCCGCAGTACTCCAGGCTCGCGGCGCGGCTGCTGGCCGCGTTCGTCGACAAGGAGGTACGCGGCCAGCAGGTGGCCAGCTTCAGCCAGTCCATCCGGTACGCCCACGGCCTGGGCCTGATCGGCGACGACACCGCCGCGTTCGTGGCCCGCAACGCCCGCAAGCTGGACGACGCCGTCGACCCGGCGGGGGACCTGCGGTTCGAGTACTTCGGGCTACGCACCGTCGCCGACCGGTACCTGCTGCGGCACCCGCAGACCCGGCAGGTGGTGGAGACCCCGCAGTACTGGCTGCTGCGGGTCGCCTGCGGGCTGTCCCGGACACCCGGCGAGGCGATCGGCTTCTACCGGCTGATGTCCAGCCTGGCGTACCTGCCGAGCTCGCCGACGCTGTTCAACTCCGGCACCCGACACACCCAGATGTCGTCGTGTTTCCTCGTCGACTCGCCGCGCGACGAACTCGACTCGATCTACGAGCGCTACCACCAGGTGGCGAAGCTGTCGAAGTTCTCCGGTGGGATCGGCATCTCCTGGACCCGGGTGCGGGGTCGGGGGGCGCTGATCCGGGGCACCAACGGGCGCTCGAACGGCATCGTGCCGTTCCTCAAGACCCTCGACGCCGGGGTGGCGGCGGTCAACCAGGGCGGCCGGCGCAAGGGTGCGGCCTGCGTCTACCTGGAGCCCTGGCACCCGGACATCGAGGAGTTCCTGGAGCTGCGGGACAACACCGGCGAGGAGTCGAGGCGTACGCACAACCTGAACCTGGCCAACTGGATCCCGGACGAGTTCATGCGCCGGGTGGAAGCCGACGGCGACTGGTCGCTGATCGACCCCTCCGACGCGCCGGAGTTGCCCGACCTGTACGGCGAGGCGTTCGACGAGGCGTACCGGGCGGCGGAGAAGAAGGCGGTCCGCACGGTCAAGGCCCGCGACCTGTACGGGCGGATGATGCGCACCCTCGCGCAGACCGGCAACGGGTGGATGACGTTCAAGGACGCGGCCAACCGGCTGTCCAACCAGACCGGCGCACCGGGCAACACCATCCACCTGTCGAACCTGTGCACCGAGATCCTGGAGGTCAACAGCGACACCGAGACGGCGGTGTGCAACCTCGGATCGATCAACCTGGCCGCGCACCTCACCGCGGACGGCATCGACTGGGACAAGCTGCGCGCGACCGTCCGCACCGCGGTGCTCTTCCTCGACCGGGTCATCGACATCAACTACTACCCGGCGCAGCAGGCGGCGGCGTCGAACCCGCGCTGGCGACCGGTCGGGCTCGGGCTGATGGGCTTGCAGGACGCCTTCTTCACCCTGCGCATGCCGTTCGACTCCACACCGGCCCGGGAACTGTCCAGCCGGGTGCAGGAGGAGATCCTGCTGACCGCCCTGGAGACCTCGGCGCAGCTCGCCCAGCGGTTCGGCCCGCACCCGGCGTACGCCGACACCCGCGCGGCGCGCGGTGAGCTGCACCCGGACCTGTGGGGCGCCGACGTCACCCAGGTGCAGCGGTGGACGGCGCTGCGCGAGACGATCGCCGCGCACGGCCTGCGGAACTCGCTGCTGGTGGCCATCGCGCCGACGGCCACCATCGCCTCGATCGCGGGTTGTTACGAGTGCATCGAGCCGCAGGTGTCCAACCTGTTCAAACGCGAGACGATGTCCGGGGAGTTCCTCCAGATCAACACCTACCTGGTACGCGAACTCAAGGCGCGAGGGCTGTGGACCGCGCCGATCCGCGAGCAGATCAAGCGCGCCGAAGGATCGGTGCAGGGCATCGCCGAGCTGCCCGAAGAGGTACGGGAGTTGTTCCGCACCGCGTGGGAGCTGCCGCAACGGGCGCTGATCGACCTGGCCGCCGCCCGTGCCCCGTTCATCGACCAGTCGCAGTCGCTGAACCTGTTCATGAGCGCGCCGACCATCGGCAAGCTCTCCTCGATGTACCTGTACGCCTGGAAGTCCGGGCTCAAGACCACCTACTACCTGCGCTCGCGACCCGCGACCCGCATCCAGCAGGCCACCGTCGCCGTCACCCCGACCGTCACGCCGGTCGTCGCGGTGAGTGATGACGAAGCACTTGCCTGCTCCCTGGAGAATCCCGAAAGCTGCGAGGCCTGCCAGTGACCACCGTCTCCGAATCCCACACCAGCACCGGCACCGGCTCGGGGGAGCAGCAGATGCTGCTCGACCCCGGCATGGACCTGACCCTGCGGCCGATGCGCTACCCGCAGTTCTTCGACCGCTTCAAGGACGCGATCAAGAACACCTGGACCGTCGAGGAGGTCGACCTGCACGCCGACCTCGCCGACCTGGCCAAGCTCTCCCCGGCCGAACAGCACCTGGTGTCCCGGCTCGTCGCGTTCTTCGCCACCGGCGACACCATCGTCGCCAACAACCTGGTGCTCAACCTCTACCAGCACATCAACTCCCCGGAAGGCCGGCTCTACCTGTCCCGGCAACTGTTCGAGGAGGCGGTGCACGTCCAGTTCTACCTGAACCTGCTCGACACCTACGTGCCCGACGAGAAGCAACGGTACGAGGCGTTCGCGGCGGTGGAGAACATCCCCTCGATCGCCCGCAAGGCCGAGTTCTGCTTCAAGTGGATCGACTCGATCTTCGAGCTGCGGGAACTGAAGACCCGCGCCGACCGACGGGCGTTCCTGCTCAACCTGATCTGCTTCGCCGCCTGCATCGAAGGACTGTTCTTCTACGGCGCCTTCGCCTACGTGTACTTCCTGCGCTCCCGAGGGCTGCTGCACGGGCTGGCCTCCGGCACCAACTGGGTGTTCCGTGACGAGTCGATGCACATGGCCTTCGCCTTCGACGTGGTCGACACCGTACGCGCCGAGGAACCCGACCTCTTCGACGCCGAAATGGAGCAGCAGGTGCGCGACATGCTCGCCGAGGCGGTCGACTGCGAGGTCCAGTTCGCCGCCGACCTGCTGGAGCAGGGCGTCTCCGGCATGCCGCTGGCCGACATGCGCCAGTACCTGCAACACGTGGCCGACCGGCGGCTGGCGGTGCTCGGCATCGAACCGATGTACGGCTCGACGAACCCGTTCGCCTTCATGGAACTGCAGGACGTGCAGGAACTGTCCAACTTCTTCGAACGCCGCGTCTCGGCCTACCAGGTCGGCGTCACCGGCACAGTGGCCTTCGACGACGACTTCTGATCCCGGTCTGATCCGATCCGCCGTTTCGGCGGTATGGCGGTCACCCACCCACCCGGATACCGCCATACCGCCGGGAAGCGGCATTCCACATCCCCGCCAGACCCGTCGGCGCTGTAGGGGCGACTACGCGTCAGGCAATCAGGACGCAGAATTCGTTCCCGTCGGGGTCGGCCATCGCCACCCGACCGGCGTCGCTCCGACCGGTCTCGCTCCGACCGGCGTCGGCTCGGCCGGTCTCGCTCAGACCGGTGTCGCCCGGGCTCGCACCCGGGTCGGCGTCGATTCGGGTTGCGCCGAGGGCGAGGAGGCGGTCGACCTCTGCCTGCTGGTCACCGCCGGGCGGGGGAACGAGGTCGAAGTGCAGGCGGTTACGGCCCAACCTCGGCATCAGTGGTGGGCCGCCCCAGGTGATTTTCGGGCCGCCGTGCGGCGATCGGATTGCGGTCTCCTGGTCCTGGTCCCACACCAGCGGCCAGCCGAGCGCAGCAGCCCAGAAGTAGCCGACCTGCTGGGAACCGTCGCAGGCCAGCGCGCCGACGAACTCGCATTCGGCGAGGAAATTGTTGCCGGGCTCGATGACGCAGAACTCGTTGCCCTCGGGATCGGCGAGAACCACGTGCTCATCGTCGGGGCCCTGCCCGACGTCGACGTGCCGCGCGCCGAGCGCCAACGCCCTGGCCACCGTCTGCTGCTGGTCCTCCACGGAGGTGCTGGTCAGGTCGAAGTGCATCAGGTTCTGGCCGATTTTGGGCTCCTGACTCGCGAGGAAGCGAAGCCGGAAGCCGGTGTCGTCGGTGGGCAGAAGGGCGACTCCGTCGAGTGGATCGTCCGTCACGTTCCACCGCAGCAGTTCCGACCAGAAACGCGCGAGCCGCGACGGTTGATGGGCGTCGACGCAGAGCGCGAACAGGTGACATGCCATCTCGTTGCTCATCTCCGCTCCGCAGACCGACCAGGCCGAACCGCAGCGCCGGCCCGGTCACCGTCGACCGAGCACGTCGACCACACCACCGGCCCGGTCACCGTCGACCGCTGGACGGAAGCGTAGGGCCGAGCCGCGACGGGCGCAGCTGAGTAATTGGCCTGAGCGGTCAGCGTCCGAACCTCCCGAGCAACTCCGACCCGATCGGGTGGTGCAGCAGGTGCAGGGGCGCGGCGTCGATGCCGGCCTCGGTGAGCGCCTGCGCGTACGTCGCCGCGGTCGCGTCGTCCACCAGGCCGTGTACCAGCGGCAGGTCCGCAGCGGTCGACCACAGTAGCGATTCCAACCGGCAGGAGGCGATCGTCCCGGGCAGCCCGAGCACGTTGCCGTCGACCGGCACCGGCGGCAGGTCTCCGGGTATGTCGCGTGCGGTCTCGCCGACGTGCAGGAGTCCACCGCCGACCACCAGGATGTCGTGGTCGCGGCGCATCCGGGTGAGGGCCTTCGTGGTGTCCAGTGCGGGCGGGAACGAGTCGTCCACCACGATGGTGCCGGGTGCCAGCCGGTCGACCTCGATCGGTGCGGTGGCCGCGCTCGTCGCCGCGATGATCACGTCCGCCGTGTAGCCGAGCGGGGCGATTCCCGGTGCCGACGGGCACACCTCGATGGTGCCGGCGAAGCCGTCCGCCCGCAGGCGCGCGGCGTGCTCGCCCAGTCGGGGCGCGGCGGCAGGAACGTCGCAGAGCACGAGTCGCGCGGGCTGCTCGGCACGGGTGAGCAACAGCCGCAGCGCCGAGAACCCGATCGAACCGAGACCCACCACGGCGAGGTCGCGGCCGGCGAGGCTGCGCCCGGTGGCGGCCAGCGCGGCCTGCACCGTGCGGACGACGGAGACGACGGTGACGGCATGGCCGGTGGTCACCGCCACCCCGCTGCGGGTACGGCGCAGCACCCCGACGCCGTAGCCGGTGCGGGCGGGAATCATCCCGGCCAGCGACACGCAGCGGGCGCCGAGGCGGGCGGCCAGGTCCACCGCCTCGGCGGTCTCGTCGGCGAGGGCGTCCCCGGCGGCGGTCAGCTCGTCGGCGAAGCGGGGCAGGCAGACGAAGCCGGAGACGCCCAGCGGTGTGGTCAGCTGCTCCAGCAGACGCGGACGGCCACCGGGAAAGAGCAGTCCGCGTAGCTGGTCCCGGGGCAGGCTGCCGGCGGGCAGCCCGGCGATCGCGGCGAGCTGGGCCGGTGGCGGCAGGTAGCCGACGATGGCCGCAGCCAGCCTGGTCGATCGGCCGGGAATGGCAGTCGTCGCCGGCACGGTGGCGGCGTCACCGGTGACCACGGCAGGTGTGGCCGTCCGGTCCCCACGGGCCGGGTCGGTGCGCGCGGCGGCGGTCAGGTCGGCGCGGAGCCAGTCGGCGAGCCGGCGCAGCTCGGCCGGGGTGACTGTGACAGGACAGCCGCGCAGGGTGACCCGGAGCCCGTCCCGCTCGGGGCGCGCGGTCAGGAACAGGTCGGTGCCGAGGGGCGGTGGCGTCAGTTCACTGTCGGCGTCCCAGTCGAGGCTGAGCCGATCGGCACCACTCGGCACGGGCGGCGGCGCGGTGCGGGCGGAGAAGTCCAGGAAGCTGAAGAAGAACTGGGCTCCGATGGGCGTGCCGCCCGGGCCGGTGGGCACGGCCGCCGCGATCGACGGCGGGTCGTCGTACCGGCGGGCAGTGGCGACCTCGGCCCCGACGTGGGCGAGCTGTTCGGCGAAGTCGGCCGAGCCGCCCAGCCGTAGTGGCAGCATCGCCGCGCACGGGCCGAAGATCCGGTGCAGGTCCGGCAGCGGATGATCCCTTCCGGTCAGCGCCAGGCCGAAGACCAGGTCGTCCTGTCCGGTGAACCGGGCCACCGCCCGGTGGTAGGCGGTCAGCACCGGGGCGTACAGGGTGGTCGCCGCCGAGGCGGCCAGCCGGCGCAGCCCGGCGACCACTGTCCCGTCCAGGGTGAAGCCGCAGACCGGCTCGGAGGTACCGCCCGGGTCGGGCGCGCTGCCGGGGGCGGGTAGCACCGGCGGCCGGTACGGGGTGCCGAAGCGTCCGCGCCACCAGCCGTGGGCGTCCGGGTCGGGTGGGCCGGCGGCCCGGTCGGCCAGCAGTTCGACGTAGTCGCGGAAGTGGGTGCGCAGCGGAGGCAGTCCGTCGGGCTGGTCGGCCATCAGCCGGTGGTAGACCGTCAGCAGTTCCTGGCCGAGCAGGGCGGCGCTGTAGCCGTCACCGATCAGGTGGTGGCCGTGCACCAGCAGGATGTGGTCATCGGGGGCGAGCCCCAGCAGTTGCAGTCGCAGCAGCGGCCAGGCCCACGGCTCGAAGCGACGGCGGCGCTCCTCGGCGACCAGGTCGCCCACCTCGGCGGGGTCGGCGACCGCCCGGTAGCCGACCGGTAACCGTAGCGAGGCGGGAAGTTCCTGCTGGACCGGGGGACGGACGCCGGCCGGAAAGACGGTACGCAGCATCGGGTGCCGGGCCACCAGCAGGTCGACGGCGCGTTGGAAGACGTCGCGACGGAGCCGGCCGCGCAGTCGTAGCCGGGCCAGCCAGGCGGTGCCGTCGCCCGGTGCGATGGCATCGGCGAGCAGGAAACCGCGCTGGGTGGCCGTCACCGGGTAGGGCCCGTCCGCGTCGGCGTGCACCGCCGGGCCGGTGACCCGGTCCGTGGCTGCCGCGGTGCGGCCCGTGCCGTCGGTGATGCGGCGCGTGGCGGTGGTGGCGTCGATCTCGGCGGCGAGGTCCCGCAGGGTTCGGTGCTGGTAGACGACGGTGGGGCTCGGCGTGGCCGGGAACTGTTCCTGGACGCGGGCGAAGACCTCCAGCACCAGGATGGAGTCGCCGCCGAGGGCGAAGAAGTCGTCGTCGGGCGCGATCGTCGGCAGGTCGAGCAGCTCACCCCAGATCCGGGCCAGCCTCGCCTCGGTCGCGGTGTATCCGCCAGCAGCGGCATCCGGATCGGCGGGTGTCGGGAGTCGCTGCGGGCCGGCGGTGGGTGCGAAGCCGGCGTGGGCGCGCAGCCGGTCCCGGTCGACCTTCCCGGTGACGGTCAACGGAAGCGTGTCGAGCAGGTGGATGCGCGCCGGAACCAGTGGCTCCGGCAGCCGGGCGGCGAGATGTTCGCGCAACTGGGCCACCGTGGGCCCGGTTCCCGGCGTGGGGGCGACAAAGGCGTGCAGCCGTGGATGCGGCTCGGCCTGGTGCAGCACCGTCGCGGCGGTCACCGCCGGATGGGTACGCAGCACCGCCTCGATCTCACCTGGCTCCAGCCGGTACCCGTGGATCTTCACCTGGTCGTCGAGCCGACCGAGGAACTCCAGGGTGCCGTCGGCGGTGGCGCGGACCCGGTCGCCGCTGCGGTAGTACCGTTCGCCGTCGAGCCGGGTGAAGGCGGCGACGGTCAGCACGGGCTCGTCGAGGTAGCCGGCGGTGACGCCGACGCCGCCGATCAGCAGCTCACCGGCTGTCCCGGGCGGACAGAGGTTGCCGTGCGGGTCGACCACGCGGATCCGGGCCCCGCCGACGGGTCGACCGATCGGCAGTCGGCGTACCGCCTCGTCGGGGCGGTTGTCGATCAGGTGCCAGGTGGTGTTGATCGTCGCCTCGGTGGGGCCGTACAGGTTGCTGATCCGGCAGCCGTCGCCGAACAGGTCGAGCCACCGGCGTACCGGCACCGGCGACAACTCCTCCCCGCCGACGTGCACCCACCGCAGGGCCGTCAGATCCGGCCGTACGCCCTCGCGGGTGGTGCGGTCCTCGGCGGTCCGCAGCAGCCGCTCCCACAGGGTGGGCACCGAACTCCACACGGTGAGCCGGTCCCGTTCCAGCCGGGACAGCAGCACCTGCGGGTCGCGCAGTTCCGATCGGGCGAAGGTGACCACCGTGGCCCCGACCAGCAGCGGTGCCAGGATCTGGCGGACCGAGGCGTCGAAGCAGATCGACGAGGTCTGGGCCAGCCGGTCACCGGCGTGATAGCCGAACGTGTCGATGGCCCAGTCGAGGTAGTTCGTCATCGACCGGTGGGTGATCGGCACCCCCTTCGGCCGTCCCGTCGAGCCCGACGTGAAGATCACGTACGCGGTGTCGTCCGGCCGGACCGCCGGACCGTCGAACGAGACCGCCGGGCCGTCGAGCGTGGTCGCCGGGCTGTCGAGCAGGGTCATCGGGCCGTCGAGGTTGACCGCTGTGGCGTCGAGTCGGGCGACCGTGGCTGCGCAGTCGTCGTCGTGCAGCACCACCCGGACGCGGGCGCGGCGCAGTTGTCCGTCGAGCCGGGCCGGAGGATGGGCGGCGTCCAGCGGCACCCAGGCCGCTGCCGCGCGCAGGATCCCGACCACCCCGATGATCGAACTCGGGCCGGGGGCGGTGAGCAGCCCGACGTGGTCGCCGGGGCGTACGTTGTGGGCGAGCAGCAGCGCCGCCACCCGGTCGGCGGCCCGGTCCAGTTCCCGGTAGCTGACCGTACGCCGGCCGTCGGTGATCGCCGTCGCGTCCGGGGTACGCCGGCACACCGCCCGGATCCGGGCGCTGACGTCCCCGGCGGCGGGCTCCGGTCGTACGCCGCGATCCTGGTCGTCGGCCCGCTGCCGCCCGGCGGCGAGGTCGACAAGTTCCTGGTGGTGCTCGGCGGCGAGCCGGGCCACCGTCTGCCGCCGGAACAACCGCAGCGGGAAGTTCCAGGACAGCCGCAGTGTCGTCCCGGACTCCCACCACAGCAGGCTGAGCCCGGTGGCGGCGGAACCGGAGCCGGCCGCCGTCGGGGTGACCGTCACCGGGCAGTCGGGATCGGTGTCGACCGGGAACCGGGCGAAGCTGAACCCGGCCGGGCTGGCGGTACGCGGTCCGCTGTCGGTCGCGGGGAGCAGCCGGGCCAGGTCCAGGCTGGACACCGAGCCGTGTCGTTGTGCCTCGGTCCAGGACCGTCGGAGGCGGTCGGCCAGCAGGGCGGCCGGCTCGGTCGGGTCCACCTCGATCAGCAGGGGCAGGGTGTCGGCGAACGGACCGACAAGTTGTTCGATGCCGGGCATCCGGGCGTCCCGGCCGGCGCGCGCCACGTTGACCGGCACCCGGCGCTGCCCGCTCCACCTCGCCAGGCACCGCAGATACCCGGCGAGCAGCAGGTGGAACAGGGAGACACCGGCTTCGGCGGCCCGCTCGCGCAGCCGCGCCACCAGCGCGGCGTCCAGTTCGTCGGTGTGGGTGACGCAGGGCGGGGCGGGCAGGCCCACCGGGTCACCGTCGTACCGCAGCCGCAGCGTCCATCCCGGATCGTCGAACGTCCGACGCCACCAGGTCAGATCCGTCTCGCGGGGCGGGGCGAGGTCAGCGGCGAAGGCGGCGAAGCTGCCGGGGGCGGGCAGCACCGTGGAGGTGCGACCCGTCACCAGTGCGCTGTAGTCCGCCCAGAGTTGTTCGCTGAGCAGGTTGAGACTGAACCCGTCGGCGGCGGCGTGGTGCAGCACCAGGATCAGATGCGAGCGGTCGGGTCGTTCCTCGGCGAGCACCGCCCGCAGCGGCGGTTGCCGGGTCAGATCGACAGGCGTGTTGCAGAGCTGCTCCTCCAGGGTGGTCAGCTCACCGGCCAGTGGCCGCACGTCCAGGCTGATCGCGGCGGCGGCCGGAGGCACGATCACCTGCCGCGGGGCGGTGACGTCGGCGAGGAACCGTACCCGCAGCATCGGATGCCGGGCGACGAGGCCGGCCAGGGCCCGGTCGAGCAGTCGTACGTCGAGTGGCCCCGTGACGGTCTGCCGGACGAAGGCGTAACCGGCCACGCTCGGATGCAGGCGTTCGTTGACGAACCAGGCCCGCTGCACCGCCGTGAGGGCGAACGGCTCCCCGTCGGCGAGCGGCCCGCTCGGTGATCCCTCGCCCGCCGCCGGTCGTGCCACGCTCGACGGCTGCGCGGCCTGGTAGCCCGAGGGCTGCCCCGGAACGGTTTCCGCCCGCCCGCCGGCCGGATGGGCCGCAGGCTGGCCCGCGACGGTTTCCGCCAGCGCGGCGGCCAACGTGGCGACCGTGGTGTACTCGAAGAACAGGGTGACCGGCAGTTGCCGGCCGAGTTCGTCCTCCAGCCGTTTGACCAGGTCGACTGCGGCCAGCGAGTCCAGTCCGAGGGCGAGGAACGAGTCGTCGTCGGCGATCTCGTCGCCCGGACGGTGCAGGGGCTCCGCGAGTAGTCGGCGCAGCAACCGCGCCAACTCCTCGACGTCCGAACCCTGATGGGGTTGCAACCTGAGGGCCGAAACCCCGCCCGCCTTGGCGATTCCGGCGGTCCCGGAAGCGACCGGCTGGGCAGCCGGAGCGGCGGGCCGGTCGGCGTGTGCCTGCGCGCGGCCGTCGACGTGTTGACCCCGTCGCGCGACGCCGGCCGGGGGCACGGTCGACGGTTGCCGGTCCGCGACGATCAGGTGGGCGGCGTCGACGTCCCGAGCAGCAAGCAACGCGTCCAGCACGGTCCGCGCGGTCAGCGAGCCGGCGATGTCGTGGCGGGCGCCGCCTCGGGCCGCCATCCCCGTGTCGTTGACGGCGGCGAGGCCGACGGCCTGGAAGGGGCGGCCGGTCGCCCGCCGGGCGGCGGCGAAGGCGTCGAGGAAGGCGTTGGCCGCTGCGTAGTCGCCGATCGCGGTGGCCAGACCGGGCAGCACCGCGCTGACCGAGGAGAAGCCGACAAGCGCCGCCCGGTCGTGACCGTGCCGCAGCAGTGACTCCGCCACCAGGTAGCTGCCGCGTACCTTGGGTGCCAGCACCGCCAGGATCTCCGGCATCGACTTCGCCGCCAGGGTGCCGACCCGGACCGTGCCGGCGGCGTGCCAGACGGTCCCCACCCGGGGCAGTCCGGCGAGCAGCGCGTCGACGTCGGCCGGCACGGTCACGTCGCATCGCCGGTACGTCGCGGTGGCGCCGGCCGCGGCCAACTCGTCGAGCAGGCCCGCCGGGGCCTGGGCCGACCGCCCGGCCAGCAGCAGGGTGGGTCGTCCCCGGCGAGCGAGGGTACGGGCCAACTCGGCCCCGAGCCCGCCACCACCGCCGAGGATCACGTGGACGTCATCGCAGTGCGCCGCACCCGGCCGCGAGACCGGGACCGACACCAGGTGTCGTTCGAGCCGGCGTCCGGCCCGCCAGGCCAGCCCGGTCACCTGGTCGGCGGGGCGAGCCGTGGCCTCGGCCCGGTGGAGATCGGACAACTCCCGGCACATCGACTCCACTCGAACCGCCAGGTCGTCCACGCTGGAAAGGTCGACCACCCGGGCACGCAGGCCCGGTCGCTCGTCGGCCAACGCCGCGCACAACCCACCCAGCACCGCCTGCACCGGCCGAGGACGCTCGTCGTGCCCGGTGACGTGGACGTCCTCGGTGACCACGAGCAGCCGACCCAGCCGGGTGTCCGGCTCGTCGAGCAGGGCACGCACGGTGCGCACCTGCTCGGCCACGGCGCGATCGAGGTCGGCCACGTCCGACAGGTCGACCGCGGCACCGGCGAGCAGCACTGTCAGCTCCGGCGGCGTACCGTCGTCGACCTGCGGTGCGACCTGGACCGTGACGCCGCGTTCGCGCAGCGCCGTGGCGAGTACGGCGGCCAGGTCACCGTCGGCACCAGGGCCGCGCAACCGCACCCGCGCCGGCAGGTCGCGGCCGGCCGTCGGCCCGCCGGTGGTCGAGGGCGTCTCCCGCCAGGTGACTCGGTGCAGGGGCAGCACCGGCGACGGCGGGTGGGACCGTCGTTGGAACGGGTACGTCGGCACCGGCACCCGCCGTCGACCGGCGTGCAGAGCGGCCCGGTCCAGCGGGCCACCGAGGGCCCACAGCCGTCCCACCGCCGCCAGCAGAGCCCCGGTGGCCGGCGGCCCCTCCAGTACGGTGAACACCCGTGCCGGGTCGACCCCGACGTGCGGCGACACGGCACGCAGCCGACCCGAGGCGCCCAGGTCGACGAAGGTGTCGTACCCGTCGGCGCACAGCTGCTTCAGCGCGACGCGCAAATCCGGCTCGGTCGGCGGGGTGGCCGTGGCGGCGCGGCGGATCGCCTCGGCCGGGTCCAGTTCGCCCCGGCCCGCCGCAGCCGCCAGGTCACCGACGCCGACACCGAGCAGCCGGTCCGGCCGTACGCCCCAGGCGGTGAGCTGACCGACCAGGGCAAGCCCGACCGCCACCGCCACCTGCCGGGCGACCTGTGGATCGTCGGTGCCGGTCAGGCACCAGGTCAGCAGTGGCCGACCCGGTACCGCCGGGGCGGCGACCTCGGTCAGCCGGTCGCGGAAGGCCGGTAGCCGGTCGTAGAGGTCACGTACCGCCGCCGGGGGCACCGTGGCGCCGTCGTCGGGGAGGACGAACACCGTGCGGGGTCGCCGGCTGACCGGCGCGATCTGCTCGCCCGGCGTCTCGGCGGCCCGGTCGAGCCGCACGGCCAGCTCGCCGTCGGCGATCATCGCCAGCCGGTACGCGGCGTCGTCGCGGGCGCTGCCGGTGCTGGCACAGACGTCCGCCTCGGCCAGGTGCGGGTGCGCCCGCAGGTGGGCGGCGAGGTCCCGAGCCGCCTGCCGAAGCGCCGGCACCGAGTGCGCGCTCAGGGTGACCAGACCGAGTTCCGGCCCGCCAGGCGCGGTGGGCGCGGTGGGCGGGGGTTCCTGCAGGATCGCGTGGGCGTTCGTCCCGCCGAAGCCGAATCCGTTCACCCCGGCCATCAGGGGACCTGACGCGCTCCACCGTCGCCCCTGCGTGACCACGGCGAAGCCGGCTCCGGCGAGGTCACAGCGGTCGGCCGGGCGGGTGTGGTGCAGGGTGGGCGGCAGATACCGGTGCCGCAGGGCCAGCACCACCTTCACCAGCGCCGGCAGGCCGGCGGCGTTGAGCAGGTGACCGAGGTTCGTCTTCACCGAACCCAGCCCGCGCGCCACCCCGTCGACGGGCGGTGGGTACGCCGCCGCCAGCGACCGGACCTCGACCGGGTCACCGAGTTCGGTGCCGGTGCCGTGGGCCTCCACGTACGACACCTGAGCCGGGTCGATGCCCGCCTCCCGGTACGCCCGCGCGATCACCTCCCACTGCCGGTGCGGGTTCGGCGCGAGCATGCTCAGCGCCCGCCCGTCGTTGCCGACGGCGGTCCCGGCGACCACGGCCAGCACCTCGTCCCCGTCGACCTGCGCGTCACCGAGGCGGCGCAACACCAGCGCGGCACCGCCCTCGCCGGGAACGAAACCGTCGGCGTCGGCGGCGAAGGCGCGGCACCGTCCGGTGGGGGAGAGCGCCTCGGCGGCGGCCAGCAGCCGGTATCCGGTCTCGGCGAGGTTGAGGTTCACCCCGCCGACCACCGCGACGTCGCACTCCCCGGCGGCCAGGCTGCGGGCCGCCAGGTGCAGCGCCACCAACGCCGACGAGCACGCCGTGTCCACCGCGATCGCCGGCCCGGTGAGATCCAGCGTCTGCGCCAACCGGGCCGGTATCAGGTTGCGCAGGTTCCCGACCAGCGCCGTCGCCCCGCCGGCCGACCCGTCCGCCGCCACCATCTGCGGGTACGGGCTCTCCCCGACGGCCGCGAAGACGCCGATGCGGTGCCGGTGCCGGCGTGGCCCGGCGTACCCGGCACGTTCCAGCGCCTCGTGGCCGATCTCGAGGAACAGCCTCGCGTGCGGATCGGTGAGCCGCGCTTCCTCGTCGGTGAGGCCGAAGAACCCGGCGTCGAAGAGCATCGGATCGTCGAGGAAGGAACCCCACCGGGCGGTACCGTCCGCCGAGGTCCACCGGTGTGCGGGCACCACGTCGACGCTGTCCACGCCGTCGACCAGCTGCTGCCAGAACTGCTCGGGGGTGTCCGCACCGGGAAACCGGCAGGCCATGCCGATCACCGCGACCGGCACCTGGCCCTGGGCCGGGGCGTCGACGGTGCCACCTGTGAGCCAGCGCAGTGGTGCGTCGGCCAGCCGGTCGGCGAGGCTGGCCACGGTGGGACAGTCCCGCAGGTCCGCCGGGTTCAACGGGATGCCGAGGGCGTCCTCCAGCCCGGCGAGCACCTCCATGGCCTTGAGCGACGACCCGCCGATGGCCAGGAACCGGTCGTGCGGCCCGATCGTGGCAGGTGGACGTCCCAGCACCCGGGCCCAGACATCGCGGACGAGCGCCTCCAGTTCCAGTCCGGAGAGTCTGGCGGTGGACGGAACGTCGCGCGGCACATCCGCACTGGCCGGTGGGGTGTCGCGCGGCACATCGGCGGGGGCCGGCGGACACCAGCGCCGCTCGCGGTCGGCGAAGTCGCCGGCCAGGTACCGTTCGCGCATCCGGCGGCGGCGCAACTTCCCGCTGGTGGTCCGGGCGAACGCGCCGGGCGGCAACGGCAGCACCCGGACCTCGTCGTGACCGCACGCCTCGGCCACCCGGCCCCGCACCGCGGCGAGCACCGTACCGGCGTCGGCCGGTGGACGGGCCCACGGCACGAACACCACGATCCGTTCGCCACCGGAATCCGGGTCGGTCGCGCCGACCACCACGCTCACCTCTGCGGGCAGGCCGGGGGTGGCCACCGCCACGGTCTCCAGGTCTGCGGCGTGGAAGGTGCGGCCGTTGACGAACACCACGTCCTTGGCCCGGCCGGTGACGCAGAGCCGACCGTCGCGCAGGAAACCCAGATCGCCGGTACGCAGCCAGCCGTCGACGAAGGTGTCCCGGCTGGCCTGCGGATCGCGATGGTAGCCCCGGGCCACGTTCGGGCCGCGTACCTCGATCTGGCCGACCCGCTGGTCGGCCAGCGGTCGGCAGTGGTCGTCGACGACGCGTACCGCGCAGTCGGCCACCGGATGGCCCAGGTCCATCAGTTCGACCGCGTGCGGGCCGGGCCGGGTCGGCACCGCTCGGCCGCGGCTCAACTCGGCGCGGTCCAGCACGTGCGGCACGGCCACCTCGCCGGGTGGGGGAAAGGTCACCGCGAGGGTGGCCTCGGCGAGCCCGTAGACCGGTCGTAGCGCGGCGGGATCGAGCCCGGCGGGACGGGTGTGGGCCAGAAAGGACCGCCAGACCGTCGCAGATATCGGTTCCGCCCCGACCACCACGCACCGCACCGCGCGCAGGTCGAGCCCGGCGAGGATCTCCGCCGGCACCCTGCGCACCGCCAGGGCCAGCGCGAAGTTCGCCGCGGACAGCAGGGTGGCCCGGTGCCGGTGGGCGGTGGTGAACCAGAGGGCGGGGCGCTTGGCGAACGCCAGCGGGGGGATGCGTACCTGCTTGAGGCCGATGGCGAGCGGGGTGAGGTGGGTGCCGATCAACCCCATGTCGTGGAAATACGGCATCCAGCTGACCAGCACGTCGTCCGGGCGGGCCGCGCTGGCCGACCGGGCCTGTTCGAGGTTGGCCAGCACGTTGTCGTGGGTCAGCTCCACGCCCCGGGGCGCGCCGGTGCTGCCGGAGGAGAACTGGAGGAAGGCGATGCCGTCACCGGTGACGGTGGGCAGCTCCGCCGGTGCGGTGCCGGTCCGCAGGTCGGCCAGGCGCAGCACCGGCTCGGGTAGCCCGGCGACCACGGCGGCGGTGGCGTCGTCGGTCACCAGCACGGCGTCGGGCAGCACCTCCCGCACGGCGCGTACCCGCTTCGGTTCGGGCGGCAGAGGCACCGGCACCAGCCCGGCGGCGAGCGCGCCCCAGAACATCGGCTGGAAGTCGTCGCCGGCGTCGGCGAGCAGGAGGGCGGCCGTGCCGGGTGCGACCCCGGCGGCCCGGTAGCCGCCGGCGATCCGCAGCGACTCGTCCCGCAGCTGGCGGAAGCTGACCGTACGCTCCGTGCCATCCTCCCGGACGTGCACGATGACCTGTTGCGGTGTCCGGTCGGCGGCGTCGAGGAGTACGCCCAGCAGGCCGTGGTGGGCGCCGGGCCCGCTCGCAGTCGACACAGCAGGATGGTAGGTGGCTGGGATCTTGGGGCGGGAACCGGAGTTGCCGACCGTCACCGTATGGACGGCGACTGCGCTGCCCTGCGGTCAGTGGACGCCGGGAACGGTGGTCGTGAGAACCGTCGGTGGCCGTTCGTCCGCCGAGTGCTGCGGGTCGCCGGGCTCGACCGCGGAACGCACGACCGGACGAGGCACCACCTCGCTGGTCGGGACTGACTCGTCGCAGGACGGGCAGTGCAACACCAGCTCGACCGGGTGTTCGCAGCGGACGTGCACCAGGGTCCGGTTGGGCGAGGGCTGTTCGGTGGGGCAGTTCTTTTCCCCCCACCGCATCAACGCGGCCAGCACGGGTGCCAGCTCACGGCCACGCTCGGTGAGGCGGTACTCGTGACGTACCGGCCGCTCGCGGTAGGGGACACGTTCGAGGACGCCGGCCTCGACCAGTGTGGTGAGTCGCTGGGCGAGCACGTTGCGGGCTATGCCGAGGCTGTCGAGCAGGGACTCGAAGCGGCAGTCACCCACCATTGCATTGCGGACGATGAGCAGCGTCCAACGCTCACCGACGACCTCCAGAGCTCGTGCGATGGAACAGTCCTGACCGTACCTGCGGAGAGCCATTGGGCCATCGTAGAGGCGATCGGCTCGCTCCGGTCGGATGGAAATCTCACCCCTACGTTCCCTGGCTGGGCACCGGCGTACGCTGCTGACCCAACATCAGCAACGCGGCCACCAGACCGACCGCGGCGAGCCCGGCGGTCACCGCGAACGCCATCGGCAGGGCGGCGCCCATCGGCACCGGCAACGCGGCCTGGTTCGCCACGAGCACGGCCGACACCGCGGCCAGCCCGAGCGCCCCGCCCAGGCTGAACGACGCGTCGCTGAGGCCCGAGGCTGCCGCGGAATCGGCATCGGCGGCGCCGAGGGTCACGGCGATCTGCGCGGCGACGAAGGCGGCACCGGCGCCGGCACCGACCACGGGCAGCACACTGAGGAAGTCCGCGGTGTCCAGCGGGCCGTTGACCATGGCCAGCGCCAACAGGCCGGCACCGGCCACGGACATGCCTGTCAACGCGACCAGCCGCAGCCCGTGCCGTACCACCACCGCCTGACCCACGTACGAGCCGACGACCGAGGACAGGGTCAGGGTGACCATCAACGCACCGAACCTGGCGGCGGACAGTCCCAGCGCACCCTGTCCGTACAGAGTGACAAGTAGCAGCACCCCGTCGATGAGCGTGCCGGCGGCGAACAGCACCACCAGACCACCCAGCCGGGTGCGGGACCGCAGGAGTCCGGGGCGTACCAGGCGGCGGCCTGTCCGTGCTTCGATGACCAGGAAGAGCAGCAGCAGCACCGCCGCTGCGGCCAACCGTAGGAGCGCCGGGCCGGTCGAGCGTCCGGGAGCGAAGGCTGCGACGACCGTCCAGCCGATCAGGGTCAGGGCACCGACCAGGCTGACCCCGCTGGCAACCTCCAGCGGATGCCCGGATCCGCCGCAGCGGTCGGGCGGCAGGATCGGTGCCAGCAGCGCGGCGACGATCCCCACCGGCACGTTGACGAGGAACACCCACCGCCACCCGAGAGTGTCGGTGAGCAGCCCGCCGAGCAGAAGCCCTGCGGTGCCACCGAAGGCGCCGATAAGCGTCCAGAGGCCGAGCGCGCGGGCCCGGGCCGGACCGGGACCGAGAGCGATGGCGAGCAGCGGCAACGCGGTTGTCGCGATCAGTGCCGCACCGATGCCCTGCAGGACGCGGGCGCCGATGAGCACCTCACCGGCCCAGGCCGCCGCCGACAACAGCGAGGCGGCGGTCATCAGCGCCAGCCCGATGGTGAACAGCCGGCGTCGGCCGAAGAGTTCGGCCAGCCGGCCGCTGAGCAGCAGGACGCCACCGAAGCTGATCAGAAAGGCGGACATGAGCCACTGCACGGTCCCCGTGGAGAGGTCAAGTGTCCGCTGGATGCTCGGGATCGCGGTGTAGACGATTGTGCTGTCCGCTGCCACCACCAGGAACGACGCGCCGAGCGCGCCGAGCGCCAGCCATTGCCGTGCGCCGAGACGGGCTGCCGACGCTCCGCTGAAGTTTTCCACCATCCAGCCCCTTGGTTCCCCCGTGTCGCGGACGCTTGTTGCCTCGGGCGCGTGTCGGGACGTGCCGTCAACAGTTAACGACCACGGTGGCCACGGATAGACGGACCCGGGTGCGAACCGGGTTGTGTCTCGGTGGCCGGGCGCCGCGCGTGACGGGACCACCCTCAGCCACGTCGGTCCGGTTTTGAAACTTACGTGGGTCAATGAAGATAGCAGCAGTGCGTCCACAGCACGAGCCTGTGTTTCCTGAGTTCCCTGAGCGGTGTCACGCCTGTCGATCGGTCAGGTCTCGCGGTGGACGGCACGGTGCGCACCGGCTGCTGTTCGGGGCGATCTGGACGCCGCTCATGCGGCGGGTCGGCGCTATTCCTTCGCCTGGGATGGTCGCGACTTCTCCGTACGTGTCATGTGCGGCAGGACCGGGCACCCGTCGGCGTCCTCCCGTGGTGGGCGGCCGGCATCGACCGGCCCACCGGGTGGATCCGGCGGGCCGGGCGGGTGTGCTGTCGCGAGTGACCGCGCCGGTTCTGTTGCCGGCGGGTGGGTCCGACACCGGTGGCGGGTCTGGTCCATGTGTCGGAGAACGTCTCCGAGTCCCGGTGTACGCCGCGACGGTGCGGTGGCGACGGGGGCGGGTGCGGAGGTCGACGATGGTTGATTGAGGTGGACGGGTGGTGGTGGACCGGTGGGGGTGCTCCCGAAGCGCGGGCTCAGGGCAGGGGAAGTGCGAGCAGGATCGGTGGGTCGAGCGGGGTCATCCGGCGCAGGTGCAGATCGGCCTCCATGGCGCCGGGTCGGCGGCTGATGGTCATCGGGCCGTGTACGCCGATCAGGGCGTCGTCGTCGCTCCAGTGGGCCTGCCAGTAGTCTTGGCGATCCCGTAGGCGGGAACAGGCCAGCACGTACCACCGCCCGGGTGGTGGACTCTCCAACCGGTACGGTCCGGGCTTTTCCAGTACGGTGCACCGCACCGGACGCCCGAGCGGGACCGGGTCGCGGAAGAGCCCGATGAAGGTTAGCCGGTCCTCGGCCTGTTCGGATTCGGGTGCGTGGAGTATGCCCTGGATCGCCGGGATCGGCGGTTGGGCAACAGCCCGGTTGTCGACGGGGACCTGTGGTGTCACCCCGCGCAGTCTGCGGTAGGTGCTCGGTGAGACCCCCACACTGCTGCTGAAGCGGGAGCTGAAGGTGCCCACGCTCGCGTAGCCAACCTCATGGGTGATCTCGGTGATGCTCATGGAGGTGGACAGCAGCAGCTGTTTAGCTCGGTGCAGCCGCATGACCATGAGGAAGCGTCCGGGGGAGATGCCGGTGGTGCGCTGGAAGATTCGGGTGAAATGGAACTTGCTGAACATGGCTGTTCGGGCCATGCCGTCCACGGTGTGTTGCTCCGCTAGGTCCTCCCGGATGGTTTCGATTACCCGACCGACGGCTCGCTGGATACTGTCTTCCATCGCATCCCCCAATCCGATGGCTGCGCTTGTGGCGACGTTTGTGTGACTGTGGCGTGGCGACGTCAGATGTTGGCGTGTGGCGATACGCCGTTCCGCGCGTGCTGGTTCTGTTAACCCAGCTTTTATTTGCGAGGAAAACATTGACTGTTGACGGAGGGAAGTTGTGCGGTGACGCAGGGTTATGCTATCCGGGCTCAGCGTCGTAATCAACAGCGAATCATGCAGGTCAATTCGAGTTTCCCGCCGACACTGGTCAGGCCGGAAAAAACGGGCGCTTGCATCGTATGTGGCGAAAGCAGCAATTGGTGCGGTGAGTCGAGGAGTGATCATCCAGTTTGTCGGATGCCCGCCCGGCGGAACGTTCGCAAATGGGACGATCCGCCGTTCCGGCGGGCGGACCTGCGCGAGACAGATGTCCGACGCCTTTTCACGTGGTGTGTGCTTGACCTGACCGGTCAGTCCTGATCGGTCTGGGAGAACTGCCCCGGCCGCCGGCCGGGCCCGGCCGGCCCCCGGTACGCCTGGGCGATGTCGAGCCAGTGCTCGGCGTCGCTGCCGACGGCCCGCACCGCGAGGTCGTCGCGGTGCCGCCGGCGCGTGACGAGCAGGCAGAAGTCTTCAGCCGGGCCGGTGATCCGCTGGTTGGCGTCGGGCGGCCCGAACTCCCAGAGCGCGCCGGACGGGGCGGTGATCTCGAAGCGGAACTGGACGTCCGGCGCCGTCCGCCCCCGGGCGAGGTAGCCGAAGTCCCAGGTCCGGACGGCGAACCCGACCAGGTGGCCGAGGCGGTCGGTGTAGGCCGGGCGTACCCCGAGAGCGTCCAGGACGTCCCGGCCGTGCGCGAAGACCTCCATCATGCCGGCCGCGGCGAGCACCGGCGCCGGCAGTGGTCGCACCAGCCAGGGCACCATCTGGCCGGGCGGCACCGCGGCGAGTGCCTTCTCCGCGGTGGCCCGCTCGGTCCGCCACCGGGACAGCAGGACCGTCGGTGGTTCGACGACGAAGTCGGCCATGGCGGCCGCCACGTTGGCGTCGAAGTCGTCGCTGAGCCGGGAGGTCATCTGCTGGAAGGCGGCTGGTTGCGCGGCGGCGAGTCCGGCGAGTCGGAAGGTCGCGGCCAGATGGGCGATCTGGTGTCGGACCGCCCAGCCGTGTGCCGGTGTGCTGGTCTCCCACTGCTCGTCGCTCAGCGTGGCCACGACGGCGTCGAGAGCCCCACTCTCCGCAGTGAGATCGGCGATCACGTCCGGTGCCTGTGTCACGTCGATACCTCTTCCTGAAATGGTTGGTCGGCGGCGGCGTTCCGCCGGGGCCGGCGAATTTTGCTTCTTACCCATCGGTAGGCATCATTGCCTTGGGTGGATATAGTAATTTTCGGTGGAAGTGTCTGCGCGTGGAGAGAATTCTCTGACGTGCGGCGACGCGCCCTGGGTGTGATCACGTCGAATAGACTTTCCGAGTGTGCCCCAGTCGGCGACCGTATTCCTTCTTTGTTCGTGCTTTCAGCCGGTTGGCCCGCGGCGCCAATTGCGTTCGGGTGGCCATCGCCCCGTCGGCCAGCCAGGGAGCGTCTTCCGTGATCGTTCTGTCACTCAGAGCAACTGTGAAGTAGGCGCAGGTCAACTCGTGCCCATAGCCTCGGTTCGTCTGGAGACACCGGACGAGGACCCGGACCCGATCGGGTCCGTCTTCCCTGGGGAGAGCTCATGGCAGGCCTGTGGCGTACCCTCCGCGCGCAGCTGATGACGCCGGACATTGCCGAAACGACGATGAGCCGACGTGGATTTCACGTCAAGGACGAGCCGGCCCGCCAGCGGCTGGAATCCGTCGGTGCCAGCTTCCTCACCGGTTTCCGGACCGCGGTCGAGGCCCGCGAGGAGTCGGACATCGGTCGACTCGATTTGATCGAGCGGCAGTTCCGTGGCTTTGCCTACGAAGGGGCCGCCATGGGCTACGCCGTGCTGGACGGGATGGCCGGTGGCAACCGCACCACCCGCTTCCTGACCGGCGCCGGCGCGCCCCACATCTACATGGCCTACGTGGGGATCGGCTGGGCGTTCGCCAAGGTCCCGCGCTGGCGCTGGCGGGCGCTGGCCGCGCCTGACCCGTTGCTGCGCTGGCTGGTCCTCGACGGCCTGGGCTTCTACCGCGCCTACTTCGAGACCGACCGGTACGTCCGCCAGCAGACGGTCGCTCCGGTGCCGTGGCCGCCGGATCTGCCGGGCGACTACCCCCGGCGCGCGCTCGACCAGGGCATCGGCCGGGCCAGCTGGTTCGTCGCCGGAGCCGATCCCGACGTCGCTGCGGACATCATCGGTCGCTTCGACGCCGACCGGCACGCCGATCTGTGGAGCGGCATGGGCCTGGCGGCCACCTACGCCGGTGGCGCCGACCCCGACGACCTGAAGAAGCTCGCCGTCCACGCTGGCCGGTACCGTCCGCAACTCGCCCAGGGCGCCACCTTCGGCGCGCAGGCACGACTGCGGGCCGGACTGGTCACCGAGCACACGCCCCTGGCCACCGAGGTGTTCTGCGGGTGCAGCCCGGAGGAGGCGGCGGCGGTCACCGACCGGGCCCGGGAGAACCTCCCGCCCGACAGCGCCGAACCGGCCTACGAGGTGTGGCGTCAGCGGATCCAGGCGCAGTTCGCCTGACCCGGTGACCTACCGCACAGAGTGGACACGGTGCAGCGCATGGCGACAACAGCGGACGGGATGACCCAGCCCTTGGCGTTCGCCGCGCGCTTCACCCGCGTGGTGCTCGTCCACGACCCCGGTCGGCTGCTGGTCACCACCACCACGCTCAGCCCCGGCGAGACACCCGGCCTCGACGAGCCGAGAGACCCCACCGCTCCATTGCTGCCGGCCGCGCACGTGCTGGAAGCGCTCGCGCAGGGGTGGGCCGCGCTCACCGGCCACCGGGGTCCGCCGGTGTTCGAGGCGGTCGAGTTCGGTGCGCCGCTCGCCGTCGGCGAGGACGTCGTCAGGCTGCGACTGACCGCCGCGGCTGAGCCGGTGGCCAACGCCGTCGTGGTCACGTTGCGCGGTGAGCACCGAGGCCGTCAGGTGACCTACGCCCACGCCCGGCTGCGGCACCCGGGCGCCGGACGGTCGGCCGTTCCCGCTTCCGCCGTACCGTCGGCCGCCGATTTGCCGGTGCCCACCGCGCTGCCGATGCCGCCCGCGCGGGTCGGTGGCCTCGCGCCGTACCGGCCTTCTCGCGCCTTCTTCATCCAGGCGGGAGACTCGGGCCGCCGGCTGCGCTACCGCGAGATCACCGCGTCGGGCTGCGTGCTGGAGCTGACCGAAGGCGATGCGGTGGGATCGGTCGCCGCCGTCGCCGGCCCGTTGGTGCTCGGCGACCCCGGTGTGCGGGACGCTTTCCTGCGCGCACTGCGCCCCTGGGCGCCCGACACGGTGCTGCAACCGCTGGGCGTCGACCGGATCTGGCTGGCCGGGGCCGGCCCCTACGAACAGGTGACGCTGCGCGCGACCCGCCGGGTCGAGGACGACGACGTTCACCGGTTCGACCTGGAAACCCTGGCCGGCGGGCGAATCGTGGAACGGTGGACCGGGCTGCGCCTGAGACCGCTGCCGGTACGCCGGGCTACCGGTCCGTGGCCGGCGCAGGTGCTCGGGCCGTACCTGCGCCGCAGGCTCGCCGCCCTGACCGCCCATGACGTGGCCGCCGTGCTGGAGCCGGGCCTGCGCCGGGGGTGGCGGCGGCAGCACACCGCGCTGGCCGTGTCCCGGCTGCTCGGTGACGGTACGACGGTGCGCTACCGACGCGACGGGCGCCCCGAGGTCGGCGGCGGTTGGTGGATCTCGGCCGCGCACGGCGCCGGCCACACCCTCGCGGTGGCGGCGCGTACGCCGGTCGGCTGCGACCTGGAAACCGTCGTCGAGCGTACGCCCGTCGAGTGGCGTCAACTGCTCGGCGCGCACCACGCGCTGGCCGAACTGATCGTCGCCGAGACCGGCGAATCGCCGCACCGGGCGGGCACCCGGGTCTGGTCGGCGCTGGAGTCGCTACACAAGGTCGGCGTCACCGCGTTCACCCCGCTGACCTACGACCGGGACACCTCGGACGGATGGCTGCTGCTCAGCGCCGGCGGCTGGCGGGTGTCCACCTGCGCCACGGGGCTGCGCGGCGGGCCGGACAATCTGGTGGTGGCGGTGGCCGCCCGCCACCAGCCGACCGCCGGCTGACCCGGCGGGATTCCCGGCTGCCACAGATGGTCACCTGGCGCCGGCCGCCGGGACCGGCGGGCGCATTTGTGCGCCCGTGCTATTCCCATCGCCTGAGGGTCCTAAATAGATACGGACAGCATGACACGAGATGCCGACCCGCCGCTCGCCGTACACCATTGGTGTACGCCAGGCTGGATGAATGTAGCGGAGGGCGTCAGGCGCCTTCAGTAGTGACTTGAATTGCCCTCGGTCGCCGATTCGGGCCCTGCGTTTCCTGTCAGTTCGAGTTGAGCGTCAGAGGTGATGCCCGTGCCCCCGGCAATCGAAACCAACCAGGGACGAACAATGGTGCTGGAGGCGTACGCCGACACGATTCTGCCGGGCGAGAAGCGGTGGCCGGGCGATCGTGCCGTGGCCGGCGTCTCGTCCGACGGCGGCGCGGTCGCCGCCGGAGCGTTGCTGGCGCTGGGTTCTCCCGAGGGCGGCCTAGCCCCGGCGCTGGACGCGCTGGCCGACGGACTCGATGAGCACGCCGAGGAGTACGCCGCCGAGGCCGGCATCGAGCTGGACCCGGAGGTGCCGGCGTTCGTCTCGCTCGACTTCCCCGACCGGGTCCGGCTGGTGCAGCGCCTGACCGACCCCACGCACCCGGAACGGGAGGCGTGGATCAGTCTCGCCATGTTCAGCGTCATCGCCTTCGACGCCGCCGCACACTCCCACACCGTGGAGGCGCTCGACGCCGGCCACGTCGGACTGAAAATCATCGGCTTCCGCCAGCCCGACTCCGACGG
Organism: Micromonospora gifhornensis; assembly: GCF_016863515.1. Classification (GTDB taxonomy): domain Bacteria; phylum Actinomycetota; class Actinomycetes; order Mycobacteriales; family Micromonosporaceae; genus Micromonospora; species Micromonospora gifhornensis. The sequence continues at coordinate 85,213 of NZ_BOPA01000018.1, forward strand.
GCTGTGGCGGTTCGACACCTACAGCTACGGCCGGCAACTTGCCCAGCCACACCCCGACACCACAGCCTCCGGGAGCCCTGCATGACGAGTTCCGAGAGCACTGACGTCCTTGTGATCGGCAGCGGCTTCGGCGGCGCGATCACCGCGTATCATCTCGCCGCGGGCGGCGCGCGCGTGGTCGTGCTCGAGCGCGGGCCGTGGCTGTCCGGTGAGGAGTTCGAGCACGACTTCAAGTTTGGCTCGTCGTCGACGCGGGTCTTCGACTTCGTCGTCGGCGACGGGATGAGTGTGCTCAGCGGCAACTGCGTGGGCGGCGGCAGCGTCGTCTACTTCGCCGCGATGCCCCGCGCGCCCCGCTTCGTCTTCGACCGCAAGGGCCGCTTCGGGCACCGGATGTGGCCGTCCGCCATCTCCCGCGGCACGCTCGACCCCTGGTACGACCGCGTGGCCGAGGCGCTGCCCGTCTCCCAGACGAGCTGGGACACGGTGCCGTTCTCCGGTGGGCTGTTCGGCGCCGCCTGCGACCACGCCGGGCGGACGGCGAACCCGGTGCCGGTGGCGTTGGACCAGGCAAAGTGCACCAACTGCAACTGGATGATGGCTGGTTGCCGGTTCGACGCCAAACGCTCCCTGCTGCTCAACTACCTGCCGGCTGCACTGGCGCACGGCGCGCAGATCCGTCCGCTGCACGAGGTGCAGTACCTCAGCCGTACCGACGACGGTGGCTACCGTGTGCACTACACCGTCCTGGACGACGTCGACTACCGCGTCGAGGTGGACAGCGGCACGATTGACGCGAAGATCGTCATCATCGCGGCCGGTGCCGGCGCCACGCCGGTGATCCTCCAGCGCTCCGAGCCGACCCTCGGCGCCATGCCGCACGCCGTCGGCCGGTACTTCTCCGGCAACGGCGAGCGACTCAACACCGCCATCTTCGACGAGGAGCGCATCCGCGACGTGCTCGGCCTCAGCCGGCCGGACGGGGTGCCGTACGAGGCGTACCAGATCGGCAAGGGCCCCTGCGTGGCCAGCTGGGACCGGCTGGACGGGTCCCTGCCCGAGTACGAGCGGTTCTCGCTGGAGCAGCTGTACTTCCCGCCGGGCTTCGGCACCATCCTGGCCCAGGTGCCCGACGCCGTCGGGCCGACCTGGTTCGGTGCGGAGAAGAAGGAACTGCTGCGCACCTGGCAGTCCTGGCTGACCGTCTTCACGATGAGCGAGGACGACAACGAGGGAGAGTTCGGTGCCGTGCCGCCCAGCGGCAACGCCGTACGGCTGTCCCAGCAGATGCTGGCCCGTGGCTCGCTGCGCTACGAGCCGACCGAGAACACGCTGCGCGGATGGGCGCTGTCCGACGCCGAGGTGCGCGACATCCTCGAACGCGACGGGCTGTCCCGGGTGATGCCGTGGACCAACGACGTGGTCGGGGCCTACACGGTGCATCCGCTGGCCTCCTGCCGCATCGGCGACAACCCGGCCACCTCGGCCCTGGACGACCGGCACGAACTGCGCAATCACCCGGGCATCTTCGTCACCGACGGCTCCGCCGTACCGGCCGGCCTGACCGTGAACCCGGCGATGACCATCGCCGCGCTGGCCGAGCGGGCGGTGCCCGGCATCGTCGCGGCGGCGCGGGCCCGAGGAGTCGACGTCCGGTACGGCGCTCCCGCCCCCGACGGGGGCACGAGCAGCCGCGACGCGGTGCTGCCGTTGGCGCGCAGCGCACTGCGACAGTGAGTGGCCTCTACGCCAGGGTGGCCCGGCGTCCCTCCCGGGGACACGTACGCCGGGTCACCCCGGTGCCCATCGAGCGAGCCGACGGCCTCACCGCCGTCGTGTACGGCCAGGTGGAGCGGGACTTCGGCATGCTCGCCCCGCCGGTGAGCCTGCACTCGCCCGCGCCACCGGTGCTGGCCGCGTGCTGGATCGTGCTGCGCGAGACGCTTGTCGCCGCCGGCCGGGTGGACCGGGCCACCCGGGAGGCGGTGGCCGCCGCCGTCTCCACGGTCAACTCCTGCCCGTACTGCGTGGAGGTGCACTCGGCCACCATGACGGGGCTGCTGCGCTCCGCCACCGACCCGGCCGGTGACGACAACCGGCGCCGGGTGGCCGAGTGGGCCCGCGCGGGCACCGACCGCGCGCAGGCCCGCGACCTCGTGCCGCCGGTCCCCGCCGACGAGGCCGTCGAACTGCTCGGCGTGGCGTTCGTCTTCCACTACCTCAACCGGATGGTGAACGTCTTCCTCGAACCGTCGCCGCTGCCGGCCGCCCTGCCGTCGGCGATGCGCGGCGGTGTCCGCCGGGTCTTCGGCCAGCTGATGGCCCGCGGCGCCCGCGGCGACCGGCCGCCCGGCACCGCCCGGGACCTGCTGCCGGCCGCGCCGCTTGCCCCGGACCTCGCCTGGAGCAGCGGCCACCCCACACTGGCCGACGCGCTCGCCCGGGGCAGCGCGGCCATCGACGCCGCCGGGCAGCGGTCGGTGCCCACGTCGGTACGCGACCTGGTCACCGCCCGGCTCGACGACTGGGACGGTGCGCCGACGGGGATCAGTCGTTCCTGGGTCGGCGAGGCGATGCGTGATCTGCCCACCGTCGACCGACCGGCGGCGCGGCTGGCGCTGCTCACCGCCTTCGCCTCCTACCAGGTCGACGACCAGGTGGTGGCCGACGTACGCGCCGCCGGGGCCGACGACCGGGCGCTGATCGAGCTGACCGCATGGGCCAGCATGGCCGCGGCCCGCCGGGCGGCCGGTTGGGTCCCGGTCGACCCGGGCGCCCCCGCATCCTCGTGACCGCCGCAGCGTCGGCGGCCATGCTGTCCGGTACGACTCCGTCGAGGGAGGAACGCGATGTCCACCGTTCTGGGCTCGTTGCGCAGGTTGGCGCTGGCACCGGCGCTGAGTGAGGTCGGCTTCGCCCGCCGGGGTTTCCCGGGGCCGTCGTCACCGGCCACGGCACGGCTGGAGGCGATTCCACGGGCGGTGGTCTGCGGCTTCGAGTGGGGGATCGACTGCCGTGGCCTCGAGGAGGTGCAGCAGCGGGTCGAGTTGGTCGACGAGGGCATGCGGGGCTTCGCCTACGAGGGCGTCACGATGGCCTTCACCGTGCTCGACGCGATGGGCAGCGGGCGGCGGCGACGCACCCGTGAGCTGCTGCTCGGCCCGGGCGCGCCGCACCTGTTCCTGGCCTACATCGGCATCGGCTTCGCGATGGCGCGGCTGCCGCGACCGCTGTGGCGCAAGGTCGTGCCGGAGTTGGAGCCCGGCCCCTTCCATCCGACGATGACCTGGCTGGCGGTGGACGGGTACGGCTTCGACCTGGCCTACTTCGACGTCGCAAAGTGGGTCGACGAGCAGCGCAGGCCGGCGCCGTACGACTGGCAGGGGCACCGGGACTACTTCGGTCGAGCAGTGGACCAGGGCATCGGCAGGGCCCTGTGGTTCATCCACGGTGCCCGTGTGCTCGACGTCGACGCCGCCGTCCGGCGGTTCGCCCCGGAACGCCACGCCGACCTGTTCAGCGGTGTCGGACTGGCCGCCACCTTCGCCGGTGGGTGCGGCGAAGCGGACCTGGCCACGCTGCGCCGAGTGGCCGGCGAGTACGCCCCCGAGTTGGCGCTGGGCAGCGTGTTCGCGCTGCGCGCGCGAGTGCACGCGGGCTTCGTGCCACCGCACTCGGCGGTGGCGGCGGCAGCGCTGTCCGGGCTGTCCGTGCCGGCGGCCGTGGCCCTGGCCGACGACACCGCACCGGCGCCCGACGCCGGCGGATCCGTGCCGCCGTACGAGCGGTGGCGGGCCAACATCCGTCGGCAATTCGAGCAGACGGCGGCCGCCACAGCCGAGTGATGCCCGACATTCCAGGTCCTTCCCAGTCCTTTTTGGGGACTCAGTTCCGCAGATTGGGAAGCATATCTTTATGTGTCATCAGTTCGATGAACAGCAATGCTTGGCACTTTTCGAGTAGCCCGGGTTTCTGACCTCCTGTGAGGATCTGCTGACACGCCCTACGAATGGTGGGGCGGCACGAAGAGGGTTCGGACCAGCATCTCGATCCGGGTCACGCGTGCCGCCCGCCAACCGGACGGGGCGTAAGCCACCGGCTATTGCGTGTGGCCGAGCGGCCCGCGGTCCGATCGGCCCGGGCCGGTAGTTCACCGCGACGCGCGGTGGAGTCGCCACCGACGAATCCGTCACCAACGGGAGGTCTTGAGTTCATGTCAATGACGATTGGCTTGCTGCGCCGGCAGTTGGCCGGAATCATCGGCCTCGCCCTCGTGGTCGGGATGTTCTTCGCCGTCCGGCTCCCCAGCGCCTCGGCCACGGAGCGCACGGAGTTGGCGTCCCGGTACGCGTTCGAGCCCATGGGCATCGCACTGCCCGCCAGCAAGCATCAGCAGACCGTACGCAAGGTCAACCAGACGTACACCCACATCGACGCCTGGATCTCCTCGGTGGGCGCCGGCATCGCGATGAACGACCTGGACGGTGACGGTCTCGCCAACGACCTGTGCATCACCGATCCGCGCACCGACCAGACGATCGTCACCCCGACTCCGGGCCTCAACGAGCAGCGCTACCAGCCGTTCGCGCTGGACGCCGCGCCGTTGCCGATCAGCCGGATCACCGCCCCGATGGGCTGCGCGCCGGGTGACTTCAACGAGGACGGCCGGATGGACCTGCTGGTCTACTACTGGGCCCGGACTCCGATCCTGTTCCTCAACAACGGCAAGGAGCTCAGCTCCGGCACCGCCGCCTTCCGGCCGGTCGAGCTGGTGCCCGGCGTCGGTGTCGGCGAGTACAACGGCCCGCTGTGGAACACCAACGCGGTGGCCATCGACGACTTCGACGGTGACGGCCACGTCGACATCTACGTCGGTAACTACTTCCCGCACAGCCCGGTCCTCGACGACACGGTCAAGGGCGGCGTGGAGATGAACGACTCGATGTCCTACGGCCTCAACGGCGGCGAGGACTACGTCTTCCGGTTCATCGAGGGCACCGGGGGCGCCGAGCCCACCGCCGAGTTCCAGCGGGTGGACAACGTGATCCCGCACAGTGCCTCCAAGGGGTGGGCGCTGGCCGCGGCCGCCGTCGACCTCGACGGTGACCTGCTGCCCGAGCTGTACCTGGCGCACGACTTCGGTCCCGACCGGCTGCTCTACAACCGGTCCACCCCGGGCAACATCGAGTTCGCCCTGGTCCAGGGGGCCCGTAGCGCGACCATCCCGAAGTCGAAGGTGCTGGGCCGGGACTCGTTCAAGGGGATGGGCGCCGACTTCGGTGACATCGACGGTGACGGCCTGTACGACCTGTTCGTCAGCAACATCACCACCCCGTTCGGCATCCAGGAGAGCAACTACACGTTCATGAACACCGCCGCCGACCAGAGCGGGGTCAAGACGGCGTTCAGCAGCGGCAAGGCGCCCTTCCGGGACCGTAGCGCCGACCTCGGCCTGGCCTGGTCGGGCTGGGGCTGGGACGTCAAGATGGCCGACTTCGACAACGGCGGCCGGCTCGCCATCGCCCAGGCCACCGGCTTCGTCCGCGGTGAGGTCAACCGCTGGCCCCAGCTGCAGGAACTGGCCACCACCAACGACACGCTGGTGCGCCACACGAGCTGGTGGCCGAACGTGCGTCCCGGTGACGACATCGGCGGTAGTCAGCGTCTGCACTTCTTCGTTCAGGGTAAGGACGGCCGGTACGTCAACATCGCCCCCGAGCTCGGCCTGGACATCCCGCTGCCGACCCGAGGCATCGCCACCGGCGACGCCGACGGCGACGGCCGGCTCGACATGGCGGTGGCCCGGCAGTGGGCCGAGCCGATCTTCTACCGCAACACCAGCCCGGACGCCGGCGCCTTCCTCGGCCTGCGGCTGACCCACGAGACCGCCGACCCGGCCGCTACCGGCTCGCCGGCGGTGGGCGCCCAGGTCATGGTCACCACCCCCGACGGCCGCAAGTTCGTCTCCCGGGTCGACGGCGGCGGCGGGCACTCCGGCAAGCGCAGCAACGAGGTGCACATCGGTCTCGGCGCCGAGGTCACCGGTTCGGTACAGGTCACGCTCTGCTGGCGCGACCGCACCGGACAAATCCGTAAGCAGGACCTTCAGCTGACCCCGGGCTGGCACGACGTGCAGCTCGGCTCGCAGGCCAACGAGAGGTAACGGAGATGGCCGACACCAAGACCAACCCCGTCCGGCACGACGCGAAGACGACGACGGCGCTGCGCCGCTTCGCGATCTCGATCACGATCTTCAACATCGTCGGTTACGTCTACCTCGGTTTCGAGCAGCCCTGGCTGTGGCCGTTCATCGCGCTCGCCACCGGCTACACGGTGGAGATCGTGCTGGAGGTGATCGGTGCCCGGGCCGAGGGTCGCGCGCCGCGCTTCCTCGGCGGTGGAAGGCGCGGATTCGTCGAGTTCCTCTTCCCGGCGCACATCACCTCGCTGGCCGTCAACATGCTGACCTACGTCAACGACCGGGTCTGGGTGATGATGTTCGGGGTCACCGTGGCGATCGCCGCGAAATGGATCCTGCGAGCCCCCGTCCGGGGTCGACTGCGGCACTACATGAACCCGTCGAACTTCGGCATCGCGATGATCCTGATCCTCTTCCCGTGGGCCAGCATCGCGCCGCCGTACCACTTCACCGAGCACACCCCGGCGCTCGGTGACTGGCTGGTGCCGGCGATCATCCTCACCGCCGGCACGATGCTCAACGCCAAGCTCACCGGCCGGACGTGGTTGATCATGGGCTGGCTGTCCGCGTTCGTGCTCCAGGCGGTGATCCGTGGCGTGGTCCTGGACGTCTCCATCCTGGGCGCTCTGGGCATGATGACAAGCGTGGCGTTCGTGCTGTTCACGAACTACATGATCACCGACCCGGGAACCAGCCCGTCCCGCCCGGCGTCACAGATCGCCTTCGGCGCCGGCGTGGCCAGCCTCTACGGGCTCATCACGGGCATGGGCATCGCGTACGGGCTCTTCTTCGCCACCGCGGCGGTCTGCCTCATCCGCGGCATGTTCCTCTGGGCGCTGCACATCTCCAACAAGGCTCGCGAAGAGCGGGAAGCTGCCGCCGCCGCGGCGGCGCCCACCGACGGGGTGCCGGTCCCCGCGACCGCCACCACCGACGCCCACGCCGCGGGCCCCAACTCCCACAAGGAAGCGGTGCCGGCATGAGCAGGATCGCCGTCGTCGGCATGGGATGCCGATATCCCGACGCCGCCTCTCCCGGTGAACTGTGGGAGAACGTGATCACGGGTCGGCGGGCCTTCCGCCGCCTGCCGGACGAACGGATGCGGCTGGCCGACTACTGGGACGCCGACCGCAGCGTCCCGGACCGGTTCTACGCCCGCAACGCCGCGGTCATCGAGGGGTACGAGTTCGACCGGCAGAAGTACCGGATCGCCGGCAGCACGTACCGATCCACCGACCTGACCCACTGGCTGGCCCTGGACACCGCAGCCCGGGCGCTCGGTGACGCCGGTTTCCCAATGGGCGCCGAACTGCCCCGCGAGCGCACCGGCGTGGTGGTCGGCAACACCCTGACCGGGGAGTTCTCCCGGGCGAACGTGATGCGGCTGCGCTGGCCGTACGTCCGGCGGACAGTCGGTGCCGCCCTGCGCGAGCAGGGCTGGGACGACGACCAGCTCGCCGACTTCCTCGGCACCCTGGAACAGCGATACAAAGCGCCGTTCCCGGCCATCGACGAGGACACCCTGGCCGGTGGCCTGTCCAACACCATCGCCGGACGGATCTGCAACTACTTCGACCTCAAAGGCGGCGGCTACACCGTCGACGGCGCCTGCTCATCGTCGCTGCTGTCGGTGCTCACCGCCTGCCGCAGCCTGGTGGAAGGCGAACTGGACGTCGCGGTCGCAGGCGGGGTCGACCTGTCGATCGACCCGTTCGAGATCATCGGCTTCGCCAAGACCGGTGCGCTGGCACGGGGCGAGATGAAGGTCTACGACCAGGGCTCCAACGGCTTCTGGCCCGGCGAGGGCTGCGGCATGGTCGTCCTCATGCGCCACGAGGACGCGGTGGCGCAGGGCCGGCGGATCTACGCCTCCATCGCCGGATGGGGCATGTCCTCCGACGGCAAGGGTGGCATCACCCGGCCGGAGGAGGACGGCTACCGACTGGCGCTGACCCGGGCGTACGCCCGCGCCGGGTTCGGCATCGAGACCGTGCCGATGTTCGAGGGACACGGCACCGGCACCGAGGTCGGTGACGCGACGGAGCTGCGGGCGCTGACCGAGGCGCGCCGGGCCGCCGGCGCGTCCGGCACCCCGGCCGCGATCAGCTCGATCAAGGCGATGATCGGGCACACCAAGGCAGCGGCCGGGGTCGCCGGCCTGCTCAAGGCGGTCCTCGCGGTGCACCACCAGATGCTGCCGCCGACGGTCGCCTGCGAGGAGCCGCACGAGGTGCTCACCTCGAACGAGGCGAAGCTGCGGGTGCTGCCCACCGCCGAGCCGTGGCCGGCCGACGCGCCGCTGCGCGCCGGGATCACCGCGATGGGCTTCGGTGGCATCAACACCCACCTGGTGGTGTCCGGTGAGGAGACTCCGCGTCGCTCGCCGGACGCCCGGACCCGCACCATCGCCGCCCGCGCCCAGAACGTCGAACTGCTGGTCCTGGACGCGGACACCCCGGCCGAACTGGCCGAGCGGGTCCAGGCCCTGGCCGCACAGGTGATCCGCCTGTCCTACGCCCAACTCGGCGACCTGGCCGCCAGCATCTACACCGAACTCGGTGACCGGCCGTACCGGGCCGCGGTGGTGGCCCGCTCGCCGGAGGACGCCGAGCGTCAACTGCTGCGGGTGCACGCGGCGCTGCAGGCCGGCGAGAGCCGACTGTACGCCGCAGACGGCCGGGCCTTCCTCGGCCACGTCCGCGGCGCCGCCCGGGTCGGGTTCCTCTTCCCCGGCCAGGGCACCGGCCGGGGTCGACCGGCCGAAGCGCTGCGCCGCCGGTTCACCCAGGCCGACCGGATCGTCACCGAGGCGGCGCTGCCCACCGGTGACGTGGTGGCCACCGAGGTCGCCCAGCCACGCATCGTCACCGGTTCGGTCGCCGGGCTCAGCGTGCTGAGCGCGCTCGGTATCGAGGCCGACGTGGCCGTCGGGCACAGTCTCGGCGAGCTCACCGCGCTGCACTGGGCCGGGGCGATGGACCTGTCCTCGCTGCTGCGGATGGCCGCCGCCCGGGGACGGACCATGGCCGAGCACGGCCGTCCGGGTGGCACCATGGCCGGTGTCCCGGCCGACCCGGAGACCGCACGCCGCCTGCTCAGCGGGGAGCCGGTGGTCATCGGCGGCTACAACAGCCAGCGGCAGACGGTGATCTCCGGCCCGATCGACGCCGTCGAGCGGGTGCTGGAACGAGCCGAGGCAGCCGGAATCCCCGGCAAGCGCCTACGGGTCTCGCACGCCTTCCACTCGCCGCTGGTCGCCGAGGCGGCCGAGGCGTTCGGCGGATACCTCGCCGAGGAGCGGTTCCAGCCGTTGCAACGCCAGGTCGTCTCCACCGTGACCGGCACCGTTCTGCCGGCCGGCGTCGACCTGTCGGTGCTGCTGCGTGACCAGATCACCGAGCCGGTGCTGTTCGCGCAGGCCATCGCGATAGCCGCCAAGGAGGTGGACCTGTTCGTCGAGGTCGGACCCGGACGGATCCTGTCCGACCTGGGCCGTACCGACACCTCGGTGCCGACGGTCGCGCTCAACACCGACGACGAGACGCTGGCCAGCGTGCTGCGGGTCGCCGCCGCGGCGTACGTGGTCGGGGCGGCGCGGGTGCATCCTCAGCTCTTCGACGGCCGGCTGGTCCGGCCGGTCAAGGACGTCGACGAATTCAGCTTCTTCGCCAGCCCGTGCGAGACCGACTCCGACGTGGTGCTGCCCGACTCGCCGCAGCCGGTCGCCGCGCCGGCCTCCGTGAACGGTGCCGCACCGACCGGGGAGCCGGCCTCGCTGGTGCTGCGTCAACTCGTCGCCGCCCGGGCGGAACTTCCGCTGGAGATGGTCGGTGAGGACAGCCGACTCCTCGATGACCTGCACCTGAGCTCGATCACGGTCAGCCAGGTGGTGAACCAGGCTGCGCAGCAGCTCGGCGTACCGCCGTCGCGGCTGCCCACCAACGTGGCCACGGCGACCGTACGGGAGGTCGCCGAGGCGATGGAGGCGCTGATCGGCACCGGGTTGGCCGAGGACCTGACGCAGCCCACGTCGGTGCCGGGCGTGGACACCTTCATCCGGGCGTTCGCGGTCGACCTGGTCGAGGCGCCCCCACCGGCGCCGGGAGCGGCCGAGGCGAACGCCGGGTGGCAACTGTTCGGTGGCCACACCGACCCGCGCGCGGAGCAGGCCCGGCAGGCGCTGGCCGCCGGTGGCGTCGGCGGCGGCGTTCTGGTCTGGCTGCCGGCCGACTGCACCCCGGAGCAACTCGAACCGGCGTTGCAGGGGGCCCGGGCGGCGCTGACCGCTTCAGCGGGTGACCGCTTCGTGCTGGTGCAGCACGGCCTGGGCGCCAGCGGCCTGGCCCGGACCCTGCGGCTGGAGGACCCCCGGATCCGGACCACTGTGGTGCATCTGCCGGCCACCCTGGACGTCGCCGACCGGGTGCTGGCCGAGGTCGCCGCGACCGACACCTATCACGAGGTTCACTACGACGTGACCGGGGCGCGTCGGCAGCAGGTCCTGCGGGCCCTGCCCATCGACGCCGGTCGGGTCGAACAGCCTCTCGGCGCCGGTGACGTGCTGCTGGTCACCGGCGGCGGCAAGGGCATCACCGCGGAGTGTGCGCTCGCCCTGGCCGCCGACGCCGGTGCCAAACTCGCCGTGCTGGGCCGTTCCGACCTGGCCGCCGACGCGGAACTGGCGGCCAACCTGGAGCGCTTCGCCGCCGCCGGTGTGCAGGCGCGCTACCTGCGTGCCGACGTCACCGACCCGGTGGCGGTGCGGGCCGCGGTCGACGAGGTCGAGCGCCTGCTCGGCCCGGTGACCGGGGTGCTGCACGGTGCCGGGCGCAACGAACCGGCGGCGTTGACCTCGCTCGACATGGACGCCGTCCACGGCGCGCTGGCACCCAAGGTCGGCGGCCTCGCCGCGGTCCTGGACGCCGTCGACGCCGACCGGCTGAAGCTGCTGGTCACCTTCGGCAGCATCATCGGCCGGGCCGGGCTGCGGGGCGAGGCGCACTACGCCACGGCCAACGACCGGCTGGCCGAGCAGACCCGTCGCTTCGGCGCGGCCCACCCGACCTGCCGCTCGATCTGCCTGGAGTGGTCGGTCTGGTCCGGTGTGGGCATGGGGGAGAAGTTGTCCGTCGTCGAGTCGTTGGCCCGCGACGGCATCACCCCGATCACTCCCGAGCAGGGGGTTGCGGTGCTGCGCCGACTGGTCACCGACCCGGACACCCCGCCCGTGGTGGTGATCAGCGGACGTGCCGACAGCCTGGACACGCTGCGCTTCGAGGAGCCGGAACTGCCGTTGTTGCGCTTCGTGGACCAGCCGCAGGTGCGCTACCACGGCGTGGAGTTGGTCACCGACATCGAACTCACCGCCGGCAGCGACCTGTACCTGCCCGACCATCTGCTCGACGGGAACCTGCTCTTCCCCGCGGTCATGGGCATGGAGGCGATGGCCCAGGCGGCCATGACGGTGACCGGTCGCAGCGAGGTGCCGGTCATCGAGCAGGCCCGCTTCGCCCGGCCGATCGTGGTGCCACCGCACGGCAGCACCACCATCCGGGTCGCGGCCCTGGTGACCGCCGACGACACGGTACGGGCGGTGATCCGTACCGCGGACACCGGATTCGCCGCGGACCACTTCGAGGCGACGTTGCGCTTCGTCGAAGGTCCGGTGCCGGCCGGTCCGCCGGAGCAGGTCGCCGACGACCTGCCGCCGGTGCCGCTGGACCCGGCCCGGGACCTGTACGGCGACACCCTGTTCCAGGGAGCGCGCTTCCAACGGCTGCGCGCCTTCCACCGGGCGGCGGCCCGCGACGTCGACGCCGACGTGGCCACCGTGCCGGAGACCGACTGGTTCAGCGCCTACCTGCCGGACACGCTGGTGCTCGGTGACCCGGGGGTCCGCGACGCGCTGATGCACGGCAACCAGGTCTGCGTACCGGACGCCACGCTGCTGCCGGTGGCGATCGCACGGCTGTACCCGGCCGGGTCCCAGATGGGCACCGGTGAGCCGTTGCGCTACTGCGCCACCGAGCGGGAGCGCGACGGAGACACCTACGTCTACGACATCGCGTTGCGCACCAGCACCGGCGAGGTCGTCGAGCGGTGGGAGGGCCTGCAGCTGCGGGCGGTACGCAAGAAGGACGGCCGGGGCCCCTGGGTGGCGCCGCTGCTCGGCTCCTACCTGGAGCGGACCCTGGGCGACCTGATCGGCACCGCGATCGCGGTGGCGGTGGAGCCGAACGCCGGCGACCAGCCGGAGTTGGCGGTCGGCCGGGCACTCGGGTACGCCGCCGACCTTCGGTACACCCCCGACGGGCAACCGGAGCAGGTGGACGGGCGGTACGTGGCGGTCTCCCACGGCGCGGAGCTCAGCCTCGCCGTGGCGTCCCGTACCCCGGTCGGCTGCGACGTACGGTCCGTCTCGCCGCGACCGGTCGACGGCGGCTCCCCGGTTCTGGGCCGGTACGAGGTGCTGGTCGACCAGGCGGTCACCAGCTTCGGCGTCGACCGGGACACCGCCGCGACCCAGGTGGAGGCGGCGCTGGACTGCTTGCGGCAGGTCGACCTGCCGGAGCACCTCTCGGTGACGCTGACGCCGATCCAACGCGACGGGTGGCTGGTCTTCGCTGCGGGCGCGACGCGGGTGGCGACCTTCGCCACCACCGTGGGCCAAGCGGCCACGCCGGTCGTGTTCACCGTGCGCACCGACGGAGGGCTGTGAGGTGGAGGACTACTACGAGTATCGGCACACGGTCGGTTTCGAGGAGACAAACCTGGTCGGCAACGTCTACTACGTCAACTACCTGCGTTGGCAGGGCCGTTGCCGGGAGATGTTCCTGCACGACAAGGCGAACGATGTCCTCGATGACCTGCGCAGCGATCTCAAGCTGTTCACGTTGAAGGTCGACTGCGAGTTCTTCGCGGAAATCACCGCCTTCGACCAGTTGGCCATTCGTATGCGGCTGGTCGAACTCGCCCAGACACAGATCGAATTCAGCTTCGACTATGTCCGGATGCATCCCGAGGGCGAGGTGCTGGTCGCCCGCGGCCGGCAACGGGTGGCCTGCATGCGGGGGCCGAACAACCGCACCAGCCCGTCCCGGGTGCCGGAGGCGCTGGCCCGGGCACTGGCGCCCTACCGGGTGCGGGCGCGGGCGGCATAGCGATCCACGGGAGGTACACGTGAACGTCCAGCCAGAGCCCACCGTCGAGCCGTGCGATCCGGTCCAGTTGCGCCGTGCGTTCGGCACGTTCGCCACGGGCGTGACCGTGGTGACCGTGGGCGGGGAATGTCCACACGGGATGACCGCGAACTCGTTCACGTCGGTCTCCCTGGATCCGCCCCTGGTGCTCATCTGCGTCGACCAACAGGCGATCATGCATCGCAGCCTGATCGAGTGCGGCCAGTTCGGGGTCTCCGTCCTGGCCGCACACCAGGAGCCGGTGGCCCGGCACTTCGCCGACCGCCGACGCCCGTTGGGCGCCGCTCAGTTCGACGCGGTCGACTGGGTGCCGGGCCGGCTCACCGGCGCCCCGCTGATCGTCGGGGCGCTGGCGCACTTCGAGTGCGAGCTGTGGCGGTCCTACGAGGGTGGGGACCACACCATCTTCGTGGCCAACCTGCTCGCGGTCCGTCGGGAACCCGAGGCCGACGGGGTGCTGTTCGTACGTGGCCGGTTCCGGCAACTCGACCGGAACGGCATCGACGTGGCTGACGGTGTGCCGGCATGGCAGGCCGCGGCCCGAGGCGGGGTGACGGGATGACCATCGCAGGAGCGCGGCGGGTCACGGCGGGGCCGACCGGAGCGGCGATGCTGCGTACGCTCTGGCAGCTCGCCCAGGACCGGCTGGGCATGATGCGCACTGCGGCCAGCTACGGCGACGTGGTCCGGCTCGGGCCGAGTTTCAAACGGCTTTACTTCTTCAATCACCCGGACCACGCCAAGTACGTGCTGGCCGACAACAGCCAGAACTACCACAAGGGCGTCGGACTGGCCCAGGCCCGGAGGGCCCTCGGCGACGGCCTGCTCACTAGCGAGGGTGAGCTGTGGCGCAAACAGCGGCGGGTGATCCAACCGGCGTTCCAGGCCAAGCGGATCGCCGCTCAGGCCGGTGTGGTCGTCGAGGAGGCCGTCGGGCTGGTGGACCGGCTGCGGGCGCACCGCGACGGCGCTCCCGTCGACATCGTCAAGGAGATGACCGGGCTCACCCTTGGTGTGCTCGGTCGTACGCTGCTCGACAGCGACCTCAGCGAGCACCGCTCGGTGGGCCACTCCTTCGAGGTCATGCAGGACCAGGCCATGTTCGAGATGGTCACCATGGGTTCCGTACCGACCTGGCTGCCGTTGCCGCACCAGCTGCGGTTCCGGCGGGCCCGGCGGGACCTGCAACGGGTCGTCGACGCGTTGGTCGCCCAGCGGCGGGCGCGGGGCGAGGAGGGCGACGACGCCTTGTCTCGGCTGATCGTCTCGACGCGGCAGGAGGCCGACCCTCGGGTGGGTCGGCTGCGGATGCGCGACGAACTGGTCACCCTGCTGCTGGCCGGTCACGAGACCACGGCCAGCACGCTGGGCTGGACCTTCCACCTGCTTGACCGGCACCCGGAGGTGCTGGAGCGGGTCCGCGCCGAGGCGGTGGAGGTGCTCGGCGACCGGCAGCCGGTGTACGAGGACCTGGCCCGGCTGCGGTTCACCGCACAGGTGATCAATGAGGCGATGCGGCTGTACCCGCCGGTGTGGATGCTCTCCCGGATCGCCCAGCAACCCGACGTGATCGGCGGTTACCACGTGCCGGGCGGCTCGGACGTGCTGATCTGCCCGTACACCCTGCACCGGCACCCGGAGTTCTGGGACGACCCGGACCGGTTCGACCCGGACCGGTTCGACCCCGCCCGCCCGAACGACCGGCCGCGCTACGCGTACGTGCCGTTCGGCGCCGGACCACGGTTCTGCGTGGGTAACCACCTGGGACTGATGGAGGCCACCTTCGTGACCGCCATGGTGGTGCGGGAACTGCGGCTGACCGGCGACCCGGCGTACCAGGTGGTGCCCGAACCGATGCTCTCCCTGCGGATCAAGGGCGGCCTGCCGATGCGGGTCACGGGGGTCTCCTGACCGATGGCGCGATGAACGGACGGCGTGCCGCCGCCGACGGCGGCACGCCGGCGCAAGCCCGGAACACATTGACGATGCGCACCGTCGCGATGCATTTCGCTGTGCACCAGCAGCGGCCGCACGCGGCGGTAATGCGGTGTGTGCGGGGTCGGAAAAGCAGTCGAAAATGGCCCCATTCTGCCGGCTGAACTGCTCGATGGGGCAACCGTCATAGCCGGTATTCGGGATCGCAATTATTGAGAAGGCCGCCGCAATTCCACATGCCACGATTCGTCCGTGGCAACGAGCGGAGAAACGACGCTGACCGGCGACGCCGAGGTGACGGTCGAGCCAGGCCCCACCTCCTGGGTGCAGGACGGTGTGTGGTTGCTGGAGCAACTCGCCCCGTACCGGGGTGTGCACCGGTTGGTCCGTACCTGGCACGTGCACGGGACGATCGACGTGCCGGCGCTGCGATCGGCCTGGCGCACACTGCTGGATCGGCACGAGGTGCTGCGGACCCGGCTGGTCGAGGTGGACGGCGTCCCGCAGCCGGTGGTCTCCGCCGACACCAACGGCGCGTTCGTCCACGTCGACCTCGGGCACCTGGCCGACGCGGAACGCGAACGCGCCGTCGACCGGGTCTGCGCGGCGGCCGCCTCCGTCCCGGAGCGGGCCACCGACACGCCGCTGGCCCGGTTGACGCTGGTGCGTACCGGCTCCGCCACGCACCGGCTGGTGCTGGCACTGCATCGTGCGGTGGCCGACGACCGGTCGATCTCGATCATCGTTGACGAGCTGTCCATCTGCTACGCCGCGCAGGTGCGCCCCGGGCCGGTCACACCCGCGTCGCTGGCCCCGGTGCTGCGCTACGCCGAGTACGCCCGCTGGCAGCGTGACCTGGTGGACGGTCCCGTCGGTCGCCGGCTGCTGGACTGGTGGACCGCCCACCTCACCCCGCTGCCGCCGCCGGTGCCACTGCCCGTCGACCATGACGGCGCCACCCGCCCGGCCGGGCCCGCCGGCCTGGTGCCGTTCGACTGGGGCACCGCCCTCGCCGACCAGCTGGCCACGTACTGCCGGACCCGGTCGGCCACCCCGGCGGCGGTGCTGCTGGCCGCGGTGCAGGCGGTCCTGCACCGGTACGGCGACGACGACCGGGTGACCGTCGCGATGCCGGTACCGGTGCCACCGCCCGGGTTTCCCGCGCTCGTCGGCCCCTGCGACAACCTGCTGGTCCTCACCGCTGATCTCGGCGGCTACCCCACCTTCAGCGAGGTGGTCGACCGGGCCGCGGCCGTGCTGCGGGCCGCCACCAGACACCGGGAGCTGCCGTTCGCGCGGCTGGTCCGGGAACTGCCCGTCGAGCGTGACCCGAGGCGGGTGCCGTTCTGCGACGTCCTGCTGGCCCTACCGGGTCCGGAGGCGGACCTGCGGCTGGCCGGTGCCGGTGTCGTGCCGACGGCGGTGACCGACCTCGGCCCCACCGTCGCGGATCTGGCGATCACCGTCCGCAGTACCTGGCCCACGGTCGCCGGCACCCTCAGCCACCGCGCGGACCGGTTCGCCACCGCCACCGCCGCCGGCCTGCTCGGGCAGGTGCGTACGCTGCTGTCGGCCGCGCTCGACGCGCCGCACACGCCGGTGCATCGGCTCTCCCTGGACGGCCCGGCGCTGGTCGGCTCGACCGACGGCCCGCGCGCCGAGGCGCTGCCCGTGCACGAGATCGTCCGACGGCGTGCCGGGCAGACTCCGGAGGCCGTCGCCGTGGCCAGCCGGGAAGGCCGGTGGACGTACGGCGAACTGGAGCGCCGCACCGCGGCGGTGGCCACCTACCTGCGCGGGCTGGCCGTCGAGGGCGAGCCCGTGGCAGTGCGGATGACACCCGGGCCATGGCAGCTCGCCGCGTCCCTGGGTGTCCTGCGCGCCGGTGGTCACCTGGTCTGGTTCGGCACCGGCGACGCCGGGCGGCGCGGCCGGGCGATCCTGTCGCAGCTGCGTCCGGTCTGTCTGCTCCGGACGGGGGAGGACCCGGACGACGACCTGGCCCGCTGGTTCCGCGACGAACTCGACGGCCGGCTGGTCGACGTGACGTGCCTGCCCCGCCCGTCGACGACGACGGCGCCGGCACCGACCGACGACCTCACCCGCACGGCCTACGTGGCGTACGCCTCGGAGTGCGCCGGGCGACCGGCGGTCATCGCTCACGACCACGCGGCGCTCGCCCAGTTCGTCACCTGGATGGCCGACGCCCTGGAGTTGACGCCCGGCGCCCGGGTGGCGCAGTGGCTCGCCCCGGAGCACGCCCCGAGCCTGTGCGAGACGGTCGCCACGCTGGTCGGCGGCGGCACCCTGCATCCTGTGCCGGTCCGCATCCGGGCGCACCCGGAGAAGCTGGTCGACTGGTTGGTCCGGGAGCGCATCACCTTCCTCCAGACGGTGCCGAGCCTCGCCCGGGAGCTGCTCGGCGTCCTCGCGGCCCGGGAGCCGACCGACCGGCCCACCAGCCTGCGCCGGCTGGTGCTGACCGGCGAGACACTGTCGGATGAGGTGGTGAACGGCTTCCGGCGGGTGCTGCCGGCGACCCGGCTGGCGACCGTCTACGGCCCCGCCGAGACCATCGCGGCCACCTGGCACGAGATCACCGGCCCGGTGCCGGCGAGCGTGCCGATCGGCCGCCCGATTCCCGGACGGCAGGTGCTGGTCCTCGACGAGGCGGACCAGCCCTGCCCGACGGGCCTCACCGGCGAGATCGTGGTACGCAGCCGCTACGTATGCGACGGCTACCTCGACGACCGCGACGGTGAGCACGACGGCAGCGGCGACGATAGTGGCTGGCGGCGGGCGGCCTTCCGGGCCCCCGACGGGGAGCCGGACGACGACACCGACCTGCGCTGGTACCGCACCGGTGACCTCGGCCGCTGGCGCTGGGACGGCCTGCTGGAGTTGCGTGGTCGCCGCGATCCGGTCGAGGCTCTGCCTCGCTCTGCGGCCGGCGAGGGGAAGCGTCGCCGACCGCCCACACCGAGATCGGCAGCGGCGCGACGGCCGGTGGACAGCCCGGTGCAACGGGGCCTGGCCGAGATCTGGTCGGCGCTGCTGGGCACCGGTCCGTTCGCGGCCGACACCTCGTTCTTCGACGCCGGCGGGCACTCGATGCTCGTCCCCCAGCTCGTCCAGCGGATCCAGCGACGCTTCGGTGTCACGGTTCCGCTGCGCGAGTGCTTCACCCACCACACGTTGGCCGGCATGATCGCCCTGGTCGAGGCAGCGGAAGGTCGGGCAGACCTCGCAGCTGTCGCAGCCGCGGCACCGTAGGCGCGCCGGCGGACCGCCAGGGCGGCCGGCGACGGATCGCCTAGGAGGATGCGCCCGCCGAGGTGACGCCGTCGCCTCGTCAAGCGGCGTCGGCGGCCAGCCCGGCCTGTCGTCGGCTGATGCGACCGGTGCGGTACAACCACGCCACGGTGTCCCGGATCGTCTCGGTGACCGGGCGTGTCGGCGCAGGTACCTCCGGGCCGGTACGCAGGTCGCAGTGACAGGTGTAGACCGCGCCGTACTCGACGGGGACGTGCCAGGGCCAGATCCGCTGGAACGCGGACGCGGCGGCCCCCACCGGCAGCACCGCCGCCGAGGGCAGGTAGCCGACCGGCAACCGGCGGCCGGTGACCTCGCGTACGGCCGCGACGAACTCGCGGGTGGACAGGGTCCGTCCCGGTGCCAGCAGGCGTCGCGGACCCGACCCGGAGCCCAGCGCCGCGACGTGCAGGTCGGCCACCTCGCGGACGTCACCCACCGGAAATCCGCCGCCCGGCCAGATGGGCAGTTGCCCGCGCAGCAGCGCCCGCAACCTGGCGACCTGGTCGCCGACGTACGGGTCGTGTGGGCCCAGCGTGGCCATCGGGTAGGTGATGACCACCGGTGATCCCGCTGCCTGGTGCCGCCGGGCCACCTCCTCGGCAGCCGCCTTGGTGGCCATGTACCGCTCCCGCGGACGGCCGACAGGCAGATCCGTGGCGAGCGGAACCCCTCCGGTCGGTGCCAGGGCCACCACCGAGGACACATGCACGATCGTCTCGACGTCGGCCGCGCGAGCCGCGTCGAGCACCACCTCGGTGCCATCGACGTTCACCTGCCGCATGTGCGCGTGACGGCGGCTGTCGAACGAGTAGACCCCGGCGGCGTGCAGGACCGCGGCGCAGCCGCCCACCGCCCGGCCGACCGACCGCGCGTCGGTGACGTCACCGGCGACGGCCGCCACGTCCGCGGCGGACAATCCGAGTGGTCCGAGGGCACGCCCGACCGTGTCGGGGTCACGAACCAACAGTCGCACCTCGTGCCCGGCACGCAGCAACGCCGCGACCGTGTGCGAGCCGATGAAACCGGTGCCGCCGGTGACCAGTACACGCACGTTCGTTCCTGCCCTTCACTGGAAGCTGGGACACCTTGGACGGCACCGGTCAGCGGGACCTTCGACAAGGCGCCGAAGGACGTGCACGGTCAGCGCGCGTCGCGCGGGCTGTTCTGGTACGCGGTCAACTTCCAGCCGTCCGGGGTACGGACCAGCAGCCAGGAGGCGCGGATGGCCCGCTCGGCCGCCACCTCCGTCTCACCCGGGGCGAGCACGCCGCCCTCGGTGAGCAACAGCGCCACGTCGGGACGGAGGAAGCGGATCTCGAAGGGCTGCCCGGTGACGCGGGTCCCCTTGTAGGGGCCGGCGAAGCCCTGCGCGATGAAGTCGCGGATGTCGTCGCGGCCCTTGCGGGCCACACCGGCCAGGATCATGGTGCCGTCCGGCGTGAAGAGATCGGCGAAGGCGTCGGCGTCGTTCGCCGCCCACGCCCGCACGAGCCGTTCGGGTAGGGCCGCGACAGCGGCTCGGTCGTCGGCGGACACCTGCGGTCCGAGGCTGTTGGTGGTCACGGGTGACTCCTTCCGTCAGAGGCGCGTCAGGCCTCAGATGGTGCGGGTGTCCAGGGCAAGGTTTGCGGCATTCCAGACGTCGGTGGCTGGCACTGCGCTCTCCTTGATGTCGGCTGGTCGGCGACTCCACGCCATGGGCACCCTGCTGCGTGCTGAGGGCGATCCCGCCGGAAGCGGGTGCCGGACGGCGCAGCCCGTCACCTGTGAGAATTACAGTGGTGCAGCGGCCGTCGCATCTCTCCGAGTGCGTGACTGGACAGTGCTCCGCCGCACGTCAGCGCAATGATGGTCGCTCGGACCGTTGCCTACGCGCGCCGTCACCGGTCGCCGCTCGACCGAACCGCAGGCTGGGCCACGAATGGACAAGTGATCGATGAACATCGACAGGCCTGCACCGGGTCGGAGGCCTTCGCAGGCACCCACCTTCGTCGTGCTCGCGCCTGTGGGACAACCGGTGCGCACACCCGAGGATGCGAGGGTGGATGCCGGCCCTACGGCCGGCGCGCCGATTGCTGATGGATGGCGAAGCACGGCCATCGCGACGTCAGTACACGCAGGACCGGCTCGGTCGGTGATCAGCACCGACCGGACCGTTCAAGTGGTTCAGCGGCCAGTGGGCTCGTCGGGTGACCCGTCGAGGTGACCGGAGGCGGCCGAGACGGCCGGCGCGCGCCGGTGACGGGCGGGCCGACGCAGCAGCAGCGCGAGGACGACGACCAGTACCAGGCCGTCGATGACGAGGAGCGTCGCGCCCAACGGGTCGATGCCGTGGGCGTGGTCGGCGTCGTCCAGGATCGGGTCGGGGACGTCCACGATGCCCTGGGGCGGGACACCGGTGCCGACGCTGAAGCGCAGGATGCCGGTGGCGTCCTGCCCGTTGGAGAAGGTGATGTGGTAGGCGACGCTGTAGTCGCCCGGGTCGGTGAGCCGCACCGGTTGGCGCAGCCCGGTCTTCCCGTCGGTGCGCACCCGGCCGTCGTTGACCGCGTTGCCGGCGTTGTCGCGCACGGTGACGTGGGACAGCACCGAGTCGGCGCCGGTGGACAACCGGAGAGTGACGGCGTCCGGCGCGGCGGCCAGCGCGGCACCGTCACCCGGGTCGACCGATAGGACCTGGGCGACGGTGCCGTCGGACTGCCGGACGACCGCGGCGACGGTGAGGGCGACCCCCACGGAGGCGAGGGCGGTGACGATGGCCAGCGTGCGGCGCCCGGCAGACATGATGGCCGGTCAGCTGCCGGAGTTGGTGGCGGCGAGCCGTTGACGGCCTTCCAGGGTGCAGTTGCATCGTTGCAACTGCAACTCCTGCTGGTTGGGGCGCAGGTGCAGGTACATCGCGACAAGCATCGGCAGGAACACGACGGAGTTGTAGAACAGGTGCAGTTCGACCCGGGGGATGAGGAGCTGGGCGAAGCTCGTCGGCACTGACGTACCGGGCAACAGGAAGCCGGCCTGCACCTGCAACAGCAGGAACAGGTGCTCGATGTGGTGCCAGAACTGGATCGCCAGGGCGATCGTCCACCAGGTGCGGGCTCGCCCGACGAAACCGGGACGCAGGGCGAACAGACCGATCAGCATGACGATCGCGTACCCGTAGTGCAGCCACTCGGAGCTGACCAGCCACGGGAACGGCATGCCCAGGACGCCGCGCGCCTGTGGCCGGGCCCAACCCAGCACCCAGATCTGGTACGCCTGAACCAGGTGTTCGGCCCAGTGGGCCAGCACGATGAGCATGTACAGCCCCAGAACCGCACGGTGATGCGCTTCGTTGATCGCGCCGATCACTCCACGCCGAGCGGCATGCTCCTTGGCCACTGTCATGTGGACTCCATCCAGAGAGCTGGGTAATTTGACGATTACGTTAGGTGTACGCGTACGCGATTCGCTTACTCATAATTGCGCATTTATCGATCTTTGCCGGTAGGGCGACGTCGAACTCCGCCAACCGCAGATCCGGCGCGGTCGCCTGACAGGAACGCCCCGGTCCGCAGGCGAACGTCTCCGACCCGCCGTGCCCCGCCGTGACCAGGAACACGTCACGTGTTGGTCTGCTGACCGTTAATCCACGCGAGTTTCGTCGCTGGTGCGGGTTAATCTGCGCTGCGGGTTAGCGCCCAACGGTCATGCCCGCCATCGCCGGCTGGTGCCGCCAGCGACGCCCGACGGGCACTTTCGATTCAGGAGACCTCGTGACACAGCAATCGGTCGCGGCGTCGCAGCCTGTCCCGACATCGGACAAGCTCGACGCTGCGGTTCTCAAGGTGGCGGGCGTCGTCGTGCTCGGCGCGATCATGTCGATTCTCGACGTGACGGTGGTCAGCGTCGCCCTGCCGACCTTCCAGAGCGAGTTCGACGCCTCGTACGCCCGCGTCGCCTGGACGATGACCGGCTACACCCTCGCGTTGGCCACGGTCATCCCGCTCAGCGGGTGGGCCGCCGACCGGTTCGGCACCAAACGCCTCTACATGATGGCCCTGGCGCTGTTCACCATCGGCTCCGGGCTCTGCGCCACCGCCGACACCATCGGGGAGTTGATCGCGTACCGGGTGGTGCAGGGCCTCGGCGGCGGAATGCTCATGCCGCTCGGCATGACGATCATGACCCGGGCGGCCGGGCCGCACCGGATCGGCCGGTTGATGGCGGTGCTCGGCATCCCGATGCTGCTCGGCCCGATCGGCGGTCCGATCCTCGGCGGCTGGCTGATCGACGTCGCGAGCTGGCACTGGATCTTCCTGATCAACCTGCCGATCGGCCTGGTGGCCCTCGTGTACGCGCAGAAGGCCCTGCCGAAGGACAACCCCGAGCCCTCCGAGTCGTTCGACTTCCTCGGCATGCTGATGCTCTCGCCGGGACTCGCCCTGTTCCTCTACGGCGTCTCGACGCTGCCCGAGACCGGCACCTTCGCCGACACCGGGGTGTGGCTGCCCATGCTGATCGGTGCGGCCCTGGTGGTGGCGTTCGTCATCTACTCGTTCCGCCCCCGGCACCCGCTGCTGGACCTGCGGCTGTTCCGCAACCGTCGACTGACCGTGGCCGCGGTGACGATGTTCGTGTTCATCATCGCCTTCATGGGCGCCGGGCTGCTGTTCCCGAGCTACTTCCTCCAGGTGCGGGGTGAGTCGACCCTGGCCGCCGGTCTGCTGATCGCGCCGCAGGGCATCGGCGCGATGCTGACCATGCCGATCGCCGGCATGCTCGCCGACAAGGTGCCGGTCGGCCGGACGGTGCCGTTCGCGCTGTTGCTGATCATCGCCGGGTTCGCCACCTTCACCCAGATCGACGCGGACACCTCGTACGTGCTGATCTGCGGCTCGCTGTTCGTGATGGGCCTGGGCATGGGCGGCACAATGATGCCGATCATGACTTCGGCGCTGCGGACGTTGACCGGGCACGAGGTGGCCCGCGGCTCCACCCTGGTGAACATCCTCCAGCAGATCGGCGGATCCATCGGCGCCGCGGTGATGTCGGTGATCCTCACCAACGAGTTGAACAACTCCCGTCCGATCCCGGGCGTGACCGACCCGAACGGCAACCCGGTCACCGAGTCCGGCCTGGCCATCGCCGCGCAACAGCAACCGGAACTGCTCCAGCAGTTCCCGGTCGAGCCGTCGCTGATCCAGCGCGGGTTGGACTTCGCCGCCAACGCCTTCGCCACCACCTTCTGGGTGGCGTTCGCGCTCGTCGTGTTGACGCTCGTCCCGGCGGCGTTCCTGCCCCGGCGGCGCGAGCGGTCCCACCTGCTCGACGACCAGCCCGGCGACCAGCCGAAGGCGCCGGTCGTCATCCACTGATCACCTGCAGCGAAGGGGCCGCCGGAGTGTTCCGGCGGCCCCTTCGGCGTTCGCCCCAGGACCGGCTCCGGCCCGCTGTCAACCCCTCCCGGCACCCGCCAAACTCAAGATTCGGTCAACCAGGCAGGACATGGGCCGGCGAGGGCGGTCGACGCCGATACGTTGCTCCCCACACTTGCTCAAGCAGAAGGAGGGAAGAATGCGGCGCACTCGACAACGCATCGCTCTTCTCGCAGTACCCGTTCTGGTGGGAAGCGTCCTGCTGGCGGGCCAGCCGGCCGTCGCGGAGCCCGCGGCGACGCCGGCGCCGGCTGCCGACGCCGAGCGCTCCCACCTGGAGCACGCGGACCACGCTGACGTGGTGCGCGTCCACCTGACCGGCTCCGACATGCTGGACGAGGTGGCGGCCGCCGGCTTCGACCTGGAACACGGCCTGACGCGGGTGCCGGACGGGATCGAGGCCGAGGTGGTGGCGACGCCCGAGCAGGTCGCCGAACTCCAGGCGATGGGCGTCCGGATCCTGGCCGAGGGCGAGGGTTTCACCTGGAGCGATGAGGCTGACGGCGGCTTCGCCGCCGCCGGCGCGCGGGTCGCCGCGAGGTCCGCTGCGGCGACCGACAGCACCGCGGCGACGAGCACGTCGACCTTCAGCCACGAGACGACGGTACGCATCGCCCGCGCCGACTGGTTCACCACCAAGGGCCAGGGCTTCCTCTACGTCGAGGCGCGTACCACCGAGGGTGCGCAGACCAACCCGATCATCGGCATGCAGGTGGAGAACGACTCCGGGCCGGGCACCGACTTCGCCCTCGCTCGGACGATGAGCCGCTTCATCGACTCCGGCCAGTACATGTTCCACCGGAACCTGTTCAAGCTGGACACCCGTCCGAGCAAGATCCGGGTCACCAGCTCCACCGGTGGCGTCGCGGTCGGCCCGGTGTCCGACTGGTTGGAGGACGGCGAGCCGCCGCTGACCGACAAGCCGGGCTACAAGTGGAACCTGGTCGACGGCTACAAGCACCCGCAGCAGCTGCACGACCGGATCGAGGAGATCGCTCGGGAGAACCCGAAGATCGCCGAGATCGTCTACCTGCCGTACAAGACGAACGGCTACCAGCGGAAGGCGCAGGCCACCATCGGTGGTACCGGTCAGTCCGCGGTCGTCGTCACCTCCGCGGCCTGGGGCCACGAGGGCGGCAACGACATCACCGTCGAGTTCGTCGACCGGCCCGGCGCCAACCTGCCGCTGTCCGTCGAGGTCAACGGCAAGGCCGTACGGGTCCTGCTCGCCAAGGACTCCTCCGGTGCGCTGGCCAGCACCGCCGCCCAGGTGGCGACGGCCCTGAAGACCCAGTCCAACGGGCTGATCGACCGCTCGCACCCGTACCGCACGAACACCGGCACCGGCATCGTGCAGCCGACGGCGCCGGTGGCGCTGACCGACTTCCTCGACCAGAAGCGCGTCGGTGCCCCCGAGGGCGACGTGCCGCGTGGCCCGAACACCGTTCGTGTTCTGCGGATCGGCAAGCACCGGGACGGCAAGAAGCCCGGCGTGCTGATCCAGGCGCAGGACCACGCCCGCGAGTGGGTGCCGGCGACGACCACCCTGGAGACCGCGGAGCGGCTGGTCGCCAACTACAAGACCGACAAGGAGACCAAGAAGATCGTCGACAACACCGACATCTTCCTGATCCCCAGCAACAACCCCGACGGGGCGAACTACAGCTTCTACAACAACGCCTCGCAGCGTCGTAACCTGACCAACCACTGCGCGGACGACAACGCCGATCCGGGCCGCCGCAACAACTGGGGCGTCGACCTGAACCGCAACTACCGGGTGGGTTCCGCGCAGGACGGTTACTCGGGCGGCTCGTTCAGCTGCACCAGCGACACGTACCAGGGTCCGGAGAAGCTGTCGGAGCCGGAGGCGAAGAACATCGTCTGGCTCGCCGAGACGTACTCGAACATCAAGTTCTTCATGTCGGTGCACTCCAACGGCGGCCAGCTGTTCTGGCAGCCGGGCTCCTACAAGGCCGACGGTCGGGTCACCACCCCTCGTCCGCCGCTGGGTGACGAGATGTTCTACTGGCAGGCCGCCTCGCGCATCCTGTCCCAGGTGAAGGCGTACCGGGAGACCGTGGTCACGCCGCAGAACGTGGGTGGCTCGTCCGACGTGCTCTACTCGTCGGCCGGCAACGTCCGCGAGGACCTGTACCACACCTACGGCATCTTCTCCTTCGGCTGGGAGGTCGGTGGCTCGATCTACAACCCGGCGACCGGCAACTGGCAGGGCGGCTCCTTCCAGCCGCCGTGGGAGGGCAACCCGGAGCTGGTCAGCGGGCACGCCGAGACCATGGAGTACGCCAACGGCATCATGGAGATGTTCCGGATCGCGGCGGAGTGGGGCAAGGACAAGAAGGCCCCCACCTCCACGCTGGTGCCGGGCGCCGGCCGGTTCTCCGGCCCGGTCGACGTGCGGTTCGAGGTCAGCGAGCCGGCGACCATCTACTACACCATCGACGGCAGCCGCCCGACCCTCGACTCGCCCCGTTACAAGGCGACCGAGTTCCGGGAGCCGGGCGAGGTGTTCCACGTGACCGAGACGACCACCTTCCACTGGTTCTCGGTCGACTCGGCGGGCAACATCGAGAAGAACTACGACCCGTCGAAGGCCGACAAGCGCAACAACTTCAACAAGGCCACGATCACCATCGGTGACGCGGACCCGGAGAAGCCCAAGAAGGACAAGAAGCCCAAGAAGGACAAGAAGTAGTCCGTTCCTGAGGTATGTCGGTGCCCCGTCGGTGCGAGCTTTCGCACCGGCGGGGCACTGCTCGTCGGCGAGGAAAATTTCTCCGTCGGCTGTCGAATCCCGCCGGGCCCGTTCGACGTTCTGGTGAAGGCACCACAGATCGCCGATGAAGGAGACCCGCGCCATGCGTACGCTGATCGTCACCGAGTTCATGTCCCTCGACGGCGTGATCGACTCGCCGGGCGGTGGCAGCCACCCGCACGCCGGTTGGACGTTCAAGGACGTGCCGATGGACGAGGCCGTGTGGGAGATCAAGGCCCGCGAGGAGCAGGAGGCGGGCGCGTTGCTGATCGGCCGGGTCAGCTACGACGAGTTCGCGCCGGTCTGGCCGACCATGGAGGAGTTCGCCGAGTACAACGCGATGCCGAAGTACGTGGTGTCGACCACGCTCACCGACCCGCAGTGGCACAACACCACGGTGTTGCGGTCGCTCGACGAGGTCGCCGCGCTCAAGCAGGGCGACGGCGGCACGATCCTGGTGCACGGCAGTGCCACCCTCGCCCAGGGGCTCGCCGCAGCCGGCCTGGTCGACCGGTACCACCTGCTCATCTTTCCGCTGCTGCTCGGCGGCGGCCGGCGGCTGTTCGCCCCGGAGGGCGCCGACAAGCAGCGGTTGACCCTTGTCGAGCACGCCACGTACGGCAACGGTGTGCAGTTGGCGGTCTACGACGTCAACCACTGACCCGGTCTCGTCGGCGCACCCCCGGACACGGGGGCCGGGGGCGCGCCGACGCGGTCAGTACCCGCACCGGCTCTTGAGGTAACCCACGCAATTCCCGGCACTCCTTGCCGAAAACCCTTTCACCCACAACGCTGCCCCACCCCACCCCCCCCACCCCCCACCCCCACCCCCCACCCCCACCCCCACCTCTCTCGCCCGCGTCGATCTTGCACTTACAGTCGGGGCGTAGCGACTGAAAAGCCGCATATCGGCGACCAATAGTGCAAGATCGCGGGGCAGGGTAGGGCAGGAGGGGCGCGAGGGGTGGCGGGAGGGGGACGGTGGGGGAGGGGTGGGTGTGGACGGTCGGGGCGAAAGGGGAGGGGGTCGCCTCAGCTTTCTGTGCGAATCTCCTGGTGGCCATTGCCGAAATCGCTTTCGGCGTTCATTGTCAGAGGTCAGGTGACATCGGTGGTGGAGGGGCCACCGCTTCCTCCGCCGCGTCGCGCGGGGCACCTCCTGACGAGGAGAGCAGGGTGATCGAGAACAGCGGCCGTGCCCGGCCGGACAGGCAGCGACAAGCCCCGTCCGCCCCCGCACGCGGCAACGAAGCCGAACGGCCGGTCAGAGGTTCGGGCCGTTCGATCATGCGGGACGTCGCGGAACTGGCGGGCGTGTCGGCCCAGACGGTCTCCCGCGTCATCAACGGGCATCCGTACGTCGCCGACCACACCCGACAGCGGGTCCTGGACGCCATGCGCCAGCTCGACTACCGGTTGAATCCGGCCGCCCGCGCCCTGGTCACCCGCCGCTCCGGCACGCTCGGGATCGTCGGCTACGAGAGCCCGCTCTACGGGCCCACCTCCATGCTGTACGCCATCGAGGGCGCGGCTCGGGCCGCGGGCTACTTCGTCAGCGTCGCCAGTCTGCGGCACCTGGATCGTCGATCGGTCTTCGACGCGGTCGACTGGCTCCGCCGCCAGTCGGTCGAAGGGATCATCGCCATCGCGCCCAAGCCCGCCATGGCCGACGCCCTGGCCGAGGCGTCGTCCGGACTGCCGGCGGTGACCGTGGGCGGCGGCTGCACCGAGGCCGTACCGAGTGCGCAGATCGACAACGCCGAAGGTGCCCGGCTCGCCACCCGACACCTGCTCAACCTCGGACACACCACCGTTCACCACCTCGCCGGCCCGCAGGACTGGCCGGAGGCGCGGGAGCGGGTCGCCGGCTGGCATGCCGCGCTGCGTGCCGCCGGTGCGCCGACGCCCGCCGTGGTGCCCGGTGACTGGAGCGCCGGCACCGGCTACGAGCAGGGTGAGCGGCTCGCCCGCGACCGCAGCGTCACGGCCATCTTCTGCGCCAGTGACCAACTCGCCCTCGGTGTGCTGCGGGCGCTGCACGAGGCCGGCCGGCGGGTACCGGGTGAGGTAAGCGTGGTCGGATTCGACGGCACCGCCGACGGTGCCCACTTCCTGCCGCCGCTGACGTCGGTCCGGCAGGATTTCGCCGAGCTGGGTCGGCGCAGCCTGCGACTGTTGCTGGCACAACTCGACCGGCCCGCGTCGAAGTCGCGACCCCGCCGCGACGTACTGGTGCCGGAGTTGGTCATCCGGCGCAGCGCGGCGGCACTCTGCGACGGCGACCGCGCGGCGGCGGGCCTGACCCTGTCCGGCCCGTCACGCGGCACCTGACGCGCGGGTGCTCTCGACCTGCCGGGTGGCGGCCCGAACATGGTCGGCCGTGCCCCCTCACGCGGCACCCTGACGCCGGGCCTGCGGCACCTTCGCGTCGGGCGCGCGCGAGCCGCCAGGTGGCCTCCGAGCAAAATGCGGGCGGGACGAGCGCCGCCGGCACCAGGGTCAGTGGCGGGTGAGGGCCGGTCCGGTGGACTCGCGGACGACGAGGCGGCCCTGCTGCCGGATCACCCCACCGGTGGCGTTGCCGTCCAGCGCCGCGATGAGGTGCTGGACCGCGGTCGCGCCGAGCTGTTCGAGGTTGAGGTCCACGGTGGTCAGCGGCGGGCGGCACTCCTCGGCGAAGAGTTCCCAGTTGTCGTAGCCGACGATCGCCACGTCGTCCGGGATCTGACGGCCGAGGTCGCGCAGCGTGTCCGCGACGCCTGCGGCCACCTGGTCGTTGCCGCAGAAGATCGCGTCCACGTCCGGCCGGGCGGCCAGCAGCAGACGTGCCGCGTGCCGACCCCACCGCTGGGACCATTCGCCGAACAGCGGGTCGCCGGCCGGTACGAGACCTGCCTCGGTGAGGACCGCGCGCAGCCCGGCGGCCCGGTCGCGGGCGGCGCGGTAACTGTCCGGGCCGGTGATGTGCCCGATCCGTCGCCGACCGTGCGAGACCAGGTGTTCGGCGGCGAGTCGGGCCCCACCCTCGTCGTCGGCGACGATCGACAGGTCGTCCGGGTCGGTGGACTGGGCGTACGCGTAGACCACCGGCACCGGGATGTGCTGGGTCACCGACGGGCTCACCTCGTTGCTGTCACCGACCACGATGAACCCGTCGACCTGGCGGGCCAGCAGGGTGCGGATGTAGTGCTGGCGGCGGATGGCGTCGCCGCGCGCGTCGCAGAGCAGCACGGACATCTGCCCGTTGCCGAGGGCGTTCTCGGCGCCGAGCAGGATGGACATGGCGAACCTGCCGCCCAGTTCGTCGGTGAGCAGCCCCACCGTACGGGTGCGACCGGAGATCAGCCCGGAGGCGAGCACGTTCGGCTGGAAGGACAGCTCGGCGGCGGCGCGCAGCACCCGTTCCCGGGTGGCCGAGGCGACCTCGGGGCGACCGTTGATGGCCTTGGACGCGGTGGCCATCGAGACACCAGCATGGCGCGCCACATCACTCAGCGTCACTGACTGCGATCGTCGTCGGCCCACTCGAAAGCCTTTCGCAACATTTTCAGAAAGCCGGCAGCCGTTGGCCAGCCTCACGATTCCGGCCAGCGTAGTGCGAAGACTGACACAAGCGGAAGCCAGGGGTGGGCCGAAAATCGACCTCGGTTTTACCCGTACGACATCTTGCCGAAAGCGTTTTCGTGAAGCACCCTATCGGCGGAACGTGATGGGTGCCACCTCGCCATGGCGGTGACTTCGGCGGTGGTGCGCGCAGAACCGCGTCGCGGGTCGGCTCGACCTGTCCGACGCCCGACCGTGATGTCACCGCCTTGCCCCATCCACCTGACGCGGCAACTCGACACTGCACACCTCGGCCGGCGGAGACCGCTCGGCGGTTTCGCGCCGGTTTGATGAACCCTAGGAGAGGACCATGAGCACAACCCTGGGCAGGCGGACTGCCCTACGATCCCTGGCGGGAGTCCTTGCCGCGACGCTCACCCTCGGCGTTGCGGCGTGCGGCAGCGACGAGCCGAGCGGCCCGAGCGCGGCCGACGCCGGTCCCACCGGCCTCGACGACGGCAGCGAGCTGACACTGTGGACGCGCGCGCCGCTGGAAAAGCAGGCGAAGCTGCTTGTCGACGCGTACAACGCCAGCCACCAGAACCAGGTCAAGCTCACCGTCGTACCCAACGACGACTACGTCGCCAAGGTCGGTGCGGCAGCGGGCTCCGACGGTCTGCCGGACCTCTTCGCCGCCGACATCGTCTACGTGCCGAACTGGGTCGAGCAGGGCCTCTTCCAGGACCTCAGCTCCAACATCGACGGTCTGGACTTCAAGGACTCCATCAACAAGGGACACCTGTCGGCGGGCACCCGCGAGGGCAAGGAACACGTTCTGCCCTTCGTGCTGGACCTGTCGATGCTGTTCTGGAACAAGCAGCTGTTCACCGAGGCCGGCCTCGACCCGGAGAAGGCCCCGGCGTCGCTGCAGGAGTACGCCGCAGCGGCCAAGGCGATCCAGGCGATGGGCAAGGACGGTGTCTACGGCACGGCGGCCGGGCTGAACTGCGGCGGCTGCCTGCTGTTCACCTGGTTCCCGTCGATCTGGGCCGGCGGCGGTCAGGTGCTCAGTGAGGACGGCACGGAATCCAAGCTCGCCGACGAGACCGCGCAGCAGGTCTACCGCGTCTGGCACGACCTGTGGCGCTCGGGTGCGGTGCTGCCGGCCTCGGCCGGTGAGACCGGTCCCACCTGGACCGCCGCCTTCACCGAGGGCAAGGTCGGCCTGATGTTCTACCCGGCGACGCTGCTCTCCTCGACCCCGTTCGACGCCGGGGTCGCCGGCATTCCCGGCCCCAACGGCGGTGCCTCCACCTTCGTCGGCGGCGACGGCATCGGCATCTCGAAGGACTCGAAGAAGGCCGCCCAGGCCTGGAACTTCCTCAGCTGGATGATGTCGGAGCAGGCCCAGGTCGAGGTGCTGGCCAAGAACAAGGACGTGGTCTCCCGCGCCGACCTGGCCAACAACAAGTACGCCGCCGAGGACCCGCGCCTGGTCACCATCAACGAGGTCGCCGGCAAGGGCGGCACCCCGGTCGCGCTGAACTTCCAGCAGGCGTTCAACGCGCCGAACAGCCCGTGGCTGACCCTGGTGCGCAACCAGGTCCTCAACGGCAGCGGTGACCTGAAGAAGGACAACGACGAGATCACCGCCGTACTCAAGCAGTAGGTGAGCCCGCAGGCGTGCGCCGACCTCCCGGCCCTCTTCCGGTCGGCACACGCCTGCGGCGTCACCCGGACACCGCCCACCCGTCATCGAAGAAACGAGAGGTTCCATGAGCGTCACCGCACCGTCTCGCCCGCCGGGTGCGGCGACACGGCGTCGCACCCGCCCGCGCGGCCGGCAGGCCCTGCTCGGCTGGCTCTACGCGACCCCGACGGCGGTCTTCGTGGTGCTGTTGTTCGCCGTGCCGCTGCTGCTGGTCATCCGGATGTCGCTGTCGAAATGGTCGCTGCTGCGCGGAGACCAGGGCCTCAACGCCCCCGACAACTTCGTCAAGGCGGTCGACCACCGCTTCTTCACCGACTCGGTGGTGTTCACCCTCAAGTACACCGCGCTCGCGACCGTCCTGCTGCTGGCGCTCGGCCTGGGACTGGCCCTGCTCGTGCAGGAGTCGAGCCGCTGGAACAACCTGCTCCGCGCGTCGTTCCTGATCCCCAGCGCTCTCGGACTGGCCTCGGCGTCGCTGCTGTTCTACGTGCTCTACTCGCCGTACGCGAGCCCGCTGGCACCGGTGATGGACCGGTTCGGCCTCACCTTCCTCGGCTCGCCGACCGCGGCGCTGATCTCCACCACGTTCCTGATCGTCTGGCGCTACGCCGGGTTCTACATGGTGCTCATGCTCGTCGGCCTGCAGGGCATCCCGGCCGACGTGTACGAGGCCGCCCGCACCGACGGCGCCAGCCGCTGGCAGACCTTCCGGAAGGTCACCCTGCCGCTGCTGCGCCCCACGCTGGCGTTGACGACAGTGCTCTGCGTGACCGGCTCCCTGCTCGCCTTCGAGCAGTTCTACATCCTGACCAAGGGCGGCCCGGACAACAGCACGATCACCGTGGTCCAACTGATCTACATGGTGGCGTTCCAGGGCCAGAACGACCTGGGGGTCGCGGCGGCCATCTCGGTCATCGTGCTGCTGGCCCTGATCCTGATCAACGCGTTGCAGATGCGCGCCTTCCGGTCCGAGGAGAGCTGACGCCGATGACCGTCGCACCAACCACCGAATCGGCCGTCACCGACGGACCCGCGGCGCCGACACCCTCGCGACACGAGAGTCGGAAGAAGACCGAGGGCATGACCATCGCCGGCATCGCCCTGCGCACGCCGTACTGGGTGTTCACCGGGGCGGTCGCGCTGATCTTCCTGGCGCCGCTGGTCTGGACGGCCGTCGCCTCGGTCTCCCCGCAGCCCGGCACGAACCAGGTGGACGGCTGGGGGTTCGGCAACTACCGCACGCTCGCCGCCTACCAGGCCGGCATCTGGCGCTACCTCGCCAACTCCGCGTTCGTCTCGCTGCTCACGGTCACCCTGACGCTGCTGATCTCCTTCCTCGGCGGTTACGCCTTCGCGCGGTTCCGCTTCCCCGGGAAGAACCTGCTCTTCCTGGTCACGCTCGCCATCCTGATGGTCCCGTACGCGACCCTGCTGATCCCGCTCTACGTGCTGCTCAACCAGGTGGGGCTGCAGAACTCCCTGGTCGGCGTGGCGCTCGTGCTCACGATGTTCCAGCTGCCGTTCTCCACCTTCCTGATGCGCATCTCCTTCGAAGCGGTGCCACGCGAACTCGACGAGGCCGCGATGGTCGACGGCTGCTCGTCGTTCGGCGCGCTGTGGCGGGTGCTGTTGCCCGCCGTCAAGCCGGGCCTGATCACCGTCGGGCTGTTCGGGTTCCTCGCCGCGTGGAACGACTTCATGGCCCCACTCATCCTGATCAACGACTCGGAGCGGATGACCCTCCCGCTCGCGGTGTCGAATCTGCGTGGCCAGGTCCAGGGTGTCGTCGACTACGGGGCGACCGAGGCGGGCGTCGTCGTGCTCGCCCTTCCGTGCATCGTCCTGTTCCTCCTGCTCCAACGACACTACGTGCGCGGCTTCATGTCCGGCGCGCTGAAAGGATGACCATGAGCGGCAACGCGCATTCGGCCGCACCCGTTCTGCCGGCCCAGGGCCGCCTGCGGCCCCTCGATCTGCGGGACGTGGAGATCACCGGCGGGTTCTGGGGTGAGCGCCAGTCGATCAACGGCGCGGCCACACTCCGGCACATCGAGCACTGGCTCGAGCGCGAGGGCTGGATCCGCAACTTCGACCTGACGGCGAACGGGGGCGACCCCGTCGAGCGCCGGGGACGCGAGTTCTCCGACTCCGAGGTCTACAAGTTCCTGGAGGCCATGGCCTGGGAGATCGGCCGGACCGACGACGCGGAACTGGAGTCGCGGTTCCGCGCGATCGTGCGGCGGGTCGGTGCCGCCCAGCAGCCCGACGGCTACCTGAACACCAGGTTCGGTCGGCCGGGGCAGGCGCCGCGCTGGTCCGACCTGGAATGGGGCCACGAACTCTACTGCGTCGGACATCTGCTGCAGGCCGCGGTCGCCCGGGTCCGGACCCGCCCCGACGCCGACGACGGGCTGCTCGACATCGCCTGCCGGGCCGCCGACAACGTGTGCCGGACCTTCGGACGGGACGGCATCGACAGCGTCTGTGGGCACGCGGAGATCGAGACCGCGCTGGTGGAGTTCGCCCGCGCCACCGGCCAGGAGCGCTACCTGACCCAGGCCGCCCTCTTCGTCGACCGGCGCGGTCACGGCCGACTCGCCGACGTGGAGTTCGGTCGCGAGTACTTCCAGGACGACCAGCCGGTCCGGCAGGCCACGGTGCTGCGCGGCCACGCGGTACGGGCGAACTACCTCGCCGCCGGCGCGGTCGACGTCGCCGTCGAGGTGAAGGACGCCGGCCTGCTGGACGCGGTGCGTGGCCAGTGGCGCAACACGGTGTCGCGGCGTACCTACGTCACCGGGGGACAGGGCTCCCGGCACCAGGACGAGGCGTTCGGCGGTGACTGGATGCTGCCCCCCGACCGCGCCTACTCGGAGACCTGCGCGGGCATCGGCTCGGTGATGCTGGCCTGGCGGCTGCTGCTCGCCGACGGCGACCCCCGGTACGCCGACCTGATCGAGCGGACGCTGTTCAACGTGGTGTCGACCTCCCCGGCGGCCGACGGGCAGAGCTTCTTCTACACGAACACCCTGCACCGTCGGGAACTCGGCACCACTCCCGACACCGACCGGCCCAGCCTGCGGGCGGCGGCGTCACTGCGGGCGCCCTGGTTCGAGGTGTCCTGCTGCCCGACCAACGTGGCCCGCACCCTGGCCAGCCTGTCGGCGTACGTCGCGACCTGCGACGACGACGGGCTGCAGGTGCACCAGTACCTGACCGGCACGGTCGAGCAGCACCTCGCCGACGGGCGCAGCCGGCGGGTGCACATCACGACCGAATACCCGTACGACGGTCAGATCCGGGTACGGGTCGACAGCGACGACGAGCACCCCTGGTCGCTGTCGTTGCGGGTGCCCGGGTGGGCCGACCAGGGGGCGACGGTGACCCTCGACGGGGTGGCCCGGCCGGTGGCTCCGGGCGTGTTCACCGAGCACCGGGCGTGGCGGCGCGGCGACGAGATGGTGCTGCGGCTGCCGATGGCGCCCCGGTTCGTGCACCCGGACAGCCGCATCGACGCGGTGCGCGGCTGTGTCGCGGTGGAGCGCGGCCCACTGGTGTACGCCCTGGAGTCGGTGGACGTGCCGGGCGTGGCAAGCGTCGACGACCTCCGCGTCGACGTCACCCGACCGCCGCGGCTACGCGACGGTCAGGTCCTCGTGCGGTGCCGCCAGGTCCGCGGGCAGGAACACGACTGGCCGTACCGGGCCGACGCCGCCGAGTCGGCGCCGGTGCCGGTCGACGAGTTCGACGACGTGCCACTGGTGCCGTACCACGCCTGGGCCAACCGTGGGCCCTCCACCATGCGGGTCTGGCTCCCCACCGACACCGCCCTGCGGGAACCGGCGCCGGGGCAGCCCTGATGTTAGCGCTCACAGCGGTCGATGACCGATGACGACAAGCCGTTCGAACCACCGCCACAGGTGCGACCGGGCGCCTCACCCGCCCCCGCGCCGAGAACAAGGAGGAAGGAAATGATCCGTAGACGCGTGCGAAGGGCGCCCCTCTGGGCAGCCCTTGCCGCGCTCGTGGTGACAGGGTCGGTCGCCGTACCGTCCCCGGCCCACGCGGCGAGCCCGATCCTGCCCGGCAACGAGGGCGACGTCGGGGTTTACACAAACGGACAGAGCCACGTCATGGACATCGGTGACCCGGTGTACAGCAACGTCGGCGACGTCGCCAACCAGCTGCGGCCCGGAGTCCCGTTCACCGCGGGCAGCATGCACCAGTCGATCTTCGACAAGGACCTCGCCGCCGGCGGCACCGACTACTACCTCGACCGCATTCTCGGCGTGCAGGGCGCCCTCGGGT
Organism: Micromonospora gifhornensis; assembly: GCF_016863515.1. Lineage (GTDB taxonomy): Bacteria > Actinomycetota > Actinomycetes > Mycobacteriales > Micromonosporaceae > Micromonospora > Micromonospora gifhornensis. Next base: position 121,610 of record NZ_BOPA01000018.1, read on the forward strand.
CAGCGGTGCTGATGACCCGAGGCCGCTCGCTGTACATGCGGGGCGCGAGCAACAACAACTTCACAGTCATGGGCTTCGCCGGCAGCGCGTTCGTCGGCGGCCCCAACAACCTCGGCAACCTCTACACCGTCACGGTGCCCGGACAGACCGTCAGCGAGGTCAACGCCCACCGGTTCAACGCGCCCAGCCACGCCAGGAGCCGCTACACCATCGGCGCCACCGGGGTCACCGCGAACCTGACCAAGTTCATCACCTACGACAACGTGGCGGTCACCGCCATCGAGTTCACCAACCCCGGCGACGAGGCGGCCACCTTCACCGTCCGCGCCGCGTCACCGCTGGCCACCCAGGCGGCCGGCGAGGCCGCGCTGACCGGCACCCGCACCATCACCAGCGGCTCCAACAACGGCCTGGTCGACACGGCGTGGGACACCGTCCGCATCGACCTGACCGGTGCCGGCTTCACCCGTAGCGGCAGCAACCTGGACCGGGAGATCACCGTCCCGGCCGGCGGCTCGACGTCGCTGTCGGTCGTCGGCGCGGTCTCCTCGGCCACCCTGCCGGAGACGGTGCAGAGCTACCAGGAGTACGCCGAACTGTCGCCGGCGCAGGCCGTACGCACCGGCATCACCGAGTTCAACCGCCGCTGGGCGCAGGACGTCCCCTACATCGACGTGCCCGACCCGGCGTTGGAGAAGGCGATCGTCTACCGCTGGTGGGGTGAGCGGTACAACTCCCTCGACGCCAACGCCTCCGGCCACGTCTACCAGTACCCGACGACGATCGAGGGGGTGAACCTCTACCAGAACGCCGTCGCGCTGACCCAGCCGATGCACCTGCAGGACACCAAGTGGCTGCGTACGCCGTACCTGCCGTACGGGCAGATCCTCAACATCGGTGAGCTGTCCGGCTCGTCGGCCTTCCTGGACAGCCCGGGGCACACCAGCTGGAACAACCACTACTCGCAGTACCTCGGCACCGCCGGGCTCGAGGCGTACAACGTGCACGGTGGTGGCAAGGACATCGCCCGCAAGTTCGCCGGGTACTTCGAGGGCGACGGCGTCGGCCAGCTCGAACACTACGACGGCAACAACGACAAGCTGATCGCGTACGACACCAACTACATGCCGGGCAACGACGCCGACGCCATCACCTTCGGCTACCCGAAGTCCAACGCCGGCGCCCCCGGCGCGCGGACCATCGAGCGGCCCGAGTCGGCGTACGTCTGGGGTGCCTTCGACGCGGCCCGGCAGCTCTACCAGCTCGCCGACGCCGACCAGGCCAAGGTCGACGAGATGGCGACAAACGCCGACCAGATCCGCGCCGCGATCCTCAACCGGCTGTGGAGCCCGGACATGCGGATGTTCCTGGCCGGCACGTCGCACGGCGCGACCAGCGCGGCCAGCGCCAACGGGCGGGCCAACCCGCTGCCCGCGTCGGCCCGCACCCTGATCCCGGCCAAGGAGTCGAACCTCTACGACATCTACGCCGAGAACCTGATCCCGAAGGACCAGTGGCAGACCTACGTCGACGGTTTCCGGTTCCTGACCTACGGCGACAACTTCCCGATCTTCCCGTTCTACACCGCGAACCAGTACGACCGCGCCGCCTACGGCATCGGCGGCTCGAACAACTTCTCCAACATCAACTTCACCGTGCAGTACCGCGGTGTCCGCTCCGCCCTGCGGCACTACGACCCGGAGCAGAAGTACATCACCCCGGCGTACGCCAAGCGGCTGCTGGACTGGATGGCCTGGAGCATCTACCCGAACGCGGACATGCGGATCGCGAACCAGGCGGAGTACTACTCCAACTGGAACCCGAACACCCGCACCTACAACCGCAACAACCAGAACCACATCATGCTCGGCAACATGAACTACATCTTCATCGAGGACATGGCGGGCATCCAGCCGCGTTCCGATGACAAGATCGAGCTCTGGCCGATCGAGTTCGGGTACGACCACTTCATGGTCAACAACCTGCGGTACCACGGTCAGGACGTGACGATCGTCTGGGACCCGGACGGCAGCGAGTACGGCCTCGGCGCCGGTTACAGCCTGTTCATCAACGGGGAGAAGAAGGTGAGCACCGACAAGCTCGGCAAGCTCACCTACGACCCGAACACCAACCAGGTCCAGGCCGCAGAGGGGCTCACCGTCACCTTCACCGCGACCGAAGGGACCGACTTCCCGGCCGCAGTGGACACCCCGATCGCCGACGAGCGGGTGGTGGGTTACCTCAAGACCGCCGGCATCGACCTCACCGAGGACGCGCCGAACCTGGCGCAGGGCGCGCAGCTCAGCTCGTCGTACACCCAGCAGGGGGTGCGGCCGACGCCGTGGCGGCAGTTCCACACGCCCGGCTGGAGCAGCACCTCGATGAACTACACCCCCGGCGCGATCTCGGTGACCGAGCGTCCGGTGTCGCTGGCGGCCGTCACCGACGGTGTCACCGCCAACGAGCCCTACTGGGGCAACTACGGCACCACCGACCGCAACGGCTACGTCGAGTTGGACCTGGGTGCGGCGAAGTCCTTCGACAACGTGAAGGTCTTCTTCGTCAGCGACCGGCAGGCCGGCGGCTACCGGGAACCCGCCCGCTGGTGGATCCAGGTGCCCGACGGCAACGGCGGCTGGCGTGAGGTGCCGAACCAGTTCAAGAACCCGACGGTGCCGTCGGCGAAGTTCAACGAGGCGCTGTTCGACACCGTCACGTCGAGCAAGGTCCGCATCGCCTTCACCAACAACCCGACCTTCTTCACCGCCATCTCCGAGATCCAGGTCTTCGACTCGGGTCGGGACGTGCCGGAGGTCAGCAACCAGGCGCCGGTCGTCACCGCAGCCCGGGACAACTCGACCGACGGCAACCTGTCCACCCGACTGGTCGCCACCGCCACCGACGACGGCATCCCGTACGACAACGACCTGACCTTCGGCTGGGAGACCGTCTCCACGCCGGAGGGTGCCGGCGTCATCTTCGCCGACGCGCAGGCGTTGTCCACCCGGGTCACCGGCACGATCGCCGGCGACTATGTGTTCCGGTTCTTCGCCGACGATGGCGAGAAGCGGTCGACGACCACCGTCGCGGTGACCCTCACCGAGCGGGAGGTCAGCGCGGAGTTCGGTGCCTCGGCGACGATCAGCACCAGCGGCACCGCCTCGTGGGAGAACCACTCCCGGGTCAACGCGCCCACCAACCCGGCCAACTCGAACCCGGGCACCGGCCAGGGTTGGGGCAACTGGGGTCAGCCGGCCAACGGCACCAGCCTCGACCGCCAGGCGTGGATCCAGTACCGCTGGGACGCGCCGGTGCGCCTGTCCTCGACGGACATCTACTGGTACGACGACAACGGCGGCACCCGCCGCCCCGCCGCCGGCACGTACGCCATCGAATGGTCGACGAACGGCAGCACCTGGACGCCGGTCACCCTCACCGGTGACTCGACGTACGCCGGTGGGCTGGCCACCAACCGCTACAACCACTTCGATTTCGCGCCGATCACCGCCAGTCACCTGCGCATCCGCATCTGGGGCGTGCAGGGCAGCGGGGCCGGCACCGGCGTCCTGCGGTGGCGGGCCAACGGCGAGACCGTCGACTCGGTGCGTTCGCCGGTGCTCATCCGCACCGGCGTGGGGCAGGTGCCGACCCTGCCGGCCACGCTCGACGCGGTCTACGCCAGCGGCGCCCGCGGCACTGTGGCGTTCAACTGGCAGGAGATCACGCCCGAGCAGGTGGCGGAGCCGAACGTGGACCCGTTCGTGGTCTACGGCACCAACGACGCGTACGGCCTGATCGCCGAGGCCCGCATCTACGTGCGACCGGAGATGTCCACCGGCGGCATCTCGATCCAGGGTGCCGAGACCTTCGAGCAGGCCGTCGAGGTGGGCGAGCTGCCCTGGCTGCCGGAGAAGGTGTCGGTCTCCTACAACGACGGTTCCCGGGACAACCAGGCCATCGGGGTCGAGTGGAACTTCGACGAGAACATCGTCAACGTCCCCGGCCGGTACACCATCATCGGTGACCTGGTCCTGCCGCCCTACGTCAGTCAGGCCGGGGCCACCCGGACCACGCTGACCCTCACCGTGGGCAACCCGCCCGAGACGCCGACCTGGGACGTCGAGGTGCAGGCCAGCACCCGCTGCACCGGCCGCAACGTCTACGTCACGGTCAACGCCCGCAACGCCGGGGACGTGCCGCTCACCATCGAGCTGGTCACGCCGTACGGGTCGCGGACGATCGCCGACGTGGCGTCCGGCAAGTCCGCCTTCCAGGCGTTCAACACCCGCGCCACATCGGTGCAGGCGGCCACGGCGACGGTGAAGGCCACCGGAATCGTCGACGGCGAGCCGGTCACCGTGGAGTTCGAGGCACCGTTCGGCGCGCTCACCTGCGGCTGACCTCCCCTGGTGGCGGCGTCGGCGCATCGGCGCCGCCACCATTCACCCGTCCCGTGAGGAGATGGACACCGTGAACACCACCGTGGGGCGGCACACCGCTCCACCCTCGCGCCACCGTCCACGTCGGGCGGTCGCCGTGGCGGCGGTCGTCGGGCTCGTCGCCGCCGGCCTGACCGGCATCGCCAGCCCGGCGCAGGCCGCCGAACCCGAGTCGTACACCTTCACCAACACCGTCAACCCGATCCTCGGTGACGGCAGCTACTACTCCGCCGACCCGGCGCCGCTCGTCGTGCCGGCCGGTGCCCCCGGTAACCCGGGCCAGGCGGATCAGCTCTACATCTACACCGGCCACGACCAGGCCGGACCAGCCACCAACGACTTCATCATGAACGAGTGGGGGGCGTTGCGCAGCACCGACGTCGAGTCGGGCCAGTGGACGCACTTCCCGTCGTTGATGCGCCCGGAGACCACGTTCGCCTGGGCGACCCCCGGCCGGGCGTACGCCGGTCAGGTGGTCCGGGGCGTGGACGGCCGCTACTACTGGTACGTCCCGATCCACGAGCGGGACAGCCCGGCGTCGGACAAGTTCGCCATCGGCGTGGCCGTCTCGTCGAGCCCGACCGGCCCGTGGACCGACCACGCGGGCGGACCGATCGTCTCGCAGCGGGTGCCCACCGCCAACACCATCCACAACATCGACCCGACGATCCTCGTCGACGGTGAAGGTCCCGACCAGCGGGTCTACCTGTGGTGGGGTTCGTTCAGCCAGCTGCGGATGCTCGAACTCGGCCAGGACATGAAGACGCCGATCGGCGCGGTGCGGACCGTCACCGGGCTGACCGGCTTCTTCGAGGGCGCCTGGGCCTTCAAGCGCAACGGCACCTACTACCTGGCGTACGCCGGCAACAACGCCGGCCCGACCTCGCAGTGCACCCCGGCGAACTACCACGCCTGCCTGGCCTACGCGACGGCGTCGTCGCCGCAGGGCCCGTGGACCTACCGGGGCACGTTCCTGCGGCCGGTCTCCTCGACCACCAGCCACCCGGGCGTGGTGGAGTTCGACGGGCAGTGGTACCTCGCGTACCACACCGCCGACGCCGTCGGCGGCGGTCACTTCCGCCGGTCGGTGGCGATCGACCCGCTGGAGTGGGACGACACGCAGAACCCGCCCCGGATCAAGCTGGTCACCCCGACCCCGGCCAAGGGCCGTGACCTCACCCCCCGGCCGAACATCGCCCAGGAGGCGCGGGTCACCGTCTCCAACGAGCCGGTACCCACCCAGTACTGGGTGAAGGCGCTCAACGACGAGATCGTCCGACGCAACCCGTTGCCGCCGGACATGTGGGGCACCTGGACCGGCAACCACCCGCCGCAGCAGTGGGTGCAGTACACCTGGGACCAGCCGATGCGGATCAACGGTTCGCAGATCGAGTTCTGGAACGACCAGCCGCAGGGCACCGGGGTCGGGGTGGCGGCCCCTGCCCGCTGGCGCATCCAGTACTGGAACCTCGACACCGGGCAGTGGGCCGACGTACCGAACCCGAGCGGCTACCCGACCGGCACCCAGGGCTTCCAGAACACCACTTTCGACCCGGTGACCACCACGCAGGTCCGGGCGGTCTTCGACGCCTCGACGAACGGCAGCACCTACTCCGCGGTGGCGGTCGAGGAATGGAAGGTCCTCGCCGCGCAGCCGGAGACCGTCAGCGCGCCGGCGATGACCGTGGAGGTGGGGGAGACCGACCTGCCGGACACCCTGCCGGTGTCCTTCGGCGCCGAGACGCTGCGCGTGCCGGTCTACTGGGACGAGGTCACGCCGGACGACGTGGCGACGCCCCGGACCTTCACCATCTCCGGCACCGTGCTCGGCTACGCCGCCGGGCGGGTCTCCGCACAGCTCACCGTGATCTCCCCGGACGACACCGAAGGGGACGAGACCGCACCGACGGTGACGCTCACGCCCAGTGGCAGTTCGGGCAGCGCGGGCTGGTTCCGCTCGGCGGTGCGGGTGCGGGTCGCCGGCGTCGACGACCGGGGCGGCCGGTTGAGCATCTCCTCGCGGGTCGACGACGGCGAACCGGCCGTCGTGAACGACGTGCGGCACGTCGACGTCACCGTCACCGGCGACGGCGAGCACACCGTCACGGCGACCGCGACCGACCGTGCCGGCAACGTCTCGACGCCGGCCAGTCTCGCCGTACGCATCGACGCCGTCGCCCCGGTCAGCACGGCGACCGTGCACGGCACCACTCGTACGGTCACGGTGACCGCGACCGACGCGACCTCCGGGGTGGCCCGGATCGAGTACGCCATCGGTACTGGCGGGTGGCAGACCTACACCGGTCCGGTCGCGGCACCGGACGCCAACCGGCACACCCTGTCGTTCCGGGCGCTCGACGTGGCCGGGAACCTGGAAACCGCCAAGACGGTGGCCATCCCGGCGGACCTGTCCGGGCCGCTGACCGGCAACATCGCACCGATCGCCACCCCGGCCGCCTCCTACACGGCGAGCTGGAACAGCCTCACCGCGCTCAACGACAACGCCGACCCGACCAACCCGGGCCAGGCCCAGATCTGGGGCACCTGGTCCGGCACCCGGCCGGCCACCCAGTGGGTGCAGTACACCTGGTCGCGTCCGGTACGGATCACCGGCACCGAGCTGAAGTTCTGGCGCGACTCCAACCAGGGCTCCGGCGACGGTGTCGCCCAACCCGACGGCTGGGTGCTGCAGTACTGGGACGAGACCGGCTCGTCCTGGCGCGACGTGACCGGGGCCGGCGGCTACGGCACCAGCACCACCGCCTTCAACACCGTCTCCTTCGACCCGGTCACCACCTCGCGGGTGCGGGCCACGATCCGGGCCAACGGCAACGGCACGACCTGGTCGGCGGTGGCGATCACCGAGTGGCGGGTCTTCGCCGACGACCCGGGTGTCGTACCGGAGCTGCCGGTGACGGTGACCGCGCAGCCGCGATGCGTGGCCGGCAGGGCGTACGTGGCGGTGCAGGTCCGCAACGACCACGACGCGCCGGTCGACGTCACCGTGCAGACCGCGTACGGCGAACGTGTCTTCGCCGCCGTGGCACCCGGTGGCAACGCCTACCAGCAGTTCACCACCCGTACCGCCTCCATGCCGGCCGGTACGGCGACCGTCCGCGTCAGCGGCTCGGTCGACGGCAGGGACGTGACGACCGCCGTCACCGCGCAACACACCGGCGTCGACTGCGCCGCCGATCCCCGACAAGCCCAGTAATCACAGACGACGAACGGAGAAACGAAATGAACACATGGAGTCGTAAGCGGCTGCTGGCCGCCGGTGCGTCCGGTGCCCTGCTGGCCGGTGTGGTGGCGGTGGGTTCGCCTGCCTTCGCCGAGCCGGGTGACGAGGCCGGGGTGGAGGTGACCGTCGAGATCGAGGAGATCCGGGAGCCGGGTGTCCTGGCCATGACGGTGGCCGCCGACTCGGTGACCCTGACCGAGGACGGGTCGACGCTGCTGGTCCGCCAGTTCACCGGCACGCTGCCGACGGTGACGGTCACCGACACCCGTACGCCGGACGAGGTGCCCGCTGGTGCCGCGTGGGCGGTGTTGGGTAGCGCCACCGATTTCGTCGGTGACGCGGATCAGGCGCCGATCGGTGCCGGTCACCTGGGTTGGAAGCCGAAGCTGATCGACGGTGGGGACACCGGTCTGGTCAGTGAGGGTGAGGAGGTCGTCACGGTGTTGGACGAGCCGACTCAGCCGGGTAACAACGTGGGTCTGGTGGACCAGGAGTTGCTGGTGTCGACCTTCGACTCGGGTGCGGTCGCCGGTGGCGAGTACACCGTTGACGCGGATCTGTTCCTGCGGACTCCGGCGGATGTCGAGGCTGGTGCGTACACCTCGACGCTGACCCTGTCCCTGTTCGAGTGATACGGCGGTCGGGGGCCGCGTGGGCGGCCCCCGACCATCACCTGTGGCCCGCAGGGGGGTGGAGCATGACACTACGACGGACCGGACCGGATTCAGACCCGCATCGGCAGCCCGTCGTGATGCAGCCGGAAACCGTCGAGCTGCGCCGGATCGACCGTGAGACGCAGGCCCGGCAACTCCTGCGCGATCCGTTCGAACATGATCCGGCTCTCCAGCCGGGCCAGGTGGGCGCCGAGACAGAAGTGGATGCCGTATCCGAACGCGATGTGCCGCCCCACGTCGGCGCGGTGGATGTCGAACTCGTGCGGCCGCTCGAACACCGCCGGGTCGCGGTTGGCACCCCACAACGACAGGCCCACCCGGTCGTACGCCGGGATCCGTCCGCCGCCCAACTCGATGTCGGCGAAGGCGAACCGCGGCGGCACGATCTCGACGGGCCCCCGGAAACGCAACGTCTCCTCGACCACCGCGGCGGCCAGCGACGGGTCGGCCCGCAGGGCCTGCCACTGCTCGGGATGGCTCAACAACAACCGGAGTCCGTTGCCGATCAGGTCGACGGTGGTCTCCTGTCCGGCGATGAGCAGCAGTTGCACCAGGGCCACCAACTCGTCGCGGTCGAGCCGGTCGTCCCGGTCCTCGGCGACCACCAGCGCGGTGATCAGATCGTCGGCCGGCGTCGCCCGACGCGCGGCGGCCAACTCGTCGAGGTACGCCGCGAAGGCGCTCGTCGCCGCCGGGCCGTCCGGGCTGGCCGACACGATCGCCGCCGACCAGGCGCGGAACTGCGGCCGGTCGGGCTCGGGAATGCCCACCAGTTCGGCGATGACGTTGACCGGCACCGGGTCGGCGAGGTCGGTGACGGCGTCGATGTGCCCCAGCTGGCGAGCCCGTGCGACCAGCCGGTAGGCGAGATCGGTGATCCACGGCTCCAGCCGGGCCACGGCCCGCGCGGTGAATCCACCGCTGACCAGCCCCCGCAGCCGGGTGTGATCCGGTGGGTCGAGGTTGATGAGCTGCCGGGACTCGATCCGGGCCGCCTCGGGCAGGTCGTCCGGCCGGCGCTGCCACCCGCCGGGGCCGCGCCGGTGCATCTCGTGCCCGATCTCGGGGTGCCGCAGCCCGGCCAGCACGTCGGCGTGCCCCGCGACGACCCACAACCGGTTGCCGGCCGGGTCGACCTGCGGCACCGGCCCGCCGCTGGCGCGTACCCGGTCGTAGAAGGGGTGTGGGTCGTGGCGGACCGCAGGGTCCCACAACTCCGAGACACCAAAGGCCACCGAACCTCCCCAACTGTGAATGAGTTAGCGCTAACATATGGATGTTTCAGAGAGGTGTCAATCAAGGGACTTTTCCTTGAACGGAGCGTCGTAAGCCCCTATGGTGAGCGCTAACAACGGATCACTCCTGACATCGATGGCTCGGACCCGGCCGGCCCAAGGCCGCCGGCTCGCGGCGAGCGTTGCGGACCGCATGGGGAGTCGCGATGGATCCGAGCCACCCCACCCGGAAGGAAGGTCCACTGTGGCGCAATTCGAGAAGCTTCCCGTCAGTCGACGTCAGGTTCTCCAGGCGTCAGCCGTCGGAGTCGCCGCGGGTGCCCTCCCGGCCGCCGTGGCCCAGGCCGGTGCCAGGCCCGATCCGACCTCCCCGCGGGTGCTCACCGCGACCACGACCGACCTTGGTCCCGGTGCCACCGCCCCGGTCCGGCCGTTCCGCCTGCGCGACGTGACCCTGGGCAACGGCCTGTTCCAGGAGAAGCGCGACCGGATGAAGAACTATCTCCGGCAGCTCGACGAGCGGCGTTTCCTGGTGCTGTTCAACAACCAGGCCGGCCGGCCGAACCCGGCCGGCGTCACCGCGCCCGGCGGCTGGGAGGACGGCGGTCTGCTCAGCGGCCACTGGGCCGGCCACGTCATGACCGCCCTGGCGCAGGGCTACGCCGACCACGGCGAGCCGATCTTCAAGAGCAAGCTCGACTGGATCGTCGGCGAACTCGCGGCCTGCCAGGCGGCGATCACCGCACGGATGGGCAGCGGTGGCCCCGGCACCGAAGATCCGGAGGAGCCACAGATCGGTCGGGTGTCGGGCCGGTTCGGCACCGGGTTGCGGCTCAACGGCCCCAGCCGGGCCGAACACGTCACGCTGCCCCAGGAGGCGATCAGCCAGCTCACCGATTTCACCATCGCCACCTGGGTGAACCTCGCTGCCGCGCAGAGCTGGAGCCGGCTGTTCGACTTCGGGCAGAACGCCACGGTCAACATGTTCCTGACCCCCCGGGCCGGGGTCACCGGCAACGTGCCGCGGTTCGCGATCACCGTCAGCGGCAGCGGTGGTGAGCAGCGCATCGACGGCACCACGGCGCTGCCGACCAACCAGTGGGTGCACCTGGCGGTGACCCTGACCCAGCAGACCGGGACGCTCTACGTCAACGGCGAGCAGGTCGGCCAGAACACCAACATGACACTGAGCCCGGCGAACCTCGGCAATCCGGGCAACCGGTGGATCGGGCGGTCCCAGTACGGCGACGCGATGCTCAACGCCACCGTCGACGAGTTCCACATCTTCGACCGGGCGTTGAGCCCGCAGGAGATCCAGTCCCTGCAGGACTCCCCGGCCGGCAGCACCGGCGGCGGGTCGATCGCCTGGTACCGGTTCGAGGAGGAGGGCGGTACCACCATCCGCGACGCCTCGCCCAACGGCCGCGACGGCGGCATCGTGGCGAGCCAGAGCGGCGACGGCCCGCTGTGGGTGCCGACGCACCCCGGCTACCTCGGTGCCATCCCGGAGGACGCGGTGCTGCGGCTCGGCCCGCCCCGCTGGGCGGTGTACGGCAGCAACGCGACCACCAACACCTGGGCGCCCTGGTACACCCAGCACAAGATCATGCGGGGGCTGCTCGACGCGTACTACCACACCGACAACGCCACCGCCCTCGACGTCGTCGCCAAGATGGCCGGCTGGGCGCACCTCGCACTGACCATCGGCGACAAGAACCACCCGGCGTACACCGGCCCGATCACCCGGGACAACCTCAACTACATGTGGGACCTCTACATCGCCGGAGAGACCGGCGGCGCGAACGAGGTCTTCCCCGAGATCTACGCGCTCACCGGCGACCAGAAGCACCTGGAGACCGCCACACTCTTCGACAACCGGGAGTCGCTCTTCGACGCCTGCGTCGAGAACCGCGACATCCTCGTCGTCACCCCGCAGAACAACCCCGGCCGTCGCCGCCCGGACCGGTTGCACGCCAACTCGCACGTGCCGCAGTTCGTCGGCTACCTGCGGGTCTACGAGCACAGTGGGGACACCGAATACTTCCAGGCCGCGAAGAACTTCTACGGCATGGTCGTCCCGCACCGCATGTACGCCAACGGCGGTACGGGTGGCAACTACCCGGGCTCCAACAACAACATCGAGCTGTTCCAGAACCGGGGCAACATCGCCAACTCGATCGCCCAGGGTGGCGCGGAGACCTGCACCACGTACAACCTGCTCAAGCTGGCCCGGAACCTGTTCTTCCACGAGCACGACGCGGCCTACCTCGACTACTACGAGCGGGGCCTGATCAACCAGATCGCCGGCTCGCGCGCCGACACCACCACCGTCAGCAACCCGCAGGTCACCTACTTCCAGCCGCTGACCCCGGGGGCGAACCGCGGCTACGGCAACACCGGCACCTGTTGCGGCGGCACCGGGGTCGAGAACCACACGAAGTACCAGGAGACCATCTACTTCAAGTCCGCCGACGGCGACACCCTCTGGGTCAACCTGTACGTCGCCTCGACCCTGACCTGGGAGGAGCGCGACTTCACCATCACCCAGCAGACCGACTACCCGCGGGCGGACCGCACCCGACTGACCGTGGAGGGCAGCGGCCCGCTGGACATCAAGCTGCGGGTGCCCGGCTGGGTGCGCAAGGGCTTCTTCGTCACGATCAACGGCGTGGCCCAGCAGGTCACCGCCACCGCCAACAGCTACCTGACCCTCAGCCGCACCTGGCAGCCGGGTGACGTCATCGAGATCCGGATGCCGTTCAGCATCCGCATCGAGCGGGCGCTGGACCGTCCGGACACCCAGTCGGTCTTCTGGGGCCCCGTCCTGCTGCAGGTGCTCGGCAACCCGGGCAGCGGCAACTACCGCGAACTGTCCCTGTACCGCCACCTCAAGCGCGACGGCGACTACGCCCGCGCGGCGATCACCCCGGCGGCCACCACCGCGGCGGGGGACCAGCTGTTCACCGCGAACGGCTTCACGCTGCGGCCGTACTACATCGGCGACACGCAGGCGGCGTCGTCGTACTTCCGGCGGGTGGAACCGACAGTGGTGTTCGGGGCCGTCGACACCGGCGTGCCCAACCGCAAGCGCAACGACGGCCTGCCGAACTACGACATCCCGGTGACCGACGTGCCGTCGCCGGGCACCGACGGTCCGACCTTCCTCGATCTGGTGTGGGACGAGGCACCGTTCGCCAACCACGGCCAGTTCGTGTCGACGGTGACCCGCATCGCCGGGGAGTTCGTCGAGGCCGGGCTGTTCACCGCGGCCGAGCGCAACACGATCGTCACGCAGGCCGCCCGCTCGAACGCCGAACTCGATCCGGGGCACACCTGGAACGTCGAGGTCCAGGTACGCACACAGCTCATCGGCGGCCGGGTCTACCTCGCGGTGAACGCGGTGAACGCCGACGAGGTGCCGTTGACCATCGAACTCGACACCGCGTACGGCTCGCGGACGGTCACCGACGTCGCCGTCGGCAAGCCCGCCTACCAGTCGTTCAACACGCGTCTGGCGGCGATCCCGGCCGGCACGGTGACCGTCGTGGTCACCGGGACGGTCGACGGCGAGCCGGTCACCACGCGGATCGAGGCGGCGTATCCGGCGGTCAGCGCCTCCTGATCGCCGGGTCGGGGGCGGCGCGGACGGCGCCGCCCCCGAACGGTCCCGGCCGGTCACCTCACAGCCGCCTCCGCAGGTCCGAAAAACGCTTTCGGGACGCGAGTCACGGCGCGATCTCCCGGAGTCTTCCGACGCCGATTTCCGTGTAATGTTCGGCCAAGCCACAAGGGTTGAGACGGGCGTCAGACCGCCACCCGGCCGAAAATTCCGGAAAGGTTTCAGTGACCGACGGCGTCAGGAGAACGCACCGCATGACCGAGTCCGAGGTGCCTGCCAAGCGTCCACCCACGCTCAGCGACGTCGCGAAGCTCGCCGGGGTGTCGGTCGCGACCGCGTCCAAGGCCATCAACGGGCGCGGTGAGGTGCGGGCGACCACGCGGGTACGGGTGCTCGAAGCCGCGGAACTGCTGTCGTTCGCGCCGAACGCTCTGGCCCGCGGGTTGCTCAGCGGCCGGACCGGCACGGTCGGTCTGCTGACCAGCGACCTGGAGGGGCGCTTCTCGATCCCCATCCTGATGGGTGCCGAGGACGCTTTCGGGGCCGGGCAGGTCTCGGTCTTCCTGTGTGACGCGCGCGGCGACGCCATCCGCGAGAAGCACCACGTGCAGGCGCTGCTCTCCCGCCGGGTCGACGGCCTGATCGTGGTCGGCTCCCGCACCGACCCCCGTCCGCCGTTGGCCGGCAACATTCCCGTGCCGGTGGTCTACGTCTACGCGCCCTCGGCCGATCCGAAGGACATCTCGATCACCGCCGACAACGTGGGCGGCGGTCGTCTCGCCATCGAACATCTGCTCTCCTGCGGGCGGCGCAACATCGCCCACATCACCGGCGAAGCCGGCTTCCAGGCGGCCCGCGACCGCGTCGAAGGCGCCACTGCCGCGCTGACCGACGCCGGGTTGCGCATGGTCGGCGACCGGCCCTACTTCGGGTCGTGGGAGGAGTCCTGGGGTCGAGCCGCCACCCACATGATCGTCGAGCAGCATCCCGAGGTCGACGCGATCTTCTGCGGCAGCGACCAGATCGGCCGGGGTGTCCTGGACGCGCTTCGTGACCTCGGCCGCGACGTGCCGGGCACGATAGCGGTGATCGGCTTCGACAACTGGGAGGCCATCTCCGCCGACTCCCGTCCCCGCCTGACGAGCGTCGACATGAACCTCAAGCACCTCGGGGCGGTGGCCGGCAAGCGGCTGTTCGAAGCCATCGACGGCACGGTGCCCCGGTCGGAACAGTTGCCCTGCCGCGTGGTGATGCGCGAGTCGACGATGTCGGTCGGCTGACTCGCCGCCGCACACCACACCCGCATGGGACGGGGGCCGCTGAGCGTACGGTCAGGGATCGACTCTAAACTTTCCATCCATATCTCGACCTGGATCCAAACGAGACCGAGGGTGCGATCGTGGCGGATGGTGTGACCGTAACGGACGGCGAACAGAACAGGCCCACGTTGGACACCGGCGTGCCGCAGACAGCGCGGATCTGGAACTACCTGCTCGGCGGCAAGGACAACTTCGCCGTCGACCGTGAGGTCGGCGATCAGATCATCTCGAACCTGCCGCAGTTGGCGGAGAACGCCCGGCTCTCCCGGGCCTACCTCACCCGCGCGGTGCGCTATCTGGCCGGTGAGGCCGGCATCCGGCAGTTCCTCGACATCGGCACCGGCCTGCCCACCGCCGACAACACCCACGAGGTGGCCCAGTCGGTCAACCCGCAGGCCCGCATCGTCTACGTCGACAACGACCCGCTGGTGCTGACCCATGCCCGGGCGTTGCTTGTCGGTACGCCCGAGGGGGCCACCGACTACGTCGACGCCGACCTGCGGGATCCGCAGGCGATCCTGCGCGAGGCGGCGCGGACGCTGGACCTGAGCCAGCCGGTGGCGCTGATCCTGATGGGCGTCCTCGGCCACGTCGAGTCCGACGACGAGGCGAAGTCGATCATCAACAGCATCATGGCCGCCCTGCCGTCCGGCAGCTACCTGGCGATGTACGACGGCAGTGACACCAGCGAGGCGGTCACCGAGGCGGTGCGGATCTGGAACATCTCCGCCAACCCGAAGTACCACCTGCGCAGCCCCGAGCGGATCGCCGCCCTGTTCGACGGACTGGAACTGGTCGAGCCCGGCGTCGTCTCGGTCACTCGCTGGCGGCCCGAGGGCACCGATCCCGAGCCCGCCGCGATCGACCAGTACTGCGCGGTCGGGCGTAAGCCGTAACCGGCGTCGTCACCGTCGGCGGGCCGCCGCCGGGGTGACCACGATCGCCTGCCCGGTGGTGCGGGTGCGCTGGATCAGCGCGACACAGGCCAGCACCACCAGGGCGGCGACGATCGAGGCGGGCGTGACCCGCTCGTCGAGCAGCAGGGCCGACCAGGCCAGGGTGAGCACGGGCTGCGCGAGTTGGAGCTGACCGACCTGGGCGATGCCGCCCCGGGCCAGCCCGGCGTACCAGGCGAAGAAGCCGAGGAACATCGACACCACGGTGAGGTAGCCGAACGCCGACCAGCCGCCGGCGTCGGCGTGCGGGGGAGTGGCCACAGCGACGGCGGCGACGATCGGCACGGTGACCGGCAACGACAGCACCAGGGCCCAGCAGATCGTCCGGGCACCGCCCAGCTCACGGGCGAGCGCGCCGCCCTCGGCGTACCCGAGCCCGGCGAGCACGACCGCCGCGAGCAGGAACAGGTCGGCCACGGCCGGCGCGCCGACCACCGCGCCGTTGGCGACCAGGAAGGCGAGCACCGCCAGCAGACCGCCGGTGCTGGCGATCCAGAACAGCGGCGGTGGGCGTTCGCCGGCACGCAGCACCGCGAACATGGCGGTCATGGCGGGCAGTACGGTGATGACGATCGCGCCGTGCGAGGCGGTCTGGCTGGTCAGCGCCAACGAGGTGAACAGCGGAAAGCCGACCACCACGCCGAGCGCGACGAGTGACAGCCGACGCCACTGGCGGGGGCTCGGCCACGGCGCCGCGGTGATCCACAGATAGCCCCCGGCCAGCACCGCCGCGCCGACACAACGGCCGAAGGCGACGAACCACGGGTCGAGTTGCTGCACCGCGACCCGGGTGGCCGGTAGCGACATGCTGAACGCGAGCACACCCAGCGCGCCGAGCAGGAGACCGGTCGCCCGGTCGCCCGCTATCGTCCGCCGCTCGGTAGCGCTACTCTTCTCTCTCATGAATGACGGTAACGCAACCGACCGCGTTATCCAAGATCTACGTCGGGCGGCAGCCGCCGCCGGCCCCGGCACCCGGCTGCCGTCGGTACGCGAGCTGACCAGCCGCCATCGGGCCTCGCCGGTCACCGTCGCCGAGGCGATCCGGCACCTCGTCCGGGAAGGGCTGATCGAGACCCGGCCCGGCCAAGGCACCTATGTGGCCGCCCGAGCGGTCGAGCCCCGTACCGTCGACCTGTCCTGGCAGACCGTCGCGCTCGGCCCCCGCCGCCCCGGCGACGAACAGTTGCAGGCGTTACTGGCGTTACCGCCCGCCGGAGCGATTCCGCTCTCCGGCGGCTACCTCGACCCGGAGCTGCAACCGGCGGCCGCACTCGGCGCCGCGCTCACCCGCGCCGCCCGGCAACCCGCGTCATGGCAGCGCGGACCGGTCGAAGGGCGGGCCGACCTGCGCGCCTGGTTCGCCCGCGAGATCGGCGGCGGACTGCGCGCCGAAGACATGGCGATCTGCCCGGGTGGGCAGGCCGCGTTGTCGACGGCGCTGCGGGCGCTCGCCGCGCCCGGCGACGCCCTGCTCGTCGAATCGCCGACCTACCTGGGCGCGCTGGCCGCCGCCGAGGCAGCGGGACTGCGGGTGGTGCCCGTCCCCGCCGACGCCGACGGCGTACGCCCCGACCACCTCGCCGCCGCGTTCGCCCGTACCGGTGCCCGGCTGTTCTACTGCCAACCGTTGTACGCCAACCCGCACGGCGCCACCCTGGCCGCCCACCGCCGCGCCCTGGTCGCCGAGGCGGTACGCGACGCCGGGGCGTTCCTGATCGAGGACGACTACGCCCGCGACCTCACCATCGACGGACCGGCCCCGCCGCCCCTGGCCGCCGACGACCGGGACGGGCACGTCGTCTACCTGCGCTCGCTGACCAAGTCGGCCGCTCCCGGACTGCGGGTCGCCGCGATCGGGGCGCTCGGACCGGCCGGCGCCCGGATCCGCGCCGCCCGGTTGCTGGACGACTTCTTCGTCGCCGGCCCACTGCAACAGGCCACCATCGAGTTCGTCACCGCCCCGGCGTGGACGCGTCACCACCGGGCGCTGCGCACCGCGCTGCGGGACCGGCGCGAGGCGCTGCTGACCGCGCTGCGCCGACACCTGCCGGACCTGGCCGACCGGCTGCCGGTTCCGCGCGGCGGCCTGCATCTGTGGCTGCCGCTGCCCGAGGGCACCGACGACGTCGCGGTGGCCACCGCCGCGGCTGCCGACGGCGTCGTCGTCTTTCCCGGCCGCCCCTGGTACGCCGCCGAACCACCGGCGGCGCACCTGCGCCTCACCTACGCCGCCGCCGCACCGGAACTGATGGACGAAGCCGTCCGCCGGCTGGCCCGCGTCCTGCGACGACGCACCGGGTAGGCGACGTGCGGCAACGCCCGCCGCCGCACGGATGCTGCGGATCACAGGTCGCGGCGGCGGAACACCATCCCGGTGAGCCCGAGCACGAGGACGACCCAGAGTCCCGCCCAGGCCAGATAGGTGACGGTGAGCGAGGCGTCGCTGAGGAACGGGTGGCCCTGCATGGCCGGGCCGAACTGCCGCAGCACTGTCGGGTCCTGGAAGGCGTTCATGGCACCGCGCCACAGCCCGTCGGTCGGCAGCAGCATCCGGGAGACCGTGCCCACCCGGGCCACGCTGTCGTTGTCCAGCGCGGTGCCGAACGCGCCCACCACCCCCGCGATCCAGGTGGCCCCGAACAGGCCGACGGCCACCACACCCGAGGCCATCGGTGAGCTGACACTGGAGAGCAGCAGGCCGAGGGTGAGCAGCACGACTGTCTGCGCGGCGAGCAACGCCAGACCGGTCACCGGCTGCGGGGGCCAGTAGCCGACGGTCACCCGGACGACAAGCAGTTGCGCCAGGCCGGCCAGGGCGACGAAGCCGGCCCCGAAGGCGATCAGCCCGAGCCACTTGCCCACCAGCACCGCGAAGCGGTGCACCGGTCGGGCCAGGATCGCCAGCGCCGCCCCGGACTCCATGTCGCCGGCCAGGGTGGGACCGGCGAGGAACGCCGTACCGAGTGCGGCGATCAGGCTCAGGCCGAACATCACCAGGTTGAGCACCATGGCCGCGACAAGTCGCGCCTCGCCGCTGGTCAGCCCGCCGAATTCGGCGTCGATCCGGGAGAACCCCCAGGCGCTGAGCGCCAGCAGCACGATCGTCAGCGCGGCCAGCGAGCGCAACACCCGCCGCCGCGTGGCCTCCTGCAGGGTGAGCGCGGCCACGGTGAGTACGGTCCGGACGGTCATCGCCCTTCCCCTCCGGTACGGAGGATGGCCAGCAGCCGCTCCTCGAGACTGACCCGCCCGGGCTCGACGGCGTGCACGCGCACCCCGAGGCCGACCAGGTCGGCCACCAGCTGCGGCACGGTGGTCGGTTCCGGCTCGCTCGGCAGCGTGACGGTGTACAGGTTCCCCTCCTGGGCGAGCGGACCCGCCGCGGCCAACCGGTCGCGGGCCGGCTCGGTCACCCCGTCGAGCCGCAGTCGCAGTTCCCGTCGACCGAGCAGTTCGGCCAGCGTGCCGGCGGCGGCCACCCGCCCCTTGTCGAGAATCACCACCCGGTCGCAGACCCGCTCCACCTCACCGATGAGGTGCGAGTTGAGCAGGACGGCCACGCCCCGGGCCTTCAGGGAGAGCAGCAGGTCCCGTACGTCGGCCCGGCCGAGGGGATCCAGGGCGCTGGTCGGCTCGTCCAACACGACCAGTTCCGGGCGGGCCACCAGCGCCACGGCCAACCCGAGACGCTGCTGCATGCCCTTGGAGAAGCCGCCCACCCGGTCGCCGGCCCGGTCCGCCAGCCCGACGGCGGCCAGGCAATCCTGCCGCTCCCGCTGCGGCACGTCCGCGCCGGCGAGCCGGACGTGCAGGGCCAGCACCTCCGCCGCGGTCAGCCACGGCTGGTAGCGGAACAGTTCCGGCAGATAGCCGACCCGGGCGCGGGACCGCGGCTCGCGTGCCGGCAGCCCGAGCAGCAGCACCTCGCCCGCGTCGGGGCGGACCAGACCGAGCAGGATCTTGATGACGCTGGTCTTGCCGGCCCCGTTGGGGCCCAGCAGACCCACCACCTCACCCCGGTCCACGGTGAAGGAGACACCGTCGACCGCCGTGCGTCGCCGGTACCGCTTGCGCAGCCCCGAGCACCACACCGCCGGCGCAGGCGGCAACTCGGCCACCAACCGCGCCGCCGCGCCGAGGGAGCCGCCGTCCTGCGCCCCGGAAGGCGTGCCGTCCCGCTCGACGAGGACGCTCTGTCGGTCGACCTGCCGACCGCCGGGCCCGGTGGCCGGGCTGCCCTGCTCGGTGTCCGGGCCGGTCATCGGTCCCACCGCAGTCCGCGCGCCACCGACAGCACCTCGTCGGCGCGCAGCGGGCCGGCCACCGCGGTGACCGTCGCGCCGTCGACCCAGACCACCCCCGCCAGTACGCCGTCGCGCGAGGTGAGCACGGTGGCCGGCGTCCCGTTGACGTCGGCGGGGGAGGCGGTCAGATACCGGGCGTTGACCGGCAGCGGCAGCGTCGTACCGTCGCCGGTGAAGTGCCGCAACTGGGCCGCGACGTTCTCCGGCAGACCGGGCAGCGACAGCAGATAGTCGACCGCGGTGGACAACTCGATGCCCGACGAGTACGCCGTCGGCGCGGCCATCCGCGCCACGATCAGGTTCGGCATCCCGTGCTGGCCCGCCCACACCGCGGCGACTCCCGGGCCGGCGGTCAACCGGAACTGGCTGCCGTCGAGACCGGCGGGCGGCTCCGGCAGCGGCTCGCCGTGCGCCGCGGCCGTCTGCGCCGCCCGGGCCACCGAGAAGGTGAACACGGCGCTGGCCCGGTCACCGACCTGGAACGTCGGTTCGCCCGTCACGCCCCGGGGCAACCGGTCGAGCCGGGGCAGGGACAGCCCGGTGATCCGCTGCGCCTCGGCGGCGTCGGCGACCTCCCGGACGTTGGGCGGCTCGGTCATCTCGACCTCGCCGTACGCCGACAGGTCGGGCAGCGCGACCAGGTCGGCCTGCGCGATCGTGACCGGGGCGATCCGCTCGGTGTGGAAGATCTGCAACCAGTTCCCGGCCGCTGCGGCGCCGGCCCCACCCACAAGCGCGAGGACGGCGACGGCGGCGACCACCGGGCTGCGCAGGGCGGCACGCCAGCGACGCTTGCGGGCGACGGCGGGCACCCGGGGGCGACCGGACTCGGCCACGGTACGGCTCAACCGCTGCCAGCCCGCATCCACGTCGACGTCGGCTTCCACCCCGACACCCGGTCGTCCGCCCAGCGCCGCTGAGCTGAGCGTCGCATCCTGCCGGGCGGCGGCCAGCCCGGAGAGACAGACCGGGCAGTTCGCGACGTGCGCGCGGTCGGCGTCGGCGACACCGGCCGGCTCGTCCAGCAGACGGCGCAGCGTGCCGTCACTCGGATGACGCATGACGGTTCAACTCCTCGCGTAGGGCGGACTCGGCCCGGCGTACGGTGGTGCCGACACTGCCGGGGGAGAGATCGAGGGCGGCGGCGACCTCGGCGTAGCTGAGACCGCTGTGCCGCAGCAGCAGGGCGACGGCCTGGCGGCGGGGCAGCCGGTCCAACGCGGCGCGCACCCGTCGGCGCTCGTCGCGGGTCACCACCGCCTCCGCGATGTCGGGACCGACCGTCTCCGGGGCACCGGCGACCTGTTCACGGGCGGTGCGTCGACGGCGGGACCGGACCTGGTTCAGTGCGGTGTGCGCCGCCGCGACCGACAGCCAGCCCACCGCCTGCCCGGCCGGCACCGAGGAACGCCCGAAGGCGAGGAACACCTCCTGCGCCACGTCCTCGGCCTCGGCGCGGGAGCCGAGCACCCGGGCGGCGACCCCGACGATCCGGGGATAACAGGCCCGGAAGACCTGTTCGAGGTCGGCGCGGATGCCGTCGCGCCCGGCCGCGGCCGAACCGACCACACCATCCCCCTTCCGCACCGTACGTCCGGTGGGTCTGTGGTGGCCGCGCGCGGACCAGGCGGCCGCCGCGGCGGTCACCCGCCCCGGTGCCACGAGTCCAGCTTCCTCCTCCATACCTGTGAAGCACCGCCGACGGCCCGGAAGTGACACGCGCCGACGAATTCTCAGAAACACGTACGGGTAGCGCGGCAGTCGACGCCGCGCTACCCGTACCGTTGCCCGGCCGCGCCTACCCGCGGCCGGTGCCGAGGTCGAAGCGGTCCAGGTTCATGACCTTGACCCAGGCCGCGACGAAGTCCTGGACGAACTTCTCCTGCCCGTCCGTGCTGGCGTAGACCTCCGCGATGCCGCGCAGCTGGGAGTTCGCCCCGAAGACCAGGTCGACGGCGGTGGCCGTCCAGGTGACCTCGCCGGTGGCCCGGTTCCGACCCTCGTAGACGCCCTCGGCGGTGGTGGACACCTTCCACATGGTGTCCATGTCGAGCAGGTTCACGAAGAAGTCGTTCGTCAACGACTCGGGCCGGTCGGTGAACACCCCGTGCCGCGCCTGCCCGGTGTTGGCGTTGAGCACCCGCAGGCCACCGATCAGGGCGGTCATCTCGGGCGCGGTCAGGGTCAACAGATTGGCCCGGTCCAGCAGCAGCGTCTCCGGGGACAGCTTCTGGCCCTCCCGCACGTAGTTGCGGAACCCGTCCGCCCTCGGTTCGAGCACGGTGAACGACTCCACGTCGGTCTGCTCCTGACCGGCGTCGGTGCGGCCGGGCGCGAACGGGACCGTGACCTCGTACCCGGCGTTGCGGGCCGCCTGCTCGATGGCGGCGTTACCGCCGAGCACGATCACGTCCGCGAGGGAGACCCGCTTGCCGCCGGACTGCCCGGCGTTGAAGTCCTCCTGCACCCGCTGCAACACCGGCAGCACCGTCGCCAACTCGGCCGGGTCGTTGACCGCCCAGCTGCGCTGCGGCTCCAGGCGGATCCGCGCCCCGTTCGCCCCGCCCCGGCAGTCGGTGCCACGGAAGCTCGCCGCCGACGCCCACGCCGTACGGACCAGCTGGGGGAGGGACAGACCGCTGCCGAGCAGCGCCGCCTTGAGGGTGTCGACGTCGGCGGCGTCGATCAGCGCATGGTCGACGGGCGGCACCGGGTCCTGCCACAGCTGCGGCTCGGGCACCCACGGCCCGAGGTAGCGCGACAGCGGTCCCATGTCCCGGTGCAGCAACTTGTACCAGGCCTTCGCGAACGCCTCCGCGAGCTGGTCGGGGTGCTCGTGGAAGCGTCGTGAGATCTGTTCGTACGTCGGGTCGGCGCGCAGCGCGATGTCGCTGGTGGCCATCATCGGGGCGTACCGGATGGAGGGGTCGTGAGCGGACGGCACGGCATCGGCAGCGGCACCGTTCTTCGGCCGCCACTGCTTCGCGCCGGCCGGACTCTCGTGCACCTCCCACTCGTACCCGAAGAGGGTGTCGAAGTAGCTGTTGTCCCAGGTGATCGGGGTGGGCGTCCAGGCGCCCTCCAGGCCGCTGGTGATCGTGTCGTTGCCCTTGCCGCTGCCGTAGCTGTTCCGCCACCCCAGCCCCTGCTCCTCCAGCGGCGCGCCCTCCGGCTCGGGCCCGAGGTAGCTGGCGGGCGCGGCACCGTGGGTCTTGCCGAAGGTGTGACCGCCGGCGATGAGGGCGACGGTCTCCTCGTCGTTCATCGCCATCCGCCGGAAGGTCTCCCGGATGTCCCGGGCGGAGGCCAACGGATCGGGAGTGCCGTTGGGGCCCTCCGGGTTGACGTAGATCAACCCCATCTGCACCGCGCCGAGCGGGCCGGACAGTTCCCGGTCACCGCTGTAGCGTTCGTCGCCGAGCCAGGTGTCCTCCGGTCCCCAGAAGATCTCCTCCGGCTCCCAGACGTCGTCGCGTCCGAAGCCGAAGCCGAAGGTCTTGAAGCCCATCGACTCCAGCGCGCAGTTGCCGGCGAAGACCAGCAGGTCGGCCCAGGAGATCTTCCGGCCGTACTTCTGCTTGACCGGCCAGAGCAGCCGGCGGGCCTTGTCCAGGTTGGCGTTGTCCGGCCAGCTGTTGAGGGGGGCGAAGCGTTGCGCGCCGTCGCCGGCACCACCCCGGCCGTCCTCGATCCGGTACGTGCCGGCGGAGTGCCAGCTCATCCGGATGAACAGCGGACCGTAGTGGCCGTAGTCGGCCGGCCACCACTCCTGCGACGTGGTCATCACCTCGAAGACGTCGCGTTTGAGCGCCTCGACGTCGAGGCCGGCGAACTCGGCCGCGTAGTCGTAGGCCGCGCCCATCGGGTTGGCCCGGGGGGAGTGCTGGTGCAGCACCTGCAGGTTGAGCTGATTGGGCCACCAGTCCTGATTCGTCTTCGGTCGACCCGGCTTCGGCGCCGGGGAGGGGATTGCCGGGTTCTCGCTTTCGGACACGTCTCTCCTCTTCGAACGGGTTCTCGCCTATGTCAACTGGCCGTCCCGGTCACGAGTCACTGCGTACCGGGCGAGTCACTGTGTGCCGGGCCAGTCACTGCGTGCCGGGCCAGGATGCGTCCGCGGTGGCAGTCGCCTTCGGTAGCGTTGCGCACGCCGAGCCCGCGCCGCCGGTGGACGCCGAAATCGACGCCCGCTCGGTGACGGGCATCCACCCTCGATTCGTGGGAGACCGAAACGTGAATTCGTCTGAGCGACCCGCGTCGCCGGTACGCCAGTTGCGGCTCGTGGTCGAAGCCGACGACTACGAGGCGGCGGTGCGCTTCTACCGCGACGTGCTCGGCCTACCCGAGCAGGCGGCCTACTCCGGTGACGACGACGCCCGGGTGGTGATCCTGGATGCCGGCCGCGCCACCCTGGAGATCGCCAACCCGGCGCAGAAGCGAATGATCGACGAGGTCGAGGTCGGACAGCAGGTCGCCCCCCGACTGCGCGTGGCGTTCGAGGTCGACGACACCGCCGCCACCACCGACCGCCTGGTCGAAGCCGGTGCCACCCAGGTCGCCCCGCCCACCACCACCCCGTGGCACTCGGTCAACGCCCGCCTGGACGCCCCCGCCGACCTCCACATAACCCTCTTCCAGGAACTACACACCCCCGAAACCCGCGCCACCCTGGACGGCTTCACCACCAACCCCTAACCCCGACAGGCCACCCCCGTCCCACCCACCCTCACACCCCCTCCTGGGCCTGTTGATCAAGAGGTTTGCGTCTCGGGAATGCGTTCTGGAGACCAAAACCTCTTGATCAACAGGGCGGGGGTGGGGCGGGGGGCTGGGGCGGGCAGGGGGCGGGGTGTGGGGTGGGGGTGGGGGTGGGGGCGGTGGGCGTACAGTGCGGGTAGTTGGTGGCGCTTGGTGCGCGACCTTGGCGTTGAGGCGGTGGAGATGGGACCGGTGGTCGCCGTCCGCCGCGGGCGCCTGCGACGACGATAGTCGTCGATCTTTTCGCGCGTTCTCCGTCGTGTCCGCCGCCGTACTGCGGCCGGCCGTCGTCTTGTGACCCGCTGTCCCCGCCCTCTCGGGAGTACCCGTGACCGTGCCCTCGTTGGCCTCGTCGTTGTCCGACACCGTCTCCGCCGCCGCGACATCCCTCGGGTTGGCGGACTTCGTTGCCCAGGTGCGCCGATCGGAGCACGCCGACTTCCAGGCCGACGGGGTGCTGGCGGCGGCCCGGACGCTGCGGCGGCGTCCGCGTGACATCGCCGCGGAGGTGGTCGAGGCACTGCGCGCCGACGACCTGGTGGCCGAGGTGGCCGGGCCCGGCTTCGTCAACCTGGACCTGACCGACCGGACACTGTTGACGCAGCTCGCCGGGCGGCTCGCCGACCCCCGGCTGGGCGTCGGGACGCCGGAGACCGGGGTCACCACCGTCGTCGACTACTCGCAGCCGAACATCGCCAAGGAGATGCACGTCGGGCACCTGCGCTCCACCATCATCGGCGACGCGCTGGTACGCATCCTCGAACACCTCGGCGGCACGGTGGTACGCCGCAACCACATCGGCGACTGGGGCACCCAGTTCGGCATGCTCATCCAGTACCAGAACGAGCAGCCCGCGGCGGCCGGCGGCGACGACGCGTCGATGAGCCGGTTGGCCGCGCTGTACCGGCAGGCCCGGGCCCGGTTCGACACCGATCCGCAGTTCGCCGTACGGGCCCGGCAACGGGTGGTGGCGTTGCAGGGCGGCGACCCGGACACCGTGGCCGCCTGGCAGGACATCGTCGCCGAGTCCACCCGCTACTTCACCGAGATCTACGACCGGCTCGGCGTACGGCTGACCGCCGCCGACGCGGTCGGCGAGAGCGCGTACAACGATGCCCTGCCCGGCGTCGCCGCGGACCTGGCGGCGCAGGCGGTGGCGGTGCCCAGCGACGGCGCGCTCTGCGTCTTCTTCGACCAGGTACGCGGTCCGGACGGCGCGCCGAGCCCGCTGATCGTCCGCAAACGTGACGGTGGCTTCGGCTACGCCGCTACCGACCTGGCGGCGCTGCGGCAACGGGTCGGCGAGCTGCACGCCGACCGGCTGCTCTACGTGGTCGACGCCCGACAGTCACTGCACTTCACCATGGTCTTCGACACCGCCCGGCGAGCCGGCTGGCTACCGCCGCAGGTGTCCGCCGTGCACGTCGCCTTCGGCACGGTCCTCGGCCCGGACGGACGGCCGTTCAAGACCCGGGCCGGTGACACCGTGCGCCTGGTGGACCTGCTCACCGAGGCCGTCGACCGGGCCCGCGAGGTGGTCGCCGCCAAGAACCCGGACCTGACCGGCGCGGCCCTGCACGAGCGGGCCCGGCAGGTCGGCATCGGCGCGGTCAAGTACGCCGACCTGGCCACCAGCCGTACCCGCGACTACACCTACGACCCGCAGCGGATGCTGGCGTTGACCGGCAACACCGGCGTCTACCTCCAGTACGCGCACGCCCGGATCCGATCCCTGCTGGCCCGGGCCGGCAACCCCGCCGTCACGGTGGACCCGACGACGACACTGGAGCCGGCCGAGCGGGCGCTGATCCTCGACCTCGACGGCTTCGCCGACACCCTCACCGAGGTGCTCACCCACTACGAACCCCACCGCCTCTGCGGCTACCTGTACCGCCTGGCGCAGACCTTCACCACCTTCTACGAACACTGCCCGGTACTGCGCGCCCCCGACCCGATCCGCGCCAACCGACTGGCCCTGTGCCACCTCACCGGCGAAACCCTCCACACCGGCCTGTCCCTCCTCGGCATCCCCGCCCCCACCCACCTCTAGCCCTCCCACCCTCGCCCACCCCACCCCGCCCTCACCCTCCCGCCCTCGCCCTGGTTGATCAAGAGGTTTGCGTCTCCGGCATGCCCTTCCGAGACCAAAACCTCTTGATCAACCAGGGAAAGGGGGGCGGGAGTCAGGGGTGGGGGAGCCAGGGGGTGAGGGTGTCGGGGGTGGCGATGGAGTGGCGGATCTGGTCGCGTTCCTCGGCGGTCAGGGGCAGGGCGCGGAGTCGGTCGCCCCAGGCGGGCACCAGCTCCACCTTGCCCAGGGCGGTCGACAGTTCGATCAGGGCGGCGAGTGCCAACGCCTGCTCCACGGCGGGGGCCGCGTCGCCGTGCCGGCGCAGTCCGGAGTTGAGCGCGCGGAAGGCTGCCTGGTCGTCGCTCTTGAACTCGCGCAGGATGCGGGCGTTGTCGATCACCCGGGCCAGACCGGCCAGCTCTTTCGACCCGCCGTACTCCAGTTCGGCCGGCTCGTCGCGGCGGATGAAGGTGATGATGTTGCCGGACGGGTCGACGACGCTGAACCGCGACGCACCGGGCCGGTAGCGGGTGATCCGGGGCAACCCGCGGGACAGCATCTTGCCGTACGTGCCACGCATCCCCGCGACGAACGCGGCATGGTACGGCGCGACCGCGTCGACCATCACCAGGCAGCCGGTGTGCTGTTCGGCCGGCTCGAACCCCCGTGGCGGTCGGCCGTAGTGCAACTCGAAGCCGCTGAACTCGAAGGCGAGGAACAGGTACGGCTTGCGTTGCTCCCAGGTCACCGCGAAGCCGAGTGCCCGCCAGAAGGCGATCGTCTCGTCCGCCGCCGCGCAGGGCAGCAGCGGCACGGTGGTCTCGTTCGGCGTGATCCGTTCCTCGGTCGTCATCACCTGTTCCCCGGTTCCGGTCGATGTCCTGACCAGTGTGTCCCGCCCACGTCGTAGTACCGGGGCCCCGGGGGGACAGGCGTCGATCGTCGGGTCTGATCTGCGCTCGGGCGGACCTCGTGGCAACCGATGTACGTCGATGTCTTGACAGTGCGATGAGGGCCGTAAACACTTGCGAAACAAGCCGATAACAGTGAATCCGGCGCGTTGCCGGCAGCTGTTGTTAACGCTCACAAGCGTGCTCGGCCGTGCATTGCCGTCCCTGGACCCCGCCGGCGAGGAGAGCAACGGATGTCGAGAGTTCTGGGTCGGATGAGTGCGCTGCTCGCCGCCGCCTGCCTACTGTTGCTGCCCGCCGCGCAGGCACCCCACGCCGAAGCCGCGCAGGCACCGCGCGCCGAGGCCGCCGCGCAGGCACCGCACGCCGAGGCAGCCGCAGCGGGGCCGCGCGCCGAGGCGGCGGCGCTGGACCCGTTCACCGGATACCTGATGGCGCACTTCACCGGGGAGTCCGCCAACGGCGAGCAGGTCTATCTGGCGCACAGCTCCGACGGGCTGACCTGGCGCGACCTGAACAACGGCGGGCCGGTGCTGCTCTCCACCATCGGTACGCGTGGCGTCCGCGACCCCGCGCTGGTCCGCTCGCCCGCCGGTGACCGGTACTGGATCGTCGCGACCGATCTGCGCATCGCCAGCGGCACCTCCTGGAACGACGCCGCCAACCGGGGCAGCACCTCGCTCGTCGTGTGGGAGTCGCGTGACCTGGTGAACTGGTCCGCCCCCTGGTTGATCAACGTGGCCGGTGCGATCCCCGGAGCGGGCAACGCCTGGGCACCGGAGGCCATCTACAACCAGGCGACCGGCGACTACGTCATCTACTGGGCGACGAACTCCCCGCGCAACGGTGTCACCAAGCACCGGATCTGGTACGTGCGCACGACCGACTTCCGCAGCTTCACCGCCCCGCAGCTCTACATCGAGCGTCCGGGTGGTGGTCAGGGCATCATCGACACCCAGATCATCGAGGTGCCCAACAGCGTCGGCGGCTACCGCTACTACCGGGCCTCGGCCGACGGGCACATCGCGATCGAGGCCAGCAACTCGATCCTCGGCACCTGGACCAGCCTGGGCAACCTGTCCCACCTGGGCATCTCCAACGGCACCGGCGGCGGCAACGTGGTCGAGGGCCCGATGTGGATGCAGTTCAACGGCCGCAACGAGTGGGCGTTGTACCTCGACCAGTACGCCACCGGTCGCGGCTACCTGCCGATCACCTCGACGAACCTGGGCAGCGTCACCAACTTCCGGACCCGCTCCGACTACCACATGGGTGCCAGCCGCAAGCGGCACGGCTCGATCCTCAACCTGACCGCCGCCGAGCAGAGCCGGGTGCTCGCCCGCTGGCCGAGCAACGCCCCGGTGCACCGGATCCAGGCGTACACCCACCAGGACCGCTACGTCCGGCACGCCAACTACGACGTACGCATCGACGCCAACGTCAACCCCGCCCAGGACGCCCAGTTCCGGGTGGTGCCGGGCTTGGCCAGCAACTCCGGGTACGTGTCGTTCGAGTCGGTCAACTATCCCGGCTACTACCTGCGGCACTACGGCTTCGACTTCGTGCTGGCGGCGAACGACGGCAGTTCGGTCTTCGCCGCCGACGCCACCTACCGGCAGGTAGCCGGGCTGGGCAACGGCGGTTGGTCGTCGTTCCAGTCGTACAACTACCCCGACCGGTACATCCGGCACTACGACTACCAGCTGCGCCTCGATCCGATCACCGACACGCAGAGCCGTAACGATGCCACGTTCCGGTTGATGTCGTGACTTTCACCCACCCGGTCTGAGTCGTGCCGGCCGGTCCGACTCGTACGATGGCGCAGGAGATCGCGCAGCGGCGGCGGGAGAGATCATGGGCAAAGGCATCTACGTGCAGGAACTGCCGGGCATCGGTAAGCGGTACGACGTCGACCTGGGCAGCAACACCCAGCGGATCTCGATCGTCGTACGCCGGGACGGTGCCCGGGACCTGTACGTCTTCGCCGCCGGCGCGGACGATCCGGTAGCGGTGATCGAGATGTCGGAGGAGCAGGCCCGCAAGGTGGGCGCGCTGCTGACCGGCACCTACTTCTCCGACTAGTCGGTCCTGCCGCGGGCCCCGGGGGTGACCTCGACGGCCCGCGTCGCCCTGCCCTGCCCTGACCGTCGAGTTCACCCGGGAGTCCTCACCGTGCACGCCGACCTCGTGGGCTTCGGTGCCCTTGTGCTGATCGCGGGCCTGCTGGCCCGTTTCGGCCGCCGGATCAACCTGCCCACGGTGCCGTTCTTCATGCTCGCCGGCATCCTGCTCGGCCCGGGGACCCCGGGGCCGGTGCTGGTGTCCCATCCCGAGGATCTGGGCCTGCTCGCCTCGCTGGGTCTGGTCCTGCTGCTGTTCCATCTCGGCGTCGAGTTCCCGGTCGAGCAGGTGATCGGCAGCGGCAAGCGGTTGTTCGTGGCGGCCGGCGCGTACATCGGCCTCAACATCGGCGCCGGGCTGCTCTTCGGGTTCGCGCTCGGCTGGGGCGGCTACGAGGCGTTCGTGATAGCCGGCGCGTTGGGCATCTCCTCGTCGGCCATCGCCACCAAGCTGCTCATCGAGCTGCGTCGGCTGGCCAACGCGGAAACCCCGGTCATCCTCGGCATCATCGTGATCGAGGACCTGTTCCTCGCGCTGTACCTGGCGCTGCTGTCGCCGCTGCTGTCCGGGGCCGGGTCGGCGGGGGAGTTGGCGCTGCGCATCGGGCTCAGCTTCGGGTACCTGGTGGTGCTCTTCGCCGTCGCCCGGTACGGCGCCCGACTCGTCGGCAAGATCATCGACAGCAACGAGGACGAGCTGCTTGCCATCCTGATGGTCGGGCTGGTGGTGCTGGTGGCCGGCATCTCGGCCGAGATTGGTGTCTCCGACGCGATCGGTGCCCTGATGATCGGCCTGGTGGTGTCCCGCACCGCCATCCGGGAACGGGTGGAACGGCTGGTCCTGCCGCTGCGCGACGTCTTCGCGGCGGTCTTCTTCGTGGCGTTCGGGCTCAGCATCAACGTCAGCGCGATCGGCTCGGTGGCCCTGCCGGTGCTGCTGGCGGTCCTGATGACCGTGGTGACGAACGTGCTCGCCGGTCTGGTCGCCGGCCGGCTGTTCGGGCTCAACCAGCGTGGCGCGGCAAACGTGGGCCTGACCGTGTTGGGGCGCGGCGAATTCTCCCTGATCCTGGCCACCCTCGCGCTCGCCGCCGGCCTGGACGCCCGCCTCGGCCCGTTCATCGCCCTGTACGTGCTGGTGCTGGCGGTGACCAGCCCGCTGCTCGCGGCGAACTCGCGCTACCTGGCGCGGATCATCCCCGACCGGTTCCTGCACGGCAACTGGCGGTACGTGCGGGAGGAGACCATGAGCACCGCCTGCACCCACCTGGACCGGATCAACATCACCGAGTCCGACGCCGACGTGTGTCCGCAGTGCGTGGAGAGCGGCGACGACTGGGTGCAGCTGCGGATGTGCCTGACCTGCGGCGCGGTGGGCTGTTGCAGCGACTCGGTGAACAACCACGCCGAGGAGCACTACCGGCAGACCGGCCATCCGCTGATCCGGTCGTTGGAGCACGGCGAGCACTGGCGCTACTGCTACATCGACGGTGCCCTGGTCCGCGAGCCGATGGGCGCGACCCGGGAGTAGATGCTGGCCCGACCGCCGCGTCCCGTCCGGCTCAGCCGAGGTGGTAGACGAACGCGCCGTCGACCTCCTCCCTGGTGATGCCGAGACCATCCAGCGGTCGGGTGGTGACGCCGTCCCAGGGCGTGCCGAAGAGCTGGTCCGGCAGCACGACCACCGACCGGATGCCGACCTGCCGCAGGTAGGCGATGCTGGTGGCGTCGGGGAAGGTCGTGCTCACCGTACGGATCTGCTGCTGGTGGGGCGGCACGAAGTTGGCGAAACCGTTGGCGACCCGGGGGAACCCGTCGGTGGACCAGAGCATGACGTGGAATTCGGAGATGCCTTCGGCGGGCAGGACCAGCAACGGTTCGGGGGCTGACCGGATCGCCGTCGGCGCCGGTGGCGCGACCGGGTGCGGGGTGCGGTTGACGCCTTCGACCAGGACCAGCAGCAGCGGTGCCAGGAGCACGATCCGCCCGACCACTCGCGGCCACCGCATGGTGGGTAGTTGCCGACCGAACTCCGTGATCGCGCCGGCGGCGAGAATGGCGAGCAGCAGGCTCGTCCAGACCATCAGCCGCCCGGGGGTTCGCAGCGCGTCCCAGCCGGGCAGCAGGCGCGACAACGTCATGTATCCCGGGTCGCCGTCACCGATGAGGTTGCTGCCCAGCCCGAGCGCACCGCTGACCAGCACACCGAGCCCGAGCAGGAGACGGTGCCGCAGGCGGAACACCGAGTAGCTCAGCCCGGCCACCGCAAGCATGATCAACGTGACGCCGGGCAGCAGGGCCATCTCCGGCGGCCAGGTCAACTGCGCCCGTGCGGGCTCGAAGTAGTCACCCCACAGCCAGGAGTCCGCCGGAGCGATGAAGTATCCGGCCAGGGGCGGAGAGAACATCTCCGTCCAGGACAGATCCCGGCGCGCCTGCGGATACAGCTCCACCACCCGCAGGAACGTGGTCCCCAGCCAGAGGCACACCGCACCGAAGACGACGCCACCGAACAGGTTGGCCAGCACCACCCGGCGACCCAGGATCCACCGGCCGCTGCGCCACCGGCGCCAACCGATCGCCGCCACCACCACCAGCCCGGCGCCGGCCAGGATGTAGATCAGCGGTAGGCCGATCGCGAGGCCGAGGAGCACCTGCCAGGTGGCAACCAGCCAGCCGGCCACGATCCAGCCTGGGCGGTGCAGCGCCGGCCGGTGCCCCTCCCGCAGCGACCAGCCGTGACCACGAGCCAGCATGGCCAGGCACAACGCGATGCCGCCGGTGGAGAGGATGTTCAGGTGGCCGCTGTGGGCGAGCCGCCACGGCGCGAAGGCCCAGGCGATGCCGGCGACCGCCGCCGCCGTCCGGATGCCACCCAGCTGACGCACCAGGGCGTACGCCCCGACGAAGGCGAGCGCGTGGGCGAAGACGTAGAGCAGGTTGTAGCGGAACACGGCCGCTTCCATGCTGCCGCCGAGCATCCCGACGGGCGCGTACCCGAGCAGGGTGTCGGTGTAGGCGTAGGTGTACGCCTCCGGGAACAACGCATTGGAGTGCCAGAGCGCAAGTGGGTCGGTGAGCAGGGCGTGCCCGGCCCAGGCGACCTGCCATGCCTGCAATGTGGGATCCCCGATGTCGCCGGGGATGGTCGTCCACGGATGCTTCAGGGTCGGCCAGGTGAGGACGACGGCCAACACCAGACCGGCAAGCGACGCCAAGGTCCATTCGTGACGCAGCAGCCGCGACGCCGTCCGCAGGGCACCGGCCGGACCTGCTTCACCGGGACCGGACTCCGGTGCCGAATCCTCCTGGTCAGGGTGCGGTTGCTGGTCGTCGGCGGCAGAGGTTCCGAGAACCTCCCGACGTGTCGTCTCCACGTACCCTCCTGGCGCTGGCCGGCGTCGGCGTCCTAGCCTCGCATCCACGGCAGATAAACGCCATCATCGATGGATTCCGGAACTTCCGGAACCGGCGCCCGGCTGTTGATCCCGACCGGTGAGAGATGAGGGTCGGCCTGCGTCAGCGGGCACGGTTCAGCCGGCGGTACACCGGGGCCAGCCGCTGGTGCAGGTCCCGGTAGACGGCGAAGATCTCGTCGTAGGTGGCCCGGTGCTGTGGCGTCGGGGTGAAGACCCGGTCGGTGCGCATCAGGTCGGGAATGTCGGCGAAGTCGAGCCGGCCGGCGCCGACCGCACCGATCCAGCCGGCTCCGCGGGTGTTGACCGCCAGCGGCTGGGCGTCGCGGTGGATCTGCACGCCCAGCACGTCGGCGAAGATCTGGCACCACGAGTCCGACAGCGCCCCACCACCGGTGATGGCCAGCGAGGTGACCGGCGTGCCGAGGAACCGGTCGACCGCGGCGGTCAGCCAGCGGGTGTTGAGGGCCACCCCCTCGAAGACCGCCCGCAGCAGGTCGGAGCGGTTGGTGTCCAGCGAGATGTTGAGGAACCCGGCGCGCAGGTGCGCGTCGTCGACCGGGGCTCGTTCGCCGTACAGCCAGGGGGTGTAGAGCACGCCGTTCGCGCCCGGCGGCACCGTCGGGATGATCATGTCGAAGGCGTCGAAGATGGAGCCCTCGTCGCGGCTGACGTACCCGGCGCCGAGCAGCGGATCGTCGTACTCGACGACCTTGTCGCGCAGCCAGGTGAGGTTGGCCCCGGCGGTGGCCTGCAGCGCGGTCATCAGGTAGCGGTCGCCGATCGCGCAGGGCACCGAGGCGATGCCCGCCACCACGTCGGTCTTCTTGCGCGGCACGTGCGCGGCGATCCACGACGAGGTGCCCAGGTAGAGGTGGGCCTGGCGGTCGCCGGTGGTGCCGGCGCCGATCGCCGCCGCGGTGGTGTCGATCGCCCCGGCGACCACCTGCACCGACTCGGGCAGGCCCAGGTGCGCGGCGGCGGCCGGGGTCAGCGGGCCGAGCACCTCGGTGCAGGCGACGATGGGCGGCAACTTGTCGGCGTCGATGCCGCAGGCGGCGACCAGCGCGGGGGAGTAGCGGATGTCACCGGGCCGGCGGTTGTCGGTGACCCAGGAGGTGAGGATCGAGTCGACGGTGGCGACCGTCCGTTCGGTGAGCCGCAGGTTGATCCAGTCGAGCACGTTGAGGAAGGCGGCGGTGCGGGCGTACACCTGTGGTTGTTCGTCGCGGACGAACAGCATGTGGGCGGCCGGGTCCTTGCCCGTCGGCGAGGGCATGCCGCCGGTGAGCCGCAGCCACCGCGCGATGCGGCGCACCGACATGCCCTGGTACGCGGGAAAGCCGCCGAACTGTCGACGCAGGTGGGGTGCGCCCCGCATGTCCAGCCAGGAGATGCACGGCGTCAGCGGCTCCCCGGCGGCGTCCACGGCGATGGTGCCCTCGCCCTGGGTGGAGGCGCACACCGTGGCCACCGCCCGCATCTGGTCGGGATGGGCGCGGCCCAGGTCCGCGGCGACCGCGCCGAGCGCCGCCCACCAGGTCGCCGGGTCCTGCTCGGCGCCGCCACCGGGCAGCACCCGCAGCGGCAGGGACCGCTCGGCCCAGCCCGTGACGGTGCCGTCGGCGGCGACCAGGGCGGCCTTCAACGCCGAGGTGCCCAGGTCGATCGCGAAGACCTGGGGTGCGGTGGCGGCCACCGGCTCAGACCCCCTCGACGAGGGCGAAGACCTGGTCGAAGCGGGCCAGAGCGTCGTCGATGACGGCGTCGGTGTCGGCCATCGAGGTGTACATCCGGGAACCGGCCAGGGTGATGATGCCGTGCGCGGTGTACGCCGCACCCATCTGCTCCATCAGCCGCTTGCGGGCCTTGTTCTCCTTGAGCAGCTTGACCGGGTTGCGCATGTCCAGCAGCATCACGCCGCTGCACTCCAGGTGCACGATCGAACCTTGGTTGTACGCGACGTACGGCAGCCCGTACGAGTCGATCAGCCGTTGCAGCCCTCGGGTCAGCCGGTCACCGGCCCGCCCGGCGATCACCGGCGCTCCGGTCCGGGCCATCTCCTCGATGGCGAAGTAGCCGGCCGCGCAGGACAGCGGGTTGGCCGACAGGGTCCCGCCGACCTGGATGTGCGCTCCGCTCCTGCCGTCCAACCCGGAACCGAAGACCGCCATCACGTCGGCCCGACCGCCGACTCCGCCGGCCATCGGGTAGCCGCCGGAGACCGCCTTGCCGAGCACTGTCAGATCCGGGGTGACGCCGAAGTAGCCGGCCGCGCCGCCGAGGCCGAGCCGGAACCCGGTGACCACCTCGTCGAAGATCAGCAGCGCGCCGAACTCGTCGCACAACTCGCGGACCTTGGCGTTGAAGTCCCGTGGCGCGGGCCGGGTGCCGGATTCCGGGCCGACCGGCTCGACCACCACCGCCGCCGTGCCGCCGCGCAGCCGGTTCTCGATCAGCTTGCGTTTGAGTTGGCCGAGGTCGTGCGGGAACGCCTCCCGGGTGCGGGCGGTGGCGCCGAACGGGATGCCCTTGGCGTTCATCCGGTACGTGCCGGGCACCCGCAGCCCGTAGACCATCGTGTCGGACCAGCCGTGGTACGCCCCACCGACCTTGATCACCATCTTCTTGCCGGTGAAGGCGCGTGCGCCGCGTACCGCCGCCATCACCGCCTCGGTGCCGGAGCCCAGGGAGCGGTACATCTGGATGTGCGGCATGTACCGGTGGATGATCTCGGCGAGTTTGAGTTCGTACTCGTGGAACAGGCCGGTCACCGGCCCGCAGTCGCGGACCACCTCGGCGACCCGTTCGTTGACCGGCCCGTAGTTGCTGCCCAGGATGGTCGGCCCACCGGCCTGGAGGAAGTCGATGTAGGTGTTGCCGTCCCGGTCGACCAGGTACGCCCCCTCGGCCTTCTCGATCGCGAGGGGGAACGGGTAGTTGAAGGCCAGGTTGTGCTGCACCCCGCCGGGGATGCGCCGCTTGGCCCGGTCGGTGATCTCCTTGCTGGCCCGGCACTTGGTGTCGAAGTAGTTCAGCACGTCCAGCAGCGCGTCGTGACGCAGCCCGCGGATCGGCTGGGCGGTCAGCGCCTTGAGTCGACGCATCACGTCGTCGACGTCCGGGTACGCGCTGATCGCGTACCCGAGCCGCGCGGACTCGGCCCCCGGCGCCTCGTCCGACCCGACGGCGGCCCCCGCCGTGGTGTTCGCGGCGACCGTGTCCGCGCTGGGCAGGGCCTCGTCGGCCGGTACCCGCAGCGGCTCCACCGCCTCGGTGATCTGCGCGGCGATGCGCTTCTCGTCGGCCCGCAACTTGCCGAAGGCGATCTCCCGGATCGCCGTCGGAATGGTGTGCACCTTGCCCGCCTCGCTTGTCAACGCCAGCAGGTACGCGATGGAGACCTTCTCCAGCAGCGCCATGTTGAACACCGCCCGATCCGGGTCGGTGCCCACCGCCACCACCCCGTGATTGGCGATGATGAACGCGTTGTCCCCGCTGGCCACCTTCTTCTGCACGTTGCGGGCCAGGAACGAGGTGCCCGACGGGGCGTAGTCGATGATGGCCACATCGCGGCCGAGGAACCGCACCTGCTCGTCGGTGAGCGCCGGGATCGGCTTGCGCAGAAAGGCCAGCGCCGAGGCGTACGGCTGGTGGGTGTGCACGATCGCGTTGACGTCCGGGCGTTCCCGGTAGATGTTGGCGTGCATGCCGCACTCGATGGACGGCTTGAGTTCGACGCCGGAGTCGTCGGGCACGTGCCTGCCGTCGAAGTCGACGATGCAGATGTCCTCGACCCGCATCCGGTCGTAGTCGTAGTTGCTCGGGGTGACCGCGTACAGCCGGTGACCGGGCACCCGCACCGACACGTTGCCCTCGGTGGCCTTGAGGTAGCCACGGGCGAGCATGGTGCGGCACATGTCGACCACGTGCTGGCGGGACCGGCGATGCTGCACGGCACTCTCCTCGGTCGGGTCGGCGGTGGCGTCCATGGTCACCCGGACCGCGCGTCGAAACACCGTCCCGCCGGCAGCGACAATCACCGCCGTTTTTGTTCTGCCGTGACAAAATCGCCGGGTGACCGTGCCCGGGTCCGCGCCTGCCTGGCGACGCCTCTCCGCCGACCTGGCCACCGCCATGCGTCCGCACCTGCCGGTGACTGTCGACGCCGTGGCGGTCGCGGTCACCGAGGCCACGCCGGCCTTCGCCGGGATCGCCGACGACAAGTTCGCCCGGGACGTGCGGCACGCCGTCCAGGTCGCGCTCGACCGTTTCCTCGACCTGGTCGGCACCGACCAGCCGGCGCTGCCCGGCGCTTTCCGGGAGGTCTTCGTCGCCCTCGGCGCCGCCGAGGCACGCGAGGAGCGCGGACCGGAGGCGCTGCTCGCCGCCCTGCGGATGGCGGGGCGGCAGCTGCTGCGTACCGCGTCGCAGTCGCTGGCCCGGCTGCGTCCGGTCGGTACCGAGGAACTGATCGACCTCTCCGACGCGGTCACCGCGTACGTCGACGAACTGGCCGCGGCGAGCACCGACGGGTACGCCCTGCAACTGCGCGAGCAGGCCGGCGAGGGCGACCGCCGCCGGCACCTCGCCGAGCTGCTGCTGCGCGGCGACGGCATGCCCAGCGCGGTCGGCGCGGCGGCGGCCCGGATCGGCTGGCCCGACCTCGACGCCGTGGTGCCGGTGCTGCTGCCGCTGGACCAGGCCCGCGACGTGCGGTTCCGGTACGGCCCGGACGGTCTGGTGGTCGAGCGTGGCCGGGATGCGGTGCTGCTGCTGCGGGCCGGTCCTCGCGCCACCCGGGCCGCGCTGGCCGAGGCGCTGGCCGGGCGGTGGGCCGTGGTGGGGCCGGGACTGGCCTGGCCCCAGGTGCCGGCGGCGGTCCGGCTCGCCGAGTTGGCAGCCGGGCTGCTCGGGCCCGACCCCGGTCCGATCTTCGTTGACGATCACCTGGTCGCGCTGGCCCTGCGTGGCGAGACCGGCGCCCTGGCGGTGCTCACCGCCCGCCGTCTCGCCCCGCTTGCCGACCTGCGTCCCGCGCAGCGGGAGAACCTGCTGCCCACCCTGCACAGCTGGCTGCGGCACTGGGGTTCGCGGGCCGAGGTCTCCGCCGAGTTGTTCGTGCACCCGCAGACGGTCAGTTACCGGCTCAAGCGCCTGCGCGAGCTGTACGGCGACCAGTTGGACGACCCGCGCGCCCGATTCGAGCTGATGGTGGTGCTGGCCAGCCGGCTCGGTTGAGATGACAGAGGCCCGGCGGACCGCCGGGCATCTGTCGTCTTCTGCTCCGGACCGCCGGTCGGTAGGGTCGGCCGAGTGGACCCTGTCGACACCGCCGCCCGACTCGCAGTGCCCGTCGAGGAGGTCGAGCGGGTGCAGCGGCTCGCCGGTGACCGACCGTCGGCGCCGCTGCCCGCCGCTTCCGACGCACCGGCGATCCTGGACCGGCTCGCGGTCCCGCCCGACGACGCCGCCGAGATCATGGCGGGCTGGCCCGACCCCGACTCACCACACTGGACGCCGGAGCTGCGGTGGCTGCTCGACCGCTCGATCGCGCTGGTCCGCGCCGATCTCGGGGGCCACGGCTGGCTGGTGCCCGGTCCGGAGCTGCCCCGTGACCGAGGTCCCGCTTGGCGGCACCTCTACGTGTACGCGTACCTGGCCCTTGTCGATGTCGCCATGGCGTACCACCGCGACCACGGCATCGCCGACGTTGTCTCCTGGACGACCCTCGCGGACCTCGGCCGGAACCTGGCGATCGACAGGCGGATGCGCGGTGAGGGCTGGCCGGTCATGCGGAGCTGGCTGACGCTGCACACCCGCGGCAGCCTGTACGAGCTGGGCCGGTTGCAGTACCACCGCGCCGGCGCCACCATCGACCTGCACATCCCGGACTCCGGGCCGCTGAGCCCCGAGGCGATCGACGCGTCGCTGGACGAGGCGCGGGCGTTCTTCCCACGTCACTTCCCCGACGAGCACTACACCGCGTTCGCCTGCGGCTCGTGGCTGCTCGATCCGCAGCTGGCGGAGTACCTGCCCGAGGACTCCAACATAATCCGGTTCCAGCGCCGGTTCGAGTTGGAGCCCTACGAGCAGCCCGAAGGGCTGGACGCCGACGTCGAAGTCCTGCGGTTCGTGTTCCGTACCCTGAGCACGCCCCTGGACGCGTTGCCCCGCCGTACCGTGCTGCAACGCGCGATCATCGACCACCTGGCCGCCGGCCACCACTGGCAGTGGCGGCGCGGCCGATTCCCCCTCTAGCGCAGGCCCGGCGCGACCGACACGGGCCTATGCCGCCGCCAACACCTCGGCGAGCATCCGATGACCCTGGGCTTCGAACGACTCGTCACCCACCTGGTGGGCCCACGCCGCGGTGCCGATCGCCGCGCGGACCAGGGTGCGGTACCACGCGTCCGCCTCGCGCGGATCGGCACCGTACCCGTCCAGGAAGGCCGCTTCCAGGCGCGGATCCCGACGGAAGTCCTGCACCGCCAGCCGGGCGAAGTCGGTGAACGCGGGACGCAGCGCCGCCCGGCCGAAATCGATGATGCTCACGACGCCGTCGTGCACCAGCCAGTTGCGGGGCTGCCAGTCCCCGTGGGTGGGCACCAGGGTCGACGGCGGGGTCGGCCAGTCGGCGATCTCGGCGCGCAGCCGCGCGACGGTGCCCGCGGCGATCCGGTGCGGCCGGTCGAGCCAGGCCAGTGACCGTTCGTTCTCCCGTCGCTCGTAGTCGTCGTCGACCACGGCGCTCTGGGCGTGCAGCAGCGCCAGCAGGTCGCCCGCCTGCCGGTACGTGTCGGGCTGATCGGCGTGCCCGGTGCCGAGCACCAGCACCCCGGGCAGGTAGCGGGTGACGAGGAGCTGGTCCTCCGCGCTGCCGTGCACCAGCATCGGCGCGCGACCCCGGTCGGTCCAGGGCCGCAACCAGTTAC
Organism: Micromonospora gifhornensis; assembly: GCF_016863515.1. Lineage (GTDB taxonomy): Bacteria > Actinomycetota > Actinomycetes > Mycobacteriales > Micromonosporaceae > Micromonospora > Micromonospora gifhornensis. The sequence continues at coordinate 161,611 of NZ_BOPA01000018.1, forward strand.
GGTGGGCGTGCAGTTCCCGCTCGATGTGGCGGTCCTCGGCAGCACCGGCCTTGACGATGAACCGTGACCCCGCGCAGGACACCTCGATCACCCGCGTCGCCACCAGACCCCAGCTGTGGTCCCGCACGAGGGTCGCGCCCGGAAGCCACCGCCGCAGCAGAGCCCGCTGCCGTGGCGCGAGGGCCTCGTCCCAGCCCGACACCGCAGGCAGCGGCCCGGTGCGATCGGCCCGGTCGGATGCGCCAGCGGAGTCCTTCGCCGACAGCGCCGTGGTCGGAGGGTGGGCGTACTGCGTGATCCAGAGACCGGGAATGACCTCCACCTCGCCGGTGCGCACGAACCCGAGACCCTCGTACAACCTTCTGGCGGGCCGGTTGTCCCGTCCCGTCGCCACGACGGCTCGACGGTGACCGGCCGAGGCGAGAACTGCGCCCACCAACGCCCGGCCGGCACCTCGCCGATGCACCGCCGGGTCGACGACGAGCCGGTCGATGTCCACCACCGAGTCGTCCTGCGACCAGCCGATCGCCGCGATCAGCCGGTGCTCCTGGAAGGCGCCGAGCCACCTCAGCGGCGCGGCACGCACCTCGTCGAGCGTCTCGTGCAACGGCGGGATCCGGTCGTCGCCGATGATCGCCGCCTCCACCGCGTACGCCGCATGCTGCACCGCCAGCAGCGCCCGCGCCAGGGACTCGTCCCCGCCGAGTGCGATCTCCCGGATCTCCATGGGTCGATCTCGCCTTCCCAAATCGGCTTTCGAAGCGACCGCCCGATCTTGCACCATGACGGGCATGGGGAAAGCGCAGGTGCTGGCGAAGGTCACCGAGGATCTGCGGCGCGGGCACTACCACCCTGCCATGCAGCGCTTGGCGAGCCTCACCGCCGCCCACCCCGACGATCTGGAACTGCGGGCCCGGCGTGCGGCGCTGTACCGGCAGGTGGGCAACATGGTCGAAGCCGGGCGGTGGGGCTTTCTCAGCGAGGACGCCACCACGCCGGAGATCGCGGCGTTCGAACGAGCCCACCCGAGCGCCTGGCGACGTCTGCGGTTGCTGCGCGTCAACGCCGACACGGCCGACCACCTCGGGCCCGTGGCCGGGGCGCGGCTGACGCGGTTGATCGAGCAGGCCGGTGCAGCGGGCCTGGGCCGCGTGACCTGGACCGAGAACGGACCGGAACCCGCACCTCCCGGTTTCTGGAGCGTCACGTTCCCCTGCCTGGTGGCGACCGCGTTCGGCGTGAGCGCCGTGGGGCTCGCCGTGATCGGGCTCGTCACCGTGATCCGCTGGATCTTCTAGACCCAAGCCCGTGGCAGGTCAACGACCGAGCCGGCCGGGGGAGAGGACATAGTGGCGTACGGTCACTGGCCGGCCATCCGCAGTGGTCCAGTCCGCAGTGCTCGTGCCGCTGTTGCGCCATCCCTGCTCTTCGTACAGCGCCACGGCCGACGAGTCGGCCCGGTCGACCACCTGCAACGTCAGGGTGATCTGTTGATCTTCGGCCCACTGCGCGGCCCGCTGCAGCAGATCGGTGCCGACGCGACGGCGACGGTAAACGGGTGCGACGAACAACCGGACCACCTCGGTCCCGTCGTCTGGTGTCTGTTCAACAGCGAGGTGCCCGACCACGTCGCCGCTCTCGCTCACGGCGACCCACGCCCGGCGCAGCCACGTCGGGCACAACCAGCGGTACGGGTCGGCAGGCCAGTTGAGCGGGTACCGGTCGGCGCGGTGCACCTCGGCCAGCAACCGCACGCAGGCGGGTAGGTCGGCCGGCGTACGGTCGCGGATGAGGTGGCCAGTCACGTCGGGATTATTCCCAGCGGAACAGGAGGCCGGCTACCAGGGTGCCGACGAGGACTGTCGCGCCGAGACCGAGCAGGTGCGCTCCGCCGACGGCCGAGCCGGTCCAGGCGGACGAGATGGCCTGCACGGCGGCGCCGAAGGGCAGCCAGCCGCCGAGGTCGGCGAGCGGATCGGGCAACGCCTGCCGGCCACCGAACATGCCGCCGAGGGCACCGAGGAGGAAGAACGTGACAAGGCCGAGGGCCACGGCCGAGTTCGGTGTCGGTGCGACCGCCGCGACAAGCATGCCGATGGCGTACATCGCCGCCATGGTGAGCGCCAGCACGCCGAGCGCCACCGCGACGTCGGCGGGCGGGCGGGCGTCGAACACCAGCACCGCCACCCCGGCGGCCACCGTGATGCCGACGAGCGTCTGCGCGACGCTCACGATCGCCTGGGCGGCCAGCACCAGAGCCGGCGAGAGCGGGGTGACCGCCAGCCGCCGCAGGATGCCCGAGCGTCGGTAGTAGGCCAGGAAACTCGGCATGTTGATGATGCCGATCATCGCCACGACCATGGTGACCACCAGCGGAAGGACGTACACCTCCAACGCCGTACGCCCGTCGGCCACGACCTGGTTGCCGGCGGAACCGGCGCTGGTCAGCAGGATCAGCAGCGGCAGGCCCAGCGGGACGACAAGCCCTGCGGTGTCCCGTACGACCATTCTTGCCTCGCAGCCGACCAGGACGAGCAGGGCGCGTACCCCGGGCCGATGGGGCGTGATCGCGGTGGTCATGTCGCCTCCTCGAGGTCCTTGCCGGTCAACGTGACGAACGCGTCGTCGAGGGTGTCGGTGCCGGCCCGGGCACGCAGACCGGCGGGTGTGTCCACCGCGACGACCCGGCCGGCGTCGAGGACGGCGACCCGGTCGCAGAGCCGGTCGACCTCCTCCATCGCGTGGCTGACCAGCAGGACGGTGACCCCTTCGGACCTGAGCTGCTCGATGGCGGTCCACATGCGTCGCCGGGCCGCCGGATCGAGGCCGGTGGTCAGCTCGTCGAGGATCGCGACCCGTGGCCGCCCGACGAGCGCGAGGGCGATCGAGAGACGCTGCTTCTGCCCGCCGGAGAGCTTCTCGAAGATGGTGCGGCGCTGCCGGGTCAGGTCGACCAGTTCCAGCAGTTCGTCGGCGGGACGCGGATCGGGATAGAAGCTGCGGTACAGCTCGACCAGTTCGCTGACGCGCAGCGCGTGGTGCAGGTAGGCGTCCTGAAGTTGGACGCCGAGCACCTGCCGCAGTCGGGCGCGGTCGCGACGGGGGTCGAGGCCGAGGACGCGTACCCGCCCCCGGTCGGGCACCCGCAGCCCGGCGATCATCTCGATGGTCGTCGTCTTGCCGGCACCGTTGGTGCCGAGGATGCCCATGGTCTCGCCGGGCGCGACCCGCAGGCTCACCTGCGCCACCGCCTGGATGTGGCGGTAGCTCTTGGCGAGGTTCTCGGCGAGGACGGCCGGCTCGGAACTGGTCATGCTCCGACGCTACGAGCGTCGCCGGGCCGATGTCCGGTGCCGGAAGTCATCAACCGCGACCATGACTTCCGGCACCGGTGACCAGGACGAACCCCGCCTAGGGTGGGGACATGCGACGTGTCGGCACCGAGGAGTGGTCCGGTCTGGCGATGCTCGTGGTGGCGGTGGCCGTCGCCGCCCCCGGCCTGTTCGGCGCGGCCGAGCTGATGATCGGGCGGGGCTGGTGGCTCGCCCTGTTCGTGCTGCTGCTGGCGGCGCTGCTCACCGCGACGGCCGCGCCCGAGCAGGGTCGGTCGCGGTACGTGGCGTACGGGGTGGCCGTCGTGGCGGCCTGGACGTTGGTGCTCACCGCGCGACACCTCGGGTTGCTTCCCGTGCTGCTGGTTCTCACCGCCGCGGTGAGCGTCCACGTGGTGCCGCTGTCCGTCGGGCTGACCGTGGTCGGTCTCAACACGGCGGTGATCATCCTCGTCGCGGTGCCGACCACCCGTACGCCGGCGGAGTTGACCCTGATCGTCGGTTTCTACCTGCTCATCCAGCTGGCTTCGCTGCTCAGCTCGATGACCCTGCTGCGCGAACAGCGGATGCGTCGTGAGCTGGCCGCCGCGCACGTCGAGGTGAAGGCCGCCGGTCTGCGCCTGGAGGAATCGGCGCGGACCGAGGAACGGCTGCGGATCTCCCGGGAGCTGCACGACCTGATCGGCCACCAGTTGACCGTGTTGACCCTGGAACTGGAGACCGCCCGGCACCTGGACGGTGCGGCGGCGCGGGAGCACGTGGAGCGGGCCGACCGTGTCGCCCGGGACCTGCTCGGCGACGTCCGGGCCACTGTCGGACAGTTGCGTACGGAGAGCGTCGATCTCGGTCAGGCGCTCCGGCGGATGGCCCGTGACCTGCCCGGTCTCGACGTGTCCATCGACGTGTCGGCCGACCTGCGGGTGGACGAGGAACGCGGTGCGGCGTTCGTCCGCGCGGCACAGGAGATCATCACCAACACCATTCGGCACGCCGAGGCGCAGCGGCTGCGGATCTCGGTCACCGGTGACGACGGTGCCGCGGTGCTCGACGCGCACGACGACGGGCGCGGTGCGCGCAGGCCGGCGTTCGGCAACGGGCTGCGAGGGTTGCGGGAACGTTTCGAGGCGCTCGGCGGCGAGGTCGTCGTCGACGGTTCGGCGGGCTTCCGGGTGACCGCACGGGTGCCCACGTCATGATCCGGGTGGTGGTCGTGGACGATCAGACCCTCGTCCGGCAGGGCATTCGTGGGCTGCTGGAGGTCGCCCAGATCGACGTCGTCGGTGAGGCCGCCGACGGCCGGGCCGCGCTGCCGGTGATCGCGCAGACCATGCCCGACGTGATCCTGCTGGACCTGCGGATGCCCCGCTTCGACGGCATCTGGACCATCGAGCAGCTCAAGGCCGCCGACATCGACATCCCGGTGCTGGTGTTGACCACGTTCGACGACGACGCGCTGGTGCTGGGTGCCCTGCGCGCGGGGGCGCGCGGCTACCTGCTCAAGGACGTGACCCTGGGACAGCTGACCCGGGCGATCCACACGCTCGCCGACGGTGGCACGCTCATCGCCCCGTCGATCACCGACCGGATGCTGCGGGCGATCCGCTCGGGCCCCTCACCGGCCGGCCCGGACGCGCCCACCGTGCAGAGCCTCACCGAGCGTGAGCGGGAGGTGCTGCGGCTGGTCGCGCACGGTTACAGCAACCGGGAGATCGCCGGTGCGCTCTTCCTGGCCGAGGGTACGGTCAAGAACCATGTCTCCATGATCCTGACCAAGCTCGGTGCCCGGGACCGGACGAACGCGGTGCTGCGCGCCCTGCACGAGGGCATCCTCGACTGACTCGTAGCATCGCCGAAAAGGAAGCCGACCGTGACCTTGACCGTTCCCGCGTCCACCCTCGACTACTTCGGGATCGACTCGCTGATCGACGACGACACCCGGCAGCTGCAGGCCGCCGTGCGCGAGTTCGTCGACCGGCGGGTCCGGCCGCACATCGCGACCTGGTACGACGACGGTCAGCTGCCGGCCCGGGAGTTGGCCGTCGAGCTGGGTGAACTCGGCGTACTCGGGATGCACCTGCAGGGCTACGGCTGCGCCGGCACCTCCGCCACCGCGTACGGGCTGGCCTGCTTCGAGTTGGAGGCCGGTGACTCGGGCCTGCGCTCCCTGGTCTCGGTGCAGGGCTCGCTGGCCATGTACGCGATCTGGCGGTTCGGTTCGGAGGAGCAGAAGCAGCAGTGGCTGCCCCGGATGGCCGCCGGCACGGCGATCGGCTGCTTCGGGCTGACCGAGGCGGACTTCGGCTCGGACCCGTCCGGCATGCGCACCCGGGCCCGCCGCGACGGCAGCGACTGGGTGCTGACCGGCACCAAGATGTGGATCACCAACGGGTCGATCGCGGACGTCGCGGTGGTCTGGGCCCGCACCGACGAGGGGGTACGGGGGTTCCTGGTGCCCGCCGGCACAGCCGGCTTCAGCACCGCCGAGATCACCCGCAAGCAGTCGCTGCGCGCCTCGGTCACCTCCGAACTCGTCCTCGACGACGTGCGGCTGCCCGCCGACGCCGTGCTGCCGGCGGCGGCGGGCCTGTCCGGGCCGTTGTCCTGCCTCAACGAGGCCCGCTTCGGCATCGTCTTCGGGGCGCTCGGCGCGGCCCACGACTGCCTGCGGACCACCGTCGAGTACGCCCGCAGCCGGCAGATCTTCGACCGGCCGCTCGCCGCGTACCAGGCCACCCAGCTCAAGCTCGCCGACATGAGCCTGGAACTGGGCAAGGGGATGCTGCTGGCGATGCATCTCGGCGCGGCGAAGGACGCCGGCACCCTGGACCACCGGCAGGTCAGCCTCGGCAAGCTCAACAGCGTCCGGGAGGCCATCGCCATCGCCCGGGAATGCCGCACCATCCTCGGCGCGGCCGGCATCACCCTCGACTATCCGGTCATCCGGCACGCCGCGAACCTGGAGTCCGTGCTGACCTACGAGGGCACCTCCGAGGTCCACCAGCTGATCATCGGTCAGGTGCTCACCGGTCACTCCGCCTTCCGCTGAGCCGAGGCGTGCCCAGCGTGCGGATCCGCATGCCGGGCACGCCTCGATCCGACCTACCCGACGCCCCGCCGGGTCACCGTGGGCGTGCGCCGTCGAGGAAGAGGGCGACGATCCTGGTCGGGCCGGTGTCGTCGGTGAGATCCGCGGCGCGGGCCAGATGCAGGAACGCGTTCATCAGGAAGGCCGGCTCACCGGCGACGACCCCCTGGTCGCGCGCCGAGGTGAAGAACGCGGTGACCGGGTCCAGCACCAGATTCACGTAGCAGGCCCGTACGTGGTCACGCGTTTCGTCGGAGACCAGGTGCAGCGTGTCGTAGATGCGTTGCTCGAAGGTGATCGACTCACCCTTCTGCCCGGCCACCACCGCGGCGAGCGTGCCCAGCCGCTCCTCGACGTCACGGTGGTCGACGAGCGCGGCGGCGAGCCGCTCACCGACGTCGCGGATGTAGCGCTCGGCGACCGCGATGTAGAGATCCTCCTTGCCACCCGGAAAGTGGTGGTAGATGGAGGGTTTCTGGATGCCGGCGGTACGCCCCACCTGCGCCAACGAGATGCCCTGGTAGCCGGTCGCGGCGAGTTGCTCGGCGAAGGCGTCCATGATCTGGGCGCGGGTGTCGGTGTGCGGACTCATCGCTTCTTCCTCGCGTTGCGCAGGGCCAGGGCACAGGCGGCGATCCCGGCAACAGCGAGGATGGCGACTGCCGTGACGCCGACCGGGGCAGCGGTGAGCGCGTCGCCGCTGCCGAGTTGACGGGCGGTTTCGACGATATAGGTCAGCGGGTTGACCGTGGCGATCAACCGCATCCAGGTCGCGAGTTCGTCCACCGGAGCGAAGACACCTGTGAAGAAGGACAGCCCGAACACGGCGAGCGGGACCAGTCCGGTGGTGGACGCCGAGGCCGACCGGATCGCCAGCGCGGTGCTCAGCAGCGCGACACCGAGCCCCAGCGCCACCATCAGCAGCAGCATCGCGAACACCCCGGGCCAGCTCTGCGGCCGGTAGCCGATCACCGTGGCGCCGACGACCGTGATCACCATCTGTACGACGACCGCGACGAGCGCGGCGACGACCGGGCCGACGAGGAACGGGGTCGTGCTGCCGTGGGCGAGTCGGAGGCGGTCGAGGTATCCGCTGGTGATGTCGCGCAGCACGAGCGTGCCGGCGGCACCCGCGCCGGTGGCGACCCCGGTGAGCAGGATCAGCGGGAGCAGGAACGCGATGAAGCCGGTTCCGGGCAGGTAGGAACTGCCGACGGTGCTGAGTTGTCCGGCGTAGACGAGCAGGAAGAACAGGCTCTGCGCGACGGGTGCGACGAGCAGCGCGGGTGAGCGGAGCACGGCCCGGGTGGACCGCCGCACGGCCGCGAGGACGACGGGAGTCGGGGTACGCCGAGGTGCGGCGACAGCCAACGGGAGGGTCATCGGAGAGCCTTTCGGGTAGGGGCGGGTGTCAGCGGGCGGCCAGCGCGACGAACACGTCGTCGAGCGAGGGCTCGGAGAGGTGGAGTCCGGTGATCTCGCCGGCCACGCCTCTGATCTCGGCGAGCGCGTCGCGCAGCGCCGCCGGGTCGTCGGAGATGCCGAGGCGTACCCGGTTGGCGTGGTCGTCGTCGGCGAGGAAGCCGACGCGGGAGGAGGAGACGAGGGCCGTCGAGGCGGCGTCGGTGGACAGGTCGAGGGTCAGCGTGCGCGTACCCACGCGTTGCTTGAGGGTGGCCGGGGTGCCCTCGGCGACGACCCGGCCCTCGCGCAGCACCGCGATGTCGGTGGCGAGGACGTCCGCCTCGTGCAGGTCCTGGGTCGAGATGAGCAGGGTCGTGCCGTCGGAGTTGAGCCGGGTCAGTTCGGCCCAGAAGTCGATGCGGGCGAGCGGGTCGAGGCCGGTGGTCGGCTCGTCCAGGATCACCAACCTCGGCTCGGCGACCAGTGCCACGGCCAGGTCCAGCTTGCGGCGGGTGCCCCCGGACAGGGTGGCCACCCGGGACGCGCGGTGCTCGCCCAGGCCGAACAGGTCGAGCAGGTCGCGGGTGCGGCGGGTGCGCTGGCGACGCCCCAGGCCCAGGGCCACCGCCTGGAAGTCGAGCACCTCCGTCGGGGTGGCCAGCGGGTCCAGGGCGTTCGACTGGGGTGCGAGGCCGATCAGGCGCCCCGCCTCTCGCGGCTGGCGCACCGTGTCGAAGCCGCCGACGCGTACCGAGCCGGAGGTCGGCACCCGCAGCGTCGCGATGATCTCCAGCAGCGTCGACTTGCCCGCGCCGTTGTGCCCGAGCACGACGAACCGGCTGCCCGGCTGCACACGAAGCGCGAGGCCGTCGAGCGCCCGGCGGTTTTCGTAGATCTTGGTGAGCGCGACGGCCTGCACGATCGGATCGGTTGTCATGTCACCAGACTACCGACCGTTAGGTAGGGAGGCGGGTTCGGGGAGCGCCCTCGGTGCCCGGCCCGGGAGGCTCGGGCGTGAAAATCGGATGCCAGGCGTGCGGGCGCGCGTTAGCGTGCCGCCCATGTCCCCGGTGGAGATCCGGCCATTCGAGGCCGGCGACCTGACGGCGTGCGGCGCGCTGCTGGCACAGCGGCACCGCCGGCAGCGTCTCGCCCAGCCGTTGCTCTCGCCCCGCTTCGAGGCACCCGAGACCGCCGTCGCCGAGGTGACCGCCGCGTTCAAGGCGCCGGACGCCTCCGGAGCGGTCGCGATCCGGGCCGGCGTACCTGTCGGGTTCGTGCTCGGTGCGCCGAAGACCTCGCCGCTGTGGGGGCCGAACATCTGGGTGGAAGCGGCCGGCCAGGCGGCCACCGACGCCGAGACGATGCGCGACCTGTACGCCGCGGCCGCGACCCGCTGGGTCGACGAGGGCCGCACCGCGCACTACGTCGTGGTGCCGGCTGACGACCAGGAACTGGTCCGTGCCTGGTTCCGGCTCGGCTTCGGCCAGCAGCACGCGCACGCCGTCCGGCCGGCGACGAAGCTGGACACGAAGCCCTTGGCGCAAGACCTGACGGTACGCCGGGCCACCCGGGCCGACATCCCGGACCTCGCCCGGCTCGACCTGGAACTACCGACGCACCAGGGCCTTTCCCCGACCTTCTCGGCCGGCCGGATCGGCACCGTCGAGGAGAGCCTCGCCGACTGGGCCGACGACATCGACAACCCGGAGTACGCCACCTTCGTCGCCGTCCGCGACGGCACGGTGATCGGCTCCGCGATCGGGTGTGCGCTGGAGAAGTCGAGCAGCCACCTCGGCCCGGCCCGCCCGGACAACGCCGGCTTCCTCGGCTACGCCGCGGTCTTCCCGCCTGCCCGTGGGGCCGGTGCCGGGCGGGCGCTCGGCACCGCCGTCGTCGACTGGGCCGTAGACAGTGGCTTCGACTGCGTCGTCACCGACTGGCGGGTGACAAACCTGCTGTCCTCACGCACCTGGCCGAGGCTCGGCTTCACCGAGACGTTCCTGCGGCTGCACCGCACGATCGGTTACTGATCTGCGGGCGTCGGCAGCGGCGCGCCGATCACGAGGGGGTTCCGAAGATCCGGCGTAGCGGGTTCGGGGTCGGGCCCCGGCGGCTCCACTCCCGTGGGTAGCCGAGCGAGACCTCCTCGAACCGTACGCCGTCGTAGTAGGTCGTCCGGGGGATGTGCAGGTGACCGTAGACCACCGCGGCGGCCCGGAACCGTACGTGCCAGTCGGCGGTGAGGACCGTGCCGCACCACTGCGCGAACTCCGGGTACCACAGCACCTCGGTGGGCTGGCGCACCAGCGGCCAGTGGTTGACCAGCAGCGTCGGCATCGCCGGATCCGCCGCCGCCAGGCGACGTTCGGACAGCGCCACCCGGGCATGGCACCAGGCCTCCCGGTCCGGATAGGGGTCCGGGTGCAGCACCATCTCGTCGACGCAGACCACACCCTTGTCGTACGCCTGGCGCAGTGCCTCCTCCCTGGTGTCCGCGCCCGGCGGCCGGAACGTGTAGTCGTAGAGCAGGAACAGCGGGGCGATCGTCACCGGCCCGCCCGGTCCCCGCCAGACGGCGTAGTCGTCCTCCGGGGTGAGCACGTCGATGTCCCGGCACATCCGGACCAGCTCCCGGTAGCGGTGCTCGCCGCGCAGCCGCACCGGATCCGACGCGTGCGTCCACAGCTCATGGTTGCCGGGTGCCCAGATCACCTGGGCGAACCGGCCGCGCAGCAGGCGCAACGTGCGTTCGATGTCGTCGAAGCGCTCACCGACGTCACCGGCGACGACCAGCCAGTCGTCGGTGGACTCCGGCTCGATCCGGTCGACGATCTGTCGATTTTCCGCGTACCCGACATGCAGGTCGCTGGTCGCGAAGAGTGATCCCGCCATCGGGTCGATCATCCCAGCCCGGCGGCCGTCGCGGCACCCCTGAAGGTGCCGTCCTGCCGGTCGGGCCGCTGTGTCGCGTCGAGCCCGGCCTCAGGCGGCCAGACTGGCGTAGCGGCCGTTGCGGCTGCTCAGGCTGTGGTGGTCGCCGGCCTCGACGACCCGGCCGTGGTCGAGCACCACGATCTGGTCGGCGTCGCGGACGGTGGAGAGCCGGTGGGCGATGGTGATCGTGGTACGCCCCTCGGCGAGCGCGTCGAAGGCCCGTTGCACGGCCCGTTCGGTCTCGGTGTCCAGGGCGCTGGTGGCCTCGTCGAGGACCAGGATCCGCGGGTCACGCAGCAGCGTCCGGGCGATGGCCAGGCGCTGTTTCTCGCCGCCGGAGAACCGGTGGCCGCGCGAGCCGACCATGGTGTCGTACCCGTCGGGAAGGCCGGCGATCAGGTCGTGGATCTGGGCTGCGCGGGCGGCCTGCTCGATCTCGGCGTCCGTGGCGTCCGGCCGGGCGTAGCGCAGGTTCTCCCGGACGGTGCTGTGCAGCAGGTACGTCTCCTGACTGACCACGCCGACGATCCCGGCCAGGTCGGCCAGGCGCAGGTCGCGCAGGTCCACGCCGTCGATGGTGACCCGGCCGGCGGTCGGGTCGTACAGCCGGCTGACCAGCGCGGCGAGGGTGCTCTTGCCGGAGCCGGTCTCACCGACCACCGCGAGGCGGGCGCCGGCCGGTACGTCGAGGTTGATCCCGGCCAGCGCGGCGGTGTCGTTGCCCGGGTAGGTGAAGGTGACGTCCTCGAAGCGCACGTGCCCGCGTACCCGGGCGGGATCGAGGCGTACCGGGTCGGCGGGGTCGTCGACGTCGACCGGCAGGTCCAGGTACTCGAAGATCCGGGCGAACAGCGCCAGCGACGCGGCCAGCGAGACGCCCACGTTGAGCAGCCCGGTCAGCGGCCGGAACAGGCCGCCCTGCAGGGCGGTGAAGGCGACCAGGGTGCCGATGCTCAGCGTGCCGGCGGTGCCGGGCAGGCCGGCGGCGAGGTAGATGACGGCGGGTACGGCGGCGAAGATGATGCTCATCGTGGCCATCCGCCACCGGCCGGCCAGTTCGCTGCGCAACTCCAGGTCGACAAGCCGCTGGGAGGAGGCGGTGAACCGGTCGGTCAGGGCGGGCCCGGTGCCGAGGGTCTTGGCCAGCTGCACCCCGCTGATCGACAGCCCCTCCTCGACTGTGACGTTGAGGTCGGCGAGTTCGCGTTGGCGTCGGGCGGTGATCTCCCGGCGCATCCGGGCGACCCGGCGGGTCAGCCAGATCGCCGGTGGCAGTACGACAAGTGAGACCAGGGAGAGCTGCCAGGAGAGCGCCACCATGGCGACCGCGGTGGCGACCACGGTGGTGAGGTTGGATGCCACGGCGGTGGCGGTGGAGGTGACCACCGACTGCATCCCACCGATGTCGTTGGTGATCCGGGACTGCACCTCTCCGGTGCGGGTGCGGGTGAAGAAGCCCAGCGACTGCCGCTGGAGGTGTGCGAAGACGTCGGTGCGCAGCCGGTGCATGACCTGTTGACCGACCCGGGTGGAGATCCAGGTCTGCACCACGCCGAGCACGGCGGTGACGGCGGCCACTGCGACCATGCCGAGGACCAGCCAGACCAGCAGGGACGTATCGCCTTCGGGTAGGGCGCGGTCGATCACCGTACGCAGCAGGAACGGGGTGGCCATCGCGATGATCGAGGAGGCCACGATGATCGCGGTGACGACGGCCAGCGCGGGCCGGTGGGGGCTGAAGAGTCGGCCGATGCGGCGCAGTGACACCTGGCGGGCCTGCGCCTTCTCCTCGGCGCTGAGGGTGCGATGGCCGCGGTCGCGGCCGCTGGGGGAGGGTTCCAAGGGAACCGCCTCTCGTCGGGGATCAGATGCTGAGGTTACCTCTCTATGGGGGTGCAACCGTATCTGGTGTTACGGTATTCCGGTGATCGAGCCCACCAGCGGCGGCGTCGACGACGAGAGCCTGGCGGAGACCTTCAGGGCGGTGGCGGCCCGGCTGCGCCGGCAGACCCGCGAGGCCCTCGAACCCTGGGCTGTCACCCCCAGCCAGTCCCGCGCGCTCGGCGTGCTGGCGCGCCTCGGCGAGGCCCGCCCCGGCACGATCGCCGAGCATCTGCGCATCGCGCCCCGCTCGGCCACCGAGGTCATCGACGACCTTCAGGAACGCGGGTTCGTCACGCGTCGGCCCGACCCGGCCGACCGGCGAGCCACCCTGGTCGCGCTCACCGAGGAGGGCCGCCGGGTCGGCACCGAGATCCGCGCGGCCCGCCGGGCCGCCGCGGACCGCTTCTTCGGCCACCTCGACGACGCCGACCGGGCCGAACTGACCCGCATCCTGCGGACCCTCCGCACCTGACGACCGTCAGGCAGCGTGCTCGAGCAGTCGGTGCAGCAGGTCGACGACCTCCTCGGCAGTGAACGCCATGGCGTTCTCCCCGACGGTCACCTCGAACGCGCACCGGTGCGGGTCCGGCGCCGACCAGGTCCGGCGGAGCATCTCGACGCCGGTCTCGGCGAGCAGGGCCGCGGCGGCCCGCTCGGCGGCGGCCGGCCCGACGGGCAGGTGGATGTGGAACAGCGGCGTCTGCGGCGGATCCGGCACCACCCGGGCCACCCCGTCGGCCGTGATGGCCGCGGCGATCGCCAGCGCGTGGTCGCGGTAGGCCGGCAGGCGGGGCAGGCGGGTGTCCAGGCCGTGCAGGGCGGCCAGCGCGAGCGGCCAGGCGTCGTAGACGTCGCCACCGAGCCGCCGCCGCCAGATCCGGGCTTCGGCCATAACGTCGGCCGGCCCGGCGAGCACCGCACCACCGGTGCCCTGAAGACCCTTGTAGAGCGAGACGTACGCGGTGTCGAACAGCGCGGCGATCTCGGCGAACGGCCGCGCGTAGTACGTCTGGGCCTCCCAGAGTCGGGCACCGTCCAGATGGGTCGCCGCACCGCGGTCACGTACCGCCGTGGTCTGGGCGACCAGGTCGTCCCACTGCGGCAGTTGGCCGCCGATGTCACGCTGCGGAAGCTCCCAGACCACCGCCGCGAGCGGTTCGCCGACGGCGACCAGGTCGTCGTGGTCCATCAGCCGGTGCCGGTCGCCGGCCGGATGGCAGTGCAACCCGTGTACGACGGCGTACCCCCGATGTTCCCAGACCTCCAGGTGGGTCTGCGGGTGGGCGGCGAACGCCCGGCGTCCCCGGCAGTCGGCGTGGATGCGCAGGGCTACCTGTTGCGCCATCGTCCCGGACGGGAAGAACAGCGCCTCCTCCTTGCCGAGCAGCGCGGCGATCCGCCGCTCCAGGGTGGCCACCGGTCCGTCCGGCCCGTGAGGTGGGGTGTCGGCGTCCACCTGCGCCAGCATCGCGCGCAGCATCTCCTGGGGGCGGCGATGCAGTTCGGAGTGCAGCACCAGGGACCGTCGCACGGTCCGACACATGTCGGTCGCCGGGCGTCGGCCGGAGTCCTGCGAGGTACGTGGCTCAGCGTTCATGCCGGCACCCTACCTTGTTGCCAACTATTGGCAATAGCAAGGTAAAGGCGACTGGTGCTGGTCGGGGCAGCGAGCGGGCCCGCCACCGGCGTACCGGCGGCGGGCCCGTGGATCGCCCGGGTCGGGGCTAACGGCTCAGAAGGCGAGGGCCTTCTTGCCGCCGACCACCGGCAGGCGCAACTCGCTGTGCTTGGGCGCGACCCGCAACTCGGTGCCACCCAGGGGCAGCAGGGTGTGCGCCTGGTCGGTGGAGAAGACCACCACGCCGATGCGGTGACCCGCCGGGAAGACGTAGTCCTTCGGCTCCAGGGTCCACTTCAGGTCGTACAGCTTGCCCTGCTTCAGCGGCTCGCTGCGCGCCGCGTCCTTGCGGTTCTGCGGGTCGAGCCAGCCGCGGGTCACCACGGTCGGCGCGACGGTCGAGCCGGCCGGTCCGTAGTTGACCAGGTACGCGGTCAGGTTGGCGTCCGGCTTGTTCTCGATCGCCATCCGCAGCCGCATCTCCGCGCGCCCGGAGATCCGGACGTCCTGGGTCAGCTCCGGGGTGAGGTAGGCCAGCCGGTTCGGGTTGGCCACGTCCGGCGCGGCGACCAGCGCGTTCGGCGACAGGGTCCGGCCGTTGTCGACGAAGCTCTGCTCGACGGTGGCGTCCTTGGGACGCTTGCCGGCGATCAGCGAGCCCGGGCTCGTCGCGTCGGTCGCACCGAACGCCAGCTTGACCTCACGAGTGGCCGGGTCCGGCCAGTTGGCGTACGTGGTGTTGACCCGGTTCTCGCGCTGCACCACGGTGTTGGGTTCGTCCATGATGCCGTTGGGCACGTTCCACAGCCAGAAGTCGAACCAGCGATTCTCGGTCTGCTTGTACGTCCAGGTCTTACCGTCGGGCAGAGTCACCGCGGCGGTGTTGCCCGGCGCGCTGTGCCCACCCTGGTGCAGCCAGAGCTTGCGCGGCACCTTGTGCTTGGCCAGCTCGTCCCACCAGCCGGCGAACTGCTCGGTGCGCACGTTCCAGTCGTTGAGGCCGTGCACCACGAAGACGCTGGCCTTGACCTTCTTGGCGTCGAGGTAGTCGCGGTCGGCCCAGAACTTCGAGTAGTCGCCGGTGATCCGGTCCTGCTTCTCGGTCAGCTCGGCCATCTCGTCGGCGCAGTGGCCCTCGGCGCGGGCCCGACCGGCGGTGTACTTGGCCAGGATGTCGGCGTCCTCGCCCTGGTAGCCGCCGGGCGCGACGACCAGACCGTTGGCCCGGTAGTAGTCGTACCAGCTGCTGATCGCGGCGACCGGCACGATCGTCTTGAGGCCCTTGACCCCGGTGGTGGCGACCTGGTTGGGCAGGGTGCCGTTGTAGGAGGCGCCGGTCATGCCGACCGCGCCGGTGCTCCAGTCGGCCTTGACCGGTGCGCCGTTGGCGTCGTAGCCCTTGGCCCGGCCGTTGAGCCAGTCGATGACCGCCTTGGTGCCCAGCGTCTCGGCCTGGTCACCGCTGGTCGGGCAGCCGTCCGAGTCGCCGGTGCCGACGCTCTGGCCGAGCACCACCGCGTACCCGCGCGGCACGTAGTAGTCGTCCAGCTGGCCGGGCAGGTTGGGCTTGGTCACCGCGCCCTGCGTCTCGTCCTCGGCGGACAGCGACGCGGCCCGGCGGGTCAGGCCGTTCTGCGGCAGGTCGTCCACCAGCACGCTGTGGTAGGGCACGCTGCCCCAGGTGCCCTTGCGGTAAGGGCTGTGCTCGAAGATGACCGGCACCTTGAAGCCTTCGGTGGCGGTCTCCCGAGGACGGGAGATGTCGATGGCGACCCGGTCACGACGGCCGTCGCCGTCGGTGTCCACCGGAGTCTCGACATACACCCGCTCCTCGATCGCGTCGGCGAGCGAGAAGACCGGCTGGGTCATGCCGTCGCTGACCACGATGCCGGGGGTGGTGGAGGCGGGCGCGGGTTTCGCGGCGACCGGGCTGGCGCTGAGCACCAGGGCACCGGTCACACCCACGCCCACCAGGGCTAGATGGGGGGTTCGACGCACGTGTGGTTTCCCTTCACTCGGCTGTTGGCCGATGTCAACCAGGGGGTCACGGTTTGATGATCCACATGCTAGACCTGGTCACCCTGCCGGCGGCACCCCGCTCACCCCGCTGACCGGCGGAAAGTCGGAAAGGGACGGTGATGTCCCGGCCGTTTGGTCGACCTCGGACGCTGCGCCCGCTGACCGATCAGATCGACCGGGCCACAGCGACGGTGTCGGGCGTACCGAGCGCCGCCGCCAGGGACGGCAGCATCGCGTCGTCCGCTGCGGACCCGAGGGCGTAGACGAACCGGTCCGGCCGCAGCACCACCGCGTCGCACCGGTGCCGACGCAGCCACGAGACGATCACGCCGTCGACGTCGACGACGGGCACCTGCGCGTCATCGGGCTCGGCACCGGCCGGGGCCGGTCCCGTGCTGCCTGCCGGATGCACCACGACGGTGCGCACCGGCACCCCCGGCCAGCCGGACCCGCCGGCCGGCACCGCCGTGCCCAGCAGGGCGAATCCGGCACCGAGCACCTCGTCAAGCAGGACCGGGTCGGTCGACCCGGCCACGGTGACCCGGGGCTGCGGGAACATCGTGCCCACCGCACCATGGCGCCGCCCACCGGCGAACAGGCCCCGGTCGTACGCGGGCAGGGGTTTGAACTCGAAACGCCGCACGAACCGGCGGACCCGGGGCACGGTCTGCACCGCCCGCAGCGCGGTGTCCCGCAGCCAGGCGGCGGGGCGGCTACGGGCCAGGAACACCCGTCCGAGCCGGACGCTGGTGTCCGCCATCGCCGCGGTGTGCCCACGCCGTTCGGCCTCGTAGGTGTCCAACAGCGCGGGGTCGGCGTCGCGGCCGAGCACCAGGGCGAGCTTCCAGGTCAGGTTCGCCGCGTCGCGTAGCCCGCTGCACAGGCCCTGCCCGAGGAACGGGGGCATCTGGTGGGCGGCATCGCCCAGCAGGAACACCCGCCCCTCCCGCCACCGCTGCGCGATCAGATGGTGGAAGGTGTAGATCACCGCCCGAGTGACGGTGAACCGGGCCGGATCGACGTACGGCGCGACAAGTTCGGCGATCCGCTCCGGACGGGTCATGTCGGCCTCGGTCTCGTCCGGCTGGAGCATGAACTCGGCCCGGTAGCTGCCCCGGGCGCCGGGGGAGACGAACGCCGGCCGCCGCCAGTCGCAGACGAACGTGGTGTGCGGCGCACGGATCGCCTCCGACGGCACATCACCGGAGACGGCCAGCCACGGTTCGGCGTAACTCGCCCCGGTCAGCGGGATGCGTACGGCCGCGCGGGTGGTGCTGCGGGCACCGTCGCAACCCAGCACGTACCGGGCCTGCACCGGGTACGACTGCCCGGTGGCCATGTCGCGCAGCACCAGGTGCACCCGGTCGTCGTCCTGGTAGAGGCTCACCAGTTCGGTGCCCAGCCGCAGCTCGACGTGGTCGTACCGGTCGAGCCCGCACCGCAGGACCTGCTCCAGGCGCGGCTGATCGAAGAAGTTCAGCGGCGCGTGTCCGAACCCGAAGTCCACCTGTGAGAAGTCGATGGTGGCGAAGGTCTTCCCGGCGGCGTTGACGTAGTCGGCCCGGGCCGGCTGGTGCAGGTCGGCGCCGATCTGGTCGAGCAGGCCCACCTGCTGGTAGATCCGCAATGCCTCGTCGTCGCAGGAGAACGCCCGGGGTTGACCGTGCGGCGTCGTGCTGCGCTCCACCACAAGTGTGCGCACCCCGCGCAGGCCGAGCAGGTTCGCGGTCAACGCGCCGACCGGACCGCATCCGACCACCACGACGTCGACGTCTGCGGCTGCCGGCTGCGGTGCTGGCTGAGCGGGCTTCATGACTGTTCCTCCCACACCGTTGCCCGGTGTGCCCGGGCCGGATCTGACGGTGCTCAGCACAGCAGTCGGGTGTGGAAGACGCGTGGAGTTGTTGTGGAGGTCAGCTCGACCGGCCGTCGAGCTGCGGTGGGAACCGGGCCAGCAGCAGCTCGGCGCCCTGTTCCTCGGCGAGGCGGGCACCGGCCGCCAGCGCGGCCGGGTCGTCGCGGGCGATGCCGCGGATGCGGTGCAGTTCGGCGGCGAACACCGTCTCACCGAGCCGGTCCACCACGACCAGGCCCTCCTGCGCCAACGCCGCCGCGGTGTCCCGGTCACCCGCGGCCAGGTACGCCTCGGCCATCGCGGTGAAGGTGACGGTGCGGGTGGCGCGCAGCCCGGGACGGTAGATGCCCTCCACCGCGACGCGCATCGCCGCCAGTCGGTCCGGGGCACCACCTCGGGCGGCGGCCCACTCCCGGAAGAACCCACCGGTGGCCACGAAGTGCGGCATGCCGTTGGCCGCGCCGATCTCCTGGCATCGGGCGGCGGCGGCCCGCACCATCGGCACGTCCCGTTCCTGAACGCCCGTCCAGGCCGCGAACAGGGCGGCGTTGGCCCGACCGTACGGGTCGTCCAGCCGCTCCGCGAGCAGTTCGGCGTCCCGGATGTCGCGTCGGGCCGCCACCGGGTCACCGCGCAATGACCTGACCAGGGCCCGGAAGTTGTGGGCGGCCAGCACCGGCAGGCGACCCACCTGCCGGCCCAGCAGCCGCGAGTCCACCGCCCCGAGCCGGTCGATCGCGGCGGTGAGCCGCTGGTCGGCCTCGTCGAGCCGACCGGTGAAGTAGCCGACCACCCCGAGCAGGTACTCACCGGCCGCCACGGTCAACTCGTCGGTGTCGGTGCTGGTGTCGGCGTCGGTGTGGGTGGCGGTGGTGGTGCCGGCTCGGCAGAGTCGCTCGGCCAGCTCGGTGCAGCCGGCGTAGTCGGCCTGGTTGGCGGCCAGCTCGCCCAGCGCCCACAACGCCGGTCGTACGTCGGTGTCCGGCCCGACCAGGGTGAGCAGCTCGCGGGCCCGGGCGCAGACCTGGTCGACGGCGTCGGCGCCGACGCCCACCGTCATCTGCAGCAACGCCGCCCGATGCAGTTGCACGTCGAGTTCGGTGCGGGCCGCCGTGGCGGAGCCGACGGCCCGGGCCAACCGGTGTGCCGCCCGGTCCAGGTGGCCGAGTGCGTCCTCGTAGGCGAACCGCCGGGTGGCGTCGTCGGCCGCCGCCAGTGACCACCGCAGGTGGTCCGCCTCGTGACCGAGTCCGGTGGCCTGCCCGTAGTGGCGCGCCAACTCGGCCGGGCCGACCACCCCGGACCGTTCGTGGACACCGGCCAGCCGGGCGTGCAGAGTGGCCCGCCGAGGTGGCGGCAACTCGGCGTAGGCGACCTCCGCGAACAGCGGATGACGGAACCGCACCCCGCCCGGCTCGGCCTCGGTGACCAACTCGGCGGTGTAGGCCGTGCTCAGCGCCTCGGCGACGGCCTCCGCCGACAGGTCGAGAACCTCGGCCATCGTGGTGGCGTCCAGATCGTCACCGGCCACCGCGAGCAGGGCCAGGCAGTCGCGGGACGCCACGGGCAGCCCACCGAGGCGCAACCGGACGGTGTCCCGGATGCTCGGCGGCAGGTCCGTGCCGGCCGGATCGGCGCGGGCACGCAGCAGTTCGGTGATGAAGAACGGGTTGCCGCCGGTGCGGGTGACCAACCGTGCCAGCGCCGGCCCGGCCGGTGGCGCGCCGGTGCGTCGCCGCACCAGGTCGGCCACCGCGTCGGTGGTCAGCCCGGTCAGCCGCAGTCGACCGAAGCCGGGGCCGCGGGCCAGTTCCGCCACCGTGGCCACCAACGCCGCATCGTGTGCGTACGGCCGCAGGGTGGCCAGCACCAGGGCGCGGGTGCCGGGCAGCGCGGTGGTGAGGAAGCGCAGCAGCAGCAACGAGTCCGGGTCGGCGGCGTGCAGATCGTCCAGGACGATGAGCAGCCCGGCCGGCTCGGCCGCCGCGCGGACCAGCTCCGCCACCGCCTCGTACGCCTGGAACCGGGCCGCCGGATCGGGGCTGACCTCGTCGGTCGCGTCGTGGGTCGGCCCGGCGGCGAACCCGTCGAGCCCGCGCACCGTTGCGCTGGCCCCGACCTGTGGCATGGCCACGAGGCCGCGCACCACCTGCCGCCACAGCCAGAACGGCGGCGCCTGCCCGAGGTCGGGACAGTGTCCCCACACGACCGCGACGCCGTCGGCCTGGGCGAGGGCGCTGACCGTCGCGGCCAGGCTGGTCTTGCCGATCCCCGGTTCGCCGACCACTATGGCGCTGCGGCCGTGCTCGCGGGTCGCCCCGGCCAGCGCCGCCACCAGCCGGGCCAGCTCCGCACCCCGACCCACAAGCGCTCCCGCCGGGTCACCCGACACCACCGGCACGAGACGCGAGCCGGTCCCCACCTGCGCCGGCACGCCGGGCGCACGGGTCATGCCCTGCGTCGCTGTGGCGAGCGAACCGGTGCTGACCTGCGCCGACAGGGGTGCAGCGGCGGGCGCGACCGCCTGTTCCAGGATCAGCGTGTGCAGCTCGCGCAGGTGTACGCCGGGATCGATTCCGTACTCGTCGACCAGGATCCGGCGGCCCTCGTCGTACGCGGCCAGCGCCTCGGTCTGCCGACCGGCCCGGTACAGCGCCAGCATCAACTGGGCGCGGGCGGTCTCGCGGACCGGATGGGCCGCCACGAACTGACGCAGCTCGGCGAGGACAGCCGCGTGCCTGCCGGCGGCGACGGCCGCGGTGAACCGTCCCTCCTCGGCGATGAGTCGCAGCTCGGCCAGCCGCGCCGCCTCGGGACGCACCGCGGCCAACTCGGCCGCTCCGGTCATCGGCTCGCCCCGCCAGAGGCGTAACGCGTCGTGGTAGTCGCGTTCGGAGGCTGCTGGCTCACCGGCGCTCAGGCGCTCCGCCGCCCGGTCCACCAGGTGCCGGAACCGGGTCGCGTCGATGCTGTCGGGGTCGACTCGAAGCTCGTAGCCCTTCGACCGGCTCCGCAGGACGCGGGCCGCCTCGCGGGGGGAGCGGTGCGGCTCCACGGCCCGGCGCAGCCCCGCCACGTACGTACGCAGGGTGATGTCCGCACTGGGCGGTGGTCGGCCGTCCCACAGCGCGTCGACCAGCCAGTCGGCGGCGACGAACCGGTTCGGCCGAAGCAGGAACAGCACCAGCAGCGCCCGGTGCTTGGGCCCACCGAGCGGCACCATCCGCCCGTCCCGGACCACCTCCGGCGGCCCCAGCACCCGGAACTGCACTCCACCACCATCTTCGGCCCGACCTGGCCCGGCCGAGTATGCCAGCTGACTGCTCCCCGGCCTGTCGCCTGGCGTACTGAAAGGACTGAGATCCGCCGGTGCTCCAGCCGTCAGCCCATGCTCTCGGCGCCGTCGATGGCCTCGCGGATGATGTCGGCGTGGCCGGCGTGCTGGGACGTCTCGGCGATGAGGTGCAGCAGCACCCGGCGCGCCGACCAGCGGACACCGGACTCGAACCACGGTGCCTCGGGCAGGGGTTGACTGGCGTCCAGATCGGGCAGGGTGCGGATCAGGTCGTCGGTGTGCGTGGCGACCGTGTCGTAGGCCGCGAGGATGCCGGCCAGTGTCTCACCGGGCAGCATCTGGAACGTCTGCGCTCGCCGTTCGAAGGTGGCCGGGTCGGTGGCGCTCGGCATCGCCGTCGGACCGAGCTTGATGAAGCTCGTCCAGGTCTGCTCGGTGTCGGCGACGTGTTTGATCAGCCCGCCGAGGCACAGCTCACTGACCGTGCTGCGCTGGCCGACCTGTTCGTCGGTGAGATCACGGGTGGTGTTGCGCAGGAAGAAGCGCTGCAGTTGCAGCGCCTCCAGCAGGTCGGCACGCTCGGCCGGTAACGGCGGCTCGGTCATGGCGGGTCCCTTTCGTCGGTTTCAGCCCGCACGCTATCGGCCACCCCCGACATTGCACGCCGTCGTTCCGACAAGCCCCGCTGGCCCCGACGAAGGGCGTGGCTGGTCGACGTCGCCCGTACCCGTAGGTCAGTCTTCGCTGGCCAGCACCTGGCGCATCCGGTTGATCTCGACGTTCTGCTCCACCACCACGCTGCTGGCCATCTCGTTGATGAGGGGTTCGCTGCCGAGCACGAGCGCCTCGTTGGCCATCTTGATCGCACCCTCGTGGTGTTCGGTCATCATGGCGACGAACATCCGGTCGAACTCGGCGCCGCGAGCGGCGGTGAGACGGTTCAGCGCCTCCGCCGACTGCATGCCGGACATCGTGTGCTGGTGGTCGCCGCCGGAGTTGCGGTCCAGGCCGCGCTCGGCCAGCCAGGTCTCCATGAACTTGATCTCGGGCTCCTGAGCCGCCAGCATGCGTGCCGCGATGCGCTTGAGCTGCTCGTTCTCGCCTCGGTCGGGGACCAGTCGGGCCATCACCAGCGCCTGCTCGTGGTGCGGGATCATCATGGTGACGAAGCGGATGTCCGCGTTGTTGTGTGGCTGGCGCGGCAGGGCCGGCACCTCGTTCGCCGGCGCCGTCCGGGCCTCTTCGCCGGGACGGCCGGGCATCACCACCGGCGCGGTGGAGTCGGGCAGGCCGGGCAACTCGATGGCCTGCGTCGGGCTGGCGGTCGCCGCCGGCTCCGATGTGTCGTCCGGCATCAGGAACAGCACTGTTGCCCCGACGGCGAGCACCGCCAGCACCGCCAGTTCGATCAGCACGACCGCCCGCGACTGGCGGAGAACCTTACCTATCCGTACGCCTTGCACGACTTGCCTCCCGCCGTGGACCCGAGGTTGGCCGGGATCGTAACGCGGCCTGCGGATATGACAGCAGGGGTTGAGGGCGTGGAAAAGACGTCATTAGTCGTTCCTGCGGTTGTTCGTGCTCCCGGTGTTGCCTAATCGTGATCATGGCGTTCGGTCTACTGTGGCCCAAATCACAAAAATTCCCGGTGCCGCAGGTTATCGTCCCGCTACCCCCAATTCACCCACGACGAAGGGTGTAACTACATGTCACAACCGACCGCGCGAGGGAAGCGGAGGGCCGTCCTCGGCCTCGCCGCCACCGGCGCCCTCCTCCTCAGCACGGTCGCGGCGGCGCCGGCAAGCGCCGCCGCGAACGTGATCCCGGGCGTTGACGAGATCGTCAGCAGCACCAACCTCACCCAGATCGCCAACGTGCCGAAGCTCGGCGCCTTCGCCGCCGAGTCCTCGTACAACAGCGACCTGGCCTTCCAGGGCGACCACGTGTTCGCCGGCAACTACAACGGGTTCACCGTCTACGACGTCAGCACCCCCGCCTCGCCGCAGGTGGTCAGCCAGGTCGTCTGCCCCGGTGGGCAGGGTGACCCGTCGGTCTTCGGCAACCTGCTGTTCTTCGCGGTCGACTCGCCCCGCAGCGACGACTCGTGCAACAGCGGTGCCGGCTCGGTGGCCAACCCGGACCACTGGGAGGGCGTCCGGATCTTCGACGTCAGCGACAAGGCGAACCCGCGGTACATCAAGTCGGTCCGCACCGACTGCGGTTCGCACACTCTGACGCTGGTCCCCGGCAAGGACAAGGTCGTCGGCAAGGGCCCGAAGGCCAAGACGGTCAAGGCGACGGACCTCTACGTCTACGTCCAGTCCTACAGCCCGTCGGCGACCGCGGCGTACTGCAAGACGCCGCACGACAAGATCTCGATCATCAAGGTTCCGCTGGCGAACCCGACCAGCGCCTCCGTGGTGTCCACTCCGGTGCTCTTCCCGGACGGCGGCGGCGCCCGCACCAGCGGCTGCCACGACATCACCGCCTACCCGGAGCTGGACCTCGCGGCCGGCGCCTGCATGGGTGACGGTGTGCTGATGGACATCTCCGACCGGGAGAACCCGGTGGTGCTGAGCCAGGTCCAGGACACGAACTTCGCGTTCTGGCACTCGGCCACGTTCAACAACGCCGGCACCAAGGTGCTGTTCACCGACGAGCTCGGTGGCGGCAGCGGCGCGATCTGCACCCCCGCCTACCGGGACAACCAGGGCGCGAACGCGATCTACGACATCGTCGGCTCCGGGGCCAACCGCCAGCTGGTCTTCAAGAGCTACTTCAAGATCCCGCGGGAGAACAGCACCCGGGAGAACTGCGTTGCCCACAACGGCTCGCTGATCCCGGCCATGGGCCGCGACATCATGGTCCAGGCGTGGTACCAGGGCGGCATCTCGGTGATCGACTTCACCGACTCCGCCAACCCGTTCGAGATCGCCTACTGGGAGCGGGGTCCGCTGTCGGACACCCGGAACATCCTCGGTGGATCCTGGTCGGCGTACTGGAACAACGGCTACATCTACTCGAACGACATTCAGAAGGGCCTGGACGTCCTCAAGCTGGACGACCCGCGTACCAACAACGCCCGGGCGATCGCCTTCGAGGAGCTGAACCCGCAGACCCAGCCCAGCTACCCGGCCTGCACCAAGGTGCTGACCGGTAAGCAGAAGAAGGGCAACCTGGAGGTCAAGTCCGGCATCACCTGCATGGACGGAGCGACCCAGAACGGCTCGATCAAGGTCAAGGAAGGCGCTGGCCTGATCATCTTCAACTCGACGGTGAACGGCTCCATCGACGCCAAGAAGGCCTCGGTGGTGTCGATCGTGGAGAGCACCGTCAAGGGCAAGGTCAAGACCGAGGACATGGACCACAAGCACTGCCACGTCCACAAGAGCAAGGTCACCGGCGGCGTGCACAAGCACTGATCCGGTACCTGTCAACAGCACTACAAACTCCGGCCCGGCGGTCTCCCCGCCGGGCCGGAGCCCTTGGTGATCGGTGTCAGTCCCGACACAGGGGTACGTCCGGCTCGACGACGGTGCGGTTGATGATGTCCTTGCTGACGAAGGTGGCCTCCTTCGGGATCGGCACCCCGAGCACGACCTCGATCGCCTTGGCCAACGGCGCGGAGACGTTGAGGCCCTCACCGGCCCGCGCGGTCACCACGAGCGTGGTGCCCCGACACTTCACCGCCGGCCCGGCCAACGGCAGACCCACCCGACCGGCCGCCGAACCGTTTGTCAGCCCCAGCGAGGCCACCACGCCGACGAACGGCCCGGCGCCGGCCACCGGCAGACCGAGCATCAGACCGAAACGGAACTCCGCGGCCACCACGATTGCCTCGACGCCGACCGACACCCCCCGCAGCGACTGCATGATGCTCTCCTGCACGGAGAAGGTCGGGGTGAGCACCGAGCCTCCTTCGTAGCCGATCGGTCCGGTCAGGCCCCACCGGCCGGTGCCCGAGATGTTGCCGTTCTTCGCGGTGAACGCCGTCTGGACGAGGAACTTGAACGTCTGCTTGAGCGTCGCCGGGAAGCCGCCGATGATGATCGGCTGCGACAACTCGATCGGTAGCTCGATCCGCGCCTTCTTGTTGTCACTCAGCCCACCCTGCGCGCCGGCCGCGACGGTGATGGCGAGGCCGTGCACCCCGTCGATGCGGAACCGAGGATGGGGGATCACCCCGTTTGTCACCTTCACGTTGCCCGACAGCCGCAGGTTGTCGAGGAGCAACTGGATGTCGAAGTCGACCTTGAGGCCGGAGGCCGCCGTGCTGTGCTGCGCGGTCAGACCCACTTTGGTACGACCCAGGTAGGCGGTGACGCCCCACCCGCCGATCTTGCGTTCCATGCTGTGGGCCGCACCGCCGCCGCCGGGTGCGCGAGCAGGCCCGAGCACGATCGGGGGTACGGCGATCCGCAGGTCGGACAGCTCGCTCTCGTTCGCGCCCAGCCCGAGCGCGCCGCCTGTGCCCCCGCGCAGGTCGAGTGTGCCGCCGCCCATGCCCCCGCCCAGGCCGATGGCGTTGCCGGTCAGGCCGGTGGCGTCCGCCGCGTCGGGCAGGACGGGGGTTGCCGGTGCGTCCTCCTCGACCACCTCGCCGAGCAGGTCGGGCAGGGGGCTGAACTGCTGCGCGGTCAGGTCGAGCGGCTGGTCGAAGGTGATGTCCGCGTCGCGGACCACATCTGTCAACTGCACCGGGGCCAGGGTGACCGCCCGGTCGCCGCCGGACTTCTCCACCCGTACCACCCGGCCGACCGCCTGACTGGTGGCGAACATGATCTTGCCTGGCTGGAGTTCGTCCGCGCCGGGGGCGTCACCGTCGACGACATAGGTGAACCCGTCGTCACTGACCGAGCGGATGGCCTTGCCACCGCCCTCGACGAGCACCACGTCCGGCTGGTAGACCACGGAGTCGTCCGGCTTCGGGGCGTACCCGTACCGGTCGTCGGCGTCCCCGCCGCCACCTGGCAGCTTGACCGCGCTGCATCCGGCAGTCAGCACGACAGCGCAGGTCAGGACCAGTGCGCCGCTCACCCAGCGGCGCACGGCGACCGCGTCGAACCGGCCGCCGAGCCGGCCCGCGAACGGAGTTCTGAGCATCCTCCGACGCTATGCCGTCCGGCCTTACGTCGAATCCGGTGTTTCCCTACGAATCAGTGCTCACGGCCGGCCCCGCACCAACGGCACCACCCGGTCCGTCCTTGCGCCCATCCGGTCGAGGAGAGCATCGGCACGTCGATCGTCGATGTGGTTGGCCCGGGTGGACCTGGGCATGTCTGCACCGGAAGGACTCCCCGTCCCAGGTCGTGTGGAGGAAACGATGCCAGCAGGATCGAGTCCCAAGCGGGAACGGCAGTACGAACACATCAAGGCCAGCGCCAAGAAGCGTGGCGTGGGGGAGGGCCGCGCCAGCACCGGGCCGCTGCCGCGGCGCGCCGTTTCGCCGAAACGGCGGGGTACGCAGTGGTGGGATACCGCCGTTTCAACGAAACGGAGTCGATCACCGTCCGCTGGAAGCAGGTCCGCTGTCAGGCGGCGGGGTCGGTGATGTCGGCGAGGGTGGCGGCGAGTGCTGCCACAGCGGCGTCGGCCTCGACGAGCACCGCCGTACCGTGTCGGCCGGTACCGAGGGTGATCGTGCGGCCCCGGATCCGCTCGTCGGCGACGACCGGCCATCGGGTCGTCGCGCCGAAGGGGGTGATGGCACCCCGCTCGTAGCCCGTCACCGCCCTGGCCGTGTCGGCGTCCGGCAGGGACAGCCGGTTCACCCCGAGCAGCGCCCGTAGCCGGGGCCACGAGATGACCCGGTCACCCGGTACGAGCACGAACAGGTAGTCGTCGTCGCCGCGGCGCACCACAAGGGTCTTCACCACGTCGGGAACCGCCACGCCGAGGGCGGCCGCGGCCTCGTCGAGGCTGCGGACCGGACCGTGTTCGACGACCTGGTGGCGCAGGCCGGCTGCGGCGAGTGCGTCGAGAGCCGGCGTGGACACGACGACAGCCTATCGTCGCACCCGTCGGCGCAGGTCGGTACGCGGCCGACGTCGTGATGTCGGACCCACGCACTAACCTTGGCGGCATGCAGCAGGCTGTGTCCGGTGGGAGCCACGATGGCTGACGCCGACGACGTGCGGCGCCTGGCGCTGGCGTTGCCCCAGGTGGTGGAGATCGACAGCGACGGCTTCGACTTCCGGGTCGCGGACAAGGGCTTCGTCTGGTCCTATCCTGAGCGTCGCCCGGGCGAGCCCCGCACCATCCGCACCGACATCGCCGTGCTGTACGTCGGTGACGAGGCCGAGAAGCAGGCGCTGCTGCTGGGTGAGCCGGAAACCTTCTTCACCACCCCCGGCTACGACGGGCTGCCCCTGGTCATGCTGCGACTGGCGCGGGTGGACGCCGAGCGTCTCGCCGAACTCGTCACCGACGCCTGGCGGATGCGCCTCCCGGAGTCGGTCGCGGCCGAGGTCGACGACCGGTTCGGCTGACGGGCACCGACCACTAGACTTCCGCGGTGCCGTTGACCTTGCCCTCGCATCTGGCGGCGGTCCTGCCGCTGAAGCTGTGGCGGCCACGATGGTTCGACGGGGTGGCGTTGTCGAGCGGTGCCGTGGCACCGGACGTGGCACACCTGATGCACCGGGCGGACGGGCCCGGCTTTCCCGACACGCACACCTGGCCCGCGTTGCTCTGGTGGTGCCTACCCGTGGCACTGGCGTACGCCTGGATCTTCCGGTCCTCGATCGGCACTGTCGCGGCACACCTGCCGCGGAATCGCCGGTTCGGGTGGTGGGTCGACGGAGCGCCGGCGGGCGGCGGCCATCGCTTGTGGGTCACCGTCACCTCGGCGTTGCTCGGTGCGGCCAGCCACCTTGCCTGGGACTGGCTCACCCACACCGACGACTGGCTGCTTGTGGTGTTCGGTGTCCGTTGGTCGAGCGTCACCGACGTCGCCTGGTGGACGGTGTCGGATCTGACCAGCACCGTGCTCGGTGCCGTCGTCGCGATCTGGTGCCTGGCCCGTCTCGGGCGGCCCGACGCCAGGGGAGCGGACAGGCCCGAGCGGGCCACTCGCCCGAAGGCATTCTGGGGCGCCGTCACCGTCGTCGCCGCCGTGGGCCTGGTCACGGTGCCGATGCTGCCGGGCGCGTCGTTTCCCGCCGCCACCGGCGTACGCCTGATCCACCTCGTCGGTGTGGCGTTGCTGGCCGGTGTCCTCGCGGTGCGGTGCTGGCCGACCCGTCGGTCCGGCTGAGCGCCGACACCGTCCACCGCCCGGCCTTTTGGATCTTGTTGGTTCGGCTGTGGCATGGTGGCGGGATGGAACCGCAGGTGGCTGCCGGACAGGCTCAACCCGAGACCGTCCGGCTCGGCCTGCGGATGTTGCGCGACTACCATCGCCCGACCCTCGCCCGGATGCGGGCGCTGCTGCGCAGCATGGTGACCTCGTTCGTGGTGCTCAGCTCGACGTTCTGGCTGCTGCCCGGGGTGACCACCACCGGCCTGGTCGGGTTGTTGTGGCTGGTCGGCCTGGTCACCGCGGTCGGTGCGGTGTTGCGCCCGCTGCTGTTGGCGCTGGCCACCGCGCTCGGCGGGCTCGGTGCCCTGGCCATCGGGGTGGGTGTCCAGGCCATCGTGATGTACGTGGCGTTGCGGCTGGCGCCCGAGGCGCACGTGGCCGGGTTCCCGGTGGCGTTCGCCGCCGCCTGGTTGGCCGTGGCGCTCGCCGCGATGGTCAACTGGCTGGCCGACGCCGGCACCGACGACTCGTTCGTCAGCGAGATGCGGCGGTTGATGAGTCGGGTCCGTCGTAGCCTGGACGGCCGCCCACGTTGGCGGCCGTGGCGTCGGGCCGCTGCCACGTCCACCGACGACGCCGAACCGGCCCACGGTTTGTTGATCATCCAGCTCGACGGGGTGGCCGCGCCGGTGGTGCAGTGGGCGGTGCGCGCGGGCAACCTGCCGACCATCGGTAGCTGGCTGCGGTCGGGCAGTCACCGGATGACCCGCTGGCACACCGGGCTGCCCGCCACCACCCCCGCCGCGCAGGCGGGTCTGCTGTACGGCGAGGTCGACCACGTGCCGGCCTACCGGTGGTACGAGAAGGCGACAGCCGACGGTGAACCGGGTCGGCTCGTGGTCACCAGCCGTCCCCGGGACGCGGCAGAGGTCGAGCGGCGGGTGTCCACCGGCCGGGGTCTGCTGCGCGACGGCGGCGTCAGCATCAGCACCGCCTTCTCCGGTGATGCTCCCACCAGCCTGTTCACCATCAGTCGTGCCGGGCTGCCCGGGCGGTCCACCCCGGGCTACGCGGCCTTCATGACCAGCCCGTACGGCTTCGCCCGTGCGGTGGTGCTCGGTGCCGGTCAGGTGTTGCGGGAAGTGCACGGGGCACGGCGGCGGCGGGTACGCGGCGTGCAGCCCAGAGCCGACCGGGGCGGCTCCTACCTGGCGCTGCGACCGTTGGCCAGTCTGCTCAGCGACCTCAACGTCGCGCTCATCGCCGAGCAGATGGCCCGGGGCGCACCGGTGATCTTCTGCGATTTCGTCGACTACGACGAGGTGGCCCACCACGCCGGCCCGGCCCGCCCGGAGGCGATGGCGGCCCTGGAGACACTCGACCACACGCTCGGCATCCTGCACCGGCTGGCCGCCGAGGGGGCCCGGCGCTACCACGTCGTGGTGCTCAGCGACCACGGGCAGAGCCAGGGTGCCACGTTCCGCCAGCGCTACGGCGAATCGCTGACCCAGCTGGTGCGGCGGCTGACCGCCACGCAGGAGATCCTGCCGGCGCCGGTCGACGACGAGCCGGGTGGCCGCCCCGAGACGTGGGAGCGGGTCGACCGGCTGCTCACCGAGGTCACCGGCCGCAGCGGGATGACCGCCACGGCGACCCGGGTGGCGGCCCGCTCGGCGGCCGGAGCGCCGGAGGCGGCCGAGCCGGCGCCGGCCGTCGACCGCAACGAACCGGAGACCGTGGTGGTGGCCTCCGGCAACCTGGCGATGATCTACCTCGCCCACCATCCGGGGCGACTGACCCGCGACCGCGTCGACGCGGTGGCCCCGGGGTTGATCGATGGCCTGACCGCTCATCCCGGCATCGGCCTGGTGGTGGTCGACTCCGCCGCCGGCCCGCTGGCCATCGGCGCGCCGGGAGTCCACCGGCTGTCCGACGGCCAGGTCGACGGCGACGATCCGCTGACGCCCTACGGGCCGCGAGCCCGCCACGACCTGCTGCGACACCAGCAGATGGCGCACGTCGGTGACCTGGTGGTGATCAGTGCGGTGGAGCCCGGCCTCGAGGAGGTGCCGGCGTTCGAAGAACTGGTGGGCAGCCATGGCGGGCTCGGCGGGTGGCAGAACGAGGCCGTGCTCATCCATCCCGCCGCCTGGCCGCAGGAGGGCGAACTGGTCGGACCGGACGCGGTGCACCGCCAGTTGCTCCGCTGGCTGCACCGGCTCGGCCTGCGCCAACCCGACAACCCGGCCAACCCGACCAGCCCGGCTAACCCGACCGGCCCGGCCAACCCGACCAGCCCGGCTAACCCGACCGGCCCGGCCAGTCCGACCAGGCCGGTCAGGCCGGCGGAGCCGGTGACGCTGGTGGCGGAACCGGCAGCGGGCGTCGGCGTCCCCACCAGCCCAGTGCCTGGCTGATCAGGACCACGATCAGGATCGCGGCGACCACGCTCTGCCACGGTTCGGGGAAGACGGCCCGACCGAGCACGCCGATCGCGGCGTACAGGGCCGACCACAGCAGACTGGCCGGCAGGTTGGCCACGGCGAAACGCCGCCAGGGCAGCCCGGACACCGCCGCCGCCAGGAGCACCGGCAACCGCCCGCCGGGGATCAGCCGGGACACCAGGAACATCGTCACCCCGCCCTCGCGTACCCGCGCCGACACCCGGTCGAGCCGGTTCGGGCCGCGCAGCCAGCGCAGCCGCCGCGCGAAGCGCTCCCCGCCCCAGCACATCGCCAGGTAGACCGCCAGGTCACCCACGTACGCCCCGATCGCCCCGGCGAGCACGACGAGTAGCACGGTCACCGGATCCTGGTGTGCGGCGAGCGCGGCGGCGCCGGAGACCGCCGCGCCGGTCGGCACCACCGGGACGACGGCGCCGAACAGCACCACCACGGTGAGCCAGGCCAGTGCGCCGAGCGTGGCGGTCACGACTGACGCACGGTGACGGACTGACCCGGGCACAGCACCACTGTCCGGGTGCCCGGGGCGAGGGCCGCGGCGTGCCGCGCGAAGTCGTCGCCGGGGTGCAGGAACCGGTCGGGGCGGATCCGGTCGCAGCCGATCGGCCAGAAGGTGCCGTAATGGATCGGCACCGCGCAGGCTGCGGCGGCGCGGCGTACCGCCTCGGCCGCCGCCGGCGGGTCGAGGTGACCGGGCCCGAGGGTGGGACCCCATCCGCCGACCGGGATCAGCGCCAGGTCGACCGGCCCGAGGTCGGCCATCTCGTCGAACAGGCCGGTGTCGCCGGCGAACCAGGTGCGGGCCTGGCCGTCGATCAGGTAGCCGATGGCGGGTGCCTGCTGCCGGGACCAGGGGCCACGGCCGGGATGGTGATGCGCGGGTACGGCGCGGACCGTGACGCGGCCGATGGTGATCTGCTCGCCCGGCGACAGTTCCGTGCAGGTGCCGGCGGCCGGGCCGAGGACCCGGCGGACCAGCCGGGCGGCGCCCGCCGGCACCACCAGCGGGGTCCGGGCGGGCAGCCGGCGCAGCGACGCGAAGTCCAGGTGGTCGGCGTGCAGGTGCGACACGAGTACGGCGTCCGGTGCACCGGGCAGCCGGGGGAGCGGACCACGTCGACGGCGGAGGTGGGCCAGCCGGTCACGCAGCAGCGGGTCGGTGAGCAGTCGGGTGCCGGAGTCCTCGAGCCACACGGTGCTGTGTCCGTGCCAGGTCAGTGCGACCACACCGTCACCCGTACCCTCGCCATGCCTGCCACCGTATCCGGCCGCTGGTCGGGCGCCCGCACCCGCCACCGGCCGACCCTGCACCGGCGGGACGGCAGGCATCGACGGACTTCTTGTTATGTGATCGCTCACATGTTAGCGTCGCGTGCGGGAGCCAAGAGGGCCGATGACCCGATGTTGGCGCTAACATTCGCCGTTTTCGGTTGGCTCGACCGGCTGTCGACGTCGTGGTCCCGCCCCACCCCGCCCCGCGCGGCGGTCCCGTCCCGGACCGGCTGGGCGTCGGACCTCTTCCACCACCCTCAGGAGTCCACAATGGAACCCGTACCCCTGCGCGGCCGGTCGGTCGGACGGTGGCTCGCCTGGCTGGCCGTCCCGCTGATGCTCGTGACGTTCCTCGCCGCACCGGCGAAGGCGGACAACCCCTTCGTCCAGCACGTCTACACCGCCGACCCGGCGCCGTTGGTGCACGACGGCCGGCTCTACGTCTACACCGGCCGCGACGAGGACGCCTCGACGTACTTCACCATGAAGGAGTGGCGGGTCTTCTCGACGACGGACATGTCGAACTGGACCGACCACGGGGTGCCGATGAGCCTGAGCACGTTCGCCTGGGCGGACGCGAACGCCTGGGCCGGGCACGTGGTTGCCCGCAACGGCCAGTTCTACTGGTACGTGCCGGTGCGGCAGCGGTCCAACGGGCAGATGGTCATCGGGGTCGGGGTGTCGAGTTCACCTACCGGCCCGTTCCGGGACGCGCTCGGCCGCCCGCTGGTCGGCAACGGTGAGATCGACCCGCACGCCTTCATCGACGACAACGGTCAGGCCTACCTCTACTGGGGCAACCCGAACCTGTGGTACGTCCGGCTCAACCAGGACATGATCTCGTTCTCCGGCAGCCCGACGCAGATCCCGCTGACCACCGCCGGCTTCGGCACCCGCACCGGCAACTCCAGCCGTCCGACGCTGTACGAGGAAGGTCCCTGGGTATACAAGCGCAACGGCGTCTACTACAACGTCTTCGCGGCCGAGTGTTGCAGCGAGTTCATCGGCTACTCCACAGCACCCGGACCGACCGGACCGTGGACCTACCGGGGGACGGTCATGCCCCGGCAGGGCGCCAGCTTCACCAACCACCCGGGGATCATCGACTACGCCGGCAACTCGTACTTCTTCTACCACAACGGTGCCCTGCCCGGCGGCAGCGGCTACACCCGTTCGGTGGCGGTGGAACGCTTCTCCTACAACGCCGACGGATCGATCCCGGTGATGAACATGACCACCGCCGGCGCGCCCCAGATCGGCACCCTCAACCCGTACGTCACCCAGGAGGCCGAGACCATCAACTGGGGCAACGGCATCGAGACCGAAGCGTCAAGCGAGGGCGGCGTGAACGTCGGGTTCATCGAGAACGGCGACTGGATCCGGGTCCGGGGCGTCGCCTTCGGCACCGGCGCGTCGTCGTTCACCGCCCGGGTCGCCTCGGCCACCAGCGGCGGCACCATCGAGCTGCGGCTGGACAGCGCCACCGGCCCGTTGGTCGGCAGCTGTGCCGTGGCCGGCACCGGCGGCTGGCAGAACTGGGCCAACACCTCGTGCACCGTCAGCGGCGCCACCGGCACCCGCGATCTCTACCTGCGCTTCACCGGCGGCAGCGGCTACCTGTTCAACCTGAACAACTGGCGGTTCACCGCCGGCTCGGGCAGCGGCGGAAACCTGCTGGCCAACGGCACCATGGAGAACGGCACGACCGGCTGGTCGGTGTTCGGCAGCGGAACCCTGTCGTCGGCCACCACAGTCGTCCGCAGCGGGTCGCGGTCGCTGCTGCACTCCGGGCGCACCGGATCGTGGAACGGCCCCAGCCAGGACGTGACCTCGGCGCTGACCAACGGCCGGACGTACACCACGACCCTGTGGGTGCGGTCGCAGAGCGGCACGCCGTCGGTGCGGCCGACCCTGGCGGTGACCGCCAACGGCGCCACGAGCTACGTCCAGCTCACCCCGGCGGCGACGGTGAACGCCAACGGCTGGACCCAGCTCACCGGTACGGCGACCGTGTCGTGGAGCGGCACCCTGTCCAACGCCCGCTTCTACGTCGAGACGGCCTCGGGCACCGACAGCTTCTACCTCGACGACGTGTCGTTGCAGTGACCTGACCGTGGTGGGCCCGACCGTGGCGTCGGGCCCACCACGTGCTCAGCCCGGTGCGGCGGCCGCGTCGAGGCGGGCCACCAGCGTCTTGGGTGCCACGACCCGGTAGCTGTCCTCGATGACCTCGGCCACCTCGTCGGCCTGCACGCCGGTGTCGAGGCGTACGCCCACCCAGCCGCGATGCCCCACATAGGGCGGCCGGAAGTAGACGTCCGGGTCCGCGGCGATCAACTCGGCGGCCGAGCCGGGCGGCGCCGCACACCACAGGTGCGGGAAATCGTTGTGGTGGTGGCCGTCCGGCCACAGCTGCGCGAAGCACTTCTTGTCGCGGACGAACCAGGTCGGCGTGCCATGGCTCAGACGTTCGCTGACCTCGGGCAGCCCCAGGCACACCTGACGGATCGTGTTCACCGGGTCGATCATCGTCTCACCGTACGGCAGTGGTGTGACCGACTCTACCGTCTCGCGCAGCGCGAGTCCCGGCCGGCGGCGCTGGGGCGCAGGTCACAGGCCCACCCGTCTTGATCGCCCATAAATCCTACGGGCATACTAGGGTTATGCCTCTGCTGCTGACCGCCCGCCGCGCGGTCGACTACGGCCGCACCGGCAGCGCGCTCTGTCCCGGCCGCTGACCCGGTAGCGGGTCGCCGACGCCGCAATCGGCGCGGCACCAATCCTTCAGCAGGGCCCACCCCACGCCGCCGTCGGACGCTGCCGGCAGCCCTGGGCTTCCCGCACACCCGCATCGGATCCCGCTGCGTCCTGCCTGTGCTCGCCACAACCCTGATCACCGCCTGCGCGCCGCACGGCGCGCGGATCCGGCACACCCCCATCGACGACAAGGCTGCTACGCCATGACTCTGCACACCCCCACACCCTCGACGCTGCGTCACGCCCCGTTCGGCGCCGACGAACTGGCCGCCGCGCGCACCGACCTGACCACCGGAATCAACCGGATCTTCGCCGCCTCGGCGATGTCCGCCAGCGGCCACGGCAACATCAGCGTCCGCCTGCCCGGACACGACAACCTGCTCGCGGTCAACGCCGGTGAACTGCTGCGTCCCTGGCCGGCGAGCGACCTGCGGGTCGGTCTACCGGCGTTGCGCACGGTCAACGACGAGGTCGTCGTGGTCGACCTCGACGGCGAGGTGCGGTACGGCGCGCCCAGCCCGTCGGTGGCCGCCATCCTGAAGATGCACGTCGGCGTCTACCGCACCCGCCCGGACGTCAACGCGGTCATCCACACCCACTCGCCGCACGCGACAAGCTACGCCCTCGCCTCGGTCAGCCTCCCCGCCCGCTACGAGGCGCTGCTGGTGTACGGCCAGGCGGTCGACGTCCCGGTCGCGCCCTGGGCGCCCCGCGGCACCGCCGAGGCGGTCCGCACCATCGCCGAGACGTACCAGGCCCACCCGCAGACGTACGGGGTGCTGCTCGGCAACCACGGCCTGCTCGTCGCCGGAGACGACGCGAAGCACGCCGCGAGCCTGGTGGTGGCCATCGAGGAGGCCGCCGAATCCAGCCTCGGCGCGCTCGCCCTCGGCGGTGTGACGCCCTTCCCGGACCACGTCAAGGACCTCGACCTGCGCCTGCGCTTCTGACCCGGCGTCGCCAAACCCCTCCACGACCTGAGAATCGAGATCAACCATGTTCCGCACGACCCGGATCACCGGTCACCTCAGCCTTCCCACCACGTTGCGCCGTGGCGCCGCCGGGCTGCTCGCCGCCGCGCTGCTCGGCGCCGCCGTGACCGGCTGCGGTTCGGACGACGACGCCGACGCCGCCGGTACGGACGACGGCCTGACCACCATCACCCTGGCCTCGTCGCCGTTGGGTCACCTCGCCCCGATCTACCTCGCCGAGGACAAGGGCATCTTCGCCAGACACGGCCTGAAGGTCGAGGTGGACACCGAGACCTCCGACCTGACCTCCGTACCGTCGGTGCTCGCCGGCAAGGTCGACTTCGCCACCGGCGACCTCACCACCCTCATCGTGGCCCGCACCCAGGGCCTGGACGTCAAGGCCGTGGTGCCGGCGTCCGCCTCGACCGGCAAAGCCGGCGCCGACTACGGCGCGCTGGTGGTGGCCGCCGACTCCGGCATCACCAGCCCGAGACAGCTCGAAGGCAAAACCGTCGCGGTCAACATCCTGACCAACATCGCCGCAGCCGCCGCCCGGGAGGCGGTACGGGCCGACGGCGGCGACTCGGAATCCCTGAAGCTCGTCGAGATCCCCTTCCCGCAGGTGCCCGCCGCCATCAGCGAGGGCCGGGTGGCCGGCGCCTGGGTGGTCGAGCCGTTCCTGTCCGCAGCCAGGGCGCAGGGCGCGGTGCCGATCGGCTGGGGCTTCACCGACCTGGCCGAAGACCTCACCGTCTCCGCCTGGTACACCTCCGGCGCCCTGGTCACGCGCAAGCCCGAGGTGGTCACCGCGTTCCGCACCGCGATCCGGGAGGCGTACGCCTACGCCCGCGAGCACGAGGACGAGGTCCGCGCGAAGATCCCCACCTTCACCCAGATCACCCCGGAGGTGGCTGCCAGGATCACCATCACCGGCTGGCGGGACGAGGTGAGCCGACAGGCCGCCGAGAAACTGGCCGGGTACGCCCGACGTGACGGCCTGATCAACACCACACCCGACCTCGACGAGCTGATCCTGCCGTGACCACCGGCAGTCGTACGTCCGCCCACACCCGGCGGCCGGCCGGCCCCACCGTCCGCCGGGTGCTCGGCATCCTCGGGCTGCTGCTCGCCGCGATCGGCTACGAGGCGGTGACCCGGGCGGTCTTCTCACCGCTGCACGTGCCACCGCTGACGGCCATCGCCCCACGCGCCGCCGAACTGCTCACCGAGGCGCGGTTCTGGACCGCGACCGGCCGCACCCTGCTGGTCGCGGCTGTCGGCCTGCTGATCGCGCTGGTGGCCGGAATCGTGGTCGGCTTCGCCGTCGGCTCGGTGCCGTGGCTGCTGCGCGCCGCTTCGTCCACCCTGGACTTCCTGCGCCCGGTCCCGTCGATCGTGCTGATCCCGGTGCTGGTGCTGGTGCTCGACGTCGCGCAGATCACCGTCCTGCTGGTCGCCGTCTCCTGCTTCTGGATCGTGCTGTTCCAGGTGCTCTACGGTCTGCGCGACGTCGACCAGGTGGCCGTGGACACCGCCCGCACCATCCGGCTCGGCCGGCTGGGCCGCATCGTCCACGTCACCTGGCCGAGCGTGCTGCCGTACCTCGGCACGGCGTTGCGGCTGATCGTCTCGGTGGCCCTCGCACTGGCCATCACCGGCGGGCTGGTGATGGGCGCCGCCGGCCTCGGCGAGCTGATCTGGTCCAGCCAGGAGTCCGGCGAGTTCACCGGCATGTACGCGCTGGTGCTGCTGACCGGCGGGGTGGGCATCGCCCTCGACATGGCCGCCCGGCTGGCCGAGCGACGACTGCTGCACTGGCACGTGGCGACCCGGCGTGAGGTGGCGGCCCGATGAAGGCAACCGTCGTCGCCGGCCTGAACCGGGGAGCTCGCGGTGTCGGCCTCGCCCTGGGCCTGCCGGTGCTGCTGTTCACCGCCTGGTGGGTGTTCAGCGCGGACAGCACCAGCATCTTCCTGCCGCCGCTGAGCCGCATCGTCGAGGCGTTCGGTCAGGTGTGGTTCTCCGAGGTGTTCGTCCGTGACGTGCTGCCCAGCCTGCGGCGGCTCGCCGCGGGATACGCCGCGGCGCTGCTGGTCGGCGTCGGCGTCGGCTACCTGGTCGGCCGTTGGTCGGTGGTACGCGACCTGACCAGCCCGATCCTCGCCTACTTCCGGGTGCTGCCCGCCCCGGTGCTGATCCCGGTGCTGCTCGTCGCCGTCGGCATCGGCGACGCCACCAAGCTGATCGTCATCGCGGTGGGTGCGGTCTGGCCCATCCTGCTCAACACCGCCGACGGGGTACGCGCCGTCGACGAGGTCCAACTCGACACCGCCGCCGCCTACCGGCTGCGGGCCTGGACCCGGCACGGGCTGATCCTGCGCGCCGCCACCCCGCAGGTCTTCGCCGGGGCGCGGCAGGCCCTCGGCATCTCGCTCATCGTGATGGTGGTCAGCGAGATGCTGATGAGCACCGACGGGCTGGGCTTCACGGTGATCCGCTTCCAGCGCACCTTCGCCATCCCCGAGATGTGGAGCGGCGTGCTCCTGCTCGGCCTGCTCGGCTTCGGCCTGGCAAAAGTCTTCGAAACCATCGAGCGGCGCGCCCTGCGGTGGCATCGCGGCGCCACCGGACGAGAGGAGTCGTGGTGAGCACCGACGACGCACTGCTGCGCATCGTCGACCTGGGCAAGTCCTACCGGGCGCGGGAGCGCACGGTGGATGCCCTGGCCCAGGTCGACCTGACCGTCGACGACGGCGAATTCGTCGCCGTGGTCGGCCCCTCCGGCTGCGGCAAGACCACCCTGTTGAAGATCATCGCCGGGTTGCTGCCCGCCACCACCGGGGACGTCTACCTGGCCGGGCGACGGGTCACCGAACCCCCCGCCGACCTGGGCGTGGTCTTCCAGGAGTACGGGCGCAGCCTGTTCGCCTGGAAGACCGTCCGACAAAACGTCGAGTTGCCGCTGCGCAGCCAGGGCGTCGGTCGTGCCGAACGCCGCGAACTCGTCGCCGAGGCGCTCGACGCCGTCGGCCTGGGCCAGGCCGCCGACGCGTACCCGTGGCAGCTCTCCGGTGGCATGCAACAGCGGGTCGCCATCTCCCGGGCCATCGCGTACCGGCCCCGGCTGTTGTTGATGGACGAGCCGTTCTCCGCCGTCGACGCCCAGACCCGCGGCGACCTGGAGGATCTGCTGGCCCGCCTCTGGCACCGGTACGCGATGACAGTCCTGTTCGTCACCCACGACATCGACGAGGCGGTCTACCTGGGCCAACGCGTGGTCGTCCTCGGCGCCTCACCGGCCGGGGTCATCGCCGAGTTCCCGATCGACCTGCCGGCCGAGCGCGACCAGCTCGGCACCCGCTCATCGGCCCGTTTCGGCGAGCTGCGCGCCCAGGTCTACGCGCAGGTACGCCGCACACCGCACCTGGAAGAGGTGGCCCCATGACCAGCCCACAACCCGACACCGCGCCCCGCTGGCAGGACACCGGCGGCGGCGACGGCCCGCTCTGGTCGTTCGGCGTCGGCGACGTCGAGGTGTTCCCGATCCGCGAGGTCGACTACTTCCCCCTCCCAACCGACTTCTTCCCCCAGTTGGCGACCGAGTCCTGGACCGACGGCGCGTTCTACACGACCGAGCCGTGGACCCGCGACGGCCGGATCGTGCTCAACCAGGAGGCCCACCTGCTGAAGACCCGCGACCGGCTGATCCTGGTCGATGCCGGTGGCGGCAACGGCAAACCCCGCAACGGCGGCGTGTTCGACCGCGCCGACCGGCCCTTCCTGGAACAGTTCGCGCGGGCCGGTGTCAGCGTCGACGACATCGACACGGTGGTCTTCACCCACCTGCACGTCGACCACGTCGGCTTCGCCACCAGCTCCGACGGCGCCGGCGGCTGGGTGCCGACCTTCCCCAACGCCCGCTATCTGGTCGTCCGCGAGGAGTACGACTGGTGGACCGGCCCCGAGGGCGCGGCGGCCATGACGCGCACGGGTGACTACCTCGCCGACAGCATCCTGCCGCTGCGCGACGCCGGGGTGCTCGACCTGATCCCTGCCGACCACGTGATCAGCCCGGAGATCCACCTGGTGCCCGCGTTCGGGCACACCCCCGGCAACGTCTACCTGGTGGTCGAGTCGGCCGGTCGACGGGCGTTGTTCGCCGGCGACATGCTGCACCACGGGGTGCAACTGGAACGCCCGGAGTGGAGCATCCGGTACTGCGTCGTGCCGGGCGACTCGGCCGACCAGCGGCGTCGGCTGCTGGAGCGGGTCGCCGATTCCGGCGACCTGCTGGTGCCGACGCACTTCCCGTTCCCGGCCGCCGGGTACGTGCACCGGGCCGAGCGCGGCTTCACGTACACCTTCATCGACCTGTGATGCCGTCGATGTTCGTCGCCGACTTCCACACCCACTACGCCTGCCCGGCCTACTCGGCGCTGCCTCCGCACCAGGCCGCGCCCGAACTGGCCCGGCGCTGGGGCGTACTGGCCCGCCGCATCGCCGACCTGGACGGCCTGCTCGCCGAGGCCGGCCGGCGCGGGGTCGACCTGCGGGTGCTCAGCGCACCACCGGCCCTTCTCACCCCGCACGGCGAACGCACCCACCCGGACGACATGCGTCGGCTCAACGACCACCTCGCCGAGGCGGTGGCGACCGCGCCGCAGCGGCTGCGGGGCCTGGCCACCATCGACGCCTTCGCCGGTGACCGCGCCGCCGAGGAGGCCGTCCGCGCCATCCGCGAGCTGGGGTTGTCCGGGCTGGTGGTCGACTGCGCCACGGACGGGCAGCTGCTCGGTGCGGCCCAGGCCCGGCCCACCCTCACCGTCGCGGCGGAACTGGGTGTGCCGGTCTTCGCCCACCCGATCAGCCCGGCGGCGATGACCCTCGCCTTCGCCGGCCTCGGCCGGTTCGGCACCTCACTGGCCCGCGGCACCATGAACGCCGCCGCGCTGCTGTC
This sequence comes from Micromonospora gifhornensis, assembly GCF_016863515.1. Lineage (GTDB taxonomy): Bacteria > Actinomycetota > Actinomycetes > Mycobacteriales > Micromonosporaceae > Micromonospora > Micromonospora gifhornensis. The sequence goes on from NZ_BOPA01000018.1 coordinate 202,699, forward strand.
GCTGCTGGCCGACGGGGTGCTGGCCGAGCTGCCCGGGCTGCACGTGGTGTTCCCGATGCTCGGGGTGGCCGGGCTGTCCCTGGCCGCCGCGACGGACGAGGGGCAGCGCATCACGGCGGCGGCCCCTGCGTCGCAGCGTGCCCACGTCTACCTGGACACGATGGGTTTCGTCCCGGCCGCGATCCGGTTCGCCACCGACCTGCTCGGCGCCGACCACGTGCTCGTCGGCGGGGACTGGCCGATCGGTGCGCGCGAGACCAGCCGCGAGCGGGTCGAGACGGCCCTGACTCAGGCCGGGCTCGACGAAGCGGAGCGCCGTCTGGTCGCCGGCGCCAACGCGCTGCGGCTGGTGGACGCCCGGTGCGTCCCGGCGCGCAACTCCTCGTCGGTCATCACCAGGTAGACCAGCGGGCAGTCCTGCGGCCCGGTCACGTCCAGCTGACACAGCGTGCACGGCTGCCCGGGGCGGAGCGGACACCTGGCATCCGGTCTACGGGCCGTCATGTCCCCATGATGTCCGCCCCGAACCCCCGGCGACCAGGCCATTCGGCCCAATCTTCCAGGGCTGGATGACGACGCGGGCCCCGGCGAGAGCGCCGGGGCCCGCAGCACGCTCAGCTCACGGTCGCGCGGCCCACAGCAGGGCCCGGCCCAGCTGCGGGTGCAGCCCCTTCGGGTGCAGCCGGAACGTCGGGTTGGTGCCGAAGAGCACCACCCCGTTGCCGCCGGCACTCACCGTGCGCACGATGCTTGCCTGGTTCGCGGCAGCGGTCTGCCCGTTCGCCCCGGTCCTCGCCCACCAGCCGGCCAGCAGCGGGTCCGCCGCGTACGACTGCTCCACACTCACCCCGGCGCCGAGGTTGGTGAACCAGACCGGCTGACTGATGAAGCTGTACGCGCTGGCGTCGGCGGTGACCGGACCACCCCGGTTCACCACGTTCGCCACCCCGCTGGCCAGCGACGGCCCGGCGGTGGCGGTGACACTCAACAGCGACGTCGCGTTGCCGAAGCTCGCCCCGGCGGTGCCGAGGCCGACCACGCCGCCACCACGCGCCAGGAAGGCGTCCAACGCGGCCCGGTTGGTCGCGGTCAGGTTCGCCACGTTGAGGCTGCTCGCCACAAGCAGCACGTCGACGTCGTCGGTAAGCGTGTCGGCAAGCGTCGCGGCGGTGACCGCCCGGGTCGCGAAGCCGAGGGCGGCCAGGGTGTCCCGTGCCTCGACACCGCCCAGGTAACCGACGACGATCTCGCCCAGCGGGGTACCCGTCCAACGCGCCGGAGCCCGCTCGAAGGTGACGCCGTGCGTCTTGACCGCATCCTGGAGCAGCTTGCGGCTGCCCGGGGTGGTCTGCACCACCACCGACCCGTCGGCGAGCCGGTGCACCCGCAGGCCCTTGCGGATAAGCGAGTTGACCACCAGCAGGTCGGCGGCGTCCTGGATGTTCAGCCGTACGTCGGCGCTGGCGGGCGGCAGGGTGCCGGTGGCCACCCCGTCGTACACCTGCTTCAGCTGCACCTTCGGCAGCTTGGCGTCCCACAGCGTGTCGACGGTGGCGCCCCAGGTCAGGCCCTGGCTCCAGGCCGCCGGACCGGCGTAGAGGTCGTCCACCCGGTCGGTCAGGTCGATGCCCGGCTCCAGCAGCGAGTTGACCAGGCCCCGCTTGGGCTGGTGCAGGTCGATGACGTAGGAGCCGGCCGGGTAGCTGGTGCCGTTGGCCCGGAAGGCGTGCTTGGCCCGCCACACCCGGCCACCGCTGCCGATGAGCAGGTCGACCAGGCGCGCGGCGGCCGGCTCGGACCGCTGCCCGGCACCGGTCGGGATCACGTACGCCCGGGGGAAGACCGTCTGGTAGTTGTCCTCCGGGCCCCAGCCCGGCACGTAGCCGTCGGGGATGTCCCGCAGCGGCTCACCGGCCCAGCCGCGCCGGTAGACCTCCGCCTGGTCGAAGATCAGCTGGTTCCGGTGGTCCTGGATGTAGCGCAGCGAGGACTTGATCGCCACCTCGTGCACGTCGGTGTTGATGCCCGAGCGCCGTACCCGCTCCTGCGGGGTCAGGTTGGTCCCGCGCGGGTTGAGCGGCGCCTCGATGGTGTACGGGATGCTGCTCTGCAACAACGCGAACGACGGCACGTAGATCGGCGGGAAGTCGTCCCACACCCCCGGCGCGTCGTCGCGGAACGGGATGCGGGCCCGCTGCGTCTCGGCGTAGCCCAGCGCCCGCAGGCCCTCCTCGATGCCGAGGGCGTTCGGCAGGGCGTGCTTGATGAACAGGTCGTACTCGTTGTTGACGTTGTGCGGCGGAGTGCTCGGGTGCAGCAGCGTCGGGTTGACGTAGCCGTGCAGGTCGAGCGTGATGATCGGCTTGGTGTCGATGATCAGCTCGCGGATCAGGTTCGTCTCCGGCTGCGAGACGATGGTCAGATCCCGGTTGAGGTCGTAGCCGTTGCCGTTGGCCCGGGTGCCGGCGATCCGGCCGTCCGGGTTGGCCGTCACGTTGAAGATCAGCCGGTTGCGTTCCAGCAGCCGGGTCACCTCGGGATCACGGCTGGTGGCGAACTCCTCGATGACCCGCAGCGCCGCGTCGGTGCCCTCCCACTCGTTGCCGTGGATGTTGGCGTTGACGAACAACGGCGTCTTGTACCCGGCCAGCAGCTTGCGGTCGGTGCGGGCCCGGACCGGGTCCTCCTCGATGAGGCGCTTCCACTCCTCCTGCTGGCGGGCCTGCTGCCGCGACTCCGGGGCGGTGACGACGACCGCGTACAGGTCGTAGCCGCCGCTGGAGGTGCCGGCCACCCGGGCGGAGACCCGGTTGCTGGCGGCCTGCAACGCGTTCAGCTTCGGCGCGATCTCGTGGTAGGGGATGACGCCGATCGGGATGGAGGCGTCGGCGGGGTTGGCCGGCCAGACCGGAAGCACGTTCTGCCGGGGGTAACCGGTGATCTGGTGGATGCCGGGCGACGACGGGGGTACCGCCGGCAACGCCGAGGCGTTTGCCGGCGCGACCCAGGCCGCCGTACCCAGCAGGGCGAGGGTGAGCCCGGCGGTGGCCAGGCGTACGGACATGGTGTGCACGATGGACAGCTCTCCTGTCGGATGAAGCGAATGCCGTATACGGGCGTGCCGGTAGGGCCGGAGACCTACGGCAGGGGATCGCCCGTGCGGGCAGGAAGGGGGATGACCCGGCGTCAGCGGCAGGGTCGACAGGCAGCGCTGGCGACGCGCAGGAGGTCGATGTGACCTCGCTTCGTCAGAAAGGCGCTTCGCATGACATTGATCTTCGTGCAGACACATCGGAGTGTCAAGGGTCATGAGCTGGCGGTTACCGCGGGGTCGATCGCTCCAGAGTGGACTTCAGTGCGGCGAGCTTGTCCACCGCCGCGCTGGCGTACGCGCCGATCCACCGGTCGTGGATGCGTTTGATCGGCAGCGGGTCGAGGTGGTTCCACCGCTCGCGCCCCTTGCGGTGGGCGATGACCAGCCCGGCGGCCTCCAGCACCCGCAGGTGTTGCAGCACCGTGGTCCGGTCCAGGGGCGCCAGCCGTTCGCACAGGTCGCCGGTGGTGCGGGCCTGGTCCTTGAGCAGGTCCAGGAGGCGCCGACGGGTCGGTGAGGCGAGCGCCTTGAACACCTCGTCCAGATCCTGGTCCGGGTTGTCGGGCTCGGCGCGACCGTCTGACATGTTATAAAAATACAACATGTCAGCGTGAGGAGATCAGCATGGACCTGCGGTTCAAGATCGCCGGCCGGATCAGCCGTCCGGTGCATGAGGTGTTCGAGGCCGTCGTCGACCCGGAGCAGCTCTCCCGCTACTTCACCACCGGGGGAGCCAAGGGACGCCTGGCCGCCGGCGCCACCGTCAGCTGGGACTTCGCCGACTTCCCCGGAGCCTTCCCGGTCGAGGTCGTCGAGGTGCAGCAGGACCGACGGATCGTGCTGCGCTGGGCGGCCGACGACGGTGAGGAATCGACCGGGGCCTACCAGACGACCGTCACCATGGAGTTCGAGCCGCTGGGGGAGGACCGCACCCTGGTCACCATCGCCGAGGAGGGGTGGCGCCCCACCCCGCAGGGGCAGCGGGCGTCGTACGGCAACTGCGAGGGGTGGACGAACATGCTCTGCTGCCTCAAGGCGTGGCTGGAGCACGGCATCGAGCTGCGGACCGGCTTCTACGCCTGACCGATGCCGACCGGGGAGCGTTCCGTGGCTCGGAACGCTCCCCGGCTCTCGGTCAGGGGTTACCCGACGAACTTGAAGTAGGTGCGGTACTGGAACCCGTTGTCGAGGGTCAGCACGAACTCTCGGCAGGTGCCGGCCCAGGCGGGGTCGGTCTTCCAGACGTAGTTGTACCGACCGTTCGCGTTGGCGGACATCTGGGAGTTGCCCGGGTTGACCGCCTTGACCGGGGTCGGTCGGGGCGTGACGGGCCCGTCCGGGTTGACGGTCTGCAGGGTGTCGCAGTCCACCAGCCGCGAGTACGGGGAGTTGCTGGCCAGGATGTCCAGGCCCCGGTTGCTGGCGAGCTGGAACTGCATCGGCGCAGCCGATCCGGCGGTGACGGTGTTCATCGCCGTACGACCGATGAAGTCACCCCGGCAGGACGGGTGGGTGTCGAACGCCTCGCTGTTGTCGTCGCGGTTCGTGGTGCCCTGCACCGCGCTGTAGCCCAGCCCCCGGCGGGCGAAGGACGCCCACAGGGTGCAGGAGTTCTCGCCACCGGTGAGGGCGGCGTCCGCGGCGATGATGGCGTTGCGGCCGGTGACGAAGCCGGGGCCGCAGCCCTGCATCTTCAACCCGTCCATCACCAGTTGCAGAGCGAGGTTGTTACCGCCGGTGTTCCACGGGTCGTAGACGTTCGGGTTGAACCCGTGCCGGTCGATCAGGTCCCAGGTCATGTCCCACAGCACGGCGGCCCAGCCGTGACCGATGCCGTGCGGCGCGGCCAGGGAGGTGCCGTCCAGCCAGCCACCGGTCTTGATGCTGTCGTAGGTGAACGGCTGGATGTCCATGTTCCGCGAGTACGGACGCGGCCGGAAACCGTCACCGGTGCGGCTGTCCTGGAACAGCGCGTACTGGCCGTAGCCACGCGGGCCCTCGGGGTTGTCGAGGGAGGGGTTGATCAGCGAGACGATCGCGAGGAAGTCGCTCCAGCCCTCGCCCATCTGCTCGTTACCGGTCAGGCAGTTGACCGTCGGGCCACCGGTGAGCCGCAGCGAGACCCCGTGACCGTACTCATGGAAGATCGTCTCCGCGCGGAACGAGGCGTCCCGCATGGCCGGGCGGTCCAGGTTGCGGTGCACCTTCGCGGCGGACGGCAGGGCGGCCTTGATGGCGTTGCCGTCGGCCTGGCTCACCATCACCGCGGGAATGGTGACCGCCGGGTTCATCGACCCGTTCATCACCACCGGGGCGCCAGCCACGTTGTTGACCACCACCACGGCGGTCGCGCCGGCCTGCTCGGCGTTGCTGACCTGGGTGTGGTAGTTGCAGCTGCTGCTGCGGTCGAGCACGGCGATCGCGCCGGCCGGCAGGCTGTACGCGGTGCAGCCGTCGCCGGTGTTGCCGACCCCGTCGTCGACGAGCGCCAGGGCACCGGCGAAGCCGTCCCGAGTGGGGGCGGGGGTGAACCGGGCGTACTCCGCCTGGTAGGTCGCCGCGCCGGCACCCGAACCGACAGTCACCGCGTTGGGCAGGCCGAACTGGTTGCCCGGCCAGAGGAACATCTGCATCCGGGGCCGGCCGCCGTCCATGGCCGGGGTAGAGAAGTTGGCGTTGTTCTGGCCGGAGCCGTCGTGCGCCTCGCACATCACGTCGTCGCCGCCGACGCCGCCACGACCGTAGTTGTTGACCTGGAAGTTGCCGGACGGCTCGTCGAAGCCGTAGCCGTAGGTGAGGTCGTGCACGACGTTGCACCAGTAGAACTGGTTGACCACCGCAGCGTCACGGTAGGTCTGCGGGTGCTCGTCGAGGTCGGCGGGGAAGTCGAAGGTCAGGCCGGGTCCGCCGTCGGGGGAGCTGCCCGGGTCGACCTGGTTGTTGGCGTCCCGGTCGGTGTAGGCGTGGGCGTTGTTGCCCCGCGTGATGGTGTATTCGGGACCCGGGACCCCGTCGGTGTCGTGCCAGCCGTACGGCGAGGCGGTGCCCTCGGCCGGGTTGGTCACCAGGTTGCGCGGTCCCTCGTTGGCGTCGTTCTTCGGGAACTCGAAGACCCGGTAGCTGGACCCGTCGACGACCTGGTTACGGGGCAGGACGGTCGGGATCTCGATGTCTGCGGCGGTGATGGCCGCGGCCGTCCGCTGCTCCGGTCGGCCCAGGGTGGCGGCCAGGTCCTTGGGGTGGTCGTGGGTGGTCCAGTCGTCGCTGTCGAGCAGGTCGCCGGTTTCGGCGTCGACCGTGACGTTCCACAGGTGCGGGTCCGACGAGTCGTCGATGACCAGTTGCCAGGCCAGCCGCAGCCCGTCCTCGGTCGGCTGCCAACCCAGCTTCGCCGGGATCGGCTGGTCGGAGATGCCGCTACCGGAGATCATGGTGCGCTGGGCGGCGCCACCGGCTCGGCTCATCACCCGTGGGCTCTTCGGTTCGGCCAGGTCAAGGGCGTCGGCGGCCGCCTCCACCGCCTCGAGGGCGTCCAGCGACGCAACGCCTGCGGCGTTCTCCCGCAGGTCGGCCACCAGGCTGTCACCGACGAAGACGACGCTGCCGTCCCTGGCGAGGTTGACGGTGGCGGTGGCTCCGAACACCTCCAGGTTCTGGTACCGCTGGGCGAGGTTCACGTGCGTGACGCCGTTGTGCCGGCTGGTGTACTTCGACGCGACCGCGAGGTCGCTGAGATCGGCCGCGCCGACACCGTGCTGGGCCGGGTTCGCCCGCAGGTAGTTGACGGCGACGGTCTCCGGGGCGCCCTCGTTCGGGCCGGTGAGGAAGATCGGGTTCGAGGTACCCGCGTCCTCCTCGGGCGCCGCCGAGGCGGGCGCGGACACCGATGTCAGGGACACGACGAGGGTGGTGGACAACACCAAAGCGGCGTTGCGTCGACCACGAGATCTCCGGGGGGATGAGGACACCAAAGGCTCCTTCGCTGTACGGGATACGACGGCTTGTCGCCGCGATCCACCGCGGCCGTGGTCAGCCACGGTGTCAGGGGCTGTACGCACCGGAGGGAGCGTTCCGTCGTGCGGGACGCTCCCTCCGGCTCTACCTCCGATCAGCTGTCAGAGATCAGCCGATGAACTTGAAGTAGGTGCGGTACTGGAATCCGTTGTCGAGGGTGAGTACGAACTCTCGGCAGGTGCCGGCCCAGGCGGGGTCGGTCTTCCAGACGTAGTTGTACCGACCCTTGGCGTTGACGGACATCTTCGAGTTGCCGGGGTTGACCGCCTTGACGGGGGTCGGTCGCGGCGTGATCGGCCCGTCGGGGTTGACGGTCTGGAGGGTGTCGCAGTCCACCAGACGCGAGTACGGGGAGTTGCTGGCCAGGATGTCCAGGCCCCGGTTGCTGGCGAGCTGGAACTGCATCGGCGCAGCGTCGCCGGCGTCCAGGGTGTTCATCCCCGTACGGTTGAGGAAGTCACCGCGGCAGGACGGGTGGGTGTCGAACGCCTCGGTGTTGTCGTCGCGGTTGGTGGTGCCCTGCACGGCGCTGTAGCCGAGGCCCCGGCGGGCGAAGGACGCCCACAGGGTGCAGGAGTTCTCGCCACCGGTCAGGGCGGCGTCCGCGGCGATGATGCCGTTGCGGCCGGCGACCAGGCCGGGGCCGCAACCCTGCATCTTGAGTCCGTCCATGACCAGCTGCAGCGACAGGTTGTTACCGCCGGTGTTCCACGCGTCGTAGACGTTCGGGTTGAACCCGTGCCGGTCGATCAGGTCCCAGGTCATGTCCCACAGCACCGAGGCCCAGCCGTGACCGATGCCGTGCGGCGCGGCCAGCGAAGCACCGTTGAGCCAGCCACCGGTCTTGATGCTGTCGTAGGTGAACGGCTGGATGTCCATGTTCCGCGAGTACGGACGCGGCCGGATGCCGGCACCGCTGCGGTCCTCCTGGAAGAGGGCGTACGGACCCATGCCACGCACCCCGTCGGCGGTGTCGAGCGCCGGGTCGAGCAGCATGGTGACCGCGAAGTAGTCGCTCCAGCCCTCACCCATCTGCTCGTTGCCGCTGAGGCAGTTGACGCCCGGGCCACCGGTCAGGCGGTTGGAGATGCCGTGACCGTACTCGTGGATGATGATGCCGGCGTCGAAGTCACCGTCGCGGATGCCCGGGTGGCTGGGGTGCTTGCGGACCGAGCCGGTGACGTCACCGGCGGCGATGGCGGCCTTGATGGCGTTGCCGTCGGCCTGGCTCACGGCGACCGCCGGGATGGCGACCGGCGCGGTGGTCATGGCACCGGTCAGCACCGGCGCGGCGCTGGTGGCGTTGTGCGCCACCACCACGGCCTTGGCGCCGAGCGACTGGGCCACCTGGGTACGCAGCAGGTACGTGCAGGCCGCGGTGCCGCCGTCGACGACCGCGATCCAGTTGCCGCCCGGCAGCGTCGCCGGGTAGGCCGCCGTGTTGCAGCCGGTACCGGCGTAGACGAAGCGGTGCCCCGGCAGCCCGGCGACCGAGGGCGCCGGGCTGAACCGCGACCAGGTCGCGTCGAAGGAGCCCACGCCGTCCACGACGACCTGGTTCTGGGCACCGAACTGGTTGCCCGGCCACAGGAACATCTGCATGCGCGGCGCGCCACCGTCGGCGGCCGGGGTGGAGAAGTTGGCGTTGTTCGTGCCGTTACCGTCAGCGGCCTCGGCCCGGACGTAGTCGCCGCCCACGCCGCCACGGCCGTAGTTGTTCATCTGGAAGTTGCCCGACGCCTCGTCGAACCCGTAACGGTAGGTGACGTCGTGGATGATGTTGTTCCAGTAGAACAGGTTCGCCGTCGCCGCGTCCCGGTAGCTCTGCGCGTGCTCGTTCAGGTCGACCGGGTTGTCGAAGGTCAGGCTCGGCCCGCCGTCCGGGCTGCTGCCGAAGTCGGGGGCGTTGTTGCTGTCGGTGTCCTGGTACGCGTGGACGTTGTTGCCCTGGGTGGTGGTGAACTCCGCGCCCGGCGCCCCGTTGGTGTCGTGCCAGCCGTACGGCGAGGCGACCCGGTCGGCCGGGTTGGTCACCACGGTGCGGGGGCCGTCGTTCGGGCTCTCGGCCGGTCCGGCGTACACGTTGTAGCTGGAACCGTCCTGCACCGGCTCGTGGGTGTGGAAGCCCGCGGTGTTCAGGGTCGTGGCCCGCCCGGGCGCCAGGGCGTCCAGGTTGTTGGCGACCTCGTGGGCCTCGTGCTGGGTCGTCCAGTCGTCGACGTCGAGCAGCTCACCGGTCTCCGCGTCGATGGTGGCGTTCCACAGGTGGGAGTCCGAGGAGTCGTCGATGACCAGCTGCCAGGCCAGGCGCAGCCCGTCCTCGGTCGGCTGCCAACCCAGCTTCGCCGGGATCGGCTCGTCGGAGATGCCGCTCTCCGACACCACGGTCTTCTGCGCCGCGCCACCGGCCCGGCTGAGGACCTTGGGGCTCTTCGGCGCGGCCAGGTCCAGAGCGTCGGCGGCGGCCTCGACCGCGTCGACGGCGTTGAGGTCCGCCGTGCCGGAGGTGCCCTTGGCCAGGTCCGTGACCAGGGTTTCGCCGACCAGGATGACGCTGCCGTCCTTGGCGATGTTCACCGTGGCGACCGCGCCGAACACCTCCAGGTTCTGGTGGCGCTGAGCCAGGTTGACGTGGGTGACGCCGTTGTGCCGGCTGGTGTAGCTGGACAGGATGCTCAGGTCGCTGAGATCCGCGGCGTTCACCCCGTGCGCGGCGGCATTGCCGCGCAGGTAGCGAATGGCGATGTCCTCGGCGGCACCGGCGTTCGGGCCGGTCAGGAAGAGCGGGTTCGACCGGGCCGGGGCCTCCTCGGGCGCGGCCGAGGCGGGGTTGGCGGCGAGTGTGGTCAGTGACGCGACGAGGGTGGTGGTGAGGACCACCCCTGCGGCGCGTCTGCCACGAGATCGTCGGGGCTGTAGGGGCACCTTTGCTCCTTTTGGGGGTTGAAAGGACGGCGCGGGCTCCGATCCACCACCGCCGAGGCGGTCCGTCGCGGCTGTCCGCGACACTCGCCCGGCGATCACTGTGTGTGACCGAGCCCGTGCGAGGTGAATCGCGTTGACGCTACGGCGCAGCTCACGACCGGTCATCCGACGGTTGACCAAACATTTCGATGATTCGCTTATACAGATGTCGGTTTACGGTCGTCGATGGCAGGATGAGAGCGTGCTCGACGGCCCGACTCCCGAGATCGCTTTCGTGACAACCTTCCTGGTCTCCTCCTCTGTGGATCAGGTGTTCACTCATCTGAGTGATCCGCACAGCTACATCGGACTGTCACCGTTGATCGTGGCGGTCGACGACGTGCGGATCAGCCGGGACGCCGAGGGGCGCACGGTGACCGACTACGTCGCGGTCGAGCGGTTCCGGTTCCTGCGCCTGCTGCGCTGGGACAACCGGATCCGGGTGCGCATGGTCACCACCCGGCCGGGTGCCCAACTGGTAAGCGACGTGGTCAGTCCCGCCCGGGTGCGACTACGCGCGGTGGTGGACCTGACTGCCGAGGAGACCGGGACGCGGGTGCAGGAGCGGGTCACGGCCACCGCCCCGGCGCTGCTGCGGCGCTTCGTGACCGGCCAGGCACGTCAGGTCGCGGCGTACCGGGCGGCCGAGTTGACCCGCCGGATGAACGGTCAGGCCGAGTCCGCCTGATGCAGGAGCCGGAGTTGACCGATCTCGGCGGCGTTCTTCATCAACTCGGCGTTGACCCAGGCCAGCAGATGGGCCACGGTGTGCTCCGGGTCGTACGGCCACGGGAACGGCGCGACCTGGTCGAGGTCGGCGTCGGTGAGCCGGTCCAGCACGTCGTGCCACTGCGTCCGTAGCTCGTCCAGCCACTCGATGGTGGGCGTACCGTCGCCGGGCCAGTGGATCTCGGTGCGTTCGCGGGGTGGCCGGCCCTGCAGGTGGTCGAGGGCGACGCCCCACCACCAGCCGATGTGCCAGGTGAGCCAGGCGACGGTGGGCACCGGCACCGGATCGGGCTCGGTGTCGGCCCAGTCCGGCACCCACCGGCCCGCCGCGTCCCGGCGGACCGTCCAGCAGTGCGCGACAGGCTCCCAGCGGAACTGCTCCGGCGTCAACCGTTGCAGGTGGTAGTCGAACAGCAACCAGGTCAGGTCGAACTGCCACCGCAGCAGGTCACGACGCGAGGAGGACATCGCCAGATCATCGCATCCGACGCCGTACCGGCCGAACGGTTTTCGGTGCACGTGCGGGTCATCCGGCGGTCGGCGTCCACGGCCAGGGCACGTCCCGGTGGGCCGCCTCGACCAGCAGTGACTCGATGCCGCGCAGGAACGGCTCGACGCGCTGCGCCGGGAAGTACCGGGTGTCGGCGGTGACGATCAACTCGATCCCCTCGGGCGCGTCGAGCACCTGGAGGCGGCAGCGCCACGGGAACTGATCAAGCTCGGTCAACCAGCGGAAGCGACTGTCCGCCAGCATCGCTCGCAGGCCGGCCCCGTCGGCGTCCGACTGCGCCGGGCCGACCTCGCGCAGCAGCCGGGCGTCGTTGAGATAGCAGTAGGGCGCCAGGAAGGTCCGGTGATCGTGTCCCAGGTCGGTGAAGGTGCGCTCCCACACCGCCGGGTCGTAGTAGGCGTGCCGGTAGGCGTCCAACGCCGCCCGCCCGGTCCGGGACAGCAACTCGGTGAAGCCGGGCCGGTCGGACAGGTCGAGTCGACACAACCCGATCTGGTTGAGGGTGCCGATCGCCTCGGCGTGCCCGGGCTGGAAACGGTTGTTGGCCATCACGACGATCCCGCACGTCTGCTGGCCGCCGTCGCCGGTAAGCCCGGCGGCGGTGGCCGCCAGGATCGCGTTGGCGGTGCTGGTCCGGTTGCGGGCCGCGAGCAGCCCCACCGCGTGGTGCGCCGCCGTGGACACCAGCGAGCCGCGTCGGAAGCGGGGCTCCGGTGCCGGCCCGACCGCCTCGGACAGGCTCGGCGCGAGGCCCGCGAACTGCCGCACCCAGTACGCGATCGCCCGCTGTGAGCGCCGCTGCTCGACATCGCGTTCCCGGCCGGCGAGGCCCAGCGACTGCAGGCCGGCAGCGGCGGGGGTCACGCCGGCCAGCAACGCCCGCAGGTCGCGCAGCACCAGGTCGCTGGCGTGGAAGTCGACGGTGGCGTGACTGAAGACCACCACCACCTGCCGTACCCGGCCGTCGACGGTGACCAGCGCGGCCCGCAGCGGCCACTCGGCGACATGGTCGAACCGGGGCGTACCCAGTCGGGCGGTCAACCCGGTCGCGGCCCTTCGGCCGTCGGGGTCGTCCTCGGGTCGGAGCACCGGGTGGACGAGCACCGGCAGCCGGCCTGCGGCTGCCGCCTCCTGGTGCAGTTCGTCGTCGCGGCGGCGGAACCGGGTACGCAGCGACTCGTGCCGACTGACCAGCGCGCCGATCGCGGTGAGAGCCCGCGCGACGGTCAGCTCCACGCGGGCGGGGACGGGCAGCTGACGGGGCAGGCGCAGCGCCCGGTAACCGGCGGGGGAGTCGAACTCGTCCAGGCTGCGCCACATCGCCCGCTGTCCCCAGGTCAGCGGCGCGCTTGCGGCGCGCCCACCGTCGAACGGCGCGGAGACGACCTCCTCGCCGTCGGCGACGACCGCTACGACACCCGCCTCGGCTGCCGCGGCGGCGGCGGAAGGCGCGTCGGCGGTGGGAGGCGCGTCGGCGGTGGGAAGCGTGCCAGTGGCGGGCGGTGACCAGGGCCAGGGCACGTCGCTGTGGGCGGCGGCCACCACCAGTTCCTCCATCTCGCGCAGGTGCGTCTGCACGGCGTCCATCGCGATGTGCCGGGTGTCGGCGGTCAGCGTGATGCCCACCCCACCGGGTTCGTCCACGACGTGGGCCAACATGTGCCAGGCCGTCTGCTCCAGCCCTTCCGTCCAGGAGAAGGTGCTGGTGGCCACGGCGGCCCGAAGGTCGGCGGGCGTCGCCACCGGTGGTGTCCCGCCACCACCGACCGACAGCCGTACGTCGTTGAAGTAGTAGTGCGGCCCGAACATCGAGTCGAAGTCGATGCCCTGCTCCTCGAAGGTCGCACGCAGCGAGGCCGAGTGGTAGTACGCGTGCCGCAGGCCGTTGAGCGAGGCGATCCAGACGCGGGAGAGCAGTTCGGTGAAATCGGGCCGGCCGGTCAGGTCCACCACGCAGAAGCCGACCTGACCCAGGTTCGCCACGGCATTTGCGTACTCGGTGCGGAACCGGTTGTGCGCCATGGGATACAGACCGACAAGCGTACGGCCGCTGTGTCGGGCGGCGACCGCGTGATAGGCGGCCAGCAGCACCGCGGAGGCGCTGACCCGGTGCCGGGCGGCGACCATCCGGGCGGCCGTGTCGATGGCGGCGGAGACCAGCACGCCGCGCCGCGCCGGCGGGTCGAGCCCCGGGCCGGTCGCCTCCCACGGCTCCTGCGGCAGCCGCCGGTATTCCCGCAGCCAGTACGCCGCCGCCCGCTCGGACCGTCGGCGGTCCGGGCCGTGCTGGAACCGGGCCACGTCGGTCGACTGCGGGCCGGGTGGGGTGGGCAGCCGTCCGCGCAGCAACAGCAGCCGAAGATCACGCATCACCACCTCGGCGGCGTGGGCGTCCACCGTGGTGTGACTGAACACCAGCACGACCTGGCGTACCCGGTCGTCCACCGTCACGAGCGCCACCCGCAGCGGCCACTCGGCAGCGTGGTCGAACGCGACGTCGGCGAGCCGCTCGGCGGCCGCCCGGGCCGCCTCGGCACCGTCACCCACCCCGGCGCAGAGCAGCACCGGCAGCACCCCGGTGCCCGCCACCTCCTGCCGTGGCTCGCCGTCGACAAGCGGCAGCCGGGTGCGCAGCGCGGCGTGCCGGCTGACCAGCGCACCCACCGCCCGCAGCGCGGTGGGCATGTCGGTCGCGGCCCGCGCCGAGACACCGACGGTACGCCGCAGATTGAGGAAACGGTGGTTCGAGCCGAACCGGCTGATCGAGCGCCAGAGCACCTGCTGCGCCCAGGTCAGCGGCGCCGTGGTGGCTCCGGCACCGCTGAACTCGGCGGGTGCCAGGGGCTCCGAGGCCCACTCGACCGGAATGACGACGTCCGTGAATGGCATTCCCGACCGTAGACCGGGCCGTACGGGTGCCGGATCGATCGATCGAGTCTTACACAGTGGACCGATCAGCCGATCCGCGCTGTTGGATGCGCCGTGCACACTACTGACTCCCATCCGTCATCGGAGTGAGGCGCTGCGTGACGAACGTTGACGCGCCGGCCTGGAGTCGTACCGACTCGCCGGAATCATGCCGATCCACCGATCGGCCGCGTCTGTCGTTCGCCCAGGAACGGATCTGGTTCACCGAACAGCTGAGCCCGGGCACCGCCGCCTACGTCATCTACGCCACGGTGCGGCTGCACGGAGCGTTGGACATCGATCTGCTCCGGGCCGCCCTCGACGCCACCGCCGCCCGGCACGACAGCCTGCGGATGCGGTTCACCGAGAACGCCGACGGCGAACCGGTCGTGCAGGTGCTGCCCGAGGTCCGCGTACCGGTCACGGTCGCCGCCGCCGAATCCGACCAGGCCGCCCGGGAACTCGTCACCGCAGCCGTCGACACCCCATTCGACCTGGCCGCCGCGCCGCTGCTGCGGGCCCTGGTGGTGCGGATCGACGACGAACAGCAGCTGCTGCATCTGGCGATGCACCACATCGTCAGCGACGGCTGGTCACTTGACATCCTGCTCGGCGAGGTCGCCGCCACCTACGGCGCGCTGCGTGACGGCGGCACCGCCCCGGCAGCCCCGACGACCGGTTACCTCGACTACGCCGCCTGGCAGCGGGCCCGACTGGACGGCCCGGCCAGCGGCGACGGCTTCGCCTACTGGCGTACGGCGTTGGCCGACGTGCCGCCGCTGGACCTGCCCACCGACCGGCCCCGACCGGCCGTGCTGGCGTACGCCGGCGGCACCCACCGCTTCGCCTTCGACGCCGACCTGACCGACGGGCTGCGTCGACTCAGCCGGGCCCACCGCAGCACCCTGTACATGACGCTGCTCGCCGGCCTGCAGGCCGTGCTGTTCCGCTACAGCGGCCAGCGGGATTTCGCCATCGGCTCGCCGGTCGCCGGCCGGGTCGTGCCGGAGCTGGAACGGCTCGTCGGCCTGTTCGTCAACACCCTCGCCCTGCGCGCCGACCTGTCGCCGACCGCCACCGGCCCGGACACACCCGCCACCGAACCCAGCTTCGCGGCCCTGCTCAGGCGCACCCGCGGCACCGTCGTGCGGGCGCTGGCCCACCAGGAGATCCCGTTCGAGCGGCTGGTCGCCGACCTCAACGTGGCGCGCGACGTGAGTCGTACCCCCGTCTTCCAGGTGCTGTTCACCCTGCAGAACTACGACCAGGGCGGCAGCGGTTGGCCGCCCGGGCTGCGCGCCGAGGGGGTGGGCACGGACGCCTCGACCGCCCGTTTCGACCTGTCGCTGTACGTCGGCGAGAGCGTCGACGGGCTGCGCGGCATGTTCGTCTACAACACCGACCTGTTCGACGCCGCCACCGTACGGCGACTGGCGGCCAGCTTCGAGACGTTGCTGCGCGGCGCGGTCGCCGCACCGGACCGCCCGGTGGTCGACCTCGACCTGCTCGACCCGACCGAGCGGGACGGCACCCTGGCGCTGGGTCGACCCGAGGTCGACGACACCACAGGCGTCACCGGCGGCGCGACGACCCTGGCCGACCTGATCGACCGGCACGTCGCCGCCACCCCCGACGCCCCGGCGGTGGTCGGTGAACAGTCGCAGACGCTCACCTACCGGGAGCTGGACCGGCGGGCCAACCAGCTCGCCGGCTGGCTGCGCGGGCGGGGCGTCGGCCCCGACACCCTGGTCGGGGTGCTGCTGGAACAGTCCGTGGAACTGGCCGCCACCCTGCTCGGGGTGCTCCGCGCCGGCGGGGCCTACCTGCCGCTGGATCCGGAGCAGCCGGCCGCCCGGCTGGGCCTGATGCTCGCCGATGCCCGCCCGAGCATCGTGTTGACAAGCGCCGACCTGCGGGACCTGCTGCCGGCCGAGCTGCCCACGGCCTGCCTGGACGAGATTGCCGCCGAGGTCGCCGCCGGCCCGGACACCGCGCCCGTGGCCACCGCGACCGGTGACAACCTGGCCTACGTCATCTACACCTCCGGCTCCACCGGCACCCCGAAGGGGGTGGCGGTGGCCCACCGGCAGGTGCTGCGGTACCTCGACGGGGTCGCCGACCGGTTCGCCATCGTCCCGGCCGCCCGGTACGGACTGTTGCAGTCGATGTCCTTCGACTTCAGCGTCACCGTCTTCTATCTGGCGCTGGCCACCGGAGGTGCGGTGCACCTGCTGCCCCGCCGGTGCACCGGCACGGAACTCGCCGAGCGGCTGCGGGCCCGGCACATCGACTACCTGAAGATCACCCCGTCGCACCTGACGGCGCTCACCGCCGACGCCGAACCGGGTGACCTGCTGCCGGCCCGCGCGCTGATCCTCGGCGGCGAGGCATCCGACCTGGAGCGGATCGCCCCGCTCGCGGCCGGGCCGGCCCGGATCTTCAACCACTACGGCCCCACCGAGGCCACCGTCGGCGTGAGCACCTACGAGGTACCCGCCACCGAGACCGGTACCGGTGCGGTGCCGATCGGGCGGCCCCTGCCACACGCCCGGGTCTACCTGCTCGACGAGCGGATGCGCCCGGTGCCGGTCGGGGTGCCCGGCGAGCTGTACCTCGGCGGTGACCGGCTGGCCCGCGGCTACCTGAACAGGCCCGAGCTGACCGCGCAACGCTTCCTGCCCGACCCGTACGGCCCACCCGGCGCCCGCCTCTACCGCACCGGCGACCTGGCCCGCTGGCGCAACGACGGGCAGCTGATGTTCCTCGGCCGACGCGACCACCAGGTGAAGATCCGCGGCTACCGGGTCGAGTTGGGGGAGATCGAGGCCGCCCTGCGGGACTGCCCCGAGATCCGGCAGGCGGCCGTGCTGCTGCGCGACGACCGGCTGGTCGCCTACCTGGAACCAGCCACCGAGACGGATCCGCCTCAGCCGGCGCAGGTACGCCGCCGGCTCGCCGAACGGCTGCCCGAACACATGCTGCCCAGCCGCTGGGTGCTGCTGGACCGGCTGCCGTTGCAGGACCACGGCAAGGTGGACCGGCGCGCCCTGCCCGCGCCGACCGACCAACCGACCGGCGATGCCGAGCAGGTGGCGCCGGACGGACCGGTGGAGACCCTGATCGCCGGGATCTGGCAGGCGGTGCTCGGAGTCGCGCAGGTCGGCGCCGGCGACGACTTCTTCGACCTGGGCGGGCACTCGCTGCTGGCCACCCAGGTGGTGGCCCGGCTACGACGGGAGCTGCCCGAGGTGCTCGGCGCCGTCGCACCGACGGTCAGCGTGATGGACCTGTTCCGCCACCGCACCGTACGCGAACTGGCGCACCTGGTCGGCGGCGACGCGGCCGGCAGCAGCGGGCTGCTGTACGAGCTGACCCCGCCGGTGCCCGCCGCGCAGCGCGTCGCCACCCTGGTCTGCGTCCCGTACGGCGGCGGTAGCGCCGTGGTGTACCAGCCGCTGGCCGACGCGCTGCCCCCCGGACACCGACTGCTGTCGGTGGCCGTACCCGGACACGACATCGGCGTCGCCGACGACCCCGCGCCCATCGACGAGGTCGCCGCCGACGTCGTCGCGGAGATCCTGGACCGGGTCAGCGGCCCGCTGATCCTCTACGGACACTGCGGACCGGGTGGGGCCCTGGTGGTGGAGGTGGCCCGGCGGCTGGAGGCCGTCGGCCGGGAGTTGCAGGCGGTGTACCTCGGCGCGGTCTTCCCCTTCGGTCGACCCGCCGGCGGCCTGCTCGGGCCGTTGCTGCGCCTGCGGCTGGCGGAACGGCTGCGCAGCGACCGGATCTACCGCACCTGGCTGCAGGCGCAGGGCACCAACATCGGTCAGCTCGCGCCCGACGAGGTGCGGTTCCTGATCCGGGCGATGCGCCACGACGCCGAGGTCTCCGAGGAGTACTTCACCGAGCTGATGCGCCAGCGGGTGACACCACTGCGCGCACCGATCATCTCGGTGGTGGGGGAGCGGGACCGGGGCACCGAGTTCCACGAGGAGCGCTACCGCGAGTGGCACTTCCTCAGCGACCGCACCGCGCTCGCCGTGATCGACGAGGGCGGCCACTACTTCCTCAAGTACCGGGCCGTCGAACTGGCCGAGATCGTCACCGACGTGCACCGGCGCATCGACACCCCCGGCCCGGCGGCCGTCGAGACCTTCACCGTGGTCGACCCCGAGCCGGCCTGGCAGTTGGCCGCCGTCTCCGACCGTGGCGCCGAACCGTCACCGACCGGCCGGAGCCGGACGGACACCGCACCACCACCGAGCATGCGGCGCTTCGGCCTGGTCGCCGCCGGGCAGATCACCTCCGGCCTGGGCACCGCGCTCACCACCTTCGCCGTACCACTGTGGATCTACACGCAGACCGGCTCCCTCGCCCGGTTCGCGCTCTTCGCCGTACTGGCGCTGCTGCCCGGCCTGCTCATCGCGCCGCTGGCCGGCGCGCTGATCGACCGGTTCAGCCGGCGAGCCGTCCTGCTGACCGCCTGCGTCGCCGCCGGCGGCGGCAACGCCGCACTTGCCGTCCTGGTGCTCCTCGACCGGGTCGAGATCTGGCACTTCTACCCGTTCACCGCCTGGCTGTCGGTGGCGCTGGCCTTCCAACGCCTCGCCTTCGTCTCGGCGGTGCCGCAACTGGTGCCCAAACGGTTCCTCGGCCACGCCAACGGCCTGGCCCAGACCGCCGTCGGCCTCACCCAGTTCGTGGTGCCGCTGGCGGCCGTGGCCCTGCTCCAAGCCGTCGGACTGCGCGGCATCCTCCTGGTCGACGTGGCCTGCTACCTCTTCGCCATCACGGTGCTGGCAGTGGTGAAGTTCCCCCGCACCCTGGCCCTGCAACGCCGCGAGAGCATCGGCGCGGAGATCCTCGCCGGCCTGCGGTACGCGCTGCGCCGCCGGGAGTTCCGGGCCATGCTGACCTTCTTCGCGGCACTGAACCTCTTCCTCTTCCCGGTGCTGTTCCTGCTCTCCCCGCTGGTGCTCGGCTTCGCCGACCTCGACGAGGTCGCACAGGTCGCCCTCACCGGCGGGATCGGCGCGGCCACCGGCGGTCTGGTGATGCTGGTCTGGGGTGGCCCTCGGCACCGCCGGATGCGCGCGGTGCTGCTGGGCACCCTCGGCATCGCGGTGGCCGCCATGCTGACCGGACTGCGCCCCAACCTGGCGCTGATCGCCGCCGGCGCCTTCGGCATGTACGCGTCCCTGGCCATCGTCAACGGCGTCTACGCCACGATCATCCAGACCAAGGTGCCGCCGCGCGTGCACGGCCGGGTCTTCGCGCTCAACCAGATGGTCGCGCAGTCCACCCTGCCGCTGGGCTGGGGTCTGATCGCCCCGGCCGCCGCCCGGATCACCGAGCCGATGCTGCTCGCCGACGGCGTGCTGGCCGGCACCGTCGGCGTGGTTCTCGGCGTCGGCCCGGGACGCGGCCACGGCCTGCTCTACGTGCTGTTCGGGCTCTGCATCGCGATCACGGCGCTGGTCGCGCTTGTCACGCCGGTGCTCGCCCGCTTCGACGACCAGGTGCCCGACGCACCGCCGGACGACCTGGTCGGCATCGAGGAACGCCAGGCCCGGGCCGCCGGCATGGCGACCAGCCCGGTACCGGCCGGCCGGAAGGCGGCCTGAGGTGCCCCCGACGACACCCGCACCCCGTACGGTGCCGGACCTGCTGGACTGGCGCGCCGGTCTGCACCCGGAACAGGTGGCCGTCGAGGTGCACGGCGTGGCCACCCTGACCTTCGCCGACTGGGCCGCCGAGTCGAGTCGACTCGCCGCCGCCCTGCGGGCCCGGGGCCTGCGTCGAGGTGACCGGGTCGGCCTGCTGTTCGGTGCCGGCGACTGGACCCGCTTCGCCGTCGCGTACTGCGGGGTGCTGCGGGCCGGCGGGGTGGCCGTGCCCCTGTCCGACCGGCTCGCCGCCGGACAACTCGAATACGCGCTGACCCACTGCGCGGCCACCGCCGTGCTGCACGGCGACGACACCCCCGCCCCGCCCGTGCCGGCCGGACTGCCGGTCTGGACCTGCGCCGACCTGCTCACCGAGACGGCCCCCGAGCACGTCGACGCCCCGACGGCCCGCCCCGGTGACCTCGCCCAGATCCTCTACACCTCCGGCACCACCGGGCGGCCCAAGGGGGTGGCGGCCAGCCACGCCAACCTGACCGTCGGGGCACCGCAGCATCCCCGCCGGCTGGCCCTGGCCCACTCCCGGCGGTTCCTGCACGCCTTCGCCATCGGCACCAACGCCGGGCAGACCATGCTGCTCAACGCGCTCACCGCCAAGGCCGGCGCGCTGACCCTGCCCCGCTTCACCCCACTGCGCTTCGCCCGGCTGGTCGAGGCCCCCGGCACCGGCACCGTCTTCGTGGTCCCGTCGATCGCCGTCGAACTGCTCGACTCCGGCGCGCTGCGCGGACGGGACACCAGCGGCGTACAGCTGATCGGGTCCACCGCCGCGCCGCTGGCACCGGCGGTCGCCGCCCGGCTGGCCGAGGCCTTCCCGGCGGCGACAATCGTCAACTACTACACCTCCACCGAGGCGGCCCCGGCGCAGACCACGATGATCTACGACCCGGCGCGGCGGGACGCGGTCGGCCGACCGGTCGGCGGACAGCTGATGGTCGCCGACGCCGACGGCAACCCGCTGCCCGCCGGCACCACCGGCGACGTGTGGCTGCGCGCCCCCTTCACCCGCGCCTACTACCGCGACGAGGCCGCCAACCGGGCCACCTTCCGCGACGGGTGGGTGCGGATGGGCGACGTCGGTCGCCTCGACGCCGACGGCTACCTGTACCTCACCGACCGGCACCAGGACGTGATCAAGACCGGCGCGTTCAAGGTCTCCACGCTGGAGGTGGAATCGGCACTGTACGAACACCCCCTGGTCGCCGAGGCCGCCGTGGTCGGGGTACCGCACCCGGTGCTCGGCTCGGCGGTCGCCGCCGCCGTCGTGGTCCGCCCCCCGGCCGGCCCGGACGACCTCACCCTGCCCGTGGTACGCGGCTTCCTCGCCGACCGGCTGGCCGACTACCAGTTGCCCGCCCGGCTCCTGGTGCTCGACCGGCTGCCGCACAACGAGGGCGGCAAGGTGCTCAAACGGCAGCTCACCGACCTGTTCGAGACATGACCACCGCCAGCACAACCAGGGGAGCAGATGTGGGCACCGCCGAGGCGACGTACGCACAGCACGCGGTCTGGTTCACCGAGCAGGCCGGGACAGCCGGCGCGGCGTATCACATGGCGTTGGGCGTACGGTTCGGCGCCGAACTGGACACCCAGTCCCTCGTCGCGGCCTGCACGAGCGTGATCGAGCGGCACCCGATCCTGTCCGCCCGGATCACCGGCGACGACGACGGCACCCCGCGGCTGGCCCCGGCCGACACCCGCCCGTCGGTCGGCTTCGGTGACCTGACCGATGCCCGGATCGCCGAGGAGATCGCCCGCCCGTTCGACCTGCACACCGGACCGCTGGCCCGGTTCACCCTGCTCACCGGCGCCGACGGGGAGCACCTGCTGCTGGTCACCGCACACCACGTGGCCTTCGACGGCACCTCCAAGGACGTCCTCGCCCGGGACCTGGCCGTCGCGTACGCCGCCGCCCGGACGCACGAGCCCACCGACCCGCCGGCCCGCGTCGGCGAATACAGCGGCCCCGCGGGCGACTACACCGGCCTCGCCGCGGCCGAACAGCAGCGGGTTGCCGCAGACCTGCCCGCCGCCCGCGACTACTGGGCCCGGCACTGGTCCGGCCCCGGCGACGTGGTCCTGCCCGGTCTGCGTCGGCTGCCCACCGCCGCCGAACCCGGTGCCACCGTCGCCGCGGACCTGCCCGCCGACCTGGTCGACGGGGTCGACCGGCTGGCCCGCACCCTGGGCGTGACCCGCTTCGAGGTGCTCTTCGCAGCCCTGCATGCCCTGCTGGCCCGCTACGGCAACCAGGGCGTTCCGGTGGGGGTGGCGTTGTCCACCCGTACCCCTGAGCAGGCCGACCTGGTCGGGCTCTTCGTCAACGAACTACCGGTCGCCGCCGACGCCGCCACGGCGACCTTCCGCGAGCATGCCCTCGCGCTGCGGGCCCGGCTGCGGGAGGTGTACCGGCACCGGGCCGTACCGCTGGCCCATGCCGTGCCCGGCCTGCGGCCGGCACCGGCGCTCACCCCGGTCAGCGTCGCCTACCGGCGGCGTGCCGCCGAGCCGGCCTTTCCCGGCGTGCCCAGTCAGGTGGAGTGGACGCTGTTCAGCGGCGCCGCCCGCAACGCGTTGCACGTGCAGATCGTCGACGCGCCCACCGGCATCACGGTCGGCCTTCAGCACAGCCCTGCCGTCATCGACACCGACGCGGTACGCCGCATCGGCGGACACCTGCACACCCTGCTCGCCGCCGTGATCACCGACCCGGACCGGCCGGTGGCGCGGCTGCCGCTGCTGCCCGACACGGAACTCGACCAGGTCACCCGTGCCGGCACCGACACCGCCCGCAGCTATCCGGTGGCGACCGTGCCGGACCTGTTCGCCGCCCGGGTCGCGGCGGACCCGGGCGCCCCGGCCCTGGTCGACGGCGGCCTGACGCTGAGCTACCGCCGACTCGACGAGGCCAGTCGGCGGCTCGCCGGGGCGTTGCGGCAGCGCGGCATCGGCCCCGCATCGCTTGTGGCGATGCCACTGGAACGGTCCTGGCAGGCGGTGGTGACCATGCTGGCGGTGCTGCGCTGCGGCGCCGCGTACCTGCCGATCGACCCGGCTCACCCGGCGGCCCGGCAGCAGGCGGTGCTGGCCGACGCCGCCCCGGACCTGGTGGTGACCGCCACCGGAACCGCCTCGGACCGGCCCACCCTGGCGCTGACCGACGTCGCCCTGCTCGACGGCTCGCTGCCGACCGAACCCGACGAGCGCCCCGGCGTCGATGAACTGGCCTATGTGCTCTACACCTCCGGATCCACCGGCCGTCCGAAGGGCGTGGCGGTCCGGCACGGCTCGCTGGCGAACATGCTGTTCGGGGTCCGGGACCTGCTGGACAGCGGGCCGACGCACCGTTGGCTGCACCTGACGTCGCTGTCGTTCGACATCTCCACGGTGGAGGTCTTCCTGCCCCTGGTCACCGGCGGTCAGGTGGTGGTCGCCTCGACGGTGAGCGCCCTGGACGGCCCGGCCGTGTTGACGTTGGTCCGCTCCGCCGGCGTCACCCACGCCCAGGCCACCCCGTCCGGCTGGCGGGTGCTGCTGGAAGCGGGCCTCGGTGCCCCGGGTGACCCCGCGCCGCCGCTGGTCGCGGTCGCCGGTGGGGAGGCGCTGCCGGTCACCCTCGCCCGGGAGTTGCGGGCCCGCACGGCCCGGCTGATCAACGGGTACGGCCCGACCGAAGCCACCGTGTACGCCACGATGGCCGACATTCCCGCCGACCCCGTGGACGTCACCATCGGCACTGCACTGCCGAACGTGCGGGCGTACATCCTGGATGCGGCGGGTCTGCCTGCACCCGTCGGCCTGCCCGGTGAGCTGCACCTGGCCGGTGCCGGGGTGGCCCTCGGCTACCTGGGGCACGACGACCTGACCGCGCAACGGTTCGTACCCGACCCGTACGGTCCGGTCGGGGAGCGGATGTACCGCACCGGGGACCGGTGCCGGTGGCGGCCGGACGGGCACATCGAGTTCCTCGGCCGCACCGATCACCAGGTCAAGATCCGCGGCCATCGGATCGAGCTGGGGGAGATCGACGCTCGGCTGCTCGACCATCCCGGGGTGGCCGAGGCGGTCACCGTGCTCCGGCAGGACACCGACGAGCCGCGCCTGGTCGCCTACCTGGTGCCCCGACCGGGCGTGGTGCTGGAGCCGGCCGAGCTGCGTCACCATCTCGCGTCGAGCCTGCCGCAGGCGGCCCTGCCCAGCGACCACGTCATCCTCGACCGGCTGCCGCTGAACGCGAACGGCAAGGTGGACCGGGCTGCACTACCCGCACCGACCGCCCGGCCGACCGCCGTTGCCGCCGGGCCGGTCGACGCTGTCGGGCCGGTCGACGCCGCCGGGCCGGTCGACGCCGCCGGGCCGGTCGACAACGATCCGCTGGTGGCGGAGCTTCGGCTGATCTGGCAGGAGGTGCTGCGGATCCCCGACATCGGCGTGCACGAGGACCTGTTCGACCTGGGTGGACACTCGCTGACCATCACCCGGATCAGCGGTCGCATCCAGCAACGGCTCGGGGTCGACGTACCGCTGGACGCCTTCTTCGACACCCCGACCATCGCCGAGATCGCCGACATCGTCCGACAGGTGAAGAAGGAGTCCTGAGACGTGGATGACACTGCACTGCGCGAGCGGGTCGCGGCACTTGTGGGCGAGGCCACGGCGGGCGAGGTGGCGGCGGCCGACGTGCTGGCCGGCGACTCCCTGATCGCCCTCGGCGTCGACTCGCTCGCCCTGCTGCGCCTGGTCGACGCGATCGAGCTGGAGTACGGCGTCGAAGTCGACCTGAACGGCGGTCCGCCCCTGGACACCCTCGACGACCTGGTGGCCCTGCTGACCGCCACCGGTCCGGCAGGAGGTTGATGACCGCGTTGGCCGGCGTCAGGGTGCGCTAATCTCCCACCCAGATGGCCGTCGATGCGAGGAGTGTGATGTCCCCCAAGACCGGAAGGCCCTCCTACCTGCTCGATCCGCCCGCCCGTAAGGGGTCCGCCCGGACCCGCCTGGTCGCCGGCATCGCTGCGGCGGCGCTGGCCACCGGCCTGCTCGGCGGGCTGATCGGCTACTCCGTGGGGCGGCCGAGCGAGACCGAGGCGAGCATCGCGCAGCTGCAGAAGGCCGACGCCGAGCGCGACGCGCAGCAGATCATCGAGCTCACCGACCTGGCCCACCGGACCGGAGACGAGCTGTCGCCCATCCTCACGGCCATCCGGCAGGCGTCGGACGCCGGCCGCCCACCCGAGGCGGCGCAGGTCGGCAAGTGGCAGCAGACCATGCGGCAGCTGACCGAGCGGTTCGCCGACCCGCCGTCGGGTACGACCGCCACGAACGTCGCCCGTGGCGGGCTGCGCAGCGCGGTGGAACAGGCCGCCATCGCGGTCGACACGCTCGCCCTGGCCACTGCCGACAACACTGCCGACGAACGGCTGACGCTGGCCGCGCGGCAGGCGGCTGTCGCCGTGACCACCTGGTCGGTGGCCGCCACCCAGCTCGACCAGATCAACATCGACGCCGGGCAGGGCCACCAGCACGTGCACCTGGACACCGGCGGCGCGGACGGCGCCTTGACGCCCGACGGCGCGGCCGAGGGACACGGCGGCTGATCCGCGCTGGTCCCCGCCGGCATCGGGCCGGCCGGCGGGGATCTCGGGCGGTAAGGACTTCGGGCGGTGAGGACTTCGGGCGGCGCGGCGGAGCGAGGGGTCACCCCGCGCAGCAGCTGCCCCCGGCGGAGGCGGTGACCAGACCGAGTTCGGAACGCGGCAGGTCCACGCTCGGGGTGGCGGAGCAGACGCCGGTCTCGGGCAGGTCGAGTTGCACGTCACGGGCGGCGACCCAGTCCCCGGCCAGGGCCGCGGCGACGGAGCGGACCTGCTCGTATCCGGTGGCCATCAGGAAGGTCGGGGCGCGACCGTAGGACTTCATGCCGACGGCGAAGTAGCCGGGTTCGGGTTGGGTGAGTTCGTCGACGCCGTGCGGGCGGACGGTGCCACAGGAGTGGTCGTTCGGGTCGATCAGTGGGGCGAGGGCCCGGGTGCAGCCCAGCACGGGGTCGAGGTCGAGGCGTAGTTCGGCGGCGATGCGGTGGTCGGGTCGGAAACCGGTGGCGGCGACGATCCGGTCCGCGGTCACCGTACGCCCGTCGGCGGCGGTCAACTGGATGTTCCCGTCGACGGCGGTGACGGCGTGCACCGCGAAGCCGGTGACCAACCGGACCCGACCGGAGTCGACGAGCAGTGTGACTCCGGTGCCCAGCGCGCCCCGGCCGGGAAGCGCGTCGGCGTCCCCGCCGCCGATCGCCCGGTCGATGGAACCGCTCCGGGTGGCCCAGGTGACGGTCGTGCCCGGCTGCTGTGCCGCCAGTTCGGCGAGCGCGAGCAGCGTGTTCGCGGCAGAGTGTCCCGCGCCGACGACGACGGTGTGTCGGCCGGCGTAGCGCTCACGGTCGACGCCCAGCACGTCGGGCAGCGCCGGGTCGACGAACGTTCTGGTCTGCGGGTCGGTCTCGCCGTGCGCGGGGAGTCCGTTGGCGCCGAGCACGTTCGGGGTGCGCCAGGTGCCGGAGGCATCGACGACCGCGGCGGCGAGGACGTCCTCGCCGGTGGCCAGGCGTACGACGAACGGCGCCTGCTCACGGCCGGCGGTCCGCACCCGGTCGACGCCGACGCGGCCGATCGCCGCGACCGGGGCGTCGTAGCGGACGTGCCTGGCGATCTGCGGCAGCGTTGCCAGGGGCCGCAGGTACGCCTCGACCAGCTCCGCGCCGGTGGGCAGCAGGTCGGGGTCGGGGCCGACCCAGCCGGCGGCTTCCAGCAGCCGCCGGGCGGCGTGGTCGACGTTGTACCGCCACGGCGAGAACAGCTGCACGTGGCCCCACTCGGTCACGGCGGCTCCGGCCGAGGTCCCGGCTTCCAGCACCGTGAAGGGCAGCCCTCGCTCGTGCAGGTGTGCCGCCGCGGCCAGCCCCACCGGCCCGGCGCCGATCACCACGACCGGGTACGGCCCGTCGACCCGTCCGGCCATCGGAGTCGTCGTGCTGACATCAGGCGCGGCTGATGTGCCGACCGGGTCGCAGCAGGTCGCGTCCGCCGCGACATTCTCGTCCGGGCCGCAGCCGGTGTCGGCCTGTCCGGCGGCCGCATCGGTGCCGCAGCATGCTGCGGTGGCCTGCTCCTCGCTCATGATCACGACTTCCTCTGCTTGTTGACGTGGGCGGACGCGTGTCGTCAGGCGTCGCGTTGCGTCCGGCGACCGGGTGATCCGGCCAGGACCGGCTCCGGCGCGGCGGATCAGCTGCAATCGATCAGTGGCTCGATTCCTGTCGAACCGGTGCCCTACCTTGCATCCTAGCTAGACGACTGTCAAGCTAGACGCATGTCGGTCCTTCCCGTGCTGGACGCCGCGTCCGGCTGCTGCCCGCCGCTGGCCGTGCAGCCTCTCGCCCCGCCGGTCGCCGGCGAGCTGGCACCGCTGTTCAAGGCGCTGGGCGACCCGGTCAGGCTGCGGTTGCTGTCGCTGATCGCCTCCACCACGGAGGTGTGCGTCTGCGAGCTGACCGAGGCCTTCGACGTCACCGGCGCGACCATCTCGCACCATCTGCGGGTGTTGCGTGAGTCCGGCCTGGTCGACAGTGAACGCCGGGGCACCTGGGTCTACTACTGGGTCCGCCGGGAGGCCCTTGACCTGCTCGGCAACCTGCTGACCAGCAACACCGACACGCCGAGCCGTGGCGCACCGGCGCCACCGCAGGTGCGACCCGAAACGGATCAGCAGCAACTGATATCAGCCAATCCTGATGTGGTGCGGTTGTTGGCGGATCCGTTGCGGGCGCGGATCGTGCAGATCCTCGCCGACGGCCCGGCGACCACGTCGCACCTGGTCGCGGACACCGCGGCCAAGCAGCCCAATGTGTCCGGACACCTCAAGCTGCTGCGCGAGGCCGGTGTGGTGACCGCCGAGCCACGCGGGCGCTTCACCTACTACCGACTCGTCCCGGAGGTCCTGCAGGGTGCGGCGCTGCACCTGGCCGACCTCGCCGCGCAGGCCCGCGCCCATTCCGAGAACTTCCGGGCCTGCTGACAGTGACGACCACCCCGACCGGCGTGGTACCGCCGGCAGTCGTCGCGCGGCTGTCGCGCCTCGACCGCTTCCTCCCGCTGTGGATCGGCCTGGCCATGGCCGTCGGCCTGCTGCTCGGCCGGCTCGTCCCCGGTCTGAACACCGCACTGGAAGCGGTCACGATCGGTGGGATCTCGCTGCCGATCGCCCTTGGACTGCTCATCATGATGTACCCGGTGCTGGCCAAGGTCCGCTACGACCGGCTCGACTCGGTCACCGGGGATCGCCGACTGCTGCTGTCCTCGCTGCTGCTCAACTGGATCATCGGCCCGGCTCTCATGTTCGCCCTGGCCTGGATCTTCCTCGCCGAGCATGCCGAGTACCGCACCGGCCTGATCATCGTCGGTCTTGCCCGCTGCATCGCCATGGTCATCATCTGGAACGACCTGGCCTGCGGCGACCGGGAAGCCGCCGCCGTCCTCGTCGCCCTCAACTCGGTGTTCCAGGTCCTCGCGTTCGGCCTGCTCGGCTGGTTCTACCTGTCCGTGCTGCCGGACTGGCTGAACCTGTCCGGCGCGCAGTTGCAGGTCTCCGGGTGGGACATCGCGGTCAACGTGCTGATCTTCCTCGGCATCCCCCTGCTCGCCGGCTACCTCACCCGCCGTCTCGGCGAACGCGCCAAGGGCCGCGCCTGGTACGAGCGCCGCCTCCTGCCGAAGATCGGCCCGGTCGCCCTCTATGGGCTCCTGTTCACCATCGTCATCCTGTTCGCTCTGCAGGGCGACGCCATCACCTCGCAGCCGTGGGACGTCGTGCTGATCGCGGTGCCGCTGCTGGTCTACTTCGCGGTCATGTGGGCCGGCTCCTACGCCCTCGGCCGGGCCATCGGGCTGAACTACGCACGCACCACCACCCTCGCTTTCACCGCCGCCGGCAACAACTTCGAACTCGCCATCGCCGTGGCCATCGGTACGTTCGGTGTCACCAGCGGCCAGGCCCTCGCTGGTGTCGTCGGCCCGCTCATCGAGGTCCCGGTGCTTGTCGCCCTGGTCTACGTCAGCCTCGCCCTGCGTCGACGCCTGTTTCCCGCCGACCCGGTTACGTCAACGAGTCCACCGATAGGAAGCTCCGTGTCCGACGACAAGCCCAGCGTCCTGTTCGTCTGCGTGCACAACGCCGGCCGCTCCCAGATGGCCGCCGGCTGGCTGCGTCACCTCGCCGGCGACGCCGTCGAGGTCCGCTCCGCCGGGTCCGCACCCGCGGAGACCATCAACCCCGCCGCCGTCGAAGCCATGCGCGAGGTCGGCATCGACATCACCCACCAGACCCCGAAACTTCTTGAGTACGACACCGTCGAAGCCTCCGACGTTGTCATCACCATGGGCTGCGGCGACGTCTGCCCCGTCTTCCCAGGCAAGCGCTACGAGGACTGGAAGCTCGAAGACCCGGCCGGCAAGGGCGTCGAAGCCGTGCGGCCGATCCGCGACGAGATCAAGACCAGCGTCGAGCAACTGCTCGCCGACCTCATCCCGACGACCGGATCAGGTGGGGCTGCCGTAGCGAGGCGAGGGTGAGTCCGTCCCGGTCGAGCTGATCAAGGATGGAGCGGATGTTCCTGGCACCGGAGCGGGCTGCGCCGGTGCCAGGAACGGATCACCCCGGTCAGCTTGTCGTGCAGCGCAGGCTCGGAGCGCTGTTCGTACCGGCGAACGTGCCGAGGAAGCCGAACGTGGTGCTGGCCCCCGCGGCCAGGGTGCCGTTGTAGCTGACGTTGCGGGCGGTGACCGCCGACCCCTGGCTGGTGACTGTCGCGTTCCACGCCTGGCTGATCGTCTGCCCGTTGGCGAAGGTCCAGGTCACCGTCCAGTTGCCGATCGCGGCCGAGCCGGCGGTGACCCGTACCTCGGCCTGGAAGCCGCCGGTCCACTGATTGGTCACCGCGTACGTCGCCGTGCAGGCGTCACCGCCCGGCGCCGGGGTCGTCGGCCCCGGCGGTGGGGTGGTGGGTCCCGGCGGTGGGGTGGTCGGCGGGGGAGTGGTGGTGGGGCCACCCCACCCGGCGGTCGAGTCCAGCCAGGCGGCGCGGCGCAGCATCCAGTCCCGCAGGTACTGCACCTGTCCCTGCCAGGTCGGCGCGGTCGGGGTGATGAACGGGCCGATCATCCGGGTGCTCAGGTTGGGCCAACGTTGGAAGTTGCGCTGCGCCGCGTTGGTCAGCGGCGTGCTCAGCGCGTTGAGGCGGGACTGCAACGCCGCGTCGGACAGCGGGCCGCGGCGCAGCGTCTGCCAGCGCAGCCGGACCTGGTTGACGAAGGCCGGGTCGCGCAGCAGTTGCGTGAACCAGTCGTTGGCCAGCGGCTGTCGGCCCTGCTGGTGCTGCCAGCCGGAGGTCTGGTCGTTGGCGAAGTAGCCGCCCACCCCGAAGCTGAGGTCGTAGTCCCACAGCGGCCCGGCGAAGATCTTGGTGTCCCGGTCCTTGTAGAAGTAGGCGCTGCGGACGTAGGAGTCCATCTCCCGGCTCAGCTCGTTGACGATGAGCTGGTCGATGAAGGAGTCCACGTCGATGTACGCGCGATAGCCGGTCGTCGGGTCGGCGAAGTTCGGTGCCCGCAGCACGTTGTGGAATTCCTGGATGTGGTTGCGCAGCCAGTCACGCTGCTCCGGTTGCAGCGGGGACGGGTCGGCGACCTCCAGGTAGTTCCAGCAGGTGGCGGCGGGACCGGTGCACGGCAGGGTCGGCTCCTCGGCGGCCATCCACTCGAACTTGAAGATGTAGCCGCCGGTGATCCTCGGCAGCGTCCGGTCGTCGGCGCGCAACTGCTTGAGGTCGAGGCGGTTCTTCGAGTTCTTGATCGTCTCCACGATCATGTAGACGCCCATGTAGTCGTCGGCGCCGACCGGCCCGGCGTCGGTGTTGAGGTAGAACTCCGCGAAGGCGTACCGGGGCGCGGGCAGGCCCATCTCCCGACCCAGGTCGTAGACGAACGCCTCCCGGATCAGCGCCTTGTCGGTGAACGGGCCGCGCAGCACCCAGTCCGAGTCGGCCGGCATGCCCAGCACCGGATAGTCGGCGTCATCGTCGTCGTTGTCCCAGAACTCGATCCGGTACGGCGTCTTGTCGAAGCTCGACGACGACTGCCCGCGTAGCCGGAACCCGGCGCGGGTCGCCACGGTGGGCGCGGCGGCCAGCGAGGTGGTGCCCCCACCGGGCTCGAAGATCATGGTGGCGGCGTCGAAGTAGTCCCGCTGGGGACGCCCGGCACCGTACGAGTCGATCAGGATCACCGGCAGGTCGTGGGCGGTGGTGGTGTTGCGGGCGACGTACATGGCGGTGCCGGGCGCGCCGGTGGCGGTCTGTCCGACGAAGGCCTGGGCGCGCAGTTGGGTGGTCCGGGTCAGCCGCAGCGGTGTGCCGGAGTACACCGTCGACGCGGCGGTGGGCAGCCGACCGTCGGTGGTGTAGCGGATCTGGGCGTCGCTGACGGTGGTGCCCAGCGACACCGTGACCTCGCCGGCGAAGGTGCCGCTGGGTACGGAGAAGGTGATGTCGCCTGTCAGGTCGTCGGCGGCGGCGTTGACGCCGGTGTCGACGGCCGGGCTGTTGCCGATCGGTGCGGTGGCGGGTTCGGCCCCGGCCGGCGGCGATGCCGGCAGGAGCAGTCCGGCGACGAGCACGGCAGCGGTGACGATGCCGACGGCTCGTGCCGGGGTGACGAGGCGGGTACTGCGGACGGTCAGACGCACGATGCCTCCTGGACGGATCGAGCGATGGTGGACGGTGTGGTGCCCGTCGAGGGTGTGCTGTCGCGGAAATGCCGGCGCAGCGTGCGCCGCCACGGCGAGTCCGGCAGTTCCGGGCGCAGGGCGGCCAACCCGGTGGCGTACTTGGAGATGCGTACCGGCCGCGTGCCCCGCTGCCACAGCAGCCGGTCGGCCACCGAGGCGGCCCGGCTGGTCTTGGTCTCGACCACGGCGAGGTCGGGCAGGCGCAGCGTACGGTCGCCGCACCGCCAGGTCAGGTCGGTGTCGACGGTGACCCGGCTGGCGGTGGCGGGCAGCAGCAGGGTCGCCCGCCGGTACGTGGTGACGAGCACCGGATCCAGCGTGCTGTCGACCGTCGGGCAGACCGCC
This sequence comes from Micromonospora gifhornensis, assembly GCF_016863515.1. GTDB lineage: Bacteria > Actinomycetota > Actinomycetes > Mycobacteriales > Micromonosporaceae > Micromonospora > Micromonospora gifhornensis. Next base: position 234,788 of record NZ_BOPA01000018.1, read on the forward strand.
TCGCGCTCCAGCGCCTCCTGCACGAAGGTGCGACCGGGTTGCACGGTCGCCCGATCCTGTGGCCGGTAGGGCAGCCGGTGCTTGGTGAGGCTGCCCCGCGCCCCACTGATCTTGACTTCGAGCCAGCACTGCGCGGAGTCCAGGTAGCTGCGGGTGCGGACCTTGAACCGCCGGCGTCGCCGGTACGCCGCGCAGTGGTAGCTGGCCAGCCGTGGGGTGTCGAAGTACACCGACTCGTACCGGAAGGCGCGCACACCGTCGATGTCCAGCACCCGGGCGTACGGGGACAGCTGTGCCAGCAGTTCCGGCAGTTCGTCGAGGGGTACGACGTACTTGCGGTCGACGCGGGTCTGCAGGGCGGCCCGGTCGACGAGTTCGGTCAGCCCGACCGGCGCGAGTTCGGTCCACGGCGCGGTGATCGGGGTCATCGAGCCGCTCCCGCCTGCGCCGGCCTGCCCGCCGCCACCGGTGCGCCACCCCGACCCCGCACCGAGTACCGCACGTCGACCAGGGTGGTCTCGTTGACCAGGTCGAGTCGTTGCACGGTGGCGGTGTGCACCCGGGCGCCGAGCAGTTGCTCCAGGTGGGCGACGAGGGCGACCTGGTCGGTGACGGCGGAGTCGAGCACGATGATCTGGTGCCGGTAGCTGCGCAGCAGCCGCGGATGGTCGCCGAGGAACATCACCACGAGGATCAGCGCCATCAGTCCGCCACTGAGCCAGACCGAGGTGGTGCTCAGCGCGCCGAGGATGCCCAGGGCCAGCGCGGAGAAGTAGTAGGCCACCTCGTGCTGGTCGAGCTCCGTCGACCGCAGCCGGATGATCGACAGTACGCCGAACAGCGCCAGTCCCAGTCCGAGCCCGGCGCCGACATTGCTGGCGCTCAGTGCGCTGGCCACGGCGAGAACACCGACGTTGACACCCAGATAGGCGACGACGAGATCGCGGCGACGGTGGCGTGGAAAGTAGAGCCCGAAGACGAGCAACACCACCGCGCAGATGTCGATCGCGAACAGGACGAGCTGCGGCATCTTCTCCGTCCTCCTGGGTCGCTGCCGCGCCGGCCTGGCACCGTCCGCGCGGCGTGCCACACGCGAGCGACGAGCGGCCGAACACAGCCGGAACTTCCGGTCAACTTGCGGGAACGATTTCGGAATAGTAAACCTACGCATCGAAACCGGTCAATGCTGATCACATGGTCGCCAATGCGACGGCTCGCCCTCGCCGGCGGTCGGGCCGGGCGATCGCCATTCGCCGAGGTCGATTGCCTCCGGGTGTCCCGGAAGGGGCTTCGGTGACCATGCGTACGGGTCGTGGTGCTCGATCAGTTGGCCGCGCTGCTCGACCGGTCGGCGGCGCTGTCGGTGTCGCTCAAGTCCTGAAGGTCGGAAACGATCACCCGTGCCTTCCGGATCTTCGGCTGTACGGTCGGCGCGCTCGCCGGCCGACGCGACCGGCGGCCCCCTGTCTGCACTCCGCCGCCGCATCCGGCTGATCGTGGCGCTGAGCGGGCACCACCTGGTTCTTCGGGCGTCGCCAGCCTCGTGATCAAGCGTTTCCGTGCGGTGTCGGCAGCATCGAAACTTCCGAAAAAGTTCCGGAACTCATTGACGAGCGTGAAACCACGCTGAAATACTTCCGACCAGTAAGGCCGATGCGATCCCTTTGTCAGGGAATCGCGGGCATCGTCCCTATCCCGCGAGTCCGGATTCATGCTGCCCACCCTCGGGCCACCGGACCCGGAAGGAGCATCAGATGAGCAAGGATTCCTCCCGAGCACCCGGACGGCCGAGGCGGCTGCGGGCGGCCCTGGCGCTGACTGCCGCGGGTCTGATGGCAGCGGCCGGCGCTGTGGTGCTGCCCGGCAACGCCAGCGCCGCCGAGACCACCCTCGGTGCCGCGGCAGCGCAGAGCGGACGTTACTTCGGCACCGCGGTCGCGGTGAACCGGCTCAACGACTCGGCGTACACGAACATCCTGAACCGCGAGTTCAACCAGGTCACCGCCGAGAACGAAATGAAGATCGACGCGCTCCAGCCGCAGCAGGGGCAGTTCAACTGGGGCAACGGCGACCGGCTCGTCCAGCACGCCCGCAGCCGCAACATGCAGGTCCGGGGCCACACCCTGGCCTGGCACTCGCAGCAGCCGGACTGGATGCGCAACATGTCCGGCCAGCAGTTGCGTAACGCCATGCTCAACCACGTGACCCAGGTCGCCACCCACTACCGTGGCCAGATCGCCTGGTGGGACGTGGTGAACGAGGCGTTCGAGGACGGATCGAGCGGCGCTCGCCGTAACTCCAACCTGGAGCGCACCGGCAGCGACTGGATCGAGGCGGCCTTCCGCGCCGCGCGCACCGCCGACCCGAACGCGCAGCTGTGTTACAACGACTACAACATCGACAACTGGAACGACGCGAAGACCCAGGCCGTCTACCGGATGGTCCGGGACTTCAAGCAGCGCGGCGTCCCGATCGACTGCGTCGGCCTCCAGTCGCACTTCACCGGTGGCTCGAACTACCCGAGCAACTACCGCACCACGCTGTCCAGCTTCGCCGCCCTCGGCGTCGACGTGCACATCACCGAGCTGGACATCCGCAACGCGCCGAGCGACGCCTACCGCAACACGGTGAACGACTGCCTCGCCGTCCCGCGCTGCAAGGGCATCACCGTCTGGGGCATCCGTGACTCCGACTCGTGGCGCTCCAACGAGAGCCCGCTGCTGTTCGACGGTGGTGGCAACAAGAAGGCCGCCTACAACGCCGTGCTCAACGCGCTGAACAGCGCCGCGCCCGGCGGCGGCGACCCGACCACCCCGCCGCCCGGCACCACTCCGCCGCCCGGCACCACCCCGCCGCCCACCAACCCCGGCGGCTGCACCGCGACGATCTCGCCCGGTCAGGTCTGGGGCGACCGCTACAACACCTCGGTGAACGTCAGCGGCGCCAACACCTGGTCGGTGGTCGTCAACATCACCCCGCCGCAGCGGATCTCCGCCACCTGGAGCGGCAACCCCACCTGGGACGGCAGCGGCAACGTGATGACGATGCGCTCCAACGGCAGCGGCAACACGTTCGGCTTCACCACCATGATGAACGGCAACTCCGGGGCCCGACCGCAGATCGTGTCCTGCACCGCTGGCTGATTCACACCACCACCGGCCGTCGGCCGTGCGGGTTCTCCCGCACGGCCGACGGCTCGTCGCGTGCTCGTCGCCTTTTCGGCGATACGGCGGCCATCCACCCCACCTGACACCGCCATTACGCCGAAACGGCGTCGATCAACCAGCGCTACGCGACTGACACGCACGCGAGGTCATCGGTTGAGCAGACGGGTGAGTCCGGCAACGACTGCGGTGGTGAGCATCCACCCGACGAGCACGAGCAGCGCCGAGATGTACTGGCTGGCACCGGCGGCGCGCCATGCCCCGTCGTGCCCGAGGTTGATGATCGGCAGGAGGAGATCGAGTGACTGTAGTGCCGGGTTGCGCTCAGGTGCCGCGTCGGAGCGGGGAGTCGATGGCTGGACCGTGAACGTCAGCGTTCCGAGAGCCCAGAATGCGGTGAGCCAGACACCGGCGAGCCAGGGCCGGTAGCCGTAGCCGACAACACCGTCGAGAAGGTACCCGAAGATCCGCTTCGGACGGTTCAGGGTTGCCCTACGTTGGCGCTGTTTCTCCAGGAGCACCCGTCGGGCTTCCTGGTCCTGGCCGTTCTGCCGATAGTGGGCGGCCAGTTGCTCGTAAGGCTGCGGTGCGTAGCCGTCGGGGCTGCGGCGCAGCCAGTCCAGACGCTGCCCGACAGTGACCGACTGCGGTGGCAACGGCGACCCACGGGGCGCGGGCGAGCGTGCGAGCAGCAGCCGGTAGCTGCATCCGACCAGGTCGAGTTCTGCCGGCCAGGTCGCCGGATTGTCGAAGATCGAGTCGGCCTGGAGGCCGCTGAGACGTACCCGGCCGACTGGCGGGGCTGCGAAGGTCAGCCAGAGAGTCGCAACCCGGGCGCCGCCGAGGTGCAACGCCCAGATACCCGTGGTGCTGATCCGCGCCTCGGTGAAGTTCAGTTGGTTGCCGATCTGCGCGTGGACCAGGATGATGCCGCCTTCGGCAGTGAATCCGTACCGGGCGGAGAAGCTGCCGGCGATGGTCAGACGATTGGCGTCGATGGCCGGTCCGCGCGAACTATGCACGGTGGCGCCGGTGAACAGCACGTCACCGCCGATGGTCGCGGCAGAGAGCCAGACTCTGCCGTACGCGACGAATCCGGACCTGCCGCTGAGATCGCCGCTCACGGTCATCCGCGCAGCGGCAAGCGCGTCGTCCGGCGTCCCTGAATCGCCCAACGTGGCGCTGTCGAGCGTCAGGGACCCACCGATTCGCGCATCGCGCAGGTCGGCAGGGCCGGTGATGCGGCATCTGGTCAGGTTGAGGTCACCACGGACTTCCAAGAGCCGGGCATGAAAGCCCGGCAGCACGCATTCGATCAGGGTGATGCCTGCGGTGCAGGCGTTGGTGAGGTCCAGAACGTCGGTGATCGTCACACCGACGAGGAACACCGGTACGCCGACATCGGCCTGCCGGACGTCAAGGCGGCCCACGATCCTGGCGTTACGCAGCCGTAACGCTGCCCGGGGGGATGCGGCCCGGTCGACCGCACGCGTCACAAGATCGGCGACGACATCGGCGCGAACTACGGCATCCTTGAGGTCAAGTTCCTCACCTCGGAAAAACGCTGACTGGAGCCGTCGCTCAGCCGGGTCCAGCCGGTCGCGGCGTCCTCCCATGGCAGTGATGATCGCATATGGCCGGCCGGTGGCCGAGCCCCTGGAATCGGTCGCCGTCAACTGGGCCGTGGCCGTAGAACGCCACCGGTGCGCACTCGGTCGAATGGCAAGCTGACACCCATGGACAGGGAACAGGTGACCGGCTGGATCGCGGCCTACGAGCAGGCCTGGCGGACGCCGGGCACGGAGGCGCTCGCCACGATCTTCACCGAGCAGGCGAGCTACCGGCAGGGGCCGTACCGGGAGCCGGTGGTCGGTCTGCCGGCGATAGCCCGGATGTGGGAAGCCGAGCGGGACGGTCCGGACGAGGCGTTCCAGATGACCAGCGAGGTGGTCGCGGTCGAGGGTGACACCGCGGTGGCGCGGCTGGAGGTCCGCTACGGCGATCCCGTCGACCAGGAGTACCGCGATCTGTGGATCATGCGGTTCGCTGCGGACGGGCGATGCGCCTCCTTCGAGGAATGGCCCTTCTGGCCGGCGCAGTCGACCGCCACCGACAGCTGACGCCGCACCGCATCTGCGCCGCCCAAGGTCGCGCCGCCGAACCCACTTTCGGCCACCGGCGGCACCGAGCAGCACGTCCAGCCCTCGGCGCGCCGCGGGCGTCCGTCCGGCACCCCGGAGGCGGACGCCCGCGAACAGGTGGCCGGTCAGGAGCGGGCGCTCGGGCGGTAGTCGAACCAGTCGAAGGCCGCGCTGCCCTCGGTGACGTAGAGGCCGAACACCCGGCCGGTGAAACCGGCGGCGACCTCGGTGGACAGGTACCGTCCGTCGAGTTCGGCCAGCACCACCGGCCCGTCGTCGGTCAGCACCTCGAAGCTGACCGTGTCGCAGGCGGCGGGGCGTACGCCGAAGGGGGCGCCGGGGGCCGTCACCTGGTCGGCGGCGGTCACCGTCGGCGGCAGCAGGTCGTCGGTGCGGGTGGTGATGGTCAGGGTGACCGGGCCGGCCGGCACCGACAGCTCGCCGAAGACCTGCCGGAACGGCCCGACGCGGCCGATCACCTGCACCAGCCCGTCGGCGACCTCGATGTCGTAGTGGTGCGCCTCGTCGATGCGCAACGTCAGCCCGGCCCGTCCCGCGCCGGGGTCGACGTGCACGCCGGCCCGGCAGTCGTGGTGCTGCTGCCGGCGGGCGACCATGGTGGCGCCGGAGCGGTCCAGGGTCGTGCCGGCCGCGTGCAGGGTGAGCCAGCCGGGCCGCTCGGTCAACGACCAGCTGTCCTTCGGCCGCTCCCGCAGCGAGATCCACTCCGGCGCGAGCGCGTCGGTGGCGTCGAAGTCGTCCCGGTAGGAGCCCGGGTCGCGTGCCGCGGCGAGGGCGGGCGGGCTGCCGGCCGGCGCGGTCATCGTCTCCTCGACCGGGTCCACCACCGGCCAGCCGTCCTCCCAGCGCACCGGCACCAGGAACGTCTCCCGGCCGAGCACGTGGTACGGCGGCCACTGGCCCTTGGCCCGGATGCCCAGCAGCACCATCCACCAACTGCCGTCGGTGGCCTGCACCAGGTCGGCATGGCCGGTGGCCTGCACCAGCCGGTCGGTGCTGCGGTGGGTCAGGAACGGGTTGACCGGGCCGGGCTCGAACGGGCCCCGGATGCTGCGCGACCGGGCGATCGAGACGGCGTGCCCGGTGTGCGTGCCGCCCTCGGAGACCAGCAGGTACCACCAGTCGCCGATCCGGTACAGGTGCGGGGCCTCCGGGTACTGCCCGCCGGTGCCCGACCACATCGGCACCGGCCCCTCCAGCACCGTGCCGGTCTCCGGATCGATCCGGTACGACTCGACCCCCGACACGGTCAACCAGCAGTCCCCGTTGTCGTCCCAGGTCAGCGACGGGTCGATGTGCGGCACGTCGAGGTGGACCGGTTCCGACCACGGGCCGGCCGGGTCGGTGGCGGTGACCAGCAGGTGGCGGCCGGTGGTGACGTTTGTGGTGACCATGTAGAAGCGGCCGTCGTGGTGGCGGATGGTCGGGGCGTAGATGCCGGCGGAGGCGTGCGTGTCCGGCGGCAGTTCGAGTTGGCTGGGGCGGTCGAGCACGTTGCCGATCTGCCGCCAGTTCACCAGGTCCCGACTGTGGAAGATCGGTACGCCGGGGAAGTACTCGAAGCTGGAACAGACCAGGTAGTAGTCCTCGCCCACCCGGCACACGCTGGGATCGGGGTGGAAGCCGGGCACGACGGGGTTGCCGAAGGTGGCGGAATCGGTCATGTGCACCGATGCTAGGCGGCCCGGTGGTCCACGCGTACCCCTGGTGTTCAGGGGGTGGGTGGGGTGACCGCGATGATCAGGTGGGCCGGTTCGTCGCTGGCGTTGCGGTAGAGGTGGGCCAGCCGGGAGTCGAAGGTGACCGCCTCGCCGGCGGCCAGCACGTGCTTCTCGCCGCCGATCTCGGCGACGACCTCGCCGGTGATGACGATGGCGCATTCGGTCGACGGGTGGGCCCAGGGCTCGGCCGAGCTGGCGTCGCCGGGCGCGAGGTGGGCCTGCAGCACCTCCAGGTCGCCCCGCCCGGGGGTGAGCCGTTCGTAGGTGATCTGGCCGGGGGGCGCGGTCAGTCGGCTGCGGTTGCCGGCGCGACTCAGATGCACCGCGGGCGCCTCGGGCTCGGAGAACAGCTCGGCGATCGAGGTGTCGAAGACCTGGGCCAGTTTGCGCAGCGTGGACAGGCTCGGATCGGTCGCGCCGTTCTCGATCTGGCTGAGCAGCGCGGGGGACACGTCGGCGGCTGTGGCGAGCTGGCGCAGCGTCATGGAGTGCTGCTGCCGAAGATCGCGGAGCCGATCACCGAGCATCTAAACCTCGATCCGATAACAGTGTGACTGAAATTGTTTGACCAAGCTACACGGCCCTGTTTAGGGTGGTCAAACAAGTTGTGGCGTTGTTTGGTACTGGTAGACACGTCGCGTCCAGGCATGAACCGGACGAAGCAAGTCCGGGCTACATCCAACCCTGAAATGCCGCCCCTGAAAACCCGAGACATCGCGACCGGAGACACCGGCGTTCACGTCCCAGGTCGTCGACAACCCGCGGCCCACGCGGAAGCGGACCGCCCATACGAAGGTAGGAACAGCAATGTCGGTGTCCCCCCGCCGGCTTCGCGTCGGAGCATCCGCTCTGACGGCGCTGGCCATCATCTCCACCGCCGCCTGCACGGCCGGCGGTGGCGGCGGAAACGCGAGCGGTGGCAGCGGCGCCACCACGCTCACCGTCAACACCTCGTTCGTGCTCAAGACCCTCGACCCCGGCCGCGTCTACGAGGCGACCGGCCTCACCGCGGTGCACGCCCTCTACGACACCCTGCTCACCTTCGAGGGCTCGGACGTGAGCAAGCCGGTCCCCGCGCTGGCCGAGTCGTACGAGGTCTCGCCGGACGCCAAGACCTTCACCTTCAAGCTGCGGCAGGGTGTGAAGTTCTCCGACGGCAGCCCGCTCACCGCCGACGACGTGGTCTTCTCGCTCAACCGGCTGAAGAACATCAAGGCCAGCCCGGCGGTCACCGTCAGCGAGTTGAGCGTCAGCAAGACCGACGACAGCACAGTCGTGGTCACCTCGGCGACGGCCAACCCCAACGTCCCGGTGGTGCTCTCCATGCCCTCCACCGCCGTGATCAACTCCAAGGTCGCCCAGGAGAACGGCGCCAAGGACGGCGAGGACGCCGCCCAGGGCGACACCGCCCAGCAGTACCTCGACACCAACTCCATCGGCAGCGGCCCGTACGTGCTCAAGTCGTACGAGCCGGAGTCCCAGGTGGTGCTGGAGGCCAACCCCGACTACTGGGGCGACAAGCCGAAGTTCGACCGGGTCGTGCTGCGCAACATGGACGTGCAGACCCAGAAGCTGACCATGCAGCGCGCCGAGGCCAACGAGATCTCGCTGGACATCTCCGGCAAGCTGCTCGAAGGCATGCCGAGCACCCTGCAGACCTCCGGCGTGCAGGACACCGTCTACTTCCTGTTCCTCAACGCCGACCCGGCCGTCTCCGCGGTGACCGCCGACGTGAAGTTCAACCAGGCGCTGCGGGCCGCCATCGACTACCAGGGCATCGCCGCCCTCTACGGGCAGGGCGCCGCACCGGGCGCCGGTCTGGTCGCCCCCGCCTTCCCCGGCGCGCTGCCCGAGGGCGAGGCGTCGACCCGCGACGTGGCCAAGGCCAAGGCGCTGCTCGCCGAGGCGGGCCTGACCAACCCCAAGGTCAAGTTCAGCTACCCGGCCATCACCTACAAGGGCGTGGACCTCGGCACCGTGGCCACCAAGGTGCAGGGCGACGTCGCCGAGGCCGGCATCACCCTGGAGCTGAACCCGCAGCCGCTGACCACCTTCCTGGACGAGATGCGCGGCGGGAAGATGGCGATGGGCTTCACCCCGCAGAGCCTGAACTACCCGGTCGCCGACTCGCTGATCAACAACATGGCCCCCGGACAGCCGACCGCGCTGCGCTCCGGCTGGACCGTGGACCGGGCCGACGCGGCGGTCGTGGCCGCCGGCAAGAAGGTCACCGAGACCCTCGACCTGGCCGCCCGGGCCACCGCGATGCAGGAGTGGCAGCGACTGATGAACCAGTCCTCGCCGTACATCGTGCTGGCCAGCAACTCCTCCACGGTGGTGGCGACCGCCGACCTGACCGGCGCGGACTACACCGCCGCCGGCTGGCAGGTCGACGTCGCCGCGGTCGGCCGGAAGTAGCCGGCAGCACAGATGACGACAGTTCACGACGGGGAGCCGGGCGCGGTCACCACGACCGCGTCCCGGCCCCGGCCGCGCCGCGCGCATCCGTTGCTGGTCTTCCTGGCCAAGCGGCTGACGATCACCGCCGGTCTGCTGCTGGGCGTCACCGTGGTGACGTTCGCGCTGGTAAACGTGGTCCCCGGCGACCCGGTCACGGCGAACCTGTCGGACCAGGCGCTCAACGACCCGGCCACGGTGGCCGCCTTCCGGGAGAAGTGGGGCCTGGACCAGCCGCTCTGGGCGCAGTACTTCCAGTACCTGGGCAACCTGCTCACCGGCGACCTGGGCATCTCCCAGCAGACCGGCCGCTCTGTCCTGGACGACCTGGTCCGGTACGTGCCGGCGACAATGGAACTGGCCATCCCCACCATGGTGCTGGCGTTGCTGATCGGCACCGGCATCGGCATGCTCGCCGCGGTCCGCAACGGCCGGTTCACCGACCAGCTGGTCCGCGTCGGCGCCCTGCTGGGCCTGTCCACCCCGCCGTTCTGGCTGTCGCTCGTCGTGCTCTACGTCTTCTTCTACAAACTCGGCCTGGCCCCCAGCGGCGGTCGGCTCTCCACCGCCTTCAGCCCACCGCCCACGGTCACCGGCATGTACACCGTCGACGCGGCGCTGGCCGGGCAGTGGGATGTCGCCTGGGACGCCGCCCAGCACCTGGTCCTGCCGGTGCTGGTGCTGACCTCGCTGACCGTGGCGCTGCTGGTGCGCTTCGTCCGCTCCGCCATGCTGGAAGTGCTCCAGCAGGACTACATCCGCGCCGCGTACGCCAAGGGTCTGCCGGCCCGGGTGGTGCTGCGCCGGCACCTGCTGCGCGCCGGCCTGGTCCCGGTGGTCACCGTCTCCGGCCTGGCCTTCGCCTCGCTGCTGTCCGGCACGGTGCTGGTGGAGAGCATCTTCGGCTGGCCCGGCCTCGGCCAGTACGCCTACCGCAGCGCCACCGCGCTGGACCTGCCGTCGATCCTCGGCGTCAGCCTCTTCGTGGCGCTCGTCTACACGCTGGTCAACCTGACCGTCGACCTGCTGTACGGGCTCATCGACCCGAGGATCCGCCTGTCATGACCACGATCGCACCCGATCCGGTGGCCCCGGACCCGAAGGTCGACCGGGCGCTGAGCCGACGCCGCTGGCTCGGCCGGCTACGCGGTGGCAGCACCCGGCCGGTCTGGCGGCAGCCGGTCACCCTGGCGGCCCTGGTCATCCTCGGCGGCTGGCTGCTGGTGGCCATCTTCGCCCCACTGATCGCCCCCTACGACCCGCTCGCCCAGAGCCCTGACGCGTACGCGTCGCCGTCGGCGGCGCACTGGTTCGGCACCGACTCCCTCGGCCGGGACATCCTCAGCCGGGTCATCCACGGCGCCCGGCTGTCCATCCCCCTGGCCCTGGCCATCGTCTCGCTCGCCCTGCTGGTCGGTGGACTGCTCGGACTGCTCGCCGGCTACCTCGGCCGGCTCGCCGACGAGGCGCTGATGCGCCTGACCGACCTGGTGTTCGCCTTCCCGCAGATCATCCTCGCGATGGCGGTCACCGCCGCGTTCGGCCCGAACACCCGCAACGCCGTCCTCGCGCTGGTCATCGTCTCCTGGCCGGTCTACGCCCGGGTCATCCGCAGCGCCGTGATCAGCATGCGCGGCGACGACTACCTCAACGCCGCCCGGCTGCTCGGCGTCGGACCGGTCAAGGCGCTGCGCCGCGACGTGCTGCCCAACAGCATCGGCCCGGCGATCGTGCTGGCCACCCTGGAACTCGGCAACGCGGTGCTGCTGCTGGCCGCGCTCTCCTTCCTCGGCCTGGGTCCCCGCCCACCGGCCGCCGAATGGGGCTCGATGGTCGCCCTCGGCTCCCAGGACCTGTCGATGTGGTGGGTCAGCGTCTTCCCCGGCCTGGCCATCCTCACCGTCGTGATGGCGTTCAACGTGCTCGGCGACGCGCTGCGCGACCGGCTCGACCCCCGCTACGCGAAGGGACGTTAGAGATGGCACCGCTGCTCGACGTCGACTCCCTCGCCGTCACCCTGCCCGGCCCGCGCGGCCCGCTGCCGATCCTGCACGACGTGTCGCTGACCGTGGACGAGGGTGAACTGGTAGGCATCGCGGGGGAGAGCGGCTGCGGCAAGAGCCTCACCGCGCAGACCCTGCTCGGCCTGCTGCCACCCGGCGCCACCGTGAGCGGATCGGCCCGGTTCGCCGGCACCGACCTGCTCGGCCTGGACCAGCGCGGCTGGCAGCGGGTCCGGGGCGCCGGCATCGCCATGGTCTTCCAGGACCCCACCGCCGCCCTGCACCCGATGCTCACCATCGGCCGCCAACTCACCGAACACATGCGGGTGCACCTGCGGATGGACCGCCGGGCCGCGAACCGGCGGGCGGTGGAACTGCTCGACCAGGTACGCATCCCCGACCCGGAACGGGCCCTGCGCTCCTACCCGCACCAGTTCTCCGGCGGCATGCGTCAACGCGCGGCCATCGCCATCGCCCTGGCCGCCCGCCCCCGGCTGCTGATCGCCGACGAACCCACCACCGCCCTCGACGTCACCGTGCAGGCCGGCATCCTCGCCCTGCTGGACCGGTTGCGCGCCGAGACCGGCCTGGCCGTCGCGTTCATCACCCACGACCTCGGCGTGCTCAGCGCGTTGACCACCCGGGGCTACGTGTTCTACGCCGGGCGGGTGGTGGAGACCGGACCGACCGGGGAACTGCTCACCGCACCCACCCACCCGTACACCGCCGCGCTGCTCGGCGCCCGCCCGCACGGCACCCAGGCCGTCGGCACGCTGCGGCCGATCCCCGGCGGCCCACCAGCGCCGGGCCAGGCGCCGCCGGGCTGCCCGTTCCAACCCCGCTGCGGGTACGCCGAACCGGCCTGCGGCACCAGCCCGCCGCCGCTGACCCCGGCCGGTGAGCACCGGTCGGTGGCCTGCGTGGTCCGTCCACACCTGGAGGTGGCAGCCCGATGAGCAGTCTGCTGCGGATCAGCGACGTGCAGGTCGAGTACCGCTCCCGGGGCAACGGTCGGGTCCGCGCGGTCGCCGGGGTCAGCCTGGACGTGGCACCCGGCCAGATCGTCGGCCTGGTCGGCGAGTCCGGCTGCGGCAAGTCCTCGCTGGCCCGGGTCGCCGTCGGACTGACCCCGCCGAGCGCCGGTGAGGTCAGCTTCGCCGGCCGCCCGATCACCCCGCTGGGCTGGCGACGTCGACCGGAGACCGAGATCGGTCTGCAGATGGTCTTCCAGAACCCGTACGCCTCGCTCAACCCCCGGCGCACCATCGGCGCCCAACTGCTCGACGGCGTACCGGCGACGGTCACCGGCGCGGCCCGCAACGCCCGGGTGGTCGAACTGCTCGACCGGGTCGGCATGCCCGCCGAGGCCGCCGACCGCTACCCGCACCAGTTCTCCGGCGGTCAACGGCAGCGGCTGGCCATCGCCCGCGCCCTCGCCCCACAACCCCGCATGATCATCGCGGACGAGCCGGTCACCGCCCTGGACGCCTCCTCGCAGGCCCAGGTGGTCAACCTGCTCGTCGGGCTGGTCCGGGAACTCGACATGGGCATGCTGTTCATCTCCCACGACCTCGCCCTGGTCCACGAGATCGCCGACGTCACCGCCGTGATGTACCTGGGCCGGATCGTGGAGACCGCACCCACCCGCGAGCTGTGGCGCGACCCGCGTCACCCCTACACCCGGGCGCTCATCGACGCGGTACCGCAGATCGGCCCCACCCCACGGCTGCCCGCCACCCTCGCCGGGGAGGTGCCCGACCCGGCCAACGCCCCCACCGGCTGCCGGTTCCGGCCCCGCTGCGCCCACGCCTTCGCCCCCTGCGGCGACCAGCCACCCACCCTCGACCTCGGCGGACGCAGCGCCGCCTGCTGGCTCAACGACCCCGCCACGGCCTCGGCCGCCGTGGCCTCCCACTGAGGACGTCGACATGCATCGCGCCACCGAACAGGTCCTGGTCAACCTCTCCCTCTACGACGGCGTCGCCGACCACCTCCAGGCCGACCAGGGCATCTGGATCGGCGCCGACGGCATGATCCGCGCCGTCGGGCCGGTCGACGACGTGCTCGCCGAGGCCGGTGACGTCCCGGTGGTCGACCTGGGCGGCGACGTGGTGATGCCCGGACTGACGAACATGCACGTGCACCTCTCCCTCGGACTGCCCGGCCACCTCGCCGACGAGGTGCACCGGTCCAACCTGGCCGAACTGGTGCTGCTGATGGCCGACTCGGCCCGGCGCACCCTGCACGCCGGGGTCACCACCGCCCGGCTGGTCGGCGAGGGCCGCTACGCCGACTTCGCGCTGCGCAAGGGCATCGAGGCCGGCGCGGTGGACGGACCCCGGATCTTCACCGCTGGGCACGCGCTGTGCTGCACCGGGGGCCACGGCTGGGAGGCCGACGCCCTGGAAGCCGACGGCGCCGACGGGTTCCGGCAGCTCACCCGGGCCCAGATCCGGGCCGGCGCCGACCTGATCAAGGTGTGCATCTCCGGCGGCATCGCCGGCCAGTACGAGGCGATCGACACCCCGCAACTGCTCGACGACGAGATGGCCGCCGTCATCCGGGTCGCCCACGACTGGGGACGCAAGGTCACCGCGCACGCCGGCCCGGCCGACACCGTACGCCGGGCGGTGGAACTGGGTCTGGACTGCGTCGAGCACGGCTACGAGCTGACCGACGAGGTCACCCGGCTGATGGCCGAACGGGGCGTCTGGTACGTCCCGACCATCGTGGTCAGCCGCTGCGAACAGTTCTTCCGCGACTCCGGGGTGCCCGGCTGGCTGATGGAACGCGCCCTCGGCGCCGGCCCCCGACACTGGGAGAGCCTGCAGCACGCCATCCGCAACGGCGTGCCGATCGCGTTGGGCAGCGACATGCCGCCGCACGCCGGCTACGACGAGACCACCGCCACCGTGCGGGAGTTGGAGTTCATGGTGGACGCCGGGATGCCCGTCGCCGACGCGCTGAAGGCCGCCACCATCCGCCCTGCCGAGTGGCTCGACGCCGACGACAGGCTGGGCAGCATCACCGCCGGCAAGCACGCCGACCTGCTGGTGCTGCGCGACGACCCGACCCGGTCGGTCTCCGCCCTGCGGACCCTGCACGTGGTGATGAAGGGCGGCGTCGTCTACCGCGACGACCACGGCCGGACCCGGGCCCGACGATGACCGTGATCAGGGTCGCCGACGACTACCTCGCCGCGCTCGCCGACCTCGACCCGCAGGCCGCCGAGGCGGCCGGGCGTACCCCCGACTCGCAGCTGGCGGACCTGTCCCCGGAGGCGTTCGACGCCCGCGCGGCCCTGGCCCGGCAGACCGCGGCCGCGGTCGCCTCGGCCACCGCCGACGGCCCGGCGCAGCGTGCCCTCGCCGGCGCCCTGGCCGAGCGGCTGGCCAGCGAGGTCGCGCTGTACGACGCCGGGTTCACCACCCGGCTGCTCGCCCCGCTGGCCACCCCGGTCCACCTGGCCCGGCAGGTCTTCGACAACCTGCCCCGGCAGACCGCCGACGACTGGGCCGCCGTCGCCGAGCACCTGCACCGGCTGCCCGACACCCTCGACCAGTACGCCGCGACGCTGCGCCGATCCGCGCAGCGCGGCCACCTGGTCGCCCGGCGGCAGGTGCTCGTCGTCGCCGAGCAGTGCCAGAGCTGGACCGCCGGTGACTTCTACGGCCGGCTCGTCGCCGGCTGTCCCGGTGGCCCGCTCGCCGACCGGCTGACCGAAGGAGCCCGGCGCGCCACCGCCGCCACCGACGCGTTCGCCACGTTCCTGCGCACCGAACTGGCCCCCGCCGCCTCCGAAGTGGACGGTGTCGGACGCGAACTGTACGAGGTCACCTCCCGCGCCTTCCTCGGCGCCGACGTCGACCTCGACGAGCTGTACGCGTACGGCTGGGCGGAGCTGGTCCGTACCGACGCCGAACTGCACGCCGCGGCGGCCGACTGCGGCCACCCGGACCCGGCGAGCGCCCGGGCTGCGCTGGACGCCGACCCCGCCGGGCGGGTGCCGGTCGGTCCCGTCCTGGAACAGTGGCTGCGCAAACGCACCGCCCTGCTCACCGACCAGCTCGACGGCGTCCACTTCGACATCCCGGCGGCCACCCGTCATGTCGAGTGCCGGATCAGCCCCGCCGCCTCCGGCGTCATGTACTACACCCCGCCGGACGCGAACCTGACCCGCCCGGGCGGGATCTGGTGGTCGGTGCCGCCGGGGGAGTCGAGCGTGCCGGTGTGGCGGCACGTCGGGACGCTCTGCCACGAAGGGCTGCCCGGCCACCACCTGCAACACGCCGTCACCCTGACCACCGCCGAGCTGCACCCCTGGCAGCGCCACCTGTGCCACGTGCACGGGTACGCCGAAGGCTGGGCCCACTACGCCGAACGTCTCGCCGACGAGATCGGCCTCTACGCCGGCCCCGGTGAACGCCTCGGCATGCTCGACGGGCAGATGTGGCGGGCCGCCCGCGTCGTCATCGACCTCGGCCTGCACCTCGACCTGCCGATCCCGGCCGGCACCGGGTTCACCGACGCCGACCGTTGGACCCCGGCCGTGGCCGTGGAGCTGCTCACCCGGGTCGCCGGGCTGGACGCCGCGACCGCCCGCTTCGAGGTCGACAGGTACCTCGGCTGGCCGGCGCAGGCCCTGGCGTTCAAGGTCGGCGCCCGGCTGTGGCAGCAGACCCGCCGCGACGCCGAACGACGCGCCGGCGCCGCATTCGACCGCAAACGGTTCCACCACACCGCGTTGGCGCTCGGGCCGATGGGCCTGGACCCGCTACGCGCCCGCCTCGCCGAGGCCCTGCCACCCCCGACCTGAGCACCGGAAGTGACCCGATGAGCATCGACGAACTCAGCACCACCATCAGCGACATGTACCGGTCGTTGGGCGACCGGTCGGCGTTCGACGCCCACCTGCACCCCGACCTGACCATCTGGGAGTCCGACGCGGACGACCTGCTGACCGGCCTGGCCGCCCTGGACGCGCTGCGCGACACCCGGGCCGCCGCCGCGACCGGCCCGGCCCCGGTCAGCGTGGCCCCGGAGCAGGTACGCGCCGAGAGCTGGGGCGACACCGGCCTGGTCCGCTACGTGCTGCGGGCCCGCTTCGGCGACGACCGCCCGGACGTCTGCTTCCGGGTCACCGACGTCCTGCGCCGCGACGAGACCGGCTGGCGCATCGTGCACCACCACGCGGAGGCAGTCCGATGAGCACCGACGAACCCACCACCACCGACGAACCCACCACCGACGGAGCCACCACCGAGGTGTACGACCTGCGGGTCGTGGTCGAGCGGATCGAGGGCCGCTCGGTGTGCGGCATGAAGGTGGGTGACCAGATCGACCTGACCGAGTCCTGCCGGCTGAGCATCCCCGCCGGCCAGCACTTCTGCATGTACGCGCTGGCCGCGTGCCTGCCGCTGCTGCCGGCCAAGCAGCGGGCCCTGGCCGAGGGGGACTGGATGGCCCGGGACAGCCACGTGGCCTGCCCGGACCCCGAGGAGCGGGTCATCATGCGCATCGAACGCACTGCCCTGCGGCAGATCCCCACCGAGGAGTTGACGTGACCGGCGACCGCCTGGTCGGCATCGGCCTGCAATCGGACAAGTCCGCCGACGAGTACGCCGAACTGGCCGAGTTGACCGAACGGTACGGCTTCGACGTGCTGTCGGTCTTCGGTGACCTGATGTACCAGCCGCCGATCTTCCCGCTGCTGGTGGCCGCCCGGCACACCCGTCGGATCCGGCTCGGCGCGGCCTGCCTCAACCCGTTCACCCTGCATCCGGTGGAGGTCGCCGGGCAGGTCGCCGCCCTCGACCTGGCCTCGCACGGCCGGGCGTACCTGGGCCTGGCCCGTGGCACCTGGCTCCAGGAGATCGGCGTGGCCCAGGCCCGGCCGCTGCGCCGTATCGCCGAGACGGTGCAGATCGTCCGGCGGCTGCTCGGCGGCGACGACAGCGGCTTCGAGGGCCGGGAGTTCACAGTGGCGCCGGGCACCAGCCTGCGCTACACCCCGGCCCGGCCGGACGTGCCGGTGCTGGTCGGCACCTGGGGACAGCAGACAGCCCGCTCCGCCGCCGGGTACGCCGCCGAGGTCAAGGTCGGTGGCTCGGCGAACCCGGCGATGGCCAAGACGATGCGCGCCTGGCTCGACGAGGCGGGGGGCCACGACACCGGCGTGGTGCTGGGCGCGGTGACGGTCGTGGACACCGACGGGGAGTTGGCCCGGCGGGTGGCCCGTACCGAGGTGGCGATGTATCTCGCGGTCGTCGCCGCTCTCGACCCGACGGTCGAGGTCGATCCGGGCCTGCTCGCTCGGATCAAGGAGCACGTGGCCCGCCGGGAAGACGACGCGGCCGGTGCCCTGATCGGCGACGACCTGCTCGACCTGTTCGCCTTCTCCGGCACCCCCGAACAGGTCGCCACGCAGGCCGCCGCGGTCTTCGACGCGGGGGCGAGTCGGGTCGAGTTCGGCACCCCGCACGGGCTCACCCCGCGTAGCGGGATCGACCTGCTCGGTCAGCGGGTGCTGCCGCTGCTGCGTGGCTGACCAGCGCCCACCCGCAACGGCTCACCTCGTATCGAGAAGCATCGTTGACCAAAACCGTTAACACTCTTTAAGATTTGGCTGCCTCGAGGTAACCGACCCTGCACATCCGTACGTCCCGGCCCGGCGCTGTCATCGGCGTCGGCCGGGACGACACGGTGTCGCCCTCTGCCCCGGGAAGGCCCTCGATGTCCTCACCACGTCTGCGGCCCCGCTCGGCACTGACCACCGGCCTGCTCGCCCTGGTCACCGCCGCCGCGACCCTCGCCGTCACCCCGACCGCCGCGCAGGCCGTCATCCTGCCTAACAACTTCAAGAGCGTCGGCTACATGCCGTCGTGGACCGGCAACGTCAACACGGTCCAGTACGGCAAGCTCACCCACATCAACTACGCGTTCGTGCTGCCCAACAGCAACGGCACCCTGCGACCGGTGGAGAACCCCAGCAAACTGTCCTCGCTGGTGTCACTGGGCCGGGCCAACAACGTCAAGGTCTCCATCGCCATCGGCGGCTGGAACGACGGCGACGACTCCGCCTTCGAGGCCCTGGCCGCCAACGCCGGCACCCGCACCACGTTCGTCAACAGCGTCGTCAGCTTCGTCAACCAGTACGGCCTCGACGGCGTCGACATGGACTGGGAGTACCCGGACCCGGGCACCTCGGCCACCAACTACGGCCTGCTCATGCAGCAACTCAGCAACGCGTTGCGCCCGCAGGGCAAGCTGCTCACCGCCGCCGTGGTCGCCGAGGGGTACTACCGCGACGGGGTGCCGACGTCGGTCTTCAACCACGTCGACTTCCTCAACATCATGGCGTACGACGGCGGCAGCCCACACGCCAACTACGACTGGTCGATCAACGCGGTGAACGGGTGGAAGGCCCGCGGCCTGCCGGCCGGCAAGGCGGTGCTCGGCGTGCCGTTCTACAGCCGACCCGGCTACTACACGTACACCCAACTGGTCGGCATGGACCCGGCCAACGCCAACCGGGACTGCACAAGCGTCGGCGGCGTTCAGCAGTGCTACAACGGCATCCCCACCGTCAAGCGCAAGACCCAGTGGGCGCTGGCCAATGCCGGCGGCATGATGAACTGGGAACTCACCCAGGACACCAGCGGCGCGACCTCGCTGGTCAGCGCGATCTACGACACCGTCATGGGTGGTACGCCGTCCGGCCGTACCGGCCAGATCACCGGCATCGCCGGCAAGTGTGTGGACGTCGCCGCCGCGAGCACCGCCAACGGCACCGCCGTCCAGCTCTACACCTGCAACGGCACCAACGCGCAGCGGTGGACCGTGGGCGGCGACGGCACCCTGCGAGCCCTCGGCAAGTGCCTGGACATCACAAGCGCCGGCACCGCCAACGGCACCCCGATCCAGCTGTGGGACTGCAACGGCACCGGCGCGCAGGTCTGGCAGGCCCAGTCCAACGGCACGCTGCGCAACCCGGCGTCGAACCGCTGCCTCGACGCCACCGGCAACAGCTCCGCCGACGGCACCCGGCTGCAGATCTGGGACTGCTTCGGCGGGGCCAACCAGGTCTGGCGCCTACCGGCCTGACCGTGACCGGCCCCGTCACGCCGCAACGGCGGCCTCCCGCCGTTGCGGCGTAGCGGTCGCCGCCCGCTTCGGCGCGGTCCGTTGCCGCCGGCGGGTGCGCTTGGGATGCTGACCACATGTCCTTCCTGCCGACGAACTCCGTCGACGACGTGCGCGACCAGCCGATCCGGCCGCAGTTCGAGGTCTTCCTCGATGAGCACCGCGCCGCACTGAACAGCTGCCTGGACGGGCTCACCGAGGAGCAGGCCCGCCGCTCGCTGGTGCCGTCCCGGACCACCCTGCTGGGTCTGGTGAAACACGCGACCTTCGTCGAACAGGCATGGTTCGACGAGGCGATCACCTGCCGCTCGCGCGACGAGATCGGCATGCCCGCGACAGCGGACGAGTCCTTCGTCCTCACCGACACCGACACCATCGCCGAGGTCCAACGCAGACACCGGCAGGCCTGTGAGCAGTCCCGCCGGGCCACCGCGCCGCTCGACCTCGACGACCTGCTGTACGGCAACCGGCGCGGCCCGCTGCCGTTGCGCTGGGTGTACCTGCACGTGCTGCGGGAGCTGGCCCAGCACTGCGGGCACGCCGACATCCTGCGCGAGCAGATCCTGGCCGACTGAACCGGTCGGCCACCGACGTCAACGGCGCAGGGCGTAGAAGCCGCGCCAGGGTGCGCCACCACCCCACAGCTGGTAGCCGCCGATCAGCGCCAGCAGGTAGGCGGCGGTGGCCGGACCGGCCAGCAGCCAACCGCCTCCGACCAGGACGGTCAACGCCAGCAGAATCGCCAGGTGTCTGCCTGTCGACTCGGCGTGGCCGAACAGGTGCAGCTCGACCGGGCGCAGATGGTAGTTGCGGGGCGGTCGGGCACGGGCGGTGCTCGCCGGCCAGAGCCGCCCCACCCCGGGCACGTCGACCAGGTACATGCGCCGCAACCCCGGGCAGCGGCGCAGCTCGACGCTCAGCGGCAGCTGCGCACCGCCGGCCAGCAGGCGCACCAGCCGGCGATCCCAGACGATCCGCTGGTACCAGATCCGGTCGGCGTCGCGTAGTTCGAGCCAGAACGATGTCGGCTCGGTGCCCCAGTGCAGTTCCGCCACCAGGACCCACGCCTCGGCCGGTCGACCACGACGCCACGCGCCGAGCAGCCAGCGTCCGAGCCGCCACATCCACGCCCAGGCCAACACGTACCCGGGCAGCAGCACCAGTTCCACGAGCACCGTACGCCCTCGTGGTTCGATCTCGAAGAACTCGGGATAGGCCGGCATCACCTCGTACGGCTGAGTCGGGTCGTACCGTACCGGCACCTGGCCGCCCTCCCGGTAGCTGTCCGGGTCCACGGGCTTCCACCGCACCCGCCACTCGGCTCCGGTGGTGTCGGGGTAGGCGACCTCGATCCGATTCTCCGCGCCGAGCCGAGCCCCGGTGACCGTGCCCAGGGCCTGCCCGGTCAACGACTCCAGCTCCTGGCGCTCCCACTCCATCAGGTGCCACACCGTGCCGACGATGGTCAGCACCAGCAGCAGCCAGCCGGCCAGGACCTTCCCGACCGCGAGGTTCGCCCGCTTCGGTGCGTTGACGGCCGGCACCGGCGCAGGTGCTGCGGCCACCGGGGTCGACGGCGCGAAGACGTGCTCCCACTCGGTGAGGAACGCACGCGCCCGTGCGGAGATCGCCGCCAGCTCGGGATCGACCGGCGGCGTCGCCACCTCGGGTTCGGTTCGCAGTTCGGAGCGCAGGTGGTACAGGCCGGTCCCGAGGAACAGGACCATGAGGCCGGTTGCCCACATCCACGCCCGGTCGTCGGTGTGCAGAGTGCCCGCCGAAGAGCTGCTGACCCGGCCCGGCACCGTCGCGCCGTCCTCGAAGGGCTCGCCGTAGCGGGGCTTGAGCTTCACCGCGTCGATGCGGACAGCGCCGTCGGTGGAGACGAACGGCCCGGAACAGGTCCACTCGGGCCCGTCCTCAGTGTCGGCGTACACGCAGTCCTCGACTGTCACCGCACCGGCCACCCCGCCGTGCGTCGCCCGGAACGAGTCGACCGCGAGGACGGCCATCCAGATCGCGCACCCGAAGAGGACCGTGACGTACGAGAGCAGCAACCAGTGGTGCGACTCGATCGCACGAATCCGGCGCAACAGCCCTCCCGATCGTCGTGTCGCCGCATCGCGACAGGGTGATCCGACACTGTAGGCGAGCGCGGCGAGCGACCCCAGCGCCGATAGTCTCGACGGATGACCGAACCGGGACCGACGCAGGCCGCGAAGCTGCTCGGCCAGGCCCGGCGAGTGGTGGTCTTCACCGGCGCGGGCATGTCCGCCGAGAGCGGTGTGCCGACCTTCCGCGACGCGCTCACCGGCCTGTGGCAGCGCTACGACGCCCAGCAGTTGGCCACCCCGGCGGCATTCGACGCCGACCCGGCCCTCGTCTGGGGCTGGTACGAGTGGCGACGCGCCGTCGTCGCGCGGGCCCGACCGCACCCGGGGCACCTGGCCGTCGCGGCGATCGAGGCCCACGCCCCGCACGCCGTGCTGATCACGCAGAACGTGGACGACCTGCACGAGCGGGCCGGCTCCACCGACCCGCTGCACCTGCACGGCAGCCTGTTCGCGCCCCGCTGCTCCGCCTGCGCCCACCCGGCACCGACACCCGACCCGGACGAGCCGGCCGAGGGACGCCGACTGCCGCCGCCGCGCTGCGACCGCTGTTCCGCGCCGATCCGGCCGGGCGTGGTGTGGTTCGGGGAGGCATTGCCGCAGCCAGCCCTGGAAGCCGCCGCCGAGGCCGCCGCCTCCTGCGACGTACTGCTGACCGTCGGCACCTCCGGCCTGGTCTACCCGGCCGCGGAGATACCGCACGTCGCGGCCCGCTCCGGCGCCACGGTGATCCAGGTCAATCCGGAACCGACGCCGCTGGACCAGGTGTCCGACATCAACCTGCGTGGCCCGGCGGCCCGGGTGCTGCCCGCCCTGGTCGACGCCGCCTGGGGCGGCGCCGGGTGACTACGGGCGTTCGACCCGGACCGGGTCACCGCGGACCAGCCGGTCGTGCAGCTGCCACCGCGCGGTGGTGGCATCGCGTGCCGCCGCCTCGTCGCGGTCCGCGAGTCGCTGCCGCAGCAACCGCAGCGCGCGGTCACGTACCAGTTCTTCCGACCGACCCCGGCCCGGTACGGGCTGGGTGCCTGCCAGCACAACGTGCCGGTCCAGGAGACGGCGAACGCCTCGACACCAGCGCCGCCGACCTCCACCAGGACCGAGCGGTAGGTGCCGGGCCGGTCACCGGCGACCGTGTCGATGCGCTGCACCCGCAGCCGCTGCCGTACGGCGTCGGCTTCGAGACGTCGCAGCAGGTGGGCCAGCGCCCAGGCGCATTCCTGCGGGCCGCGTCCGGCCGACAACAGCAGGCGTACCGTCATCGCCGGCCCCGCCGACGTCGTTCGTCGCGCCGCGACCCGACCGCAAGGTCGGCCGTCTTGTACGTGACAAGCGGAACAGTGGTCGCGATCGGGGTGGCCATCCGGTGTTCGACCAGGTCCCCGATCACCTGCTCGATGCGTTTGTACGCCCCCGGCGCCTCCTCGAAGAGCAACTGGCGGTCGCCGCACACCACAAGCGAGCCCACCGGCGTACGCCGAAGCTCCTCGACCGTGTGCTTGGCCCGCCCCCGGCGCAGCGCGTCGGCCCGGGACATCTTCCGTCCCGCACCGTGCGCCACCGAGTAGTTCGCCTCCGGGCCGGCGTGCGCGGCCACCAGGTAGGACGGGGTGCCCCGGGTGCCGGCGATCAGCACGTCCCGGCCGTCACCCGGTGCCGCGCCCTTGCGGTGCAGGTAGCTGCCGTCCCGTACCTCGACCAGGTTGTGGCACTGGTCCACGATCGGCTCGGTCGGCGCGCCGCCCAGCGCGTACGCGACCCGGGCGGCCAACAGCCGACGGTTCAGCGCACCCCACCGCACGGCCTCGTCGTGCCGAGCCAGGTACGCCCCCGGATCCGGGGCCGGGCCGGCGCCGTGTCGTTCGGTGTGCTCGCGCAGAATCCGCTCGCCCAACCCTCGGGAACCGGTGTGCACGACGAGCACCAGGTCACCGGCGGCCAACCCGAGACGACCAGCGTGGGCCGGGTCGAGCACCGCGCCGATCCGCGCCAACTCGACGAAGTGGTTGCCCCGGCCCACCGTGCCGAGACCCTCGACGTGGCCGGCGGGTATCTCACCGGTCACCACCGTCCAGGCCGGGTCGTCGGGGTCGTGTTCGGGATGCAGCGGCCGGTCCAGGTCGGGGAACCGCGCGGCCAGCTTCTCCGGTACGGGTCGCTTGAGCCGGATCGGGAACACCGCGATGCCGCAGCCGATGTCGGACCCGACGAGGAACGGGTACAGCAGGCGGGACGTCATCGCCGCCCCGATCGGGGCGCCCTTGCCCGGATGCAGATCGGGCATGGCGGCGACGTGGATCATGCCGTCGAGGGCGGCGACCTGTCGGCACTGGGTGTGGGCGTCGGACTCGATCCAACTGGTGGGCGAGGCGAAGACGCTGATCGTGGCGGGGCCGGACGCGGGCAGCGTCGACTGCCGCAGGTGAAGCTCGGACAAGGAGTTCTCTCCCGAGGAGAAAGCGGAGGCACGGACGGTGGGTGAGGGCACGAGGGGGCGCGCGGAGGCGTCTCGGCGCGGCGGGGTGCGATCCGTCAGTACGTCATGCGCCCACCCTGGCGCAGCCCGTCGGTGCGGGCAACCGGTTTTCGTCGAGCTGCTGCCACGTGGAGCGCGGAAAGGTCGAAGTGCTGCCGCGCGGAGCGCGGAAAACGTCAGCCCCGACCGTTACTCTCACGCCTCGTGACGTCGCAGTTGAACGATATGCCCGCCGACCTGCTGGAACTGTTCCCGGACGGTGCTCCGCGAACGCTCGCCGTGCCACTGCCGCCCGGCCAGACGGTATGCGGCAGCGAAGGCGCCGACGACCGACCGGTGTTGTGGATGAGCGAGGAGCCGGCACCGGCGGGCTTGTGGTCGCGCCTGCACGCGGCACATGAAAGCTCCGGGCTGTGGCCGTTGCTGCTGGACGGCCTCGGCGGTGACATGTCCCGCCCCTGGCAAGGCGGTGAGCTCTGGCCCGCGACCTCCACTCCCGACCAGCACGACGCCGAGCGGGTGCTCGCCGGCCGGTGGGCCAACCAGACCGGCGACGGCGACGACTCGCCGCCGGCGGCCGACGACGATCCGCTCGTCGCCCCGTACGGTCGGGCCTGGCCGGGTCTGGCCCCGGCGCTGCCGCCCCGGGTCGCGGTGCGCGAGCACGCCGACCACTGGGCCGAGCAGCTGTCGCAGGCCCTGTCCGAGGCGCATCTCGGCCTGGTGCCCGCGCAGCGCAGCAGCGAGGTGCTGGCGGCCGTCGGTTGGCACGGTGCGATCAACCACATCGGTGTCGCCGAGTTGTGCGCGGTGCTGCGCAGCTGGGAGGACCGTTTCGGGGTACGGGTGATCGGGGCCGGCTTCGCCGAGCTGTACCTCAGTGTCGCCGCACCGCCGAGCACAATCGACGAGGCGCTGCCCATCGCCGCCGAACACTTCGCGTTCTGCCCGGACAACATTCTGCAGGGGCAGCGTCCGTACACTGTCGCCGCCTACGCCGAGCGTCTCGTCGACGCGCCGACCTGGGCGTTCTGGTGGGACTGAGCGCTTCGCGCAGACCTGCGGGCTGACCACCCCGAGCAGGTGCGCGCACTCGGCCGGGGCCAACTCGTCACGCTATGGACAAAGCGGTATAGCGCGATGTGTTTACGCCAATCTCCGCACCGTCCTAATCTGCGGCTGCCGGTGTCTCCGGCGTTCCTTATCCGGCAGGAGAAGACGTTGCGAGTACCTCCGGTGTTGCGTGCCTGCACGGCCCTGGCCCTGACCGTCGTCGCCGTGGTCGCCGTGCCGACGACCGCCCCCGCCGCCCCCGCCCCGGCGACCGCTTCGGTGGTGTCCGCGATGGCGGCACCTGACATCTCCCTGACCAACACGAAGGCGCATCTTCAGCAGTTCCAGTCGATCGCGACAAGCAACGGCGGCAACCGGCGCGCCACAAGCGCCGGCTACACCGCCTCGGTGACCTACGTGTACAACAAGCTGGTCGCCGCCGGATTCACCGTGACCCGGCAGAACTGCACCTCCGGCTGCACCAGCGGCGCCGGCCCGAACGTGATCGCCGACTGGCCGGGCGGTGGGGACCCGAACAGCATCTACATGTTCGGCGCACACCTGGACGGGGTGTCGGCCGGTCCCGGCATCAACGACAACGCCTCCGGGTCGGCGACCCTGCTGGAGATCGCCCTGACCCTCGCGGCGACCAACCCGAGCCTGACCAGCAGGGTCCGGTTCGCCTTCTGGACCGACGAGGAGCAGGGCCTCAACGGGTCGCGGTTCTACGCCAACACCCTGTCCAGCACGGAACGGGCGAAGATCAAGGCGTACTTCAACTTCGACATGGTCGGCTCCGTCAACGGCGGCTACTTCATCAACCGGATCACCTCCGTGCCCGGCCAGACGTTGAAGGCGTACTACGACTCCATCGGCGTACCGACCGAGGAGAACACCGAAGGCGCCGGACGCTCCGACGACGCCCCCTTCAACTCCATCGGCGTGCAGACCTCAGGGGTGGCGGCGGGTGCGTCCCGGGTGAAGACCGCCGCGCAGGTGACCAAGTGGGGCGGCACCCAGAGCGCCTTCGACCCCTGCTACCACCGGTCCTGCGACACGTACCCGAGCAACATCTCCGACACCGTGCTCAACCGGGCCGGCGACGCCGCCGCGTACGCCCTCTGGACCCTGGCTGCCGGCACCCCGGCGACGACGGTCTGGTCGGACACCTTCGAGACCGCCACCGGCTGGACCACCAACCCCGCCGGCACCGACACCGCCACCAGCGGCCTCTGGGAGCGCGGCGTGCCGCAGGCCACCAACTCCAGCGGCGCCAAGCAACTCACCGCCCTCTCCGGCACGAACGACCTGGTCACCGGCAGGCTCGCCGGCACCTCCGCCGGCGACCACGACATCGACGGCGGTACGACCAGCGTCCGCTCACCCGCCATCACCCTGCCCGCCACCGGCCCGCTCACCCTGAAGCTGTCCTGGTATCTCGCCCACGGCAGCAACGCCACAAGCGCGGACTTCTTCCGGGTCTCCGTGGTCCACAACGGCGGCACCACCGCCCTGTTAACCCAGTTGGCCAGCGCCACCAACCGCAACGCCGCCTGGACGTCAGGCAGTTGGAGCCTGAGCAGTTACGCCGGCCAGAGCGTACGGATCCTCGTCGAAGCCGCCGACGCGGGCACCGCAAGCCTGGTCGAGGCCGCCGTCGACGACGTCACCATCACCCAGGGATAACCCCGGCGCCGAGGTGCCCGGACCGGCCGGTCCCGCTCAGGGACGCAGGTCGGTCCGGGTCGCGCCGGTTGCCGCGTCGTACGGATGGGACAGGTGCTGGTGGACCAGCCACCAGTGGGAACGCGGCGTCGAGGAACGAGACCACCTCGGCGATCCGGGCGCCGCGCACCGTGAGCAGGTCCAGACCCGCCGGCAGGTAGACGCCCTGGGCGTCGTCCCAGCGGTACGTGCCGAACGCCAGCTGCCCGTTGGCCCAACCCGGCAGAAACGCCAGCGGTACGAGCCCATTACCTCGACGAGGAAACCACGGATCGCTGACCGGCCCTCGTACCAGACCCGCAGGCGCGGCCTCGAGTACCGGGCGTCGTCGGTCAACATCGCCACGACGGCCTCGACGTCACCGGCCTCCCAGGCGGCCGCGTACCGCGGGCCAGCTCCCGCTGCCCCGTGTCGCCGAGCGCGCCCAGGGTCTGTTGCTGGGCCTGTTCGGGCAACAGGCCGGCAAGGACCGCGCGGGCCCGTTGCAGGGCGTTCCGCCAGGCCCGGTCCAAGGTGTCCTGGACGGCGTCCTCGGCGTCGTGCAGCGAATCGAGCATCCGGTAGCAGTGGGCGCGCAGCTCCCCGCGCAGCGGCCCGAACGCCTCGCCGTCACCCGCCTGCGCCTCAGCGAGCAGATCCCCGTCCGGCGGCTCTGCCCGGCCCGGCGCGTACCCACGCTTGCGCTCCACCTTCGCAGGCTACGCCGACCGCGGCCTGCCTGGACCATGCCCGCGCTGATGGTATGGCCCGACGGCGGTCTCGGCGGCCGCCACGTAGGCCCATCGGGACGGGCCTGCGGCGATCGGGCCCCGCTGGTGTTCCTTGACTTGAACCAGACTCGAAGTTCTAGCGTGCCAGGTGTCAGCCGGAGCCGGCCGAGGAGTAGACAAGTGATCGTCACCATCGTCAGGGTGACTGACCCCGCCCGTTTCCTTGACGTGTTCACCATTGTCGGTGCGGAGAAGCGTTGACGCCGTAGCCGACGTCGGCGCATGGCTCCTTTAGCAGGAAGGGATGCGACATGTCGGACACGTCCACGCGGGTCAGCCGGTTCAGCTCGGTCATCGGCAACGACGCCGTACGCTTCGACGACCGGATTCTTGTTGCGCCGGGCCTCAGTAAAGAGGTCGGCCGGTCGATGAGCGCCTACACGGCGTTCTTCGCCGCCGGTGCGCGGGCCGACCTACCGGCCCCTTACGCGGAGGTCTGGGTGGTGATCAGCGGGGCGTTACGTGTGGGGGCCGAGGGCGACGCCGTGACGGTTCGATCGGGCGACTTCGTGCATGTGCCGCAGCAGGCACCGGGAACTGTCGAGGCACTGGAGGACACCACCATGGTCTGCGTCTCGGTACCCGCCCATTGACGTGGCCGTCGACCTTACGACGGTGGTGTGGCATGGTGACCGCATGATCGACAGCCAGGGCGCGCTGGAGGCTGTGGTCCGGCATGCCACGGAGCTTGACGACGATTACGACGTCATCGCGCCGACCGTCACGGCCCTGGCCGCGTGTGGGGACATCACTCTGGTGCCCCGGCTGGAGGAGGTACTGGAGCAGTTCCTCGACGAGGGGAACGACCAGGACGGCCTGCAGACCGACATCATCGAGCTGCTGGAGGCGGACCCGTCGGCGAGCCGGCGGGTGGTGCGTGATTTCGCCACGGCGGACTCGCCCGAGCTACGCCGCACGGGTCTGTGGGCGCTCGGGTTCGTGCTCGACGCGCAGGATGTCGAGCTGCTGGTGACGGCGACGACCGACGACGACCCGGGCATCAGATCCATGGCGGTCGGCTCGATCCCCGACGCCGTCGGCGACGACCGAGCCTTCGACGCTCTCGTTCGCGCGTTGCGTGATGAAGACGAGCAGGTGCGGGTCTCGGCGGTGAGCAGGCTCGGCTTCACCGGCCGCATCGACGCGGTAACGCCGCTGGTCGCCCTCGCCGCAGACCCGACGCCGCGGGTACGGTCAATGATCGCGTACGCACTGGGGCGCCTCGGCAGTCATGTGGCGACCCCAACCCTGCTGCGGCTCCTGCACGACCCCGTCGGCGCAGAGCCGGTGGGCTGGGCTGTGGCACGATGCCGAGGTGTACGAGCAGCTGCCACGCACAGTCAAAGCCGTCGACACCTCGGCCCTTGTCGGGCTGGACGACGAGGCGCGTAGCCGCGGTTTCAACCGTCATCACGGATCCGGCTGGCTGACGACCAACGCCGACGAGTCTGCGCAGCACCACCTGCACCCGTTCTTGGTTCACCGTACGAACCACCGGCCTGAGTTCTCGCCACAATGGCGGTGCATGCTGCTGTTGCGGATGCGAGACGGTCAGGAAGTGTTCTCCCTGCTGGACATCTGGCCACCGACATTCCTGCAGCTACCGGAGTCGCTGACCGCTCAGGAGAAGACAGCGCTCGCCCGCCGCCTGCAGGACGGTGGACTTCCCACCGCAGCGCAATGGGAAGCCCTCAACAGGTGAAGGCCGGCATCGCGAGCCCGACGCCGTGGTCGACACCCCGCTGATCGCCGACGGACACCGAGCGGATGGAAGCAGATGCCGCCAGGCACCGTGAGCCGCAACATGCGGGTGCGGCAGTGCCGGGCTGGACGTACGGCCGCGCTGGGCGACTTGTCTTCACTGGAGAGTCAGGTATCCCTGATCCGCCGCTGTCCAGAGCGCTGCGTAGCACCGCGTGCGACTCGCTGCTGGGCACAATTGTCGGCGTGGTGGTCTGCCTGATGGCTGTCAGCGTCGGGTGGGCAGAGTACGCGGGTGTAGCCGCTCTGGCCGCTACCGGGATACCGCGAGTCCGCAGGGGATACCGGCGACGAGTGACGTCCGGTTTTCTGGTTGCGACAGCAGCGTGTCTGGTAGTCGGCATCGTTCTCGGGGGCGGACTGCCGGCGCCGTGGGACCTGTTCTTCCCGCTGGCCTTCGCCCTGTCCGTGGGCAGCCTTGCGGGAACGACTGCCGCCTACCTGCCGTGGCGGACTTCTGAATAGCGAGGACGGGAGCAGCAGCCTCGCACCCCGGGCCCGGGTACCCGCTGTCGCCACGGCCGCACACGATCAGCGGCTACTTGTTCATTGACCTGCGACCATTGCCCGGCCCCGGCGCAGCGTAATTCGGTCGTGTGCGGTTCCGCCCGCGAGGACGATACGGCGATGTCCGGTACACCTGAGGGATTCACCTATCGGCTCCGCAAGAACGGGGACGTGGAACTGCTCCATCACGGTCGTCTCGCCACTGTGCTACGGGGTGCTGCTGCGGCCCGGTTCCTGATCGACGTGGACAGCTCAGATCCCCAGGAGCTGATGGCGCGCGTCACCGGCAACTACAAACACGGCAACGAGCGGACGGCCAAGAAGCATCCCCGCAACCGGCATCGGTAAAGCGCACCTCATCGGTGGCAGAGTCCGCCTTGCCGGGTTCTCGGCCCTCATCGTCGGTACCTCCGTGATCTACCCTGCTCCTCATTCCAGAAGGAGCCGGAGGTGGCCCACCATGGCTCGTACCCAGCTGTACCTCATCCGCCACGGCGAACAGGATCCGACGGCATCGGACGGAGGCCTCTCCACGCCGGCAACATGGCTGATCGGGAACATCGTCGCGCAGGCGCACGCCGCCGCCACCCACAGCGGGCGGGTCTGGGTCGAAGCTGGAAGACGCGGATGTCTGGTGGGCGTTGACTCAGCTGCACGGCATCGACCTGCGCCACGCCAAGGACGGTCCGTACCTGCACGACGAAGAGCAGATACGACACCGGTCCGGTCGACCTGGCCGGTCACTCCCTCGGTGGCCTCGTGCATGCCCGGGCCCCGCCTGCCGGCAACGAACCGGCCCGACGAGGGGTGCCACCGCGCCACCGGTTGCCGGCGGCCGTACGCGAGTCGGCGTCACCCTCCGGAACGGCACGGAGACCCACGGCGACCCGACGAACCGGCTCTCGAGGCTGCCGAGGTGCCGCGGCCGGGCAGCCAATACCCTTGACCATGAGCATGGCTTCTGGCACGTCGAACGCTCGGGCTGGACCGGTCCGCGTTCGCTGCTCCACTCGAGAGGTACGTCTATGCCTGGTACATCGGAATCCGTCACGTACCTCATCGTGGATGGGGAGAACATCGACGCCACTCTCGGCAACAGTGTTCTGGAGCGCCGGCCGGCCCCTGCGGAGCGACCCCGGTGGGAGCGTCTGCGGGAGTTCGCGCGCGACACGTGGCGGCAGCCGGTGAAGGGACTGTTCTTCCTCAACGCCTCGGGTGGCGCACTGCCGATGCCCTTTGTCAGGGCCCTGCTGAGCATGGATTACCGGCCCATCCCGCTGGCTGGTTCATCGGACCAGAAAGTGGTGGACATCGGCATCCAGCGGACGTTGCAGGCCATCGCCCGACGCCCGGGCAATGTGATGCTCGCCAGCCACGACGGCGACTTCCTGCCGCAGCTCGGCGAGCTGCTGGAAGGCGATCGTCAGGTCGCGGTCGTCGGGTTCAAGGAGTTCCTCAACGCCGGCTTCGCCGAGCTGCCTGGCCTACAGGTATTCGACATCGAGGAGGACGCGGACTGCTTCACCAACGTGCTTCCTCGGGTCCGCATCATCGACCTCGAAAGCTTCGACCCCGAGCGCTTCCTGTAGGCGGGACAGGATCCGCGTACCGGCTGCTGGCCCGCGACCTCGCACGATCAACGGTGCGGCCGGCGACATCGTGCGGGCCGCGACCGGTGCATCTGTGCCATGGCGGTTCGGCGGGTCTGCCGGTAGCGGAATCGCTTGGCCGCCGGCGGCACAGGAGGCAATGCTCAGCTGGTGCCCGACCTGATCGACATCATGCTCGGCGGCCTCCTGCTCTCGCTGCGGGTGTGGCCGGCTGCCGATCCGGCCCGTACCCCCGTGGTGCTGCTGCCCGCCACCGGCCGAACTGCCGAGGACTGGGATGTGATCGCGGCGGAGTTGGCCGTCGATCGGACGGTGTACGCCGTTGACCTGCGCGGTCACGGAGACAGTGACTGGCCCGGTGAGTACCGGCTGGAGTTGTTCGCCCAGGACGTTCTGGGTCTCCTCGACCGCCTCGACACCGGCCCGGTCGACCTGGTCGGTCACTCCCTCGGTGGCCTCGTCGCCTGCCGAGCGGCCGCAGCCGGAACTCGACGCATCCGTCGCCTGGTGTTGGAGGACATCGGCTTCCCGCATCCGCGCCCACCTGCGCCACCGCAGCGGCCGGCGGGGGAGCTGCCATTCGACTGGCGGGTGGTGGAGCAGGTCCGCCCCGAGGTCGACGAGCCGGGTCGGGACTGGGCCGGCATCATCGCCCGGATCACCGTACCCACCCTGCTGATCGGCGGCGGGCCGTCGAGCCCGGTGCCTCAGCAGCACATCGCCGAACTCGCCGCCCGCCTCGCCGACGCCCGCCTCGTCACCATTTCCGCAGGCCACCTGATACACGAAACCGCCCCGACCGCCTACCTCAACACCCTGACCACCTTTCTGACCCCCTGACGCCCGCACACTTCTCACGTTGCCATGACGGCAGTGTGGAGATCGGCATCTGCTGTCCACCTCGTGATCGACGCCGAAACGGGCGGGAGGAGGGGAGAGGCTAGTCGCGGAGGGGGTAGGGGATGAAGGTGCTGCGGTTCTCGTCCAGGTCCAGCTGGCGGCTGATGGGTGGGGCGGCGCGTTGGGGGCAGGTCATCCGGTCACAGGTCTTGCAGCCGGGGCCGATGGGGGTGGCCGCCTCGGCGGCGTGCAGGTCGACGCCGGTGGAGTAGACCAGCCGGCCGGCGTGCCGGGTTTCGCAGCCCAGCCCGATCGCGTACACCTTGCCGGGTTGGCCGTAGCCGCCGTGGTGGCGGGTGATGGTGCGGGCGATCCACAGGTAGCGCTGGCCGTCCGGCATCGCGGCGACCTGGGTGACCACCCGGCCCGGCGCGCTGAACGCCTCGTAGACGTTCCACAGGGGACAGGTGCCGCCGGTGCGGGAGAACGGGAAGCCGGTGGCGGACTGGCGTTTCGACATGTTGCCGGCCCGGTCGACCCGGACGAAGGAGAACGGCACCCCACGCGCGCGGGGCCGTTGCAACGTGCTGAGCCGGTGGCAGACCGTCTCCCAGCCGATCGCGTAGTGCTGGGTGAGCAGTTCGATGTCGTACCGGCGCTGCTCGGCGGCGGTCAGGAACTGGTCGTACGGCAGGATCAGCGCCGCCGCGAAGTAGTTGGCCAACCCGACCCGGGTCAGGATCTGGGTCTGCGGGTCGTCGAAGTGCTCCGACTCGACGATCTCGTCGATGACGTCGGCGAATTCCAGCAGCGCGATCTGCGCGGCCATCCGCATCGCCTCCTGCCCGCCGCGCAGCGAGGTGGACAGGTGCAGGGTGCGGGTCTGCGGCCGGTAGCGGTGCAGTTCACCGCCGAGCGCGCCGCCGTCCTCGCGCAGGATGCGCACCCCGTGCCGCTCGGCCAGGCGGTCGCGCAGCCGGCCGCGGATCTCGCCGCGCCGCAACCCCATCGCGGCGGCCAGCCGCTCGGCCTCCTCGTCCATTTCCGGTACGTAGTTCTGCCGCCGGTAGAAGAACTCGGTGACCTGGTCGTGCGGGCTGCGGCCGAGCCGTTCCCGGTCGCCGACCAGCTCGGCGAGCTGCTCCTCGGCCTGCTGGTAGCGCCGGTGCAGGTCGATGACGGCGGCGGCGAGCTCGGGCAGCCGGGTGGCCAGCTCCGTCAGCTCGGCGGGGCTGGCCCGGTTGGGCAGGGCCTCCCGCAGCCCGGTGACCAGGCGCGGGGTGTCGTGAGCGGCGAAGACGGTGGGGTCGACGCCGAAGAGTTCGGTGATGCGCAGCAGCACCGGCACGGTCAGCGGCCGGGTGTCGTGCTCGATCTGGTTGAGGTAGCTGGGGGAGATGCCCAGGTGCCGGGCCAGCTCGGTCTGGCTGAGTGCCCGTTCCTCGCGCAGCCGGCGTAGCCGCGCCCCGGCGAAGGTCTTGCTGATCGTCCTCACCTCCCACGCCAGCAGGTTTGGTCGGGCCACATTAGCACCGTTGCCAATAAGCCGATT
>NZ_BOPA01000019.1 GCF_016863515.1 Micromonospora gifhornensis
ATTGTTAAGCAAGAAATAGACCTGAGATTTCTGGACGGGGATTCCCATGCGCGAAAATAACTCAAGTCGCGACTTTCAACGATTGACCTTCACCGACCGCGAGATCCTGTCCACGGCCACGCACCCCGACTTCCGGGCCTGGCTGGCGCGTGTCCGGCACATCGGCGGTTGCCAACATCCCGTGCACCTGGTCGGCCACACGATGACCGTGGACGCCGCCACCGGCCGCCTGGTGCACGCGTTCACGTCGGCGGAGCAGCCGCACGGGCGGCTCACCATCGCCTGCGGCAACCGCCGCCAGTCCCGCTGCGAACCGTGCGCCCGGCTGCACCAGGGCGACACGTACCAACTTGTTGTGTCGGGGCTCGCCGGCGGCAAGGGCGTCCCCGACACTGTGCGCAGGCATCCGCGTGTGTTCGTGACGTTCACCGCGCCGAGCTTCGGCCCGGTCCACCGGCACACCACCGACGAGCCCTGCCGGCCGTCACGCGGTCGTCGGGGCCTCGTCTGCGGTCACGGCCGGCCGTTGTGGTGCCTCGACCGGCACCCGAGCGGCGACGCGCTCACCGGCTCCCCACTGTGCCCGGAGTGCTACGACTACCCGGCCGCGGTGCTGTGGAACGCCCACACCCGCGACCTGTGGCAACGGCTGCACCGCAACCTCTACGAGGGCATCGCCACCACGCGCGGCATTTCCCGCACCGCCGCCCGCAACACGGTCCGCGTCGCCTACGCCAAGGTCGCGGAGTACCAGCGGCGCGGTTCGGTGCACTTCCACGCCGTCATGCGCTTCGACGGCCCCACCCCCGACACCCCAACCCCGGCATGGGCAACCCTGCCGCTGCTGGTGCAGACCATCCGCACCGCGACGCGCCGGGTGCACCTGGCCGTGCCCGGCCTCGACACCATCTTGCGGTTCGGGGCGCAGCTCGACATCCGGCCCATCCTGCCCGGTCGCGGCGGCGACGACGACTTGACCGAGCGGGCCGTGGCCTCCTACATCGCCAAGTACGTCACCAAGCCTGATGTCGCCGGCATCACCGTGGACCGGCCCATCCGCCACGCCATCAGCATCTCGGTGCTTCCCGTCACCGAGCACGCCCGCACCCTCATCCGCATCTGCTGGACCCTCGGCAGGCGACCCGAGTACAAGGCGCTGAACCTGCGGCGGTGGGCACACCAACTCGGCTACCGAGGCCACATCGCCAGCAAAAGCCGCGCCTACTCCACCACCTACACCGCGCTACGCGCCGCCCGCGAACAACACCGCCGCGACCAGCACCAGGAGGACACCCACGACGACACCCCCGACGCCATCACCGACAAACACTGGACCTACGCCGGAACCGGCCACACCGCCGGACAAGCCATGTTCGCCGACGCCATCGCAGACGACCTCCAAGCCGCCCGCGATGCCGCTCAGGACGTACGTGCGGGCGGTGACCGCGATGGGCCGTGAAACCGCACCCGCCCGCGCAAGTCGCCACCCTCGGGCTCTCCCAGGCGGCCAGACGGGCGGACGGACTCGACGCCACAACGCCGAGTACGTACGCAAGCTGCTTGACGGGTGGCCCCCGTTGACAGAGGAACAACGCTCGGCGCTCGTCCTCCTTATCCGACGATCGGATCGGCCGGCAGCATGACAAGCCGATCACTCGTCATGCTGCCGGCGGTCGTCAGCTCGCCCGACGCGCCGAATCCTTCGGCGTGATTCTCACCGTCTCGGGGTCGAACCCCTTGCGCCCCCGAACGGCGGGAAGGATGGTGACGTCCATGAGCGTGCCGATGATCTCGCGGCGTTGGTCGTTGGTCACCTCGTCGGAGTACCACCACTCCCGCACGTTCGGGGCGGCAACAGCCGGGCCGAGGACGTCAACGCGGCCCGCATCGGCCATTTTCGCCTCGATCTCGGCAATATCTGCCTCGGCTGCCTCGGTGCCAGCGAGCATCGTTGACCTCGGAATGCGTTTCTTGGCGTAGTCGATCCCGAGTTGCTTGAGCAGAACGCGGCTCGCCTCCAACTCCTCACGCAGCGCGTCCACGTCCGGGCGATCGTGGTCGACCAGCAGATCAGCCCCGTCACGCTCGATGATGGCGATCACGACATCACTCACCAGCTCGTCCACGGGCTCAACCGCCCGGCTGACATGCTTACCCGTGCGGCACGTGTAGTTCTTCGCCCCGGTCTTCGACTGGCCGCTCATGTTGACCGTCTCACCGCAGACACCACAACGGGCCAGCCCGGTATTCATCCCCTTGGCGGACTTACCGGTCCTCTTGCGAGATGGGTTCTCCAAGATCGCCTTGACCGCCCGCCATGTCGCCTCGTCCACCAGGGCCGGCCAGGCTGCCTTGGTGACCACCTCGCCCCGGTGCGAGCGCAGACCGGCGTTACGTGGGCTGGTGAGCCACTTGCGCAGCGTCTCCGTCCGCCACAGGTTTCCCTGCCCGGTTCGCAGCCCGGCATCGTTCAACATGCGAACCTGCGCCGCGAGCTTGCCCTTGGCGAGAATTGCCCGATAGACCGCCTCCGCCGCCTTGGCCTCCGCTTCGCGCTTCGTCACGCGGTCAGGCTCGTAGCCGAACGGCCGGGGACCGGGGGCCGGGCGTCCCTTCTCGGCGTGCTGGCGGTTCGCCCGCTTCTGGCGCTCCGACTTCAACTCCGTCTCGTACCGCGCGTCACTCGCCGCGTTGTCGAAGAATTTGCGCCCCTGCGGAGTCGAGAGGTCGAAGGTCATCCCGCGAGCGTAAGAGACGATCACCGGCTGAGGTGCGGCAAGACACGTCTCGTAGAACCGATATTCGTCGGTCTTCGTCTTCAGCAGCCGCTCGCTCGACCACGCGATAACCACGTTGATCTCACCGGCGGCAATGAGCTTCAGCAGCTTCTCGAAGCCGGGCCGCCGACGCATCGCGGACTTGTCGTTGTCAACAAGCCGATGCGCTACCGGCCACCGGTTGTACTCCGCGTGGCCATCGCAGTCCTCACCCTGCCGGGCGATGCCCTCGCCCTCGCGGCTCGTGCCCTTGTGCGGGTCGTCGGAGAGGCGGAGACAGATCGCGGCTCGCCGGTCCTGGCTGCTCAGCAACGTCATGCATCAATACTAGCAAGATCATACCCACCCGATGCGCTGGGTCTTCCTGGACGACCCGGGCGAGGGGGGTCTGCTGGCGGTGCACTCCTACTTCGACCGCCGTCCGTACATCGAACAGGATGCGACGGGGGTGCCCACCTACATCGAGGCGCACCGTACCTTCGGCGATCGGATCCGGGAGTTGACCGCCGCCGGTTTCGTCCTGCGTGACGTGATCGAGCCGGAGTGGCCGCCCGGGCACGAGCAGATCTGGGGCCAGTGGAGCCCGCTGCGCGGGCGGCTGTTTCCCGGTACCGCCATCTTCGTGGCCCAGCGGCCGACCACCGGGTGATCCGATCCGTGCGTGCCGATCGCGCACGGGGACGCGGCCGGGCCCGGCGGGTGATCCGGCCCACGCCGGACGGGGACACCGCGTCGCTGGCGTGGGGGCGTGGCTGGTGGGAGCCAGCGGGAAGGGCGGAGAAGGCACCTCTGGTCGAAATCTCCGCTTTCGCGGGTGGTGCGGTGATGAGGAGACGGGAGGGCTTGCACGCTGTGGTAATGCAGCGGGTAGGGTAGAGGATGCGCTCGCGGATCGTGTGCCTCGGCAGGGAGCAGGTGCGCGGTCGACGGAGTCACATCAAGATCTCGTTCAGCGATTTTTGGGTGGGCCCGCCGGCGGATCCGTTGGCGCGCACAGGTCACCGCGACACCAGCCTGCTGTGACACACATCCGACCGGAGCAACCGCCCACATGACGAGCAGCATCGAGGCCCCCTCGAGCGCCACCAAGGTCACCATCGACGATATCGGCTCTGAGGAAGCTTTCCTCGCCGCGATCGACGAGACCATCAAGTACTTCAACGACGGCGACATTGTCGAAGGCACCGTCGTCAAGGTCGACCGGGACGAGGTCCTGCTCGACATCGGCTACAAGACCGAGGGTGTCATCCCCTCTCGTGAGTTGTCGATCAAGCACGATGTGGACCCGGCAGAGGTCGTCTCGGTCGGTGACCACATCGAGGCCCTGGTCCTCCAGAAGGAGGACAAGGAGGGGCGGCTGATCCTCTCCAAGAAGCGGGCGCAGTACGAGCGGGCCTGGGGCACGATCGAAAAGATCAAGGACGAGGACGGCGTCGTCCGCGGTTCGGTCATCGAGGTGGTCAAGGGTGGCCTCATCCTCGACATCGGGCTGCGTGGCTTCCTGCCGGCCTCGCTGGTCGAGATGCGGCGGGTGCGCGACCTGCAGCCGTACGTCGGCCGCGAGCTCGAAGCCAAGATCATCGAGCTGGACAAGAACCGCAACAACGTGGTTCTGTCCCGCCGGGCGTGGCTGGAGCAGACGCAGTCCGAGGTGCGCACCGAGTTCCTCAACAAGCTCCAGAAGGGGCAGGTCCGCAAGGGCGTCGTCTCCTCGATCGTCAACTTCGGCGCGTTCGTCGACCTGGGCGGCGTGGACGGCCTGGTGCACGTCTCCGAGCTGTCCTGGAAGCACATCGACCACCCGTCCGAGGTCGTCGAGGTGGGCCAGGAGGTCGAGGTCGAGGTCCTGGACGTCGACCTGGACCGCGAGCGGGTCTCGCTGTCGCTGAAGGCGACCCAGGAGGACCCGTGGCGGCAGTTCGCCCGCACCCACGCGATCCAGCAGATCGTGCCGGGTAAGGTCACCAAGCTGGTGCCGTTCGGTGCGTTCGTCCGGGTGGACGACGGCATCGAGGGCCTGGTCCACATCTCCGAGCTGGCCGAGCGTCACGTGGAGATCCCGGAGCAGGTCGTCCAGGTCGGCTCCGAGGTCATGGTCAAGGTCATCGACATCGACCTGGAGCGCCGCCGGATCTCGCTGTCGCTCAAGCAGGCCAACGAGGGCTTCGTCGAGGGCGAGGAGCACTTCGACCCGACCCTCTACGGCATGGCCGCGACCTACGACACCGAGGGCAACTACATCTACCCGGAGGGCTTCGACCCGGAGACGGGCGAGTGGCTCGAGGGGTACGACAAGCAGCGCGAGACCTGGGAGAACCAGTACGCCGAGGCGCGGCAGCGCTGGGAGGCGCACCAGAAGCAGGTGCAGACCTCTCGGGCCGCCGAGGCCGAGGCCGCTGCCAACCCGCAGCCTGCGCCCACCGGCACCACCACCACGACCAGCGCGGCCCCCAGCCGCCAGGCCGAGGAGCCCGCTGGCACGCTGGCCACCGACGAGGCGCTCGCCGCTCTGCGCGAGAAGCTCGCCGGCGGTAAGTGACCCGCTAGCAACACCGCAGGGCCCCGCTTCGACCCGGATCTCCGGGTTCGAGGCGGGGCCCTCGCCGTTACGGATGCGGCGCACCGGAGCCCACCGCAGGCCCTCGCCGTCGTGGGTGCCGGTATGGCGCACCGGGCACGGACTTGGCGGGCTCCTGTTTGGCGGTACGGCGATGATCGGGTTGACTGAGTGCCGTGCTGAAGGTGGGGTTGACCGGCGGGATCGGTTCGGGCAAGAGCGCGGTGGCGCGGCGGTTGGTCGAGCGCGGCGCGGTGCTCGTCGACGCCGACCAGCTCTCCCGGGAGGTGGTGGCCCCGGGCACCGACGGGCTGGCCGAGGTGGTGGCCGCCTTCTCCACGCGGGTACTGGACGCCGATGGCGCCCTCGACCGGGCCGCGCTCGCCGACCTGGTCTTCACCGACGAGGCGGCCCGCCGCCGGTTGGAGGCGATCGTCCACCGCCGGGTGCGGGCGCGTACCGCCGAGCTGGTCGCTGCCGCGGCACCCGACGCGGTGGTGGTCAACGACGTACCGCTGCTGACGGAGGTGGGGCTGGCACCCACGTACCACCTTGTGGTCGTGGTGCAGACGGCGCTGGCGACCCGGTTGGAGCGGTTGACCCGCGACCGGGGGATGAGCCGCGCGGACGCCGAGCGGCGCATCGCCGGTCAGGCCGACGACGCCGGTCGGGCCGCGGTGGCGGACGTGCTGCTCAGCAACGACGGCAGCCTGGCGCAGCTGCACGCGGCGGTCGACGCGCTCTGGTCCGACCGCCTGGTGCCCTTCGAGGAGAACGTGCGGCATCGGCGGGCGGTGCGGGCGCAGCGGGTGACGCTTACCGAACCGGATCCGACCTGGCCGCAGCAGTACGCCCGGCTGGCCGCCCGGATCCGGCACGCGATCGCCCCGGCGGACCTGCGGATCGACCACATCGGCTCCACCGCGATGCCGGGTCTGGCCGCCAAGGACGTCATCGACATCCAGCTCGGCGTGCCGTCCCTGGCCGAGGCCGACGGGCCGCTGGCGCAGCGGCTCGCCGACGCCGGCTTCCCCCGGATGCCGGGCGACTGGTGGGACACCCCACGAGGGGCGGGCACCGGGCGGTGGGAGAAGCGCCTGCACGGCAGCGCCGATCCGGCCCGCCCGGTCCACCTGCACCTGCGGGTGACCGGGTCACCCGGTTGGCGGTACGCCCTGCTGATGCGTGACCACCTGCGGGCCGACCCGGACCGGCGGGCCGCCTATCTGATGCTCAAACGGGAACTGGCGGCCTCGGCGCCGGACAGCGGGACGTACGCGACGGCGAAGGACCCGTGGTTCGACGAGGAGCACCTGCGGGCGGAGGAGTGGGCGGCCAGCACCGGATGGCGTCCGTAGCCCGCGCAGGACGCGGTCAACGAGCCTTGGCCGGCCTGGTCAACGGGGGCACCCGGCCGGGTGTCAGGTCGAGTTGGGCCCAGGCGCCGGCCCTGCTCGGCAGCTCCAACCGGCGCAGCAGGCCGGACCGGTCGATCCAGTAACGGGTCCGGCCGGCCCCGGTGCCGACCTCGATGACGTCGACCACGGTGCCGGCGAGGTTGTCGCCGCGTACCCGGTGCGGGCTGCCGGTCGGACCACCGCTGCGGGCGGCGCGCAGCGCCCGCGCCACGAGTGGGTCCAGCGCGTCGGTGCGGTGCGCGCCGGCCCGCCATCCGGTGGCCGGTGGTGGCAGCGGCGGCGGACCCGCCGGGTCGCCCGACGCCGACGCGTCGATCCGGGTGACGCCGGTGCCGTCCCGGCGGACCAGGGTGCGGGGGGAATCGGGGTTGTCCAGGTCGGTGACGCCGAGGTAGGCGGTGCCCGAGGTCCAGCTCAACCAGCCGGTGCCGCGCAGATTGGCGTCGGCCGACGCGGGCAGGGTCACGGTGACGGCGGCACCACCGGCGGCCCGTAACCGGGCGGGTAGGCGCTGCCACCTGTCGCGTTCGGCGGTGGTGAGGGCGCGGGGCAGGCCGGGACGGCCGCCCAGCGCGTCGACCGGCCGCAGAGTCGGCCGATCGGTGCGGTTCAGGTGTACGGTGACCCGCCCGAGCACGGCGACCGTGGTCTCCAGCCGGTGCAGCCGTCCGGCGGTGTCCAGCCAGTAGCGGGTGGCGGCGGCCGCGTCGGTGCCCGCTGCTGCGGTGCCCGGCGGGGCGGCCTCCAGGATGTCGACGTCCTCCCCGTTTCGTCGGTCCCGACCGACCCACCGGCCGGACAGGTCGTCGGCCGGGTCGGGACGTTCGGCGCTGAGCGCGAAGATCATGGTCAGCAGCGGGGCGAGCCGTTGCTCCGCAGGGATCCGCCAGCCGTCGACCGGAGGGATCAGCGGTGGCATCGCGGGTGCCGGTACCGCGGTGGGGTCGGGCCGGGACACCAGAACGGCGGGGCTGGCCTGCGCCAGGCCACGCAGCGCGCCGGCACCGGGCCCGCCCACGTCGACGTAGACCAGTTGCCGGGACCAGTCGACCCAGCCGAGCAGGTCGGTGCGGTTCGTGCCGGCGCCGATCGTGACGTGCAACCCGGCGCGCAGGTCGCGTTGGTTGGTCACCCGCATGACCGCCAACCGGTCCCGTTCGGCCGAGGTCATGTCACGTGCCGCGGGCTCGTCCGGGGGCCAGGTGATAAGGGTGACCACCAGCATGACGGCGGAGAGCACGGCGGTGAGCGCGAGCCCGGTCAGGGTGAGCCGACGTCGTCGGGCGGACCTCTGCCGGGCCTCGTCGGCCTCCTCGTCGGCCCCGGCGAGGTCGTCGTCGGCTGCGTCCGCGCCGGTGGGGTCGGTGGCTGCACCGAGTAGGCGGTGGGAGAGCCCGGCCCGGCGGGTGCCGGCCCGTCCGGGCAGGCCGGCGGTCGGCGAGCCGTCGAGGCCGATGCCGGCGGGGGGCCCGATGCCGGCGCGATGTCGGCGCGGGCCGGCGCGGTGCCGATTGTCGCTTCGGGCACCGGACGTCGGTCGC
The DNA here is from genome assembly GCF_016863515.1 of Micromonospora gifhornensis. Classification (GTDB taxonomy): domain Bacteria; phylum Actinomycetota; class Actinomycetes; order Mycobacteriales; family Micromonosporaceae; genus Micromonospora; species Micromonospora gifhornensis. Next base: position 8,294 of record NZ_BOPA01000019.1, read on the forward strand.
GAACTGTTCTCCACGGAGGGTGAACGCCTCGGACCGGGATCGGGTGACGACATAGGGGCGCTCGCGGCGGCCGGTCTGCGCGTCGTCCGCGCGACCACGTCGGGTGCGCACGCCGCAAATCCGGGTGCTGCGACCCCACAGCGCCGGCGGCGGCATGACCTGTGCGGCCCGCCACCTGCCCGGTCGGCCGCCGCGAGCGGCCTACGGGGAAAGGGTAGCCGGGTGAGAAGAACCACACAATGCGAATATTGAGGCCGGTCACGTGCGGTGCGTACTCGCCGCGGAGTGTCAGGCCCCCCGCGTACCGTGGATGGTATGGCGCTCGACATTCCCCGGCTCGACGGTCGCTTCAAGGTCATCAGCGAGTTCCAGCCGGCCGGCGACCAGCCGGCCGCGATCGACGAGCTGGAGCGGCGGGTGCGTCGCGGCGACCGGCACACGGTGCTGCTCGGCGCGACCGGCACCGGCAAGAGCGCCACCACCGCCTGGTTGATCGAGCGGATGCAGCGCCCCACGTTGGTGCTGGCGCCCAACAAGACGCTCTGCGCGCAGCTTGCCAAGGAGTTCAGCGAGCTGCTGCCGGACAACGCGGTGGAATATTTCGTCTCCTACTACGACTACTACCAGCCCGAGGCGTACATTCCGCAGACCGACACCTACATCGAGAAGGATTCCTCGGTCAACGAGGAGGTCGAGCGGCTGCGGCACTCGGCGACGATGTCGTTGCTGACCCGCCGCGACGTGGTGGTGGTGGCCACCGTGTCGGCGATCTACGGCCTCGGCACGCCGGAGGAATATCTCGATCGGGCGGTGCGGGTCGCCGTCGGCCAGGAGCTGGATCGCGACCAGTTGCTGCGTCGGCTCGTCGACATCCAGTACACCCGCAACGACATGGCCTTCCAGCGCGGCACGTTCCGGGTCCGCGGCGACACGCTGGAGATCATTCCCGCGTACGAGGAACTGGCCGTCCGGATCGAGCTCTTCGGTGACGAGGTGGAGAAGCTCTACTACCTCAACCCGCTCACCGGTGACGTGGTGCGCGAGGTGGAGAACCTGCTGATCTTCCCGGCGACGCACTACGCGGCCGGGCCGCAGCGGATGGAGCGGGCGATCCGCGACATCGAGACCGAGCTGGCCGAGCGGCTGGCCGAGCTGGAGCGCCAGGGCAAGCTGCTGGAGGCGCAGCGGTTGCGGATGCGCACCACGTACGACATCGAGATGATGCGGCAGGTCGGTTTCTGCTCCGGCATCGAGAACTACTCGATGCACATCGACGGGCGGTTGCCTGGCAGTCCGCCGCACTGCCTGCTCGACTACTTCCCCGACGACTTCCTCACCGTCATCGACGAGTCGCACGTGACCATCCCGCAGATCGGCGGCATGTACGAAGGCGACGCCTCCCGCAAGCGGATGCTCATCGACCACGGTTTCCGGCTGCCCAGCGCCGCCGACAACCGGCCGTTGCGGTTCGACGAGTTCCTGGAGCGGGTCGGTCAGATGGTGTTCCTGTCGGCGACTCCGGGGCCGTGGGAGCTGGAGCACGCCCAGGGCGAGTTCGTCGAGCAGGTGATCCGCCCGACCGGTCTGGTGGATCCGGAGGTCGTGATCAAGCCCACCAAGGGCCAGATCGACGACCTGATGCACGAGATCAAACTGCGGACCGAGCGCGACGAGCGGGTCCTGGTCACCACGTTGACCAAGAAGATGGCCGAGGATCTGTCGGATTATCTGCTGGAGAACGGCATCCGGGTGCGTTACCTGCACTCCGAGGTCGACACGTTGCGCCGGGTGGAGCTGCTGCGGGAGCTGCGGCGGGGCGACTACGACGTGCTGGTCGGCATCAACCTGCTGCGGGAGGGTCTCGACCTGCCGGAGGTCTCGCTGGTGGCGATCCTCGACGCGGACAAGGAAGGCTTCCTGCGCAGCGGCCGGTCGCTGATCCAGACCATCGGTCGGGCGGCCCGCAACGTCTCCGGTCAGGTCCACATGTACGCCGACAAGATCACACCGTCGATGGCGGACGCGATCGACGAGACGAACCGGCGTCGGGCCAAGCAGATCGCGCACAACGAGGCGCACGGCATCTCACCCGAGCCGCTGCGGAAAAAGATCCACGACATTCTCGACGACATCTACCGCGAGGCGGAGGACATCGAGGCGACCCGGGTGGGCGGTGCGGTGCGGCAACTGTCCCGGGGCAAGGCACCGGTGAAGGAGACCCGCAGTCGGGTCCGGGCCGGTGCCGGCACGCCTGCTCGGGAAGGCATGGCGCGGGCGGAGTTGGCGCAGCTCATCCAGGACCTCAGCGACCAGATGCTGGCCGCCGCGCGGGAGCTTCAGTTCGAGTTGGCCGCCCGGATCCGCGACGAGGTCTCGGAGCTGAAGAAGGAGCTGCGGGGGATGGACGCGGCCGGCGTGCGGTGATCCGGGCCGACGGCGCACTTCTCGGTGAAAGCTGATCCGGCCGGGGAGGATAGCGGAATGCGAGCATCCTATTGCGCTGGGTGATCGTCGTGCGTACTCTCCCTGCGTGGGGAGGCGGGAATGCCGTTGCCAACGAGTCCGGTCATTCGACGAGCGCGGCTCGGAGCCGAGCTGCGACAGCTGCGGCGACGAGAGACATTGACACTGGAACAGGTGTGTGACCGGCTCGGTTGGGCATCCACTTCCAAGCTGTCCCGCATCGAGTTGGGGCAGAGCCGCCCCGATCTGGCCGACGTGCTGGATCTGCTCGACATCTACCAGGTGCCGCCGTCGCAACGCGATGCGTTGATCGTCATCGCCCGCGACGCCGCGACCAGCCGCGGCTGGTGGAAGGCGCTGGGCGAGATGGGGGAGCGGCAGCGCACCTACGCCGAGCTCGAAGCCGGCGCGGCGGGCATAGTGGAATACCAGCCCTGCGTCGTGCCGGGTCTACTTCAGAGCCCGGCGTACGCCCGCCTGCGCATCGCCGCCGGTCAGCTCATCGATCCCCAGGTGGATGTGGAGGCCGACCTGCGGGCCCGGTCGGCCCGGCACGCGGTGCTGCGTCGGGTCGAGCCGCCGCGCTACACGGCGCTGATCACCGAGGTGGCCTGCGCGTCGGCCGGTGATCCCGTCGAGGTCTGGCGCGGTCAACTGCGGCACCTGCTCGACCTGACCGAGTTGCCGCACGTGACGATCCGGCTGTTGCCGAGCGGGGCCGGGGCCGGGCCGCTGCCGCTGACTCCGTTCTCCTCCTACTCCTTCCCCGATCCGGCCGATCCTCGGACGGTGATGCTGGAGGCGCTGACCACGGACGTGCGGTTGACCACCGCGACCGACGTCGACCGGTACGAGCGGATGACGCAGCAACTGCTGGAAGCGGCGTTGCCGGAGCAGGAGACGGCACGGGTGCTGGCCGGCTGGCTCGACGGGTGAGCTGGGTGCGTCGGCACCTCGCCCGGCGCCCCCGTAGCCCGTCGGGAGTGGTGCCGACGCGAGGCGCAGGATAGGCGAGGGGTACGACAGAACTCCGACGCCGGAGTTCGGCGTCGGTGTCCCGGCGCGGTCAGGCCGGCACGTCCATGAAGTGCTCGACCCGGGGCGGGCTGGCGAAGTACGGGCCGATCAACTCCCGCCACCTGACGAACCTGTCGCTGGCCCGGAAGTTCTCCTCGTGCGCCTGGACCGAGTCCCATTCGACGAGCAGCACGAAGCGGGAGGGCGATTCGACGCCCCGGGTCATCCGTACCGAGCGGCAGCCGGGGGTGCCGGCCAACACGGGATGTCCCTCGGCGTACGCGGCGGCGAAGGCGTCTTCCTGGCCGGGTACCACGTCGATCAGCGCGACCTCAAGAACCATGCCGGCAGCCTGCCATGGCGGGCCGCGCCGCGGTGGGCGGCCGCCGGCGATTCTCACACCCCGGTCGGGCACGGCGAATGACACCTAGCCTCCTAGGATGCCGAGGGTGGGTGGCTCAGGGCAACCCCGAGGCGGCACCGCTGGACGATCGACGGCTGTCGTACGCCAGAATGGTCGGCGCTCGGCCCCGTCTCCGGCGAGGCGTGCGTGTGCCGGTTGCTGGGGCCTTGCCAGGAGGATGAGACTGTTGAACGTGTCCGGAGTCGTGTGGGCGATCACGCTCGTCGCGCTGACCGCGGTGCTCCTGGTGGATCTGTTCATCATCGGGCGTCGGCCGCATGAGCCGAGCGTGCGTGAGTCGAGCCTCTGGGTCGCCTTCTACGTGGGGCTGGCCCTGCTCTTCGGCGTCGGGCTCTGGCTCACCGCCGGGGGGAGCGTGGCCGGGCAGTTCTACACCGGCTGGCTGACCGAGTACAGCCTCTCGGTGGACAACCTCTTCGTCTTCATGATCATCATGGCCCGTTTCGCGGTGCCCCGGCAGTACCAGCAGAAGGTGCTGCTCGTCGGCATCGTGCTGGCGCTGATCATGCGCGGTGGCTTCATCGCGCTGGGCGCGGCGTTGATCTCACAGTTCAGCTGGGTCTTCTACATCTTCGGCGCGTTCCTCATCTACACCGCGATCAACCTGGCCCGGCAGGGCGAATCGGCCGAGGACGAGTTCCAGGAGAACGTGCTGATCCGGTGGAGCCGGCGCGCGCTGCCGATCTCCCGAGGCTACGACGCAGCGCGGCTGACCACCCGGGAGCACGGCCGCCGGATGTTCACCCCGATGCTCATCGTCATGATCGCGATCGGGACGACCGACCTGCTCTTCGCGCTGGACTCGATTCCGGCGATCTTCGGCATCACCCACGAGCCGTACCTCGTCTTCACCGCAAACGTCTTCGCGTTGATGGGGCTGCGGCAGCTGTACTTCCTGCTCGGCGGACTGCTGAACCGCCTGATCTACCTGAGCTACGGCCTGGCCGTGGTGCTCGGTTTCATCGGGGTCAAGCTCATCCTGGAGGCGCTGGCGGAGAACTCGTTGTTCTTCCTCAACGGTGGCGAGCCAGTGGGTTGGGCGCCGCACATCCCGATCTGGCTGTCCCTGCTGGCGATCGTGGGCATCCTGGCCGTGGCGACGGTGGCCAGCCTGGTGAAGTCGTCGCGGGACCGGCGACGCGATCTCACCGGGGCAGGACGCTGACGCGAGGCCGCCGGCGGGCGCAGCGCGGGTCGGCCGTGGTGAGGATGCGAGGCCGCCGGCGGGCTCAGCGTAGGTCGGCGGTGGTGAGGTCGTGGCGAGCCTGCCAGACCTGCGCCGAGATGTCGGCGACCAGTTCGCGGGCGTCGGCATCGGTGTCCTGGCTGCGCTGATCGTCGTCGAGCGACGTGGTGGTGCAGACGACGAGCAGGTACGGGGCGGTGTCGTCGGGGAAGACCACGGCGGCACCGTGCCGGACGCCGCGTACCCAGCCGTTCTTGTGAGCCAGCCGGGTGCCGGCCGGCAGCCCTTCGGCGATGTCCTGCCGGATCTGCTGCCCGCAGAGCACGTCGAGCATCGCCGCGCAGCCGGCCGGTGAGGCGATCGGTCCGGGCCGGGTGACGCCGGTGGCGACGGCGTCGAGCAGGGCGGCCAGGTCGGCGGCGGTGACCAGGTTGCTGATCCCGGCCTCCCGGGCGGCGAAGTCCTCGATGCCCCGCCTGGTGACGCTGTGCCGGGCACCGACGCGCGCCCAGATCTCCGCCACGGCGGGCAGCCCGACGTGCTCGATGAGCAGGTTCGTGGCGAGATTGCTGGATCGTACGATCATCCGCTCGGCGAGCCACCGCAGCGGCACCCGCTGGCCGAGTCGATCCCAGACCTCGGTGTCGTTGTCGTACGCCGGGGCGCAGGAGAAGGGGGCGGCGCCCGCGCGGGCCGAGGTGAACAGGTTCGTCACCTCGATCGTGGTGTCCAGGTCCGGGCCGTCGGTCTCCGCCGTGTGGTGCACCGCGGCGAACACTGCCAGTTTCATCGTGCTCGCCGCGTAGTGGGTGACCTCGGCGTGTCGGGTCCAGGTGGGCGGCGCGCCGAGCCGACCCGCGTACACCGAGATCGTCCCGGGCACCTCATCGAGTCGCGCGTCCAACCCGTCGAAGATCACCCGCCGAGGGTAACGGAAAGGAAGGGCCCCTTCTTACCGTCTGGTGAGGTGAAGGGGCCCCTTCTTAACATCCGTGCGAGGGTCAGCCGGCGTGCTTGCGGCGGGCGGTGGCGCGGGCCCGCTGGGTCTGGTCGAGGGTCACCTTGCGGATGCGTACGGCGGCCGGGGTGACCTCGACGCACTCGTCCTCGCGGCAGAACTCCAGGGCCTGCTCCAGCGACAGCTTGCGCGGCGGGATCAGCTTCTCGGTCTCGTCAGCGGTCGACGAGCGCATGTTGGTGAGCTTCTTCTCCTTGGTGATGTTGACGTCCATGTCGTCGGAGCGGGAGTTCTCCCCGACGATCATGCCCTCGTACACCTCGGTGCCGGGCTCGACGAAGAGCTGGCCGCGTTCCTGGAGGTTGGTCATCGCGAACGCGGTGACGCTGCCGGCCCGGTCGGCGACCAGCGAGCCGTTGTTACGGGTACGCAGCTCGCCGAACCAGGGCTCGTAGGACTCGAAGACGTGGTGCAGGATGCCGGTGCCCCGGGTCTCGGTGAGGAACTCGGTGCGGAAGCCGATCAGGCCGCGCGCCGGGACCAGCCACTCCATCCGGATCCAGCCGGTGCCGTGGTTGACCAGCTGCTCCATCCGGCCCTTGCGGGTGGCCAGCAGCTGGGTGATCGCGCCGAGGTATTCGTCCGGGGCGTCGATGGTCAGCCGCTCCACCGGCTCACAGGTCTTGCCGTCGATCTCCCGGGTCACCACCTGGGGCTTGCCGACGGTCAGCTCGAAGGACTCGCGGCGCATCTGCTCGACCAGGATGGCCAGCGCCAGTTCGCCTCGGCCCTGGACCTCCCAGGCGTCCGGTCGCTCGGTGGGCAGCACCCGCAGCGAGACGTTGCCGACGAGTTCCTTGTCCAGGCGGTCCTTGACCATCCGGGCGGTGACCTTGGCACCCTTGACCCGGCCGACCAGCGGCGAGTTGTTGGTGCCGATGGTCATCGAGATCGCCGGCTCGTCGACGGTGATCAGCGGCAGCGGCTGCGGGTTCTCCGCGTCGGCCAGCGTCTCGCCGATCATGATCTCGGGGATGCCGGCGACCGCGATGATGTCGCCCGGCCCGGCCGAGTTGGCGGGCTTGCGCTCCAGGCCCTCGGTCATCAGCAGCTCGGAGATGCGTACCCGCTGGGTGCTGCCGTCGGTGCGGCACCAGACCACGGTCTGGCCCTTGGCGATGGTGCCCTGCCGGACCCGGCACAGCGCCAGTCGGCCGAGGAACGGGGAGGCGTCGAGGTTGGTGACGTGGGCCTGCAGCGGCGCCTGCTCGTCGTAGGCGGGCGGCGGGATGGTGTCCAGCAGGGTACGGAACAACGGCTCCAGGCTGGTGCTGTCCTGCGGCACGGAGCCGTCGGCGGGCTGGGTCAGCGAGGCGATGCCGTCGCGGGCGCAGGCGTAGACGATCGGGAAGTCGATCTGCGACTCGTCGGCGTCCAGGTCGAGGAAGAGTTCGTACGCCTCGTCGACGACCTCTTTGATCCGGGCGTCCGGACGGTCCACCTTGTTGATCACCAGGATGATCGGCATGCGGGCCTTGAGGGCCTTGCGGAGCACGAACCGGGTCTGCGGCAGCGGGCCCTCGCTGGCGTCGACCAGCAGCACCACGCCGTCGACCATGGTCAACCCGCGTTCCACCTCGCCACCGAAGTCGGCGTGACCGGGGGTGTCGATGATGTTGATGGTGACCGGGTCGGAGCCGTCGGCGGGCAGGTAGCGCACGCCGGTGTTCTTGGCCAGGATGGTGATGCCTTTTTCTCGTTCGAGGTCCATCGAGTCCATCACCCGCTCGGTCACCTCGCCCCGGGCGCCGTAGGCGCCGGCCTGCCGCAACATGGCATCGACCAGGGTGGTCTTGCCGTGGTCGACGTGAGCGATGATGGCGACGTTGCGGAGGTCGGTGCGAAGCTGCATGAGTTCCATCCTCCCGCCTGTGCCGACGAGTTGCCGCGTCGGGGTCGCCGATGGGCGAGTGCGCTGCGCCACATGTCGGTGCTGTCACACTGACGGGGCAGCCTTGCTGAGGTGACCCGGGGGGCCGGCGTGCATGAACTGCTGAGTTCGGTGCAACACCTGCCGTCCTGGCTGATCTACGTGGTGGCGGCGCTTGTGGTCGCGGCGGAGACCGCGGTGATCGTCGGGTTGGTCGCTCCGGGCGAGGCCACCCTGCTGCTCGTCGGTTTCCTCGCGTACACCGGCACCCTCCGGCTCGGTCCGGCGCTGCTGGTGATGATTGTCGCGGCCACGGTGGGGGACGCGGTGGCGTTTCGCGCCGGTCGCCGGTACGGGCCTCGGCTGCGGGCCAGTCGGTGGGGTGCGCGGGTGGGGCCGCACCGGTGGGCGCGGGCCGACGCGATGGTGGCGCGGATGGGCGGCCGGGGCGTCTTCACCGCGCGGTGGGTGGCCTTCGCCCGTACGTTGGTGCCGCGGCTCGCCGGGGCGGCGGGCATGCCGTACCGGCGGTTCGCGCCGTGGAACCTGGCCGGGGTGATCACCTGGGTCGGCGCGTCGGTGCTGGCGGGCCGGTTGGCGGGCGAGTCGTACCACACGGTGTCCCGGCTGCTGGGCCAGGCGACCGGGGCGGTGCTGGCCCTGGTGGCGGCGCTGGTGGCGGTGGTGTTGGCGGGCCGGTGGCTGGGCCGCAACCCCGACCCGGTGCGGGCGCTGCTGAAACGTGCCGCCCGGCTGCCGCCGGTGCGCTGGTTGTCGGCCCGGTACGGGCTGCTGTTCTTCCTGCTCAGCATGCGGTTCGGGCCGACCTGGGCGTTGCTGGCCAACCTGACCGCCGGGGTGGGTCTGCTGTTCCTGGTCGCGTTGGCGGTCGCCGGGACGATGCGGGTGGCGGTACGGCACAGCGGGCTGGCCCTGGTCGACGGTGTGATCGGCGGGTGGTTCGCGGCCCGCCGGACGCCCGACGCGGTGGAGGTGACGCAGCTTGCCGTCTCGGTGCTGCGTGGCTCGGTGCTGATCGCGCTGGTGGCCGTGGTGGCCGCGGTGCAGGCCTGGCGGCACCGGCCGTGGCAGGCCGACCTGCTCAGTGTGGTCGGCACGATCGGCGCGTTCGTGCCGCTTGTGGTGCTGGCGCTGGTGACCGAGCTGGCCGCCGACGGCCGGGTGGCGCAATTCTCCACGCAGAGCGCGGTGGTGACGGCCAGCCTGTGCATGCTGGCCTGGCTGTTGTCCCGCGAGGCACGGTGGCCGGTCGCGGTGGCCCTGTGGACCACCGCCGTGGCCGGCGTGGTCGGCATCGGTGGCGCCCGCCTCTACCTGGGACTGAGTACGGCCAGCGGCACCGTCGCCGCGGTGTTGCTGGGTGCGGCGTGGACGGCCGTGTTCATGGTCGCCTGGGCCACCCGGGACCGTGCCCTGGCCGCCGGCAACGCGCCCCGGCGCGGCCCGCGAGGGGACCACCTCGCCGATCGCTAGCTGTTAGGGTGCGGCCGTTCGTCGCTGCCGAAGGGGGATCGACATGGGACGCAACGTCGGGCGTTTCACCGTGGCGCTGGTCGCCGGCCTGCTGCTGGCCACCGGGGGTGCGTGCGCCACGGTGGACACTCCGGCCGTCGAGTTGCCCGCCCCGGTCGCCCTGCCCGAGGAGCAGGCGCAGCCGTCGAGCGAGTCGGTCGAGCCGAGCCCGACGCCTGAGGCGGTGGAGGCGATGGGGGCCGCGCCGAAGGTCAGCCGCAGCCCCAGCGCGAGTCCCAAGGCCTCGGCCTCGCCGAAGTCGTCGCCGAAGCCCAAGCGCACCAGCACCGCGCCGCGCGCCGTGCCGAAGCCGCCGACGGAGACGAAGGTGCCGCCGGCGCCGCCCAAGCCCGCGCCGAGCAGTTGCAAGCCCAGCTACAAGGGTGACCAGGCGAGTCGGGCGCAGGCCAAGGCCGCGCTGACCGAAGCCGCCGGCCGGGTCTACTGGCCGACGTCGGCGCCGGACATCCGGGTCCCGGTTGACCTGATCAAGGCGACGGCGTGGCAGGAGAGTGGCTGGCAGTCCAACATCGTCGCCTGCGACGGCGGTATCGGCCTGATGCAGGTGATGCCGGACACCGCGACCTGGATGAACCAGCGGTTCGGCCAGAACTACGACGTGTGGGACTACCGGGACAACGCCTACCTGGGTGGCACCTACCTGGCCTGGCTGACCAAGTACATCGGCGACATGTACTTCGACGCCGACTACCGGCTCGACACCGACCTGTGCACCAGCGAGCTGAACTCCTGCCTGCTCAACGCGGTCATCGCCGCCTACAACTACGGCCATGGCGCGGTAGCTCGGGAGGGGCAGCCGTTGGCCATCCCCAACCCGAGCTACGTGCGCAACGTGCGAGCCCTGATGACGGAGTGCGTCTGCCTGGGCTACTGAGCCTGCTCGGGGGTGATCCGACCGGGCCACCAGAACCGCTCGCCGAGCATGAACGCCAGGGCCGGGACGACGACCGTACGCACCAGCAGGGTGTCCAGCAGGACGCCGAGGCAGACGATGATGCCGATCTGGGTCAGGGTGATCAGCGGCAGCACCCCGAGGACGGCGAAGACCGCCGCGAGCAGGATGCCGGCGCTGGTGATCACCCCGCCGGTGACGCGGAGGGCGGAGAGCATGCCCTTGCGGGTGCCGGTGCTGCGGGCGTCCTCCCGGGCGCGGGTGACGAGGAAGATGTTGTAGTCGACCCCGAGCGCGACGAGGAAGACGAAGGCGAGCAGCGGCACGCCGGTGTCCATCGCCGGGAAGTTCAAGACGTGTTCGAAGATCAGCCAGGCCCCGCCGAGGCTGGCGAAGTACGAGGCGACGACCGTGGTGACCAGCAGCACCGGGGCGAGCAGGCCGCGTAGCAGCAGGACCAGTACCGCGCCGACGAGCAGCAGGATGAGCGGCAGGATGAGGCGCAGGTCCTTGGCGTCGGCGGCGGCGGAGTCGTACCGGCCGGCGACGGTGCCACCGACGACCGCTCCGGACGGTTGGTCGACCCCGGCGGTGGCGGGCGGCGCCGAGTTGTCGACGGCCCCGACGGTGTCGCGGAGTTGCTCCAGGGTCCGGTCGGCGGCGGCGGTGCCCGGCTCGGCGTCGAGCACCACGTCGACCTGGGCCACGTCGGCGCCGGCGGGACCGGGTCGGGCGGAGGCCACTCCCGGCACCTCGGCGGCGGCCGCGGTGACCGCCTGCACGGCGTCGGGGTTGGTCATCACCGCGAGCGGCTGGGTGGTGCCGGCGGGGAAGGCGCCGGCGAGGGTCTGTGCCCCGGCCACCGCCTCCGGCTTGACCCGGAACTGCTCGGTCTCCGACAGCCCGGTGCGGATGCCGAGGCCACCGAGGGCGAGCCCGGCGAGCAGCAGGGTGGCGAGCACCGCGACGGGAACCGGGCGACGGATCACGGCGGCACCGAGGCGGCCCCAGATCCGGCCCTCCCGGCCGACGCTGCCGACGGTCGGCACGAACGGCCAGAACAGGCGGCGGCCGAGCAGCACCAGCGCGGCGGGCAGCACGAGCAGGGCCGAGGCCATGGCGAGCAGGATGCCGGTGGCGCAGGCCACGGCGAGCGCACGGTTCGTCTCCTGCTGGCTCAACAACAGCGTGAGTACGCCGAGCATGACGGTGCCGCCGCTGGCCAGGATCGGCTCGGCGGTACGGCGCAGGGCGGCCCGCATCGCCGCGAAGCGGTCCTCCTCGCGGCGCAGTTCTTCCCGGTAGCGGGCGATCAGCAGCAGCGCGTAGTTGGTGGCGGCACCGAAGACGAGAACGCTGGCGATGCCGGTGACGGCGCCACCGGCGAAGTTGATGCCGACCGCCGGGATGATCGTTTCGAGCGCGCGCAGGGTGATCTGTTCGGTGGCGGCCACGATGACCAGGGGAACCAGCCACAGCACCGGACTGCGGTAGGTGATCAGCAGCAGTACGGCGACGACGGCGGCGGTGAACGCGAGCAGGGTGACGTCGGCGCCCTCGAAGACCTTGGTCAGGTCGGCGGTGAAGGCGGGTGGGCCGGTCACCTGGACGGTCAGGTCCCCGGGAAAGTCGGCGAGTTCGGCGCGTACCTCAGCCACCCGTTCGGCGACGGCCTCCTGCCCTCCGGTGGCGTCCAGCGGTACGGCGACAAGGGCCACCGTGTTGTCGGGGGACAGCTGCGGCGGGGCGACCTGACCGCCGGCGGCGAGCCGACTGAGGCTGCTGGTGTCGGCGGTGATCGCCGCCCGGTCCGCCTCGCTCAGTGGTGCGCCGTCGTCGCGGCTGACCACCACGACGGCCGGCTGGACGCCGCTGGCGGGCAACTCCCGTTGCAGGCGCTCGACCTGGGTGGACTGCCACTGCTCGGACAGGCCGGTGGCGGAGACCGGTGCCGGGTTGCTGGGAATGGGTAGCCCGAAGACGGCCACGCCGACGAGGACGGCCGCGGCCACGGTGAGCCAGGCGGTCCGGCGGCTGCGGGCGACGCGGGTGAACAGAGACATGCTCGGCGCTCCGGTCGTTGAGATCGGCCCGGCTCCCGCCGAGGGAGCCGATAGTTTGATTTTCGAGATTCTTGCTTATCAAGAAACGACGCGCAACAGGTCTCCGTTGTCGAGTATCTTGACTGTCGAGAGATATAACACCCTGGGCTATGCTGCGCACCCGGGGACCTTGGGAGGAAGCGGCGGAACGTGGCAGGGCACGGGATGTACCGGCGGCGTGACACCCGTCGGGAGATGTTGGTCGCGGAGATCACCGCCGAGCTGCGGCGCTACTGCGTGGACGCGCAGCACGTCGGGCACGCCTTCGCCGGCCAGCACGGCCTCAACGGCACCGACCTGCAGGCGTTGATCGCGGTGATGGACGCCGAGTTGTCGGGTGAGCCGATCACTCCTGGCCGGCTCGCTGAACATCTGGACCTCTCCTCCGGCTCCGTCACCGCGCTTATCGACCGGTTGGAGCGGGCCGGGCACCTGCGGCGCGACCGGGACACCACCGACCGGCGCAAGGTGCTGCTGCACTACGCGGAGCAGGGCGCCACCGTTGCCCGGGACTTCTTCCGCCCGCTCGGTGAGCGTACCGACGGTGTGATGGACGAGTTCCAGGACGAGGAACTTGAGATCGTGTACCGGTTCATCACGGCGATGGGCGTCTCCCTGCGGGAGCACCGCGACGCGATCCGCGACGGCCGGGTCACTCCGCCGCCGCGGCACCGGGCGGGTTGAGGCCCGTGCTGGATCGGGTGGCGTCCCGGCTCGCCGTGGCCGCGTTGCGGCTGCCCCGGGCGCGTACCCGAAGGATCACCGTCCGCCGCGACATCGCGCTGCGGGCCCGGGACGGGGTGATTCTGCGTACCGACCACTACGCGCCCGACCTGCCGGACGCGCCCACCGTGCTGATCCGTACCCCGTACGGCCGGGGTGGGCCGATGCGGCTGCTCTGCCGGCTCGCCGCCGAGCAGGGGTTCCACGTGGTCATCCAGGCGTGTCGCGGCACCGACGGCTCCGGCGGCACCTTCGATCCGTTCGTGCACGAACGCGAGGACGGGCTGGACACCCTCGACTGGCTGCGCCGGCAGCGGTGGTGGTGCGGCGCGTTCGGCATGTTCGGCGCGAGCTACCAGGGTTTCGTGCAGTGGGCGCTGGCCGCCGACGCGGGCGAGGACCTGCGGGCCATGGTCGCCGTGGCCACCGCGTCGACCACCCGTGACTCCACCTACGCCGGGGAGTCGTTCGCCCTGGACACCGTGCTGACCTGGGTGGAGTTGCTGGAGGCGCAGACCGTGCCCTGGCTGGCCCGGCAGTGGGAACTCAAGCGGGGACAGCCGCGACTGGCCGCCGCCCTGTCCCACCTGCCTCTGGTCGAGGCCGACCGGGTCGCCACCGGGGTCACCGTGCCGTTCTTCCAGGAGTGGCTGCGCCACCACACCCCGCAGGCGGACTACTGGCGCAGCCGCGTCTTCGACGACCGGCTGCACCTGGTCCAGGCGCCGGTGGCGATGGTCAGCGGCTGGCACGACATCTTCCTCCCCGCCCAACTGCGCGACTACGCCGCGCTGCGCGCCCTCGGTGCCCGCCCGCGTCTGATCATCGGCCCGTGGACCCACGGCAGCCCCGGCCTGTTCGTCGCGGCACTGCGCGAGGGACTCGACTGGCTCGGCACCCACCTGCCCACCGCCGCCACCGCCCAGCCCACCACGCCGGCCGCCGCCACCGGCGGGCCCACCACGCCGGCTGCCGGCACCGACCAGGCCGCCACTCCGCCTGCCGCCAGCGACCGGCCCTCTACTGCGGCTGCCGGCACCGACCAGGTCGCCGTCCCGGCCGTTGGTGTCCGTCGCGCGGTGGCTCCGGAGCCGGAGCCGGCGGGTGGGCCGGTGCGGATACATGTGGGTGGCGTCGGGGGCGGTTGGCGCGACCTGCCGGACTGGCCGCCGCCGGCCGAGGCCACCCGGTGGTATCTGCACCCGCAATCGGCGCTGCGCACCGCCGCGCCGGTGCCGTCGCCGCCGGACGGGTTCTGGTACGACCCGGCCGACCCGACGCCCTCGCTTGGTGGCCCGCTGCTGGTGGCCCAACGGTCCGGGCCGGTGGACAACCGACCCGTCGAGGCGCGACCCGACGTGCTGACCTGGACCAGCGAGTCGTTGACCGGCCCGCTGGAGGTGATCGGGCCGGTGCAGGCGGACATTCACGTACGCAGCGAACTCGAACACTTCGACGTCTTCGTGCGATTGTGCGATGTGGACCGCCGGGGCCGGTCCTGGAACATCTGCGACGGGCTGGTCCGGATCGATCCGCGGCGCTTCCCGACCGACGGCTCCGGCACGGTGACGGTCACCGTGCCGATGTGGCCGGTCGCCCACCGGTTCGCCGCCGGACACCGGCTACGGCTACAGCTCTCCGGCGGTGCCCATCCCCGGTACGTCCTCAACCCCGGCACCGGTGAACCACTCGGCACGGCGGTCACTCTTCGTGGCGGCTTCCGAGAGATTCTGCACGACCCGGAGCGGCCGTCCGCAGTGGTCCTACCTGTCGTCCACTCTGGCTCTCAGCTTGTTCCAAGCTAAAACAAAGCCGCTCTGAGCTGGGCATTCATCGGTTTTGCGGGCTATCGTGGTGACACGCCCGGCGCCGTGCAGCTGACAGTCGGGCTCGCCTGTGAGGCTTCCCTACCGCGTCACGCGGTGTCACGGTCGCGCCCGACTCCGACGAGACCGCGAAGGGGGACCCCATGACGCGGGCACCAGACAACCTGATGGCCGTCCGCCGGTTACTGCTCGACCACCTCAACCGCGACCCCAACCGGGCGCGCGACGAGGATCTCGAACCCAACGAGGTAGGCATCGTCGGCGATGCCAACCACCGCGGCGGATACCACTGTGGGTCCGACCGGGTGGTGACAAACGACTACTCGGTGGTCGAGTCGTCGCGGGACCGCAACGGCCTGACCCTCGATGCCGCCGCGCTCGACGTGGGCATGTTCCAGGTCACTGTCGACGGCCGTCGACACAACCTGGCGAGCTTCTCGACCTGGTGTGTGGCGCAGTGCGTCGCCAACGCCGCCGACACCCGCGACATCCGGGAGATCATCTACTCGCCGGACGGCAAGGTGGTGCGCCGCTGGGACCGGCTCGGTCGGCGTAACACCGGCGACCGCTCCCATCTGTGGCACACCCACTTCAGTTTCTTCCGCGACTCGATCAAGGCGAACCGCGACCAGAGGCCGCTGTTCCGCCGGTACCTGACCAGCATCGGTCTCATCACCCAGAAGCCGGAGGCGAACGACATGACACCCGAGGAGCACAACTGGCTCAAGACCGTGCACCGCAACCTGACCGTCCTGGACGGACGCAATCCGATCGGTCAGACGTACACCCGGATGGCCATGGGGGAGGACCACACCGACCCGAAGTTCCAGGTGGGGCATCCGACCCTGCGCACCATCGGAGCGCAGCTGACCGCGCTCCAGACGGCGATGGACGCGCTGATGAAGCGCGACTTCACCGACGAGCAGGCGATCGTCGCCGGGGTCCTCGCCGGACTCACCCCGCAGGAGATCGCCGCGGCGATTCCGCCCACCGTCGCCGAGCAGGTGGTGCGGGAGTTGGGTCGACGGCTGGCCGCCTGACCGCGGCCGGGCGACGTAGGTTACGGGTGGCGGCGGCCGGAACCGGCCGCCGCCACAGGCACCGGTTACAGCGCGCGAACGTTGTCCGCCTGTGGACCCTTCTGTCCCTGGGTCACATCGAACTCGACCTTCTGGCCCTCGGTCAGCTCCCGATATCCGGAGCTGGCGATCGCCGAGTAATGGACGAACACGTCAGGTCCGCCGCCGTCCTGCTCGATGAAACCGAAGCCCTTTTCCGAGTTGAACCACTTCACGGTGCCGGTTGCCATGCGTTCTCTCTCCCTGTTCCAGCAGGCGACCCCCGACTGCGCGCCGGTGATCGCCCGATACTTTCCCGACATTAGCCGGTGAAAGGCCGATTTGCCGGGTGAAGTGCCTCAGGTGTCGGAGGAGCGACGCATAAGACTGCCCTGCGCGTCTCCGGGATCACCCGGAGGTGATCTCCGTCAACGTCGGGTGGAAACCCGATGTTCGTCGTGGCGGTCAGGCCATAGCGTACGAGGCATGGCAGACGAGCTGGCCCAGGTCGGAGAGTTACCCGTCGCTCTGCTGATGGCCGTGCTCGGGGTTGTCATGCTCTTCGACGCGGTGCCGCTGTTCGGCGTCCTGGTCCCCGGTGACGTGGCGGTGCTCGCCGCGGTGGCCGTCGGCACGCCCAGCACCGGCCTGGCGACCTTCGTCTCCGTGGTCACCGGCTGCCTCGTCGGCTGGTCGCTGACGTTCCTCGTCGGCCGGCGCTGGGGTGAGCGGCTGCGGTACAGCCACGTCGGCGCCTGGGTCGGGGAACCCCGCTGGGCGGCGGCCGAACGCATCCTGCGCCGCGACGGCGGGCGGCTGGTGCTGATCGCGCCGTTCCTGCCGGTGTTCAACGCGCTGCTGCCGCTGGCCGCGGGCGGTCTGCGCATGTCGTACCCCCGGTTTCTCGGTTTCGCGGCGCTCGGCGCGGGCGCCTGGGCGGGCCTCTACCTGGCGGTGGGCACCGCGTCACGGTCGCTGGCCGGCCTGCTGCCCAAGGGCATGAACCCGTTGCTGGTCACCATGGTCGGAGGTCTGCTGCTGGCCGCGATCGTGCTGCTCGGCACCCGCCGTCGACTGCGTACGGTCACCAACTGACCCCCGACCATGCGGCGTTCACCAGCCGCGCGCCCGCCACTCACCGAGGTGGGGGCGCTCCGCACCGAGCGTCGAGTCCCGACCGTGACCCGGGTAGAACCACGTCTCGTCCGGCAGCCGGTCGAACAGCTTGTGCTCCACGTCGTCGATGAGCGCCGCGAACCGCTCCGGATCCTGATCCGTGTTGCCCACCCCGCCCGGGAAGAGGCTGTCGCCGGTGAACAGGTGCGGGATGCCGTCGGGGTCGCGGTAGAGCAGCGCCACCGAGCCCGGCGTGTGCCCCTTGATGTGGATGACCTCCAGGGCGCAGTCGCCGACCGGCACGGTGTCGCCGTCGGCGAGGGTCTGCGCCTCGATCGGCAGCCCGGCCGCATCGTCGGCGTGCACCAGCGCGCGGGCGCCGGTCTTGGCGACCACCTCCTCCAACCCCACCCAGTGGTCCATGTGCTGGTGGGTGGTGACCACCGCGGTCAGCCCGGCGTCACCGACCAACTCCAGCAGGCGGGGCGCCTCGTTGGCGGCGTCGATCAGCACCTGCTCACCGGTGGTGTGGCAGCGCAGCAGGTACGCGTTGTTGTCCATCGGCCCGACCGACACCTTGGTGATGCTCAGCCGGCCGAGTTCGCGTACCGCGGCAGGTCCGCCGGGGGTGACTTCTCCGTCATAGGTCATGTCTGACTAGATCCATTCAGGTGGGTGGGGCAGTTGACCGTCGGGGGTGACGGTCAGGGTGGCACCGGGGCTGCGGCCGGTCAACCAGGCCGCGATCTCGACCGCCGGCCCGGAGACGACGGGCGCCTGCGCGCGGTCGCCGATCACTAGTTCGTGACTCGTACCGTCGAATCGCAGCACCAGCGCCGGCGCGTCGTCGCGCGCGGCCAGGTCGGTGGCCACCTCGTGCAGCAGCCGGTGACCGAAGGCCGGCGACCAGTCCCGCGGCCGGTAGTCGGCGGCCAGGTCGACGTGATGGATCTCCACCTCCCGTAGCCGACGCCAGACCAGCAGCGACGCCGGCAGGGGACCGCGCCGGGTCTGCACGGTGGCGGCCCACGCCGGTGCCGGCATCGCCGCGACCGCCTCGGCGTACCGGTCGGCGCTGCGCCGCAGGTCGTCCAACTGCTCCTCGGGCGGCCGGGGTGCGCCGGCTGCGATGTCGGCGGTCCGGGACTCGGTGCTGGCGTACATCGGGATCAACTCGCCGGTTCGGGCCGAGGTGAGCGCGTTGACCAGGGCGTCGGCGTTGCGGGACAGGTGGGCCAGGACGTGACCGCGGGTCCACCCCGGCAGCAGCGACGGCTGCGCCAGGTCGGCGGCGTCGAACCGGGCCGCCGTACGGATCAGACGGGTCGTGGCGTCGTCCACGTCACCGGTCAACAGCAGAGGGTCCGTGGTCACGATTCGACCCTAGTCCGCCGCGCCGACCGCGTCGCCAGGGAATTCACTTCCCGCCCGGCACCACGCCTCCTACCGTGGGGGTGTTCGCGGCGCCGGAGCGGAGGGGGTGGTGGTCATGCCGGTCACCGCACGCCTGTATCACCCGCAGCGACCCTGAACGAGGAGCCTTGGACATCACACTGACCGCCCTGGGTTGGGACAACGACCGGGCGGCGCACCTGAGCCGTATCCACACCGATCACCGCCCGGGCCGGGTCGCCCGGGTCGACCGTGGCGTCTGCACCGTACTCACCTCCGACGGCCCGGTCCGCGCCTCCTGCGGCGGCGCCGTGCTGGCCGCGGCCGTGGGCGACGCCACCCGGCTACCCGGCGCGGGCGACTGGGTGCTGCTCGGCACCTGGCCCGACGCGCGGGTCACGGTGGAGGCGGTGCTGCCCCGGCGTACCGCGCTGATCCGGCGCACCGCCGGCAAGGACGCCAGCGGTCAACTGCTGGCCGCCAACCTGGACACCGCCGCCGTGGTGGAGCCGGTGCACCCCGAGCCGAACGCCGCCCGCATCGAGCGGCTGCTCTCCCTGGTGCACGAGTCGGGCGCCCGGCCGCTTGTCGTACTCACCAAGACCGACCTGGCCGCCGACCCGGCGGCGGTGGCACGTCAACTCGCGGCCCTCGCACCCGGGGTGCCGGTGCTGCCGGTCAGCGCCGAGACGGGCACCGGGCTGGACCCGCTGCGCGCCGAGGTGGCCCCGGGCCGGACGCTCGGCCTGCTGGGGCCCTCCGGCGCCGGCAAGTCGAGCCTGGTCAACGCGCTGGTCGGGGCCGTGGTCATGCCGACCCAGTCGATCCGTCGGGTCGACGGCAAGGGCCGACACACCACCACCTGGCGGGCGTTGGTGCCGCTGCCCGGCGGCGGCGCGGTGCTGGACACCCCGGGGGTACGGGCCGTCGGCCTGCTCGACGGCGAGTCCGGCCTCGACCGGGCCTTCGGCGACATCGCCGACCTCGCCACCGACTGCCGCTACGGCGACTGCGGGCACGAGGCCGAGCCGGGCTGCGCCGTGCAGGCCGCCCTGGCCTCCGGTGACCTGTCCACCCGCCGCTGGCAGAGCTGGCGTCGCCTCCACCGTGAGCTCACCCACGAAACCCACCGTCACACCACCCGCCCCACCCGCACCCGCCACCCCCGCCACCCCCGCTGACCCACCCCCACCCTCGCTCCTCACCCTCTCGCCCTCGCTCCTCCCTCCGCCCTTCCGCCCTCGTCCCCCCGCCCTCGCCCTCCGCCTCCTCGCCCCGTCGATCTTGCACTTGCGGTCGCCTGAATGTCGCTTTCGTATAGCTTTGCCCCGACCGAAAGTGCAAGATCGACGGGGTGAGTCGGCGGGGCGAGAGGGCGGGAGAGAGGGGGGAGGGGTGGTTGGTGGGGAGGGAGTGTGGGGTGGGGTTGTGTGGCGGGGGGAAGTTGTCGTAGGGCGGGTCTACAGTTGCCGGGGCGCGCTCTCCGCGCTGGCACAACCGCTGGGTTGATCCCAAAGGCTGGGTTGATCCCGAAGCGGACAGATTCTCCTCGTCATCCTCACCCGGGAGTACACGGACCGTGGCCGACCGTCTGATCATCCGTGGCGCACGCGAGCACAACCTGCGTGACGTCAGCCTCGACCTACCCCGGGACGCGCTGATCGTGTTCACCGGGCTGTCCGGGTCGGGCAAGTCGAGTCTGGCGTTCGACACGATCTTCGCCGAGGGGCAGCGCCGGTACGTCGAGTCGCTGTCGTCGTACGCCCGACAGTTCCTCGGCCAGATGGACAAACCGGACGTCGACTTCATCGAGGGCCTGAGCCCGGCGGTGTCGATCGACCAGAAGTCCACCTCGCGTAACCCGCGCTCCACCGTCGGCACCATCACCGAGGTCTACGACTACCTGCGGTTGCTGTTCGCCCGGGTGGGTGAGCCGCACTGCCCGGTCTGCGGCGAGCGGATCTCCAAGCAGAGCCCGCAGCAGATCGTCGACCGGGTCCTGGCGATGGCCGAGGGCACCAAGTTCATGGTGCTCGCCCCGGTGGTACGCGGTCGCAAGGGTGAGTACGTCGACCTGTTCGCCGAACTCCAGGCCAAGGGGTACGCCCGCGCCCGGGTCGACGGCGTGGTGCACCAGCTCACCGACCCGCCGAAGCTCAAGAAGCAGGAGAAGCACACCATCGAGGTGGTGATCGACCGGCTCAGCGTGAAGCCCAGCGCCAAGCAGCGGCTCACCGACTCGGTCGAGGCGGCGCTGGGGCTCTCCGGCGGCCTGGTCCTGCTCGACTTCGTCGACGTGCCCGAGGGCGACCCGGAGCGGGAGCGCCGCTACTCCGAGCACCTGGCCTGCCCCAACGACCACCCGCTGGCGATCGAGGATCTGGAGCCGCGGGTCTTCTCCTTCAACGCGCCGTACGGCGCCTGCCCGGAGTGCACCGGCCTGGGCACCAAGAAGGAGGTCGACCCGGAGCTGCTCATTCCCGACCCGGAGCGCACCCTGCGCGACGGCGCGATCCAGCCCTGGGCCACCGGCCACAACCTGGAATACTTCCTGCGCCTGCTGGAGGCCCTCGGCGAGGCCCAGCACTTCGACATCGACACGCCCTGGCGGGCGTTGCCGTCGCGGGCGCAGAAGACGATCCTGCACGGCTCCGACGACCAGGTGCACGTGCGCTACCGCAACAAGTACGGCCGGGAGCGCTCGTACTACACCGGCTTCGAGGGCGTGGTGCAGTGGATCGAGCGCCGGCACTCCGACACCGAGAGCGAGTGGTCGCGGGAGAAGTACGAGGGCTACATGCGCGACGTGCCGTGTGCCGCCTGCGGCGGTGCCCGGCTCAAGCCCGAGGTGCTCGCCGTCACGCTGGCCGGGCGCAGCATCGCCGAGGTCTGCAACCTGTCCGTCGGTGAGTGCGCCGACCTGCTGGCCGGCATCGAGTTGACCGACCGGCAGAAGTTGATCGCCGAGCGGGTGCTCAAGGAGATCAACGCCCGGCTGCGCTTCCTGCTCGACGTCGGTCTGGACTACCTGTCCCTGGACCGTCCGGCCGGCACCCTGTCCGGTGGCGAGGCGCAGCGCATCCGGCTGGCCACCCAGATCGGTTCCGGGCTGGTCGGTGTGCTCTACGTGCTGGACGAGCCCTCCATCGGTCTGCACCAGCGTGACAACCACCGGCTGATTGAGACCCTGGTCCGGCTGCGTGGGCTGGGCAACACGCTGATCGTGGTGGAGCACGACGAGGACACCATCCGCACCGCCGACTGGATCGTCGACATCGGGCCGGGCGCGGGGGAGCACGGTGGGCAGATCGTGCACAGCGGCTCGGTGCCGGCGCTACTGGCGAACCCGGAGTCGATCACCGGGGCGTACCTGTCGGGTCGGCGGGAGATCCCGACCCCGAAGGGCCGCCGGCCGCAGACCCCGGGCCGGGAACTGGTGGTGCACGGCGCCCGCGAGCACAACCTGCGCAACCTGACGGTGAGCTTCCCGCTGGGCCAGCTGATCGCGGTCACCGGGGTCAGCGGCTCCGGCAAGTCGACACTGGTCAACGACATCCTGTACGCGGTGCTGGCCAACCAGATCAACGGTGCCCGGCTGGTGCCCGGCCGACACACCCGGGTCTCCGGGCTGGAGCACGTGGACAAGGTCGTCGGCGTCGACCAGTCGCCGATCGGGCGTACGCCGCGATCCAATCCGGCCACCTACACCGGTGTCTGGGACCACGTCCGCAAGCTGTTCGCCGAGACCACCGAGGCCAAGGTGCGCGGGTACGGCCCCGGTCGGTTCTCGTTCAACGTCAAGGGGGGCCGCTGCGAGGCGTGCTCCGGCGACGGCACGATCAAGATCGAGATGAACTTCCTGCCCGACGTGTACGTGCCGTGCGAGGTCTGCAAGGGCGCCCGGTACAACCGGGAGACCCTGGAGGTGCACTACAAGGGCAAGACCGTCTCCGACGTGCTGGAGATGCCGATCGAGGAGGCGGCGGAGTTCTTCTCCGCCATCCCGGCCATCCACCGGCACCTCAAGACCCTTGTCGACGTGGGTCTGGGCTACGTACGCCTTGGTCAGCCGGCGCCGACGCTCTCCGGTGGTGAGGCGCAGCGGGTCAAGCTCGCCTCCGAGTTGCAGAAGCGTTCCACCGGGCGGACGGTCTACGTGCTCGACGAGCCGACCACCGGCCTGCACTTCGAGGACATCCGCAAGCTGCTGATGGTGCTGGAGGGCCTGGTCGACAAGGGCAACACGGTGATCACCATCGAGCACAACCTCGACGTGATCAAGAGCGCCGACTGGTTGATCGACATGGGTCCCGAGGGCGGGCACCGGGGCGGCACCGTGCTCGCCACCGGCACCCCGGAGGAGGTCGCCGAGGTCGCCGAGAGCCACACCGGGCAGTTCCTGCGTACCGTGCTCAAGCTCGACGGCACGGCCAAGGGTGCGGCGGCGGCCACCGCCCGCGCGGCCAAGGCGAACGGCAACAAGACGACCGCGACCAAGACAACCGGGGCGAAGACGACCGGGGCGAAGACGACCGCGACCAAGACGACCTCGACCAAGGCGCGTGCCGGACGCAAGAGCGTCGCGGCCGGCTGACCGGGCCTCCGGCCAATGGCGTATGCGCAAGCGAGTGGTCGATCGGGTGAACCGCCAGGCAGAGTGGTCCGGGTTGCGAAAACCTGACGAGGATCATGCACGGTGGTAGCCGAGGAGGGTGCGGGGATGACTGACGACCAGGTGGCGGGGGTGCGGCCGGTGCGGACACGGCGGGCGCTGCTGGCCGGTGCGGGTGCGGCCGGGGCGGCGGCGATGTTGGCCGCCTGCGGCGGCGGGGACGACGACGGCGCGGCGAACACCAGCCCGGGGCCGCAGGTGACGAACACCGGCGACGCGGGCGGGGGCGGCCGCCAGGACAGCCAGTCCCTGGCCCGGACCAGCGACATTCCGGTCGGCGGGGGCGCCATCCTGTCCGCCCAGGGGATCGTGATCACCCAGCCGTCGCCTGGCGAGTTCCGTGGCTTCGACCCGAAGTGCCCGCACCAGGGGTGCAACGTGACGACAATCGAGGGCGGCACGATCAACTGTGTCTGCCACAACAGCCGGTTCTCGATCGAGGACGGCTCGGTGCAGTCCGGTCCGTCCCCCGCGCCGCTGGGACGCAAGGACGTCAAGGTCTCCGGCGACCAGATCGCGCTCGCCTGACCCGCCGGCCGGTGGGCCGTCGACGAGACGACCCACCGGTACGGATCCAGCCGCAGCGGCCGTGGCCAGGGGAAGCCCCGGGCCACGGCCGATCGCGTTCAGTGGGCGTACACGGACAGCTCCCACAGGGAGAAGCCGTAGGAGGTGCCGCGGGTCAGGCCGGTCATCCGGACGTAGCGGGCCTGCTGCGGGGTGAAGGCCACCACGTCGGTGCCGCCGTCGCCCGCCGTGGTCGACCACACCGGCCGCCAGGTGCTCCCGTCGCTGGAGACCTCGACCCGGTACGACCGGGCGTACGCCGCCTCCCAGGCCAGCACCACCCGGCCGACCTGCCGGACGCTGCCCAGGTCCACCCGGATCCACTGGTTGTCCGACCAGGAACTCGCCCAGCGGGTGCCGAGGTTCCCGTCGACGGCCCGGGCGGCGCCGTTGCCGAGTTGGCTGCTGGAGGCGGTCACCGACCGACCGGCGGCCAGGTTGGTCAGGTCGTCGCCGCGGCGCGCCGGGAACGAGACCACCTGCTGGTAGGTGGGCCGGTTCTGCCAGGCGATGGTGGCGTGCTTGATGCCGCCCAGCGGCGACTGGATGATCGCGTCGGCGCACCACTGGTCGCCGGCCGCGCAGCTGGCGTCGCCCGGGTAGGTCGTGGTGGCCGGGGTGGCCGCCGCCGTGCGCAGGGTGTCCAGCAGGATCTGCCGGCACGCGCCCAGGTTGCCGTTGCCGCAGAAGGTACGCCCGGGGCCACCGGCGACCGGGGCACCGAGCACCGCCCGCAGGTCCTTGTCGACGTAACCCCACCAGCCGTACTGGAACGCCGATCCCTTGTGGGTCTGTGCCCCGTTGGCCGAGGACGGCAGGTTCGACACGTCACCCTCTTGCAGGCCCGACGGTGACTCGTTGACCTGCAGGGTGTTGATCAGCGACTGGTAGAGGTCGGGGCCGAGCGGGTCCCGGAACATCCCCCGCACCAGCAGCGGCCACCAGGCGTCGAAGGTACGGATCGCCTCGGCGTGCTGGTACACCTTGCTGCCCTTGGCGGTCTCCACCCGCAGCGCCCCGGCCTGCCGCCAGGCCTTCAACCGGTTGATCTCGGCCGTGAGGGCAGCGTCGGTGACCGGCTGGCTCTCCAGCACCCGGATCAGCTCGTCGAGCACCTCCGCGCCGCGCAGGTCGGTCAGCCCGGCCCGCTGCACCAACTCGGTGAGCGAGGCCCGGTCGAACTTGCGGCCCGCCGTGATGGCCGCCTTCACCGGCTTGTCCAGCAGGTCACCCCGGTGTACGGCGCCGAAGCTGAAGTTGCCGTCGGCCGCCCCGAAGTCCTTGGCCTGCTTGTTGTTCCAGCTGATGTAGTAGTCCTGGTCGATCGACTGGGGGTGGGCCGACCGTGGCGCGTACCGGGCGGTGCGGGTGTCCGGGTCGAAGTCCTGCCACTCGTAGGCCCGATCGGCGCGCATCGGCAGGTTCGGGTTGCTGCCGGCGGCCCGCACCGGGTTCAGCCCGGAGTTGAAGTACGCCGACTGGGTCGAGTTGACGTAGAACCAGTTGAAGGCGTACTCGACGTTGTGGGCCGACTCCAGGAACGCCGAGGCGGTGCCCATCTGGGTCGGGTCGTTGAACATCTGGAAACCGATCGCCGAGTCGGCCTCCCGCCCGTAGGTGGAGCGCAGTTGGGTGAAGGCGTGCGGGACGCCGCCGACGGTGCCGCGCCAGGCCACCAGGCCCAGCTTCGTACGCCAGGCGACCAGCTTGTACGACCCGGCCGGGGTGCTGTCGGCGACTGTCGGGTTCCACCTGTTGACGTGCGACAGTTCCTCCATCGCCAGGCACTGGCCGCGGAACAGGTAGTGGTTGCTGGCCAGGCTCGGCGTGCCGCCACCGGGTACGCACAGCGGCACCGCGTACGTGTCGGTGATGTCGTGGACGGCGGAGGTGGCGCTCCAGGCGTAGTCCTGGCCCCGGCCGAGCAGCACGTACAGGTTGAGTCCGGCGAAGGCGGCGCCCCGGGCGCTGATGCCGGGGCCCTGCAGCTCCTGGACCATCAGCAGTTGCGGGGAGAAGTAGCCGGTCTGCGGTCCGAACACGGCGATCGGGTGGCCGGTCGCGGAGTGCTCGGCGGAGATCACCGCCGCGTTGGACATGCCCCGGTTGGCCGGGGTGATGGTCAGCCCGGACAGCGCGGCGGCCAGCTCCGAGGAGCTGTTGGTGCCGGCGGTGGTGGCGGAGCCGGTGGGGTCGGTGACGACCGGCTCGACCCGGGCGGAACCCGCGTCGGGCAGCACCACGCTGGGGGCGTCGGGGGAGGCGTCACCGTACGGGAAGCTCTGCCCGTCGTGCAGGGTCAGCACGGTCTCCGGGTCGTTCTGGCCCCGGAAGCCGTTCCACACCCGGTCGCCCTCGACCGGTCCGTACTTGGCGCGGGCGGCGATGCGGACCAGCGCGGACTGCATCTCGTTGCCGCCACCGCCGCCGAACAGGCCGCCGACCACCCCGGCGATGGCGATCAGGTCGGTCATGGTGAACGGCTTGGGTCCACCGGCGTTGGTGATCGCATCCATGTGACCGGTCAGCACGTACTCGCCGGGGCAGTTGCGACCCGACATGCAGGTGCGGATGTACGCGTTGATGCCGGCGATGTACTCCTGCACGTCGGCGTAGAGCTGCTCGCCGCGCGCCCCGCCCTTGCGCCGCAGCGCCTCGACCTGGGCGGCCAGGTCGGCCTCGGTGTAGGGGGAGGTGCGCCAGACGCTCTGTTCCAGGGCGCGGTTGCCGGGGGCGCCGCCGGCGAAGGAGGTCAGCGTGCCCCGGCCGACGTGGCGCAGCAGGTCCATGGTGAACAGTCGGTCCTCGGCGCCGGCGTAGCCCGCGCCGTACATGGTGCCGGCCCGGGTGCTCCCGGTGATGTGCGGTACGCCGGTGGCCTTGTCCCGCACGATGCGTACGTCGGAGCGCGGGGAGTAGTCGCGTTCGACCTGGTTGGGGGCGACACCGAAGGCGGCGTCGTGGAAGAAGTTGCCGATCTGCTCCTCGCGCAGCCCGGCGTAGCCGTAGACGAGGTTGGCGTACTTGTCGAGTTGGTCGGCGGAGTGTCGGGGCAGGGTGCCGAAGGCCTGGTTGCCGAGGATCTCGACAAGGGTGGCGTTGCCGTTCTGGCCGGGCGGCAGGATCTCCGAGCATTCGCCGAGGCAGTAGTCGTTGCCGGCGAAGGCGCTGGCGACGTTCACCGCGAGGGTGTTGTTCGCGGGCGCGGCTGCGGTGGTGGTGGCGGTGGCGCTGGGCGGGACGGCGACCAGCAGGGCGGCGACGGCGATGGCGCCGGTCGCACCGGCGAACAGCCGGCGGGTGGCGGTACGAGCAGACATGGCGATCCTCTGTGGACGGGGGGCCATCGGGCGGGATCATTACATGAAGAACATTCGGTTACTGGATGGTAGGCCGCGCCGGTCGATATTGGAAGACGTCAATCCGGATGGTCGGCGCTGTCGACGCAGTCGGGCGGGAAGGCGTCGACCAGGGACGATTCGGGCTGTCGGGGGCGGCGGATAGGCTCGGAGCGTGGCTGATCCGTCGACCTACCGTCCCGCCCCCGGCACCATCCCGGAGTCCCCAGGGGTCTACCGGTTCCGCGACGGCACCGGCCGGGTGATCTACGTCGGCAAGGCGAAGAACCTCCGCAGCCGCCTCAACTCCTACTTCGCCGACCTGCTGGGGCTGCACGACCGCACCCGGCAGATGGTCACCACCGCCGAGGTGGTCGACTGGGTCACCGTCGGCACCGAGGTCGAGGCGCTCCAGCTCGAATACACCTGGATCAAGCAGTACGACCCGAGGTTCAACGTCCGCTACCGCGACGACAAGTCGTACCCCTACCTCGCGGTCACCCTCGACGAGGAATATCCGCGGTTGCAGGTCATGCGCGGGGCCAAACGCAAGGGGGTGCGCTACTTCGGGCCGTACTCCCATGCCTGGGCGATCCGCGAGACGCTCGACCTGCTGCTGCGGGTCTTCCCGGCGCGGACCTGCTCCGCCGGGGTGTTCAAGCGCGCCGGCCAGGTCGGTCGGCCCTGCCTGCTGGGCTACATCGACAAGTGCTCCGCGCCCTGCGTCGGCAGCGTCACCGCCGAGCAGCACCGCGAGATCGTCGACGGGTTCTGCGACTTCATGGCCGGGCGCACCGACAGCATGGTGCGCCGGCTGGAACGCGAGATGGCCCAGGCCAGCGCCGAGTTGGAGTTCGAGCGGGCGGCACGGCTGCGCGACGACGTCGCCGCGCTGCGCCGGGCGATGGAGAAGCAGACAGTCGTGCTCGGCGACGGCACCGACGCCGACGTGGTCGCCTTCGCCGACGACCCACTGGAAGCCGCGGTGCAGGTCTTCCACGTCCGCGGCGGCCGGGTGCGGGGCCAGCGCGGCTGGGTGGTGGAGAAGACCGAGGACCTCACCACCGGCGACCTGGTGCACCACTTCTGCACCCAGGTCTACGGCGGTGAGCGCGGCGAGGCCGACGTGCCGCGCGAACTGCTGGTGCCGGAGCTACCCGCCGACGCCGAGGCGCTGGCCGACTGGCTGGCCACCCACCGGGGCAGCCGGGTCAGCCTGCGGGTGCCGCAGCGCGGCGACAAGCGTGCCCTGCTGGAGACGGTGGAGCGCAACGCCAAGGACGCCCTGGCCCGGCACAAGCTCAAGCGGGCCGGCGACCTGACCACCCGCAGCAAGGCCCTCGACGAGATCAGCGAGGCGCTCGGCATGCGGACCGCGCCGCTGCGCATCGAGTGCTTCGACGTCTCCCAGATCCAGGGCAGCGACGTGGTGGCCAGCATGGTCGTCTTCGAGGACGGCCTGCCCCGCAAGAGCGAGTACCGCCGCTTCATCGTCCGGGGCGCCACCGACGACCTGTCGGCGATGTCCGAGGTGCTGCGCCGCCGCTTCGCCCGCTACCTCGACGTGCGCGCCGAGACCGGCGAGATCGGCGAGGAGACCGCCGTGGATCCGGACCGCCCCGGCGTCGACCCGACCACCGGGCGACCGCGCAAGTTCGCGTACCCGCCGCAGTTGGTGGTGGTCGACGGCGGTGCGCCGCAGGTCGCCGCCGCCGCGCAGGCCCTCGCCGAATTGGGCATCGACGACGTGGCGCTGTGCGGTCTGGCCAAGCGGCTGGAGGAGGTGTGGCTGCCCGACGACGACTTCCCGGTCATCCTGCCGCGCACCTCGGAAGGGCTCTACCTGCTGCAGCGGGTACGCGACGAGGCGCACCGCTTCGCCATCACCTTCCACCGGCAGCGTCGCTCCAAGCGGATGACCGCCTCCGCCCTGGACGACATCCCCGGGCTGGGCGACGTCCGCCGCAAGGCCCTGCTGCGGCACTTCGGCTCGCTCAAGCGCCTCTCGGCGGCCACCGTCGAGGAGATCACCGAGGTTCCCGGCGTCGGCCCCCGCACCGCCCAGGCGATCCTGTCCGCCCTCAACGGCGACAAGGAACCGTCCACCGACTGACCGCCGTGCCTGTGACACAGCGGTGTTCGGTACTGCCCTCAGTCGGCCCCGGAGAGCACTTCGAGGATCTGCTCGCCGTACTTGGCGAGCTTGTTCTCGCCGACGCCGCTGATCCGGGACAGCTCGGCCAGCGAGGACGGGGCGTCGGCGGCGATCTGGCGCAGCGTCGCGTCGTGGAAGATGACGTACGCGGGCACGCCCTGGTCCTTGGCGGTCGCTCCCCGCCAGGCGCGCAGCCGTTCGAAGGTGCCGGTCGCCTCGGGGGTCAGTTCGGCGACCATGGTGGCCGCACCCCGCGGCTTGGCGGTGCGCGCCGCACGCGCCGGGCGGGCCGCCTCGCGGCGCAGCATCACGGTACGCCGCCGGCCCAGCACCTCGGCGCTGGCGTCGGTGAGCGCCAGGGTGCCGTAGTCGCCCTCGACGGCCAGCAGCCCCTCGGCCAGCAGTTGCCGCACCACGCCACGCCACTCGGCCTCGCTGAGCTCACCGCCGATGCCGAACACGGTGAGCGAGTCGTGCCGATGTTGAGTGATCTTGTCGTTGCTGCGGCCCAGCAGGATGTCGATGCAGTGCCCGGCACCGAAGCGCTGGTTGCGTTCCCGATCGAGCCGGAACACCGTGGAGAGCAGCTTCTGCGCGGGCACCGTGCCGTCCCACGACTCCGGCGGCTCCAGGCAGGTGTCGCAGTTGCCGCAGTTCCCGGTGGCCGGCTCGCCGAAGTACTCCAGCAACTGCACCCGACGGCAGCGGACCGTCTCGCAGAGCGCCAGCATCGCGTCCAGGTGGGCGGCGAGGTTCCGTCGGTGCGCCAGGTCGCCCTCGGACGTGTCGATCATCTTGCGCTGCTGCACGACGTCCTGCAGTCCGTACGCCAGCCAGGCGGTCGACGGTAGCCCGTCGCGGCCCGCGCGCCCGGTCTCCTGGTAGTAGCCCTCGACCGACTTGGGCAGGTCGAGGTGGGCGACGAAGCGGACGTCCGGCTTGTCGATGCCCATCCCGAAGGCGATGGTCGCCACCATCACCACCCCGTCGGCCCGCAGGAACCGCTGCTGGTTGGCCGCGCGCGTCGCCGCGTCCAGACCGGCGTGGTACGGCAGCGCGTCGACGCCGTTGGCGACCAGGAACTCGGCGGTCTTCTCCACCGAGGCGCGGGACAGGCAGTAGACGATCCCGGCATCCCCCGGATGCTCGTCGCGCAGCAGAGCCAGCAGTTGCTTGCGCGGCTCCCGCTTCGGCACGATCCGGTACTGGATGTTGGGCCGGTCGAAGCTGGCCACGAAGTGCCGGGCCTCGGTCAGGTTGAGCCGGGTGGCGATCTCCGACCGGGTGGCGCTGGTCGCGGTGGCGGTCAGCGCGATGCGCGGCACCCCAGGCCACCGCTCGTGCAGCATCGACAGGTTGAGATAGTCGGGGCGGAAGTCGTGCCCCCACTGCGACACGCAGTGCGCCTCGTCGATGGCGAACAGGCTGATCCGCCCCCGGTCCAGCAGGCTCAGCGTGGCCCGGCTGGCCAGCGCTTCCGGGGCCAGGTAGAGCAGGTCGATCTCCCCGGCCACGAACTCCGCCTCGACCAGCCGACGGGTGTCCAGATCGAGGGTGGAGTTGAGGAATCCGGCCTTCACGCCGACCGCGGTCAACGCGTCCACCTGGTCCTGCATCAACGCGATCAGCGGCGAGATAACCACCGCGACGCCGTCGCGGACCAGCGCCGGGATCTGGTAGCACAGCGACTTGCCGCCCCCGGTCGGCATCAGTACCAGCGCGTCCCCGCCGTCGACCACGTGGTCGATGACCTCGCGCTGGAAACCCCGGAAGGCGTCGTACCCGAAGACTCGCCGCAGCACCTCCAGCGCCGCCGTCACCTTCTCACCGGCGGGCGCGTCGCTGTCGGTCACGTCCGCGATGCTCAGGTCACTGGTGCTCACGTCGGCGGGAGAGGCCATCCGAGGATTCTATGAGCAGCCGCTCGCCGGGCCGCTACGCCGGTTCGATGGGCAGCCAGAGATCGCAGGTCGCGGTGCTGAAATCGTTCGCCGGATCGGGCACCGCGACGATCTCCGGGCCTCGCCGCAGCCGCCACGGATTGAAGGGAAACCATTCGGCTGCGGCCGTGGCCCAGGCATTCTGAAGGGTCTGCGGATGCGGCCCCGCCGTACGGATGACCACCCATGTGCCGGCCGGGACCTCGATGATGTCGAGGCCGCCCGGGATTGGCGTGCTGGGGGACACGGCGACCCCATGCAGGTAGGTCAGCTCGCTGCCCTCGCCGTAGTCGGCGTCGAGGTCGTCGCTGACCGCGAGCAGGCCGCTCGGCTCAGCGTTGCCGAGTGCCTTCAAGCGCAGGTGCTCCTCGGCCGGCAGCGCGGCGATGTGCTGCTGGATGTACGGGTTTATGCCTCGGTGGATCAGCGGAACGCGAGCAGCGTGCCCCACGAGCCGGAACGCGGGATGGTCGACGATGCGAGTGTCCATGTGTTCGCTTCCTTCGACAGGTAGGCGGAACCTGAGCTGGGGTGATCGACGGCGTACCGGTCGCGGCTGATCGTCGTTCCTCCGATCCGATCGTGCGGCAGCGCTGCGGCAACACACCCGACAGAAGCCGCGCGGAAAGTGTCGGGTGAGCGGAATCGATGTCGCCGCATGATGAGGCCATGGATGACACAACACTGGTGTCCCGCTTTCTTCGCGACGGCTTCGTCAAGTTGGCAGGTGCCGTCGCGCCGCGGGTGGCTGCGGACTGCGCGCGGCTGCTGTGGCGAGAGACGGGCTGCGACCCGGACGACCCAGCGACGTGGAGACAGCCCGTGCACTGGGTGGAGGGCATGGCGCAGGGGCCGTTCGCCGCCGCACCCAATTCCCCGTTCCTCCATCACGCGTACGACCTGCTGGTCGGCGCGGGACGCTGGGAGCCGCGCTACTCGCTGGGCACGTTCCCGCTGCGCTTCCCGCACGAAGAGGAGCCGAACGACGCGGGCTGGCACATCGAGGGCAGCTATCTGCCGGAGGGCGAGAGCTGGTACTTCACGAATGTGCTTTCCCGTGGCCGGGCGCTGCTGATGCTGTTTCTGTTCAGCGAGGTCGGTGAGGAGGACGCCCCGACCCGGCTCCGGGTCGGCTCACACCTCGACGTGCCGAGGGTGCTGGAGAAGTACGGGGAGAACGGGGCGAGCGGGCTGGAACTTGCGCCCGACCTGGTGGCGGCATCCAGCCACCGGCCACTCGCCCTCGCCACCGGGTCCCCGGGCGACGTCTTTCTGTGCCATCCGTTCCTGGTGCACGCGGCGCAACCGCACCACGGGACACGGCCGCGCTTCATGGCCCAGCCGCCGCTGATGCCGGCCGCGCCGTACGAATTGGAGCGGGCCGACGGCGCCTACTCACCCGTGGAGATCGCGATCCGTCGGGGTCTTGGACAGGACACCCCCGAGCGGGACGGGGTAGGTACCGACGACAATGCCGGGTAGGCGTGCCAGGCGTGGCATGGGTGATGTACGACGGAGGCGGGGACAAGGGTGGTTCTGCGGGTGAGTGGTCGCAACGCGCGATTCCAGCAGTGGGAGGCCCTCCTGCACAATCGGACCAAGCGGCAGCGTCGCGGCGAATTCCTCGTGCAGGGCGTGCGTCCGATTGTCATGGCCGTCGAACACGGTTGGCAGATCCGAGAGTTGCTGTACAACACAGGCGTTGCGCTGTCCGGCTGGGCACGCGACCTGCTGGAAACGGTCCGGGCCGAGAAGATCGCCGTCTCCCGTGAACTGATGCACGAGCTGGGAGGTAAGGCGGACGACGTGCCAGAGTTGCTGGCCGTGGTCGCGCTGCCGGAGGATGACCTGCGCCGTATCCCGACCGGACCGACCATGCTCACGGTCGTGTTCGATCGGCCGACCAGTCCCGGCAACATCGGGACCCTCGTCCGGTCCGCAGACGCCTTCGGCGCCTCCGGCGTCATCATCACCGGCCACGCCGCCGACGTGTACGACCCGAAGGCAGTCCGGGCGAGCACCGGCTCGCTGTTCGCTCTGCCAGTGGTTCGGGTGCCCGCCCGTCAGGCCGTGCTGTCCTGGGGCGTCGACGTCCGTGCGGGCGGCATCGGCATGAGCGTCGTGGGAACCGATGAGCTGGGCGCGCTGGATGTCGCCGATTACGACTTCCGGCAACCAACGCTGATCGTGATCGGCAATGAGACCACCGGTCTCAGCTCCGGCTGGCGTGAGGCATGCGACCAGGTTGTCCGGATCCCGATGTCCGGGGCAGCCAGCTCACTGAACGCGGCGACCGCCGCGACCGTCGTGCTGTACGAGTCGGCACGGCAGCGGACTGCTGCCGCCCGCCGGTAGCGCACTGGTCGTCGCGAATCGCCGCAAGGCTCTCCACCGCTGCTGACCGGCTCAGGAAGGCACGGGGACGGGTTTGGCCCAGCGGGGGGTGCCGGTGGGGTCGACGTAGCAGACGGCGACCAGCAGGTCGGCGGGGTCGGTGAGGGGGGTGGCGGCGGGGCCCATCCGGAACAGGGCCACCAGGTCGCCCTCGGCGGCCGCGCGGGTGCTGACCGCGCCGAGGTTGTCCGGGGTACGCAGCGAGTCGCTCGACTCCGGACGGGAGACGGCACCGGCGAGGAAGTCGTACCGGGCGGCAAGTGTCTCGTACGATTCGGCCCAGTTGAACCCGGTGCTGCCGGCGGCGTCCCAGCCACCGCTCGGGGGCACCACCCGGGGCGGGTCGAGCCGGTTGTCCAGCAGGATCACCTGATAGGTGCCGGGCTGGCCCGGGCCGGACCACCGCAACCGCAGCAGCACGGACTGGTTGTCGGGGTCCCCGACCGGGGCGGAGCCGTTGCGCCAGCCGTACGCGCTGACCAGGTCGGCCACCTGGTCCGGCTGCGGCAGCATCGCCTCGACGGTGACGGTGACCGCGTCGGGGCCGGCGTTGTGCTCACGTTCGCGTTGCCGCACGTGGTCGATCGTGGCCAGTACCGCGACGGTGACCGAGACGAGGGCCACCACCCAGCGCAGTCGCGCTCCGTGTCTGCCCATGGCCGGAGAATAGCGCCGTCGCCGGCCGCGCGCCGTCAGTCAGCCGACAAGGCCGAGCAGCCAACCGACAAGACCGGCGGGCAGTCCGTCGGCATGGCAGGTGGGCAGGTGGTCGACAGCCGGGTTGACCGGCGTTATCGGGCTGGCGGGGGAGCCCCGGGGCGTCGGTGGCAACGGTCCGGCAGGCCGCACTAGAGTCGCTTTGACCATGCCCGGTCGGCCTGACCGGAGCGCCACAGCTTGGGGGTTGATGGGTGGGCGAGGCGCACACGAACGGTCATCACGTCGGCGTCACCGGGGCGGCGGAGACGGACACCACGCTTGTCGTGGTCACCGGTCTGTCCGGTGGTGGGCGCAGCACCGTCGCCCGAGCCCTGGAGAACGTCGGCTTCTACGTCGTGGACAACCTGCCGCAGGCGTTGCTGCTGGACATGGCCGAGCTGGCGGTGAAGGCGGGCGGGGCGGCCCGGCGTACGGCGATGGTGTTGGACGTGCGGTCCCGGGCCTTTTCCACGGACCTGGCCGAGGCGATCCGGGAGCTCAAGGAGCGCGGGTACGCGCCTCGGGTGGTCTTCGTCGACGCCGACGACGAGGTGTTGATCCGCCGTTTCGAGAGCGTGCGTCGTTCCCACCCGTTGCAGGGTGACGGGCGGCTCGCCGACGGCATCGCGGTCGAGCGGGGCCTGCTGGAGGAGGCCCGCGACCAGGCCGACGTGATCATCGACACCAGCCACCTCAACGTCAACCAGCTGCGTCGGCGCATCGAGGAGCTGTTCGGTGGGGAGGACGCCCGCAAGCTGCGGGTCACGGTGATCTCCTTCGGCTTCAAGTACGGCCTGCCGCCGGATGCCGATTTCGTGCTCGATGCCCGCTTCCTGCCCAACCCGTACTGGGTGCCGGAATTCCGGGAGCACACCGGCCGCGAGGAGGCGGTCAGCGCGTACGTGCTGGGGCAGGAGGGTGCGGACACCTTCGTCTCGGCGTACGCCGATCTCGTGGGCGCCACCACCGCGGGCTTCGAGCGGGAGGGCAAGCGGTACCTGACCGTCGCGGTGGGTTGCACCGGCGGCAAGCACCGCAGCGTGGCCATCGCCGAGGAGTTGGCCGCCCGGTTGCGGCGTGCCGGCCTGGCCGCCAACGCGCAGCACCGGGACCTGGGGCGGGAATGACGATCCGGGTGGTGAGCTTCGGCGGCGGGCACGGCCTGTCCGCCGCGCTGCGGGCGTTACGCCGTTGCGCACCCGAACTGGATCTGGACATCACCGCGGTGGTGACCGTCGGTGACGACGGCGGTTCCAGTGGGCGGCTGCGCGCCGAGCGGGGTGGGCTGCCCCCGGGCGACCTGCGGCAGGCGTTGGTCGCGCTGGCCGGTGACCACCCGGCCACCCGACGCAGCGCCGGGCTGTTCCAGCACCGCTTCGCCGCGGTGACCACTGCCGGTGGCGGACCTGACGCGCTCGCCGGACACGCGGTGGGCAATCTGGTGATCTCCGGCCTGATGGAGTTGCTGGGCGATCCGGTGGCCGCGCTGGAACACGCCGGGGCGATGCTGGGTGCGGTCGGTCGGGTGCTGCCGATGTCCTGCGAGCCGGTCGACATCGAGGCGCAGGTGCGTGGCACGGACCCGGATCGACCCGACGAGGTCCGCACCGTACGCGGCCAGCACCAGGTCGCGGTCAGTACCGGTCGGGTGGAGTCGCTGCGGATCACCCCGCAGGCCCCCGAGGCCTGTCCGGAGGCGGTCACGGCGATCGGTGCGGCCGACTGGTTGATATTCGGGCCGGGCAGCTGGTACACAAGCGTCCTGCCGCACCTGCTGGTACCGCAGCTGGCCGCGGCGATCCTGGCCAGTTCCGCTCGTCGGCTGGTCACCCTCAACCTCGCCGCCGAGCAGGAGACGCTCGGTCTGTCCGTCGCCGACCACCTCGCCGCGCTGCGGTGGTATCTGCCGGAGCTGACGGTCGACTACGTGATCGCCGATTCCAAGGCGGTCGGTGATCCCGCCCCGGTCGATCGTGCGGCAGAATCGCTGGGAGCCCGACTCGTCCTCGCCCCGGTAGCGGTCGACGACGGCACTCCCCGCCATGATCCGGCCGCCTTGGCCGCCGCGCTGGTGCCCGTACTGGGCGCCGATCGTTAGACACGTACGTAATCTCCGGCGACACGCCGGAACCGGTCCGTGAGGGGACGCACAATGGCGATGACGGCTGCGGTCAAGGACGAGCTGAGTCGGGTCGACGTGCCCAAGCCCTGCTGCCGGCGGGCGGAGATGGCCGCGCTGCTGCGGTTCGCCGGTGGGCTGCACATCGTCTCCGGGCGGGTGGTGGTGGAGGCGGAACTGGACACCGGCGCGGTGGCCCGCCGGCTGCGCCGGGAGATCGCCGAGGTCTACGGCTACCCGAGTGAGATTCACGTGTTGGCCTCCGGTGGGCTGCGCAAGGGCAGCCACTTCATCGTCCGGGTGGTCAAGGACGGCGAGGCGCTGGCCCGGCAGACCGGTCTGCTGGACGTGCGGGGTCGACCGGTGCGGGGACTGCCCCCGCACGTGGTCGCCGCCAACGTCTGCTGCGCGGTCTCCGCCTGGCGGGGCGCGTTCATGGCGCACGGCTCGCTGACCGAGCCGGGCCGCTCCAGTGCCCTGGAGATCACCTGCCCGGGGCCGGAGTCGGCTTTGGCGCTGGTCGGCGCGGCCCGCCGCATCGGCATCACCGCCAAGAACCGCGAGGTGCGCGGGGTGGACCGGGTGGTGGTCAAGGACGGCGACGCCATCGCCGCGCTGCTCACCCGCATAGGCGCCCACGCCAGCGTGCTGGCCTGGGAGGAACGTCGGGTCCGCCGGGAGGTGCGTGCCACGGCCAACCGGCTGGCCAACTTCGACGACGCCAACCTGCGTCGTTCGGCGCGGGCGGCGGTGGCCGCGGCGGCCCGGGTCACCCGGGCGCTGGAGATTCTCGCCGACGACGCGCCGGAGCACCTGACCTCGGCGGGTCGGTTGCGGCTGGAGCACCGGCAGGCGTCGCTGGAGGAGTTGGGCGCGTTGGCCGACCCGCCGCTGACCAAGGACGCCATCGCCGGCCGGATCCGCCGGTTGCTGGCGCTGGCCGACAAACGGGCGCGCGACCTGGGCATCCCGGATACCGAAGCGGCCGTCACGCCCGACATGCTCGTGGTCTGATAGGACGGTGGGGTCGTCCGGCGTGGGCGGGCCGGTGTTTCGCCGGCGCGCCCTGTCGGCGCGGTGTGACGTCCCGTGTGGCGTGGGTGGGCAACCACCCGACGCAGCGCGGCTCGACGCGCTCGGATAGGGTCGCTTGCGTACGGCAAGGGGGCCGGAACCGGCGCACCCGCCGTACCCACCGCCTCGGGCGGTCAGGTCCCTCGGACCGCGGCGGGGTGGCCGAGATGAATCGTCAACGGCCGGCTCCAACGGTCGGCGCACATCACTTCGCCGGCCGAGGGTCTCCACGCCGGCGGACCAGAACGCGAGGAGATGGGACCTGTGACCATCCGGGTTGGCATCAACGGCTTCGGCCGAATCGGCCGTAACTTCTTCCGGGCAGTGCTGGCGTCCGGCGCTGACGTGGAGGTCGTTGCCGTCAACGACCTCACCGACAACGCCACGCTGGCCCACCTTGTCAAGTACGACAGCATCCTGGGCCGCCTCCCGCACGAGGTGAAGGCGACCGCCGACGAGATCACCGTCGGTGGCAAGACCATCAAGGCGTACGCCGAGCGTGACCCGGCCGCCCTGCCGTGGGGTGACCTGAACGTCGACGTGGTCATCGAGTCCACCGGCTTCTTCACCGACGCCAACAAGGCCAAGGCGCACCTCGACGGCGGGGCCAAGAAGGTCATCATCTCGGCGCCGGCCAAGAACGAGGACGTCACCGTCGTGATGGGCGTCAACGAGGGCTCGTACGACCCGGCCAAGCACAACATCATCTCGAACGCCTCCTGCACCACCAACTGCCTCGCGCCGATGGCGAAGGTGCTGCACGACACGTTCGGCATCGAGCGTGGTCTGATGACCACCATCCACGCGTACACCCAGGACCAGAACCTGCAGGACGCGCCGCACTCCGACCTGCGTCGGGCCCGCGCCGCCGCGGTGAACATCGTGCCGACCTCGACCGGTGCGGCCAAGGCCATCGGCCTGGTGCTGCCGGACCTCAAGGGCAAGCTCGACGGGTACGCGCTGCGGGTGCCGATCCCCACCGGCTCGGCCACCGACCTCACCGTCACCGTCGGTCGGGAGACCACGGTGGACGAGGTCAACGCCGCGCTCAAGGCCGCCGCCGAGGGTCCGCTGCGGGGCATCCTCACCTACAACGAGGACCCGATCGTCTCCGCCGACATCGTCACCGACCCGGCGTCGTGCATCTTCGACGCGCCGCTGACCAAGGTCATCGGCAACCAGGTCAAGGTCGTCGGCTGGTACGACAACGAGTGGGGCTACTCCAACCGCCTCGTCGACCTCGTCAAGCTGGTCGGTCAGTCGCTGTGAGCGAGCAGCTCACGAACGGGAGGCTAGCTCCGTGAGCATCCGTACCCTCGACGATCTGCTCGCCGAGGGGGTGTCGGGTCGGCGCGTGCTGGTGCGCGCCGACCTGAACGTCCCGCTCGACAAGCAGACCGGTGCCATCACCGACGACGGCCGCATCCGGGCCGTCCTGCCGACCCTGGGTGCGCTCACCGAGGCCGGCGCCAAGGTGGTCGTCTGCTCGCACCTGGGCCGCCCGAAGGGCAGCCCGGACCCGCAGTTCAGCCTCAGTCCGGTTGCCGGGCGGCTGGGTGAGCTGCTCGGCGCCCCGGTGCACTTCGCCACCGACACGGTCGGCGAGTCCGCTCAGGCGACCGTGTCGGCGCTTGCCGACGGCGAGGTCGCGCTGCTGGAGAACCTCCGGTTCAACAAGGGGGAGACCAGCAAGGACGACGCCGAGCGGGGTGCGTTCGCCGACCAGCTCGCCGCGTTCGGTGACGCGTACGTCGACGACGCCTTCGGTGCGGTGCACCGCAAGCACGCAAGCGTCTACGACGTGCCGGCGCGGCTGCCGCACGTCGCCGGTCGCCTGGTGCTGCGCGAGGTGGAGGTGCTCTCCACGCTCACCGGCAACCCGGAGCGGCCGTACGTCGTGGTGCTCGGTGGTTCCAAGGTCTCCGACAAGCTCGCGGTGATCGAGGCGCTGCTGCCCACGGTCGACCGGCTGCTCATCGGCGGCGGCATGTGCTTCACCTTCCTCAAGGCGCAGGGCCACGAGGTGGGCACCTCGCTGCTGGAGAAGGACATGGTCGAGACCTGCCGCAATCTGCTGGAGCGCTCCGAGGGCAAGATCATGCTCCCGGTCGACGTGGTGGCCGCGGACGCCTTCGCCCCGGACGCCGCGCACGACGTGGTCCCGGCCAACGGCATCCCCAGCCACCGGGTCGGCCTGGACATCGGGCCGGAGACGGTGGCCGGCTTCGCCGCCGCGCTGCGCGGCTCGTCGGCCGACGGCACGGCCAACGCGCGGACGATCTTCTGGAACGGCCCGATGGGCGTGTTCGAGATGGCGGCGTTCGCCAACGGCACCCGGGGTGTCGCCGAGGCGATCGCCGAGTCCGACGCGTTCAGCGTCGTCGGTGGCGGTGACTCGGCCGCCGCGGTGCGGGCCCTGGGCCTGGACGAGAAGTCCTTCGGACACATCTCCACCGGCGGCGGCGCCTCCCTGGAGTACCTGGAGGGCAAGACCCTCCCCGGCATCGCGGCCCTGGAGAACTGATGGCGAGCGCTCCCCGCCGGCCCCTGATGGCCGGCAACTGGAAGATGAACCTCAACCACCTCGAGGCCAACCTGCTGGTGCAGAAGCTGGCGGCCAGCCTCACCGAGAAGCAGCTCACCGAGGTGGAGACGGTGGTCCTGCCGCCGTTCACCGACCTGCGGACGGTGCAGACCGTCGTGGAGGGCGACAAGCTGCTGATCGGCTACGGGGCGCAGGACCTCTCCGCGCACGCCTCGGGCGCCTACACCGGCGAGGTCGCCGGGTCGATGCTGGCCAAGCTCGGCTGCACGTACGTGGTGGTCGGGCACTCCGAGCGGCGGGAGTACCACCGCGAGGACGACGCGCTGGTGGGTGCCAAGGTGCAGGCCGCGCTGGCCAACGGGCTCACCCCGATCCTCTGCGTGGGGGAGGGGCTCGACGTCCGGGAGCAGGGCGGGCAGGTCGCGCACTGCGCCGCGCAGCTCGACGGGGCGCTCAAGGGGCTCTCCGCCGAGCAGGTGACCAAGGTCGTGGTGGCCTACGAGCCGGTCTGGGCGATCGGCACCGGCAAGACCGCCACCCCCGAGGACGCCCAGGAGGTGTGCGGCGCGCTGCGTACCCGGCTCGCCGAGACCTTCGACCAGGCCACCGCGGACCAGGTACGGGTCCTCTACGGCGGCTCGGTGAAGTCCTCGAACGTGGCGTCGATCATGGCGCAGCCGGATGTGGACGGCGCTCTGGTGGGCGGTGCCAGCCTCGACGCCGAGGAGTTCGCGAAGATCTGCCGGTTCCCGGAGCACATCACCGGCTGATCGCTCGCTATCCTTGACTCCGCCCGTCCGCCGGTCGGTGCCGCCGTGCCCGAACTGCCCGGGCGAGGATCGTAACGAGAGGACTGACCCCCGCCATGCCGATCTGGTTCGCCTACACGTTGATCGTGTTGCTGGTCATCACGAGCTTCATGCTCGTCCTGCTTATTCTGCTGCACCGCGGTAAGGGTGGTGGGATGTCCAGCATGTTCGGCGGTGGCGTCAGCTCCAGCCTGGCCGGCTCGTCAGTGGCTGAGAAGAACCTCGACCGCTACACCGTGCTGGTGGGCATCGTCTGGTTCGCCTGCATCGTCGGGCTCGGCCTCTGGCTCCGGTTGCAGGTGGGCGTCTGATCAGGCGCCGCCAGTCGTACAATCTGCGCGCGGTCCGTCATCGACGGGCCGCGCGCAGTCCGTTTCACCCGCTGCACCGCGTCGCCCGCCGTCCACCACTGGACGGCGGTCCCCTCCGACGACAGGAGCGAGCGCCGTGTCGAACGGCAACGTCATCCGGGGCGCCCGAGTCGGGTCAGCGCCGCCACGCCACCCCGAACGCCACCGGCCGGTGCCGTGCCGGTCGGTCAGCTTCTGGTGCCGCAACGGGCACCGCACCGACATCCGCATCGCCGCCGACGCGGCGGCCCCGGAGCTGTGGGACTGCCCCCGCTGCGGGCTGCCGGCCGGCCCCGACGCCCAGGACCCGCCCGGCCGGGTCCGCGCCGAGCCCTACAAGACCCACCTGGCGTACGTGAAGGAGCGGCGTACCGACGCCGAGGGGGAGGCGATCCTCGCCGAGGCTCTCGCCGCCCTGCGCAACCGGCGTGGCGGCCGCTGAGCCCCGCCTGAGCCCCGCCTGAGCGTCGCTCCGCCTGCGCGTCACCGTTCCGCCAGGCGATGTTAGGAGGGGGCCCCTTTACTACGCGAGGCGTTAATAAGGGGCCCTTCCTTTCACCGCAGGCTGCGGAAGCGGGCGGGGACGGTGGCTGCGGCGGCGCGGTCCAGCAGCCACAGGGTGCGGCTGGTGCCCTGCACACCGGCTGCGGGGATCTGCACCGGGCCGGCGCCGGCCAGGGCCATGCCCACCGCGTGCGCCTTGTCCGCGCCACCGGCGACCAGCCACACCTCCTCGGCCGTGTTGATCGTCGGCAGGGTGAGGGTGATCCGCACCGGTGGCGGCTTCGGGCTGCCCCGTACCGCGCTGACCGGGCGGCTCTCGTAGTGCACCGGGTGCTCGGGGAAGACCGAGGCGACGTGCCCGTCCTCGCCGACGCCGAGCATCAGCACGTCGAAGTGGGGGAGCGCGGCGGTGCCGGGCCGGGCGGCCCGGGCCAGTTCGGCCGCGTACTGCGCGGCGGCCTCCTCCGGGTCGAGACCGGCGTCGGAGGGCGGCATCGGGTGGATCCGCTCCGGCGCCACCGGCAACGCGTCGAGCAGCGCCGCGCGGGCCTGGGTCTCGTTGCGCTCCGGGTCACCGGCGGGCAGGAACCGTTCGTCACCCCACCAGAAGTCGACCCGGGACCAGTCCACCGCGTCCTTCGCCGGCAGGGCGCCAACGGCCCGGTAGACGGCGGCGGCGATCCGACCGCCGGTGAGCACCACCGCCGCCTGCCCGCGCTCGGCCTGCGCGTCGAGCAGCTTCACCACCAACCGCGCCGCCACCGCCTGTGCCAGCAGATCGGCATCGGCGTGTACGGCGACACTCGCCTCACTCATGGTGTCCTTCCACGACCGTCACAGCGGTCGGTGTCGTGCCGTACCCCGGGGTGGGATCGGTCAGGGTTGAGCGCTTGTCGACGTGTGCGCGGTGACACCGGCCTCGGCCCGCTCGGCGGTGGCCGGGTCCTTCCAGACGTGCACCCGCTGGCCGGGACGACGGTCGAGGGTGGTCAGCCCGGCGAAGGCACCCAGCGCCTCCGCGTACACCTGGTCGGGGCCGAGCCGGCGCAGCTCCTCGGCCAACTCGTCGCCGAGCGGCCGACGGACCAGCGGCAGGATGCGGTCCTCCTGGCCGGTACGCCGGAAGATGGCCACGTTGTCGTCCCGGGTCAGCGTCAGCTCGTCGCTGTTGGCGCAGCGCAGCTGCACCTCGCGCATCCGGGGGAACTCCTTGGTCCGCTCCCAGCGGGGCTTGATGCCCAACCGGCTGCGCAACCAGCCGCGCATCAGCGCAGCCGTCGGGTCGCTCGGCGGCGCGACCACCGCCGCGTCGACCAGCTGCGCCTCGGTGGTGTCGAAGGCACCCGCCACCACGGCCCGCCACGGGGTGATCCGGGTCCAGGCGAGATCGGTGTCGCCGGGCGCGTAGTCGCGGGCACGTTGCCGCAGCGCCTCGATCGGGTCGGCGGCCTGGGCCGAGTCGGTGATCCGCCGGTCGGCGACCACACCGAGGAAGTCGGTGGCGATCTCCGCCGGCGGCTCGCCGTGCCACCAGGTCACCACCGGCACGTCCGGCACCAGCAGCGGCATCACCACCGACTCGGCGTGCAACGCCAGCCGGCCGTACATCCGCATGACGACCGCCTCGCAGGGGCCCAGCCGCCCGCCGACGACGATCTCCGCGTCGAGCCGGCTGCGGTCGCGTTCCAGATCGGAGCGTACGACCACCAGCAGCCGGCACGGGTGCGCGGCGGCGGCGATGGTGGCTGCCGCCTCCGCGTCGCGTACCCGCTTCTCGTCGACCACCACGATCAGGGTCAGCGCCATGCCGCTGGCCACCCCACCGGCGCTGCGCCGCTCGGCGGCGAGTGCCTTGACCACCTCGTTGCCGGTGGT
Organism: Micromonospora gifhornensis; assembly: GCF_016863515.1. Taxonomy (GTDB): domain Bacteria; phylum Actinomycetota; class Actinomycetes; order Mycobacteriales; family Micromonosporaceae; genus Micromonospora; species Micromonospora gifhornensis. The sequence continues at coordinate 51,976 of NZ_BOPA01000019.1, forward strand.
GTCCCACAGTCCGATCAACGGAGCCTCCAGGTTCGCTCGTGGTGCCCGGTCACGCCCGCCGCCAGGCCCGGCCTTCGCGGGCCAGCATCGTGTCGGCGGCGCGGGGACCCCACTCGCCGGCCCGGTAGGGCTCGGGCTTGGTGCCCTCCCAGGCGTGTTCCAGCGGGTCCACCACGGCCCAGCTCTGCTCGACCTCGGCGGCGTCCGGGAACAGCGTCCGGTCGCCGATCAGCACGTCCAGCACGAGCCGCTCGTACGCCTCGGGGCTGGACTCGGTGAACGCCTCGCCGTACTGGAAGTCCATCGCGATGTCGCGGACCTCCATCGTGGTGCCGGGCACCTTGGACCCGAACTTGAGCACCACGCCCTCGTCCGGCTGGACCCGGATGACCAGCTGGTTGTTGCCGAGCATCTCCATGTCGGTGGGGGTGAACGGCAGGTGCGGTGCCCGCTTGAACATCACCGCGACCTCGGTCACCCGCCGGGGCAGGCGCTTGCCGGCCCGGATGTAGAACGGCACCTCGGCCCAGCGGCGGTTCTGGATGCCCAGCCGCACCGCCACGTACGTCTCGGTGGTCGAGGTCGGCGGGACGCCGTCCTCTTCCAGGTAGCCCTTGGCGCGTTGGCCGCCGACCCAGCCGGGCAGGTACTGCCCGCGTACGGTGCCCTGGCTGACGTCCTTGGGCAGGGTGATGGCCTTGAGCACCTTGAGCTTCTCGGCCCGGATCTCGTCGGCGTCGAAGCTGGTCGGCTCCTCCATGGCGACCAGGGCGAGCAGTTGCAGCAGGTGGTTCTGCAACACGTCGCGGGCGGTGCCGACGGAGTCGTAGAAGCCGGCCCGGGAGCCGATGCCGACGTCCTCGGCCATGGTGATCTGCACCGAGTCGACGTACTGCGAGTTCCACAACGGCTCGAAGAGGCTGTTGGCGAAGCGCAGGGCGAGGATGTTCTGGACGGTTTCCTTGCCCAGGTAGTGGTCGATGCGGAACACGTCGCGTCGGGTGAACACGTCGTCCACCAGATCGTTGAGGGCCTTCGCCGACGGCAGGTCGTGCCCGAACGGCTTCTCCACCACCACCCGGCGCCAGCCGCCGCACTTGTCGTTGTCGGCCATCCCGGTACGGGCCAACTGCTTGAGCACCACCGGGAACGCGGCCGGTGGAATGGAGAAGTAGAACGCCACGTTGCCGTGGATGCCGTGGCTGTCACGCAGGCCGTTCAGGCACTGGGTGAGCCGGTCGAAGGCGGTGTCGTCGTCGAACGAGCCGCCGACGAACTTGATGTTGTGTTCCAGCCGTGACCAGACCTCCTCGCGCCACGGTGTGCGCGAGTGTGCCTTGGCCGCCTCCCGGGCCAGCGTCGCGAAGTCACCGTCGGCCCAGTCCCGCCGGGCGAACCCGACGACCACGAACCCGGGCGGCAACAGCCCCCGGTTGGCCAGGTCGTAGACCGCCGGGATCAGCTTCTTCTGGGCCAGGTCGCCGGTCACCCCGAAGATCACCAGAGCGCAGGGCTCCGGGATCCGGGGCAGTCGCCGGTCCTGCGGGTCGCGCAGCGGGTTCACTCTGTCTCCTCTGTTCGCGACTGCGGGGCTCGCAGGATCGGCTCACTCCTCGCGCTCACGGTGCCTTCCCGATCCTGGTCGTCCACATCGTTCATCGTCATGCCCGCAGCGATCCGACCGCGTCGAGCAGTTGGGCCAGGCCCGCCGATCGGTTGGTCAGGTGCAGCCGTAACAGCGGACGCTCGTGACCGGCCAGGGCCTGCCGGTCGCCGGCGGCCTGCGCCGCCTGCAACTCACCGAAGGAGTACGGCTCGCCGGGCACCGGCAGATCAACATCGACCGTACCGGTTATCTGAAGAAAGCTACCCAACCGTGGGCCACCGTTGTGGTACTGACCGGCGGCGTGCCGGTGGCGTGGCCCCCAGTCGAAGGTGACCGGCCGGGCGGTGAGCTGCGCCAGCAATGGACGCAGCCGGGCCGCGTCGGCGTCGGCGTGCTGGTCGAGGTACGCCGTGACCGCCAGGTAGCCGCCGTCGTCCAGCCCGGACAGCAGGTGCCGGAGCGCGCCGGTCAGGTCCGCCGGTGTGCCCGCCGGGGCGTACACCTCGATCGTGCTCTCGACCGACGACGGTGTCGGTGCCGGCGGGCGGTGCGCCAGCACGGCGGCGGTGTGTTCGTCGGCCGCGGTCACGTCCGGCCGGTCGAACGGGTCCACGCCGAGCACGTCGGCGGCCAGGGCGGTGGCGTACTGCCAGGCCAGGAAGTGGGCGCCGAGCGGGCCGTTCACCGCGATGTCGGGGGTGACGCCGAGGGCCGGCAGGTCACCCGCGGCGAGCGCGCCGCCGTAGCTGACGGTGAGTCGGTCGGGGCCGGTCAGGCGAGGGCTGTCCGGTGACTCGACCACCACCGGCAGGAGACCGAGCCCGTCCTTGCCGGTGGACTCGGCGAGCAACTGCCCGACCCAGTCGCCCAGCCCTTCGACGCCGGTGCCGTCGTCGACCAGGACGACCGTGTCCCGTCCGGTCGTGGCGGCGGTGGCCAGCGCCGCACCGAGCGCCAGGCCCGGATTCGCGTCGGCACCGTCCAGTGTGGCCGCGAACTCCTCGGCCTGGTCGAGCAGGTCGGCCACCGCGACCCCGGCGAGCGCGCAGGGGACTAACGCGTACGCGGTCAGCGCCGCGAAGCCCCCGTCGACCTCGGGGTCGGCGGGCACGGTGATCGCGCCGAGTTCGGCGGCGACCGCCGCCAGCGGCGAGCCCGGATCGGTGACCACGACGAAGTGCCGCCCCACCTCCGACTCGGCCATCCCCGAGTCGAGGAACGCCTGCCGGTAGGCGCGCCGGAGACAGTCGGCCGCCAGCGTGCTGCCGGACGCGCCGGCCAGCACGACGACGGTGCGGACCAGCCGGTCGGCCAGCGTGGCGCGTACCCGACCAGGGTCGGTGGTGTCGAGCACGGTCAGCGCCCGACCGGTGGTCCGGGCGACGACCTGCGTCGCGAGCGACGGGCCACCCGGGCCGGCGAGCACCACGTGATCCAGGTCGGCCAGCTCCGCGCTCAGCTCGGCGAGCTGGGGGAGCAGCTCGCGGCCCCGCCGGTGGGCGTCCAGCCAGCCGAGCCGGCCGACCGCGTGCGGACCCCACAGCGTCGGATCCCTGGCGACCAGCCGGCGCGGTACGTCGGCGTCGACGAACGCCTGCCGGGTGGACGCCGGTGCGCCGGCGTCCACCGCCCGCGCGCCGTGCACCGCGAGACCGCCAGCGGCCTCGACCGGTGCGGCCAGCAGATCACCCACGCCGCCGCCCGTCGCGGGCGGCGGCGTGAGCGACGCCGGGGCGAACCGTCACGCAGCTCCTCCGGCCTGCGCGGCACCACCCGGGTGACCGGTGCCCTGGGCAGCGGCGACCAACGACTTGCGTACGCCGTCGAGCAGCTCCTGCCAGCTGGCTTCGAACTTCTCCACGCCCTCACGTTCCAGCGTCTCGATCACGTCGGCCATGTCGACGCCGACCGCGGCGAGCCGCTCGAAGACCTGCCGGGCGTCGTCGTACGCGTCGGTGACGGTGTCGGGACGGGTCTCGCCGTGCTCAGCGTAGGCGTGGATGACCGCCTCCGGCATGGTGTTGACCGTTCCGGGGGCGATCAGCTCCTCGACGTAGATGACGTCCCGGTAGTCCGGGTTCTTCGTCGAGGTGGAGGCCCACAGCGGGCGCTGCGGGTGCGCCCCGGCATCGGCGAGGGCCTGCCAGCGGTCGCTGCCGAAGACCTCGCTGTAACGCTCGTACGCCAGCCGGGCGTTGGCCACGGCGGCCTTGCCGCGCAGCCCCTTGGCCTCGTCCGAGCCGATCTTCTCCAGCCGCTTGTCCACCTCGCTGTCGACGCGGGAGACGAAGAACGAGGCCACCGAGGCGATCTTGGACAGGTCGTGGCCGTTGGCCCTGGCCTGCTCCATGCCGGCGAGGAAGGCCTCCATCACCTGCGAGTAGCGGTCCAGCCCGAAGATCAGCGTCACGTTGACGCTGATCCCCTCGGCCAGCGTGGCGGTGATCGCCGGCAGGCCGTCCTGGGTCGCCGGGATCTTGATGAACAGGTTCGGCCGGTCGACCAGCCACCACAGCGCCTTGGCCTCGGCCACGGTGCGCTCCGCCTCGTGGGCCAGCCGCGGGTCCACCTCGATGGAGACCCGGCCGTCGACCCCGCCGCTGGCGTCGTACGCCGGACGCATCACGTCGCAGGCCCACCGCACGTCGTACGTGGTGAGCATGCGGACCGCCTCCTCGACGTCGACACCCCGCACGGCCAGGTCACGCAGCTGCCCGTCGTAGGTGTCGGCGTCGCTCAACGCCTTGGCGAAGATCGTCGGGTTGGTGGTCACCCCGACCACGTGCTTGTCCCGGCGCAGCTGGTCCAGCCCACCGGAGGACAGTCGTACCCGGGAAAGGTCGTCGAGCCAGACCGCCACCTTCGCGGCGGACAGCTCACCAAGCCTGTCGGTCGTCATGTGCGCCAACGCTCCCCTCAGTTGCCGGTGGTGAAACCGGTGATGTCCCCGACGCGGGTCAGCGCCGCGTGCGCGGCGGCGACGATCCGGTCAGGGGTGAAGCCGAACTGCTCGAACAGCACCGAGTGCGGGGCGCTGGCGCCGTAGTGCTCCAGGCTGACGCTCTCGCCGCAGTCACCGACGATTCCGCGCCAGGACATCGCGATGCCCGCCTCCACGCTCACCCGGGCCTTTACCCCGCGCGGCAGCACCGACTCCCGGTACGCCTCGTCCTGCTCGAAGAACCACTCCTGGCAGGGCATCGACACCACCCGGGTCGGGGTGCCGTCGGCCTCCAGCCGCTCCCGGGCGGTCAGGCAGAGCTGCACCTCGGAGCCGGTGCCGATGATGATCACCTGCGGCTTGCCGTTGGACGCCTCGGCCAGCACGTAGCCGCCCTTGGCGACGCCGTCCGCACCGGCCAGCTGGGAGCGGTCCAGGGTCGGCAGCGGCTGGCGGCTCAACGCCAGCGCGGTCGGCCGGTCGGTGTGCTCCAGCGCCTGCCGCCACGCCCAGACCGTCTCGTTGGCGTCGGCCGGGCGGACCACGTCCAGGCCGGGGATGGCGCGCAGCGCGGTCAGGTGCTCCACCGGCTGGTGGGTCGGGCCGTCCTCGCCGAGGCCGATCGAGTCGTGCGTCCAGACGTAGGTCACCGGCAGCTTCATCAGCGCGGCCAGCCGTACCGAGGGCCGCATGTAGTCGCTGAACACCAGGAAGGTGCCGCCGTACGGGCGGGTGCCGCCGTGCAGGGCGATGCCGTTGAGGATCGCGCCCATGGCGTGCTCACGGATGCCGAAGTGCAGCGTGCGGCCGTACTCGTGGCCGGGGAACTCCTTGGTGGCGTACTGGCTCGGCACGAAGGAGGGCTCGCCCTTCATCGTGGTGTTGTTGCTCTCGGCCAGGTCGGCGGAGCCACCCCACAGCTCGGGCAGCACCGGGGCGAGGGCGCCCAGCACCTTGCCCGAGGCGGCCCGGGTAGCCACGCCCTTGGCGTCGGCCGGGAACTCCGGCAGCGCCTCCGTCCAGCCCTCCGGCAGGGCCCGCGCGGCCAGCCGGTCGTAGAGCGCGCGACGCTGCGGGTTGGCCTCGGACCAGGCGCCGAAGGCGGTGGTCCACTCCTGCTGCTCGGCCTCGCCGCGGCGCAGGGCACCCCGGGCGTGGGCGAGCACCTCCTCGGTGACCTCGAACGAACCGGCCGGGTCGAAGCCGAGGATCTCCTTGGTGGCGGCCACCTCGTCGGCGCCGAGCGCCGAGCCGTGGATCTTGCCGGTGTTCTGCTTGTTCGGTGCCGGCCAGCCGATGATGGTGCGCAGCGCGATGAACGACGGACGGCCGGTCTCCGCCCTGGCGGCCAGCAGCGCCGCGTACAGCTCCTCGACGTTCTCGTGGTAGTCGCCCTGGTCGGCGTCGCCACGTCGCCAGTCGACCGTCTGCACGTGCCAGCCGTACGCCGCGTAGCGGGCCGACACGTCCTCGCTCATCGCGATGCGGGTGTCGTCCTCGATCGAGATCTCGTTGTCGTCGTAGATCACGCAGAGGTTGCCCAGCTGCTGGTGACCGGCGAGGGCGCTGGCCTCGTGGCTGATGCCCTCCTCGATGTCACCGTCGGAGGCGATGCACCAGATGTGGTGGTCGAACACCGACTCGCCCGGCTCGGTCTCGGGGTCGAACAGACCACGCTCGCGGCGCGCCGCCATGGCCATGCCGACGGCGTTGCCCAGACCCTGCCCGAGCGGGCCGGTGGTGGTCTCCACGCCCGGGGTGTGCCCGTGCTCCGGGTGGCCCGGGGTGAGCGAGCCCCACTGCCGCAGCGACTTCAGGTCGTCCAGGCTGAGCGGGTAGCCGGCCAGGAAGAGCTGGATGTACAGCGTCAGGCTGGAGTGGCCGGCGGACAGCACGAAGCGGTCCCGACCGGGCCACGACGGGTCGGCCGGGTTGTGCCGCATGACCCGGTTGAACAACAGGTATGCCGCGGGGGCGAGACTCATCGCCGTACCGGGGTGGCCGTTGCCGGATTTCTCCACGGCGTCCATGGCCAGCACGCGGACGGTGTCCACGGCACGGCGGTCGAGGTCGGACCAGTCAAGTGCGGGGTGCTCGGGTCGTTTGGCAGCCACGGTGGTTAGTGCTCCTCGGCGAGATGGGCGGAACCCTCACTGGTGACCCTATCGAGCGTCCCGGAACGTGCGCCCGAGGATCTCAGCATGCTGGTCTGTACGGTTCGCCCCGGCCGGCCGGTTCAGCTGGGACGATCAGCCTCCGGTGTGACGGTTCGCACCGTTGCCGGGTCGCCCGGGCAGCCAAAACGACAACGCGTAGTGTGTGGGGCGGTTGTGTGTGGATCCGACGGGTCCGACCGCCCGATCTCCCCTGGCGACGCCGGAAGGTGGCAATCCGTGAGCATGATCACCGAGCGCCCGGTCAGTGACCCTGCCGGGGAGTCGCCGGTGCGCTCGGCGGAGCACTCGCCGGCCCGGTCCCGCGACGTGCGGGCGGTGGTGGCCGCGTACGTGTCGTTGACCAAGCCGCGCATCGTCGAGCTGCTGCTGGTCACCACCGTGCCGGCGATGATGCTCGCGCACGGCGGGCTGCCGTCGCTGTGGCTGGTCGCGGTGGTGCTCGTCGGCGGCTCGCTCGCCGCCGGTGCCGCCAGTGTCCTCAACTGCTACATCGACCGCGACATCGACCAGGTGATGCGGCGGACCAAGCGTCGGCCGCTGCCCGCGCACACCGTGACGCCGCGTAACGCCCTGATCTTCGGTCTGGTGCTGGCGGTGGTCTCGGTCGTGCTGATGGCGGCCTTCACCAACCTGCTCGCCGCCGGGCTGACCCTGGCCGCGATCGTCTACTACGACCTGGTCTACACGCTGTGGTTGAAGCGGACCACCACGGCGAACACCTTCTGGGGCGGGGCCTGCGGGGCCGCGCCGGTGTTGATCGGCTGGGCGGCGGTGACCGGTTCGCTGTCGCCGGTGGCCTGGGGGCTGTTCGCGGTGGTCTTCTTCTGGCAGATGCCGCACTTCTACCCCCTGGCGATGAAGTACAAGGACGACTACGCCCGCGCGGGCATTCCGATGCTGCCGGTGGTGGCCTCCGTCCGGCGGGTGAACGCCGAGATCGTGTTCTTCGCCTGGCTGACGGTGCTCTCCTCGCTGGCCGTCTGGGCGCTGGGCCTGAGCCCGGTGTACGGCGTTCCGACGCTGGTGGTGGGCGCGATCTTCATCGTCGAGGCGCACAAGCTGGCCGGGCGGGCCCGGCGGGGCGAGGCGGTCAAGCCGATGCGGCTGTTCCACTGGTCCACGACCTACCTGACCATCGTCTTCGCCGCCGCCGCCCTCGACGCGCTCCTCTGAGCGCGTTCCGCCGAGACGCCCGGTAGGTCCCGTTTCGACGCCGCAGTATAGGAAGGGTTCCTTCTTATCAAGTGGCAGCAGTCGATGTGGGTGTCTGAATTGTCGCCGTAGGTAGGCCACGACGGGTTCCGCGTGTTCCTGGCCGATTGGGCCCCATCTGACCGGTGGTTATGGCCGATTTAGACCGGATAAATACGGGCGAAAAGGTATCCCGTTTCCCTAAACCTTTGCGTTATCGGTATCACAAAAAGCTTACGGTTCTCCTACCTTCGGCACCTTGTTTGCTTAGGCTTCTCGTTATGGCAGATGGTTCCGATACGACGCTGACGGCTGAACAGACCCCCTCCGGCTCGGCCCCCAACGGGCTGGTCGCGGGGATCAGGTCGTTCGCCGCCGGACATGGCGGGGCGAAAGCGGTCATCGAGTACGTCGGCAAGCGAGGTGCCCGGATCGTCCTGGTGGGTTCGGACGGTGCCTGGGGAGACCAGTTCGCAGAGGACACGGTCGTCGCCCGGGAGGCCTGCGCGCAGGCCGGGGTTGCCGTGGAGAACGCCTGGGAGCGGGAACTGATGGACCAGATGCGCCCGAGCAACGACCTTTGGCGTTCGATGGCCCGTCGCACGATGGCCCGTTGACATAAATTGACCGACCACCACCACCAGCCGGCCCGGGGGAAACCCCGGGTCGCTCTCGTCACCTGTACCGAATTCGCCGATCTCGAAGCGGACGATCGCCTCGTGATCGCACCGCTGGCCGCCCGCGACATCGCCGCCGAACCGGTCGTCTGGGACGACCCGGCCGTCGACTGGGCCGACTACGACCTGGTCGTGCTCCGCTCACCCTGGGACTACATGTCCCGCCGCGACGACTTCGTCGCCTGGGCGGCCCGGGTGCCCCGACTGGTCAACCCGGCCGACGTGGTGCGCTGGAACACCGACAAGCGCTACCTCGACGAACTGCGTGCCGCCGGGGTGCCGACCGTACCCACCGGCTGGGTGCTGCCCGGTGAGTCGTGGCAGCCGCCCGCCGACGACGGCGAGTACGTCGTCAAACCGTCGATCAGCGCCGGCAGCCAGGACACCGGCCGCTACGACCTGACCGACCCGGAGCACCGGGACCTCGCCGTGGCGCACGTACGCCGGCTCGGCGACGCCGGTCGGATCGCCATGATCCAGCCGTACCTGCGCGCGGTGGACACCGCCGGGGAGACCGCGCTGCTCTACCTCGCCGGCCCGCAGGGGCTGGCGTTCAGCCACGCCATCCGCAAGGGGCCGATGCTGTCCGGTCCCGACCTGGGCACCGAAGGGCTGTACAAGCCCGAGGAGATCAGCCCGCGTACCGCCACCGCAGACCAGCTCGCGGTGGCCGAGCGCACCCTGGCCGTGGTGCCCGGCGGGACGGACCGCCTGCTCTACGCCCGGGTGGACCTGATCCCCGGCCCGGACGGCACGCCGGTGCTTGTCGAGTTGGAGCTGACCGAGCCGTCCCTGTTCCTCGGCTACGCCGACGGCGCTCCGGAGCGCCTCGCCGAGGCCATCCACACACACCTGACCCACGCACCCGCCTGACCCGCGCCGCCGCCCGACCCCTACCGCCGACTCCGTCGGCTCAGGGGCGGGCGGGAGCGCGGGTCAGGCGTGGGCGGTGACCGGCTCCTGGGCGGGGGTGACGCTTCCGGGCGGCGTGGCCGGGCCGGTCGGGTCGGGGTGCGCCGGGCGGCGTTCGCGGATCGACCAGAGCACCGACAGGGTGGCCAGCCAGACCAGGCAGGAGCCGAGCATGTGGGCGCCCACCAGCAGCACCGGCAGGTTGGTGAAGTACTGCACGAAGCCGATCACGCCCTGAGCCAGCTCGACGAGCAGCAGGGTGCGGACGGCCCGTACCGCCCCGGCCGGTGCACCGAGGGCGCGCAGCGCCAGCCACAGGCCGACGGTCAGGCCGATCAGCAGGAAGACCAGGTCGGCGTGCACCTGGGAGATGGTCTGCGGGTCCAGGCCGTTGCGGACCGCGTCGGCATCTCCGGCGTGCGGACCGCTGCCGGTGACCAGCACCCCGACGACGATCACCGCCGCGCTGACCACCACCGTGATCCAGGTCAGGGCCCGCAGCGCCGGGGGGACCAGGGCGACCTTGGGGCCGTCGGGTTCGCGTACCTGCCGCCACAGGGCGTACGAGACGAGCAGCAGCAGCATCGAGACCACGAAGTGGATGCCCACGACCGAGGGGTGCAGCTGGGTGCGTACGGTGATGCCGCCGATCACGGCCTGCGCCACGATGCCCAGCACGACGGCCAGCACGAGGGGCAGCGCTCCCCGCCGACGCGGGCGGTGCGCCAGGACGGCCAGCAGGGCGGCGCCGGCGATCAGCACCAGGACGAAGGTGAGCAGCCGGTTGCCGAATTCGATCACCCCGTGCACGCCCATCTCGGCGGTCGTGGTGTAGGAATCATCGGTGCACCTGGGCCAGGTGGGGCAGCCGAGGCCCGAGGCGGTCAGCCGGACCGCCCCGCCGGTGACGACGATCACCACGTTCGCCACGATGTTGGCGAACGCGAGGCGGCGGAGCAGCGTGCTGGAGACCGGGAACCGGGCAGGTCGCTTCACGGAGCGAATCCTACGCACCGTAGTTGTCCCCGATCGGGTGACTCCGCCCTTTCGGTGGCTCGGATCACCGGACCCCCGTTTGCAGGGCCTGGTCGAATTACGTAACGTGGGCGTTGTGAAAAAGGCGGCAGGGCTCCCCGAGCACCCGTCGGCAGCCGATTCGGCCGCCGGCAGCTCGACGCCACCCGCCTCCACCAGGCCGGTAGCGGATGCTACTCCCAGCGCCGACTCGTCGACCCGCAGCCGGGTCACCCAGCTGCTGCTGGAGCGCCGCGCCGCCACCGCCGCTCAGCTGGGCGGCGCGCTGGGGCTCAGCCCGGCGGCGATCCGCCGGCACCTCGACGCGATGCTCGCCGATGGTGACGTGGTCGCCCGCGAGCAGACGGTACGCGGTCACCGGGGGCGGGGCCGTCCGGCCAAGGTGTTCCTGCTGACCGATGCCGCGCGTAGCCGCTGCGGCACCCACCATTACGACAACATGGCCACCGCCGCGCTGCGGTGGATCGCCCGCACCGGTGGCCCTCGCGCGGTGGAGGAGTTCGCCGCCGAGCAGGTGGCCGCCCTGGAGGCGCGCTGTCAGGCGGCCCTGGCCGACGCCGGGGACGACCCGATGGCGCGGGCGGAGGCTCTCGCCGCCGCGCTGACCGCCGAGGGTTACGCTGCCAGTGCGTCCACGATCGCTTCCGGCGGCCAGCTGTGTCAGCACCACTGCCCGGTGGCGCACGTGGCCGCCGAGTTCCCTGCGCTGTGCGAGGCCGAGACCACGGTGATCTCCCGCCTGGTCGGCACGCACGTGCAACGTTTGGCCACCATCGCGCACGGTGACGGGGTGTGCACCACGCACATTCCCGGTTCGCCGCCTGCCCAGTCCGGTACGACCGTCACCACTGTGAGGACAGATAGATGACCGAGCAGATCGTCCAGCCCCTGACCCAGGAGGAGCAGCTCGCCGCCCTCGGTAACTACGAGTACGGCTGGGCCGACCCGGACGTCGCCGGCGCTGTGGCTCAGCGTGGCCTCAACGAGGCGGTGGTGCGGGACATCTCGGCCAAGAAGAACGAGCCGGCCTGGATGCTCGACCTGCGGCTGAAGGGCCTGCGGCTGTTCGAGCGCAAGCCGATGCCGGCCTGGGGCGCCGACCTCACCGGGATCGACTTCGACAACATCAAGTACTTCGTGCGGTCCACCGAGAAGCAGGCCACCAGCTGGGAGGACCTGCCCGAGGACATCAAGAACACCTACGACAGGCTGGGCATCCCCGAGGCGGAGAAGCAGCGGCTGGTCGCCGGTGTGGCGGCGCAGTACGAGTCCGAGGTGGTCTACCACAAGATCCGTGAGGACCTGGAGGAGCAGGGTGTCGTCTTCCTCGACACCGATACCGCCCTCAAGGAGCACGAGGACATCTTCAAGGAGTACTTCGGCACGGTGATCCCGGTCGGCGACAACAAGTTCGCCGCGCTGAACACGTCCGTGTGGTCCGGTGGCTCGTTCATCTACGTGCCGAAGGGCGTGCACGTGGAGATCCCGCTGCAGGCGTACTTCCGGATCAACACCGAGAACATGGGCCAGTTCGAGCGGACGCTGATCATCGTCGACGAGGGTGCGTACGTGCACTACGTCGAGGGCTGCACCGCGCCCATCTACTCCTCGGACTCGCTGCACAGCGCGGTCGTCGAGATCATCGTCAAGAAGAACGCCCGCTGCCGCTACACCACCATCCAGAACTGGTCGAACAACGTCTACAACCTGGTCACCAAGCGCGCGGTGTGCCACGAGGGCGCGACCATGGAGTGGATCGACGGCAACATCGGCTCCAAGGTGACCATGAAGTACCCGGCGGTCTACATGACCGGCGAGCACGCCAAGGGCGAGGTGCTCTCGGTGGCCATGGCCGGCGAGGGGCAGCACCAGGACGCCGGCGCCAAGATGGTGCACGCGGCACCGCACACCAGCAGCACCATCGTGTCGAAGTCGATCGCCCGGGGTGGCGGCCGGACCTCGTACCGGGGTCTGGTGCAGGTGCTGGAGGGTTCGCACAGCAGCGCCAGCACGGTCAAGTGCGACGCCCTGCTGGTGGACACCATCTCCCGCTCGGACACCTACCCGTACGTCGACATCCGCGAGGACGACGTCTCGATGGGGCACGAGGCCACCGTCTCCAAGGTCAGCGAGGACCAGCTCTTCTACCTGATGAGCCGGGGCCTGAGCGAGGACGAGGCGATGGCGATGATCGTGCGTGGCTTCATCGAGCCGATCGCCAAGGAACTGCCGATGGAGTACGCCCTGGAGCTCAACCGCCTGATCGAGCTGCAGATGGAGGGCGCGGTCGGCTGACCCCGCCCGGCGGGCCGGCACGTCCGGCCCGCCACCCCAGCACCAGACCGTCGTCGCAAGAACAGACCAAGGACGAGATGACTATCCAGGCTTCCGCGCCGCCGACCACCAAGTCGCAGGCGCTGCGCTCGTACGACGTCGCCGACTTCCCGGCCCTCACCGGCCTGGAGGAGGAGTGGCGATTCACCCCGCTCAAGCGGCTGCGCGGGCTGGTCGGTGACGATCGCATCGCCACCGGCACGGTCCGGCACGAGTACGCCGACCTGCCCGAGGGCGTACTGGTGGAGCGGATCGGCCGCGACGACCCGCGGGTCGGTACGGTGCTCACCCCGTTCGACCGGGTCAGCGCGCTGGCCTACGGCGGCGTCGAGCAGGCGCTGCTGGTGCGGGTGGCCCAGGACGCCGTGGTCAGCGGCCCGGCCGTGCTGCGGGTGGTCGGTGAGGGCAGCGAGGGCCTGGCCTTCGGGCACACCGTCGTCGAGGTGGGCCGGTTCGCCGAGGCGATCCTGGTGCTGGAGCACGTGGGTTCGGCGACGCTGGCGGACAACGTCGAGGTGACCGTCGGGGACGGGGCGAAGCTGACCCTGGTCACCGTCGCCGACTGGGCCGACGACGCGGTGCAGGCCCAGCACCTGAAGGTGAAGCTGGGCCGCGACGCGCGGGTGCTGCACGTGCAGGTGAGCCTCGGCGGTGACCTGGTCCGGCAGTACACCACTGTCGAGTACACCGATCGGGGTGGCGAGGCCGAGCTGTACGGCGTCTACTTCGCCGACTCGGGCCAGCACCTGGAGCACCGCCAGCTGGTCGACCACACCGTCCCGGACTGCCGCAGCTACGTCGGCTACCGGGGCGCGTTGCAGGGCGAGAGCGCCCACACCGTCTGGGTCGGTGACGTGCTGATCCGGGCCGAGGCGACCGGCACCGACACGTACGAGATCAACCGGAACCTGCTGCTCAGCGACGGCGCGCGGGCGGACTCCGTACCGAACCTGGAGATCGAGACCGGCGAGATCGCCGGTGCCGGTCACGCCAGCGCCACCGGCCGCTTCGACGACGAGCAGCTGTTCTACCTGATGGCCCGGGGCATCCCGGAGGCCGAGGCCCGCCGGCTGGTGGTGCGCGGCTTCTTCGCCGAGCTGCTGAACAAGATCCCGGTCGAGGAGTTGCGAGAGCGGCTGGGGGAGACCATCGAGGCGCGGCTGTCCAAGGCGGGCGCCTGATGATCCGGATCTGTGCGGTCGAGGACGTGCCGAAGGGCACCGCGATCAGCGCCGATGTCGAGGGCACCCAGATCGCGCTGGTGCACGGCGAGGACGACCAGTTCTACGCCGTGTACGACGAGTGCTCGCACGCCGCGGTGGCGCTCTCCGAGGGTGAGGTGGAGGGCTGCACGCTGGAGTGCTGGCTGCACGGCTCCCGCTTCGACCTGCGTACCGGCGAGCCGAGCGGCCTGCCCGCGACCGAACCCGTCCCTGTCTACCCCGTCGAAGTCCGCGACGGCGACATCTACGTCAGTCTGACGCCGAGCAATGGAGTGACCCGATAATGAGCACCCTGGAGATCCGTGACCTGCAGGTGTCGGTCAAGCTGCCCGAGGGTGAGCTCAAGCCGATCCTGGCCGGTGTCGACCTGACCGTCCGCTCCGGCGAGACCCACGCCATCATGGGCCCGAACGGCTCCGGCAAGTCGACCCTGGCGTACTCGATCGCCGGTCACCCGAAGTACGAGATCACCGGCGGTTCGGTGACCCTCGACGGCGTCGACGTGCTGGAGATGTCCGTCGACGAGCGGGCCCGCGCCGGCCTCTTCCTGGCCATGCAGTACCCGGTCGAGGTGCCCGGTGTGTCGGTGGCGAACTTCCTGCGTACCGCCAAGACCGCCATCGACGGCGAGGCGCCGAAGCTGCGGACCTGGGGTGCCGAGCTGCGCGGCGCGATGGAGCGCCTGCACATGGACCCGGCGTTCGCCCAGCGCAACGTCAACGAGGGCTTCTCCGGCGGCGAGAAGAAGCGGCACGAGATCGTGCAGCTGGAGCTGCTCAAGCCGAAGGTGGCCATCCTCGACGAGACCGACTCCGGCCTCGACGTGGACGCGCTGCGGGTGGTCAGCGAGGGCGTGAACCGGGTGCGCGACACCGGTGACACCGGCCTGCTGCTGATCACCCACTACACCCGGATCCTGCGCTACATCAAGCCGGACTTCGTGCACGTCTTCGTGGCCGGCCGGATCGTCGAGCAGGGTGGCCCGGAGTTGGCCGACAAGCTTGAGGAAGAGGGCTACGAGCGGTACGTGGCCGGGGCCGGTTCGGCGCGGGCCTGATCCCAGAGGAAAGGCTGGTCACGACGATGACCACCATCGCGATCCCGCCGGGGATGCCGCAGTACGACGACGAGCCGCGCTACGACGTGGCGGCGGTACGTGCCGACTTCCCGATCCTCGGTCGGGAGATCAACGGCCATCCGCTGGTCTACCTCGACAGCGCCAACACCTCGCACAAGCCGCGTCAGGTGCTCGACGTGCTGCGCGAGCACTACGAGCAGCACAACGCCAACGTGTCCCGGTCGGTCCACACGCTGGGCACCGAGGCCACCGAGGGGTACGAGTCGGCTCGGGCGAAGGTGGCGTCGTTCATCAACGCGCCGAGCGTCGACGAGGTGGTGTTCACCAAGAACTCCACCGAGGCGATCAACATCGTGGCGTACGCCTTCTCCAACGCCTCGCTGCGCGCCGACGCCGACCCTCGGTTCCGGCTCGGCCCGGGTGACGAGATCGTCATCTCCGAGATGGAGCACCACTCGAACATCGTGCCGTGGCAGCTGCTGGCCGAGCGCACCGGCGCGACGCTGCGCTGGTTCCCGGTCACCGAGCAGGGCCGGCTGGACGAGTCGGGGCTGACGGACCTGGTCACCGAGCGGACGAAGATCGTCTCGCTGGTGCACGTGTCAAACATCCTCGGCACGGTCAACGCCACCGCGCGGATCACCGAGCGGGTCCGCGAGGTGGGCGCGCTGCTGCTGTGGGACTGCTCGCAGTCGGTGCCGCACATGCCGATCGACGTGGTCGACATGGACGCCGACTTCATCGTCTTCACCGGGCACAAGATGTGCGGCCCGACCGGCATCGGGGTGTTGTGGGGGCGGTCGGAACTGCTCGCCGCGATGCCGCCGGTGCTCGGTGGCGGTTCGATGATCGAGACGGTGACGCTGGCCGGCTCGACGTTCGCCGCGCCGCCGGCCCGGTTCGAGGCGGGCACCCCGCCGATCGCCGAGGCGGTCGCGCTGGGTGCGGCCGTGGACTACCTCACCGCGCTCGACATGCGGGCGATCCAGTGGCACGAGAAGCAGTTGACCGCGTACGCCCTGGATGCTCTGGGTAGCGTGCCCGGCCTGCGGATCTTCGGCCCGGACGTGCCGGTCGGCCGGGGTGGCACGATCTCCTTCGCCCTCGGCGACGTGCATCCGCACGACGTCGGGCAGGTGCTCGACTCCCTGGGTGTGCAGGTGCGGGTGGGCCACCACTGTGCCCGGCCGGTCTGCACCCGCTTCGGGGTGCCGGCGATGACCCGGGCCTCGTTCTACCTCTACACCACCACCGAGGAGATCGACGCCCTGGTGGCTGGCCTGGAGCAGGTGCGGAAGGTGTTCGAGTGAGCGGCGACGCAGGAGTCCGCGAGTCGACAGGAGCTCAGCCTGATGCAGCTTGAATCGCTCTACCAGGAGATCATCCTGGATCACTACAAGCACCCGCAGGGGCGAGGGCTGCGCGACGCCGCCGACCCGGCCGACCGGGTGGCCGAGGCGCACCACGTCAACCCCACGTGCGGTGACGAGGTGACCGTCCGGGTGGCCACCGACGGTGAGGTGCTGCACGACGTGTCGTACGACGGCATGGGCTGCTCGATCAGCCAGGCGTCGGCCAGCGTGCTGCACGAGCTGTTGACCGGCCGGGAGGCGGTGGCGGCGTTCCAGGTGCACGAGGCGTTCGTGGCGCTGATGTCCGGCCGTGGCCAGGTCACGCCGGACGAGGAGGTGCTCGGCGACGGGGTGGCGTTCGAGGGTGTCGCCCGTTATCCCGCCCGGGTCAAGTGCGCGTTGTTGCCGTGGATGGCGTTCAAGGACGCCGCGGCACGCGCCGGTGTGGGCGCGAGCCCGACGGAGGTGAAGGCATGACCGAGGAAACCAGCACGCCGGAGGCGGGCGCCGTGGCGACCGACAGCGCGGCGACGCCGGCCACCGATGCGTCGGCGACGCCCGCTGCCGACGGTACGGCAGCGCGCGGCAAGGCCGCCGTGGCCGACGTCGAGGAGGCGATGAAGGACGTCGTCGACCCGGAGTTGGGCATCAACGTGGTCGACCTCGGCCTGGTGTACGGGGTGCATGTCGACGACGAGAACGTGGCCACCCTGGACATGACGCTGACGTCGGCGGCCTGCCCGCTCACCGACGTGATCGAGGACCAGGCCCGCCAGGCGCTGACCACCGGCCCGGGTGGCGGCCTGGTCAACGACATCCGGATCAACTGGGTCTGGCTGCCGCCGTGGGGTCCGGACAAGATCACCGACGAGGGTCGGGATCAGCTCCGTTCCCTCGGCTTCAACGTCTGACGCGGACATCCAGACGCCCGGAGCACCGGCCACGGCCGGTGCTCCGGGCGTCTTTGCGTGGGTTTGCCGAGGTCAGCCCTTGATTCGCGGGATGTTAACCGCTGGCGTGAGGCAGCCGCCTCGTGCAAGATCGTGTGCGTGTGCGAGGCGCTTGCGATTGAGCCGTTCCCTGTCACCGTGACCATCGTCGCGGGTCGACAGCAGAACTCGGCACGTGGCGTCTCGATCCCTTGTCGACCGTCGTGACCGGCGCATTCCTGGCCGGTGTGGTCGCCGGCTACGGTGTGGCCATTCCGGTCGGCGCGATCGCCGTACTCATCCTCGGGCTCGCCGCGCGGACCTCGTTCCGGGTCGGTGCGTCCGCTGCGCTCGGGGTGGCCACTGCCGACGGGATCTACGCCGGGGTGGCGGCGTTCGGCGGGGCCGTGGTCGCCGGCTGGCTGGCACCGTTCGCCACGCCGCTGCGACTGGTCGCGGCGGCGGTGTTGTTGGGCCTGGCCGGTTACGGGGCGTGGCGGGCGCTGCGGCCGCGCGGCGCGGCCGACCCGGCAGCGGACGTCGGCGGGGCTGCGAGACGGGGCCTGGACACCCCGATCCGGGCCTTCGCCGGGATCCTCGCGCTGACCCTGCTCAATCCGGCCACAGTCGTCTACTTCACGGCGCTGGTGCTCGGTCGGGTGGAGTTCGGCGGATCGGGGTTCGCCCTGGCGACCCTGTTCACCCTGGGGGTGTTCCTCGCCTCGGCCAGTTGGCAGTTGCTGATCGCCGCAGGCGGCACGATGGTCGGGCGGGTGCTCACCGGGGTGCGGGGCAGGCTGGTGACGGCGCTGTCGTCAAGCGCCGTCATCGCCGCGCTCGCCGTCGCCATGCTGCTGAATGGACACTAAGCGACTGTCGTCACGACCGTGGTGACGGTCGTCATCTGCGACAGACACCACAGATATGACGGTTGCATGTTGATCGTGTGGCAGCCAGGTAAAGAAGGCTGCTGGAGGGACGGTCGGTCCCGTGCGCCGAACGGTTGGATCATGGTCGTCCCGCAGTCGGCCTTGATCATCCGTTCGGTAATGCCTGAGGCTCGAATCAGTGGAGCTGCGGTCCATTCCTGACTGCCGAGCGCCTGTCGGCCAACGTCCTGCCAGGTGGACCTCACCCTTCCGTCCGATGCCCTGAATTCATCTCGTGTTTAGGGTGCTGGCAAATCCTGATCATCTTGCCCTCTCCAATACCGAAGGAGAGGGCACGTTTGGTCATTCCCCTTCACAGCTGGGAGCAACCTTGAGGATCATCCTCACCCCACAAGCGCGTGGCGGGCGCAGCAGCGGCCCGCCGCGTCGTGGTCGACTGGCGGGCGTCCTGGCCGCCGCGTTGACCGCAGCGATGCTGCCGGTCCTGGCCGCGCCCACCGCTGCCGTCGCCGCTCCGTCGAGCGAGAGCCTCTGGCGCAAGGTGGACGGCAAGCCCGCTCCGACCAAGTCGGGCAAGAAGGCCGCCATCAAGGCGAAGAAGCAGAAGACCTTCACGCTCGACCGGGCCGGCATCGAGAGCCTGCTGGACAAGGCGCCGGTGGAGAACCGTCTCGCCGCCCGTCAGCAGCGGCAGCTGGTGTCGCTGCCCGCCCCGGACGGCACGTTCCAGCGCTTCGAGCTGGTCGAGTCGCCGGTGATGGAAGCCGACCTCGCCGCCGCTCACCCCGAGATCACCACGTACGCGGGCAAGGGCGTGGACGACCCGACCGCGACGGTGCGGGCCGACCTCACCCCGCTCGGCTTCCACGCCTCGGTGCGCTCGTCCGAGGGCACCTGGTACATCGACCCGGTCTACCAGCGCGACCAGAGCCTGTACGCGAGCTACTTCGCCAGGGACCTGGAGGACACCCACGGTGAATTCCACGAGCACGAGGACGTCGAGACGGCGGCCCACGCTCTGAAGGAAGAGATCGGGGCCCACGCGGATGAGCCGGTCATCGGCCCGCTGGTGTCGCTGCGGACCTACCGGCTCGCGATGGTCACCGACCCGTCGTACGCCAACTACTTCGGCGCGGAGAACGTGACCGCGGCGAAGGTGACGCTGATCAACCGGGTCAACCAGATCTACGAGGACGAGACCGCGATCCGGCTCGTCCTGGTCAACGCCACCGACGAGACGAACCTGAACACCCCGGCGCTGGCCACCGAGCCCAACGGCCCGTGTGGCGCGGCACCCTGCTACACCCCGGCCCAGCTTGCCGGGTGCAGCAGCGGTCTGCTGAACCGCAACCGGATCGTCCTCGGTCAGATCGTCGGCGCCGGCAACTACGACGTCGGACACATCGCCCTCGGCCTCGCCGGTGGCGGTATCGCCGGCCTCGGCGTTGTCGGTGGTGACGGCAAGGCGCGCGGTTGCACCGGTCTGCCGAACCCGGTCGGTGACTATTTCGCGGTCGACTATGTCGCACACGAGATCGGTCACCAGTTCGCCGGTAACCACACCTTCAACGGCAACCAGCACAACTGCTCCGGCGGCAACCGCAGCGCGGCCAACTCGTACGAGCCGGGCAGCGGTTCGTCGATCATGGCGTACGCCGGTATCTGCCGGCAGGACAACCTCCAGCCGCACACCGACCCGTACTGGTCGCACCGCACCTTCACCGAGATCACGACCTTCGTCAACGCGACGCGGCCGGCGATCAACGAGGTGCAGACCGTTTCGCTGCGCGACTTCGACACCGATGGTGACTCCTTCACGATCAGCTACGGTGGCGCGAACTCGGCCCCGATCGTGCGTGGCGTCAACTACACCACCGCCGGCATCAAGGCCGCGATCGAGGCGATCCCGGGCTGGCCGGCGGGCGCCACGGTGAACGTCGCCGCCTTCGGCGGCAGCGGGACGCTGAACGACACCGGCTTCCAGGTGACGTTCACCGGCGCGCTGGCCCAGACCAACGTCGAGCAGCTCGCCCTGACCAACGTCTTCGGTGCCTCCGGCTTCGTCGGCGAGACGTCCAAGGGTGGTGCCATCGACAACGGTGGGCACCTGGTGCAGGAGACGGCCAACCACGCTCCCGTGGTCACCGTGCCGGACAGCGTCACCATCCCGGTGCGTACCCCGTTCGCGCTCACCGGTAGCGCCACCGACGCCGACGGCGACGCGCTGACCTACCTGTGGGAGCAGAACGACCGGGGTGGCTCCGCCGGTACCGCACTGATGAACAACACCAAGACCAACGGTCCGTTGTTCCGGGTCTTCGGCGAGGCGGCGAACGTGACGCCGGAGGACGCCCAGCAGTACCACTCGCCGGGTCAGAACGTGGTCACCACCAACTCGACCCGGGTCTTCCCGGACATGAAGCAGATCCTGGCCGGCAACACCAACGCCAAGACGGGCGCCTGCCCGGTCGCACCGGCGCCGCCGACCAGCGGGAGCGCCTCGAACGTTCCCGCCGAGATCGTGGACTGCTACTCGGAGTTCCTGCCCACTCAGGACTGGGTCGGTTTCAACAATGACCGGACCATGAACTTCAAGCTCACCGCCCGCGACGGGCGGCTGGGTGGCGGTGGCGTGGGCAGCGCCAACGTCGCTGTGGCCCTGGCTCCGCAGGCCGGGCCGTTCCTGGTCACCTCGCAGGGCACCGACGCCGGCCTCGACGGCGGTTCGACCCAGACGGTGACCTGGGATGTCGCCGGCACCGACCAGGCGCCGGTGAACGTCAGCGAGGTGAAGATCACGCTTTCCGCCGACGGTGGGGAGACCTTCCCGTACGTGCTGGCGGAGAGCACCGCGAACAGCGGCAGCGCCGAGGTGCGCCTGCCGAACGTCTCGACGGACAAGGCTCGCATCAAGATCGAGGCGGTGGGGAACGTCTTCTTCGCCGTCAACGAGGCCGACTTCACCATCCTGCTCAACGGTGGGGACGCGCAGCAGCAGATCACCACCACCGTCAAGCCGGGTCCGCTGGCGCTGTCCGTCGCCGGCTCGACCGTCGCCCTGCCGGCGGTCAACCTCGGTGACATCACCACCGGTGCGCTGAACCAGGCCACCGTCGAGGACCTGCGGGGCACCAGCGCCGGCTGGAGCCTGACCGGCCAGGTCTCCGACTTCACCTCGACCAACGGTGCCAGCATCGCTGCCGGTAACCTCGGCTGGGTGCCGTCGGCGGAGGCTCAGACCGAGCGGTTCATCGGTGTCCAGGGTGTCGTCACCCCGGGTGCCGTCGCCGAGCCCGGCGCCGGTCTGGGTGAGGCACGTGCCCTCTGCACCTCGGCTGCCGGGGTCAGTGGTGGCGTGTTCACCTGTGACGCTGAGCTCAACCTCGGTGTGCCGTCCTCCGCACGGGCGGGCGACTACATCGCGACCCTGACCCTGACCCTCTCCTAGGTTCGGGTAGTCGGGTCATTCCGGTGGGGCGGAGCAATCCGCCCCACCGGTGGCGGGACGGGGGCACAACTCCCGTCCCGCCGTCCCGACCCGCTGAAACACACGATCTTCCGGAGCCCCGGTATGCCCTCTGCAACGTTCCTGTCCCGGTTCCGACCCGCGCCCGACGCCACGGCGTCCCGGGCGCGTCGGTCCCTTGTCGCGGTCGCGACCCGCATCGGCGTACCGCTCGGCGCGGCGCTGCTCGCACTGAGCATCGCGCCGCCGGCCGCCGCCGCTCCGGCGACCCCGAGCCCCAGCCCGTCCGCGCCGGGCGCCACCGGGAGCAACGCCGGGCAGCAGGTGGATCGCTTCTCGGTGCAGCCCTCCGGGCCGAAGGGCCCGACCGGACGTAACCACTTCATCTACGACGTGGCCCCCGGCAGCACCCTGTTCGACTACGTCGGGGTGACGAACCTCAGCGACCGGCCACTGACGTTCCAGGTGTACGCCACGGACGCCTTCACCACCGTCGACGGCGCCTTCTCGCTGCTGCCCGCGAACCAGGAGCCCACGGACGTCGGCTCCTGGACCCGTGTCGAGAAGAAGAGTGTCACCGTCAAGCCGGGCAAGCGGGCGGACATCCGGTTCGAGATCAGCGTGCCCACCAACGCCACCCCGGGCGACCACATCGGCGGGGTGATCGCCGCGGTCCGGCAGACAGGTGTCACTGCCGACGGGCAGCAGGTCCAGATGGACCGGCGGGTCGCGGCCCGCGTCTACCTCCGGGTCACCGGCGATGTCGCTCCCGTTCTGACGGTCGAGTCGATGGACGTCGAATACGAGACGCCGATCAATCCCTTCGGCCGTACCGACATGGTGGTCACCTACCGGTTGCGCAACACCGGCAACGTCCGTCTGGGCGGTACCGGCAAGGTGACCGTGAAGGGCCCCTTCGGTTGGAAGCTGGCCCAGAGCGAAGGGCTTGCGCTGCCGGAACTGCTTCCCGGCTCGGTCTTCACCATCACCGAGCGGGCCACCGGTGTGCCGCCCGCGGTGCGGCTGACCGCCGAGGTGGAGCTGACTCCCGCCATGGCCGACGGCAGCGTCCTGTCGTCGGTGCGCACCGACAAGAGCATCTGGGCGATGCCGTGGCTGCTCCTCGCGGCACTGCTGGTGGCCGGCGCCACGGTGTACCTGCGGATCCGTCGCCGCCGGGCCGTCGCTGCCCAGGCCAACCCGGGGGAGAAGTCGCCCACATCTGGTGGCCCTGCGCCCTCTGGTGCGCCTGCACCGTCGGGTGAGGCCGCGGTGTCGAAGCCGGCTGCGCCGTCGGGTGAGGCCGCCGTGCCGGAGCAGGCTGCGCCGTCGGGTGAGGCGCAGCAGGATCCCGCCGTACCCGCGCAGCCGACCGCAGCCACCGACCAGCCCGGTAGCCCGGTAGCCCGGTAGCCCGGTAGCCCGGTAGTCCGGTAGCCCGGTAGCCCGACGAGCGTCGCGGTGGTCGTGGGACGCGTGGGGCGATGCCGTACGGTCGGGGCATGACCAGTCGACCCGCTGCCGGCGGCGGCCGGTGGGTCGAGGTCGACCCGGCCCGCATCGCACGCTGGGTCGCCGGTTTCACCGACCGGCACGGCCCGCCCACCGTCACCGGCCAGGAGTACGGCCTGCTGCTGGCCGCCCCGGACGGTGCCACCGCCGAGCTGCACCGACCGCCGGGCGTACCCGCGACGCCCGACCTGGATGCCTTCGTCGAGCAGGCCGTGGCGTCCCGCCGGATCGGGCTGCTGCTGGCCCGTAAGGGCGCGGTGGCGGTAGGCATCGCCGAGGGGGAGCGGCTGCCGGTGCACAAGGTGGACACCCGGTACGTGCAGGGGCGTACCGCCGCAGGTGGTTGGTCGCAGCAGCGGTTCGCCCGCCGCCGGGACAACCAGGCGAAGGCGGCCCTGGGCGAGGCGGCGGACCTTGCGGTGCGGCTGCTGCTGCCGGAGGCCGGCCGCCTGGCCGCGCTGGTCGTCGGCGGTGACCGACGAACGGTGGACGGGATCCTCGCTGACCGCAGGCTGGCCCCGCTGGCCGCGTTGCGCGCCGAGCGGCTGCTCGACGTACCCGAGCCCCGATACGCGGTGCTCCAGGACGCGGCTACCGCCGCCCGTGCAGTCCGCATCCTCGTCCGCGACCCCGTCTGACCGCTCTGAGCGTCAGGTCGTGTTTCGACCCGGCGACCGGACGGCCGGCTCAGCAATGCTCAGGACCGGACGAAGAGGATCGCCCGGCCGTCGCGTACGCCGACGATC
This sequence comes from Micromonospora gifhornensis, assembly GCF_016863515.1. GTDB lineage: Bacteria > Actinomycetota > Actinomycetes > Mycobacteriales > Micromonosporaceae > Micromonospora > Micromonospora gifhornensis. Next base: position 76,045 of record NZ_BOPA01000019.1, read on the forward strand.
TGCCCCCGGCTGTTGATGTCGACGACCCGGTCGGTGGGACGCAGCCCGAGGGTGGTCAGGTCGATCATCCGGCCACGCCGCCAGATAAAGGGGTGCGACCCGCCGTCGGCGAGGTCGGCGTGACCGACGATCTCGCCGAGGTCGTTGATCCCCGTCGCCTCGCTGACGCTGCCACCCAGCGTGCCGAGGTCGCGGATCGTCCCGTCCCGCCACAGGTAGGCCCGCAACGCCCGATCCGCGTTGTGCGAGTAGCCGACGATCTCACCCCGGTTGTTGATGTCCGTGGGCGAATTCCAGCTCGGCCCACCGAGGGTGCCCAGCGGGGTGAGTACGCCGTTGCGCCAGCGGCCACCGAAGCAGTCACAAATCTGGTACCAGTTCTCGATCACGTACTGGACCGCGAGGTCGCCCCGGTTGTTCAGCAACGCCGGACTGCCGTGGTACATGTTGTTGCGCTGCACCTGGATCGTCTCGCCCCGCCGCATCAGGAAGGTGCTGTCGGGCCAGTCCGGTGCTCGGCTGTAGCCGGCCACCGCCCCCGAGTCGTTGATGGAGTAGGCGACGCTCTCCTCGTTGCCGAGCGCCGCCAACCGGGTCACCTGGCCGTCACGCCAGAGCGCGGCCTGATCGCCTCCCCACATGTCGGAAACGCTGCCCGCCACCACGCCCGCGTTGTTGATGTCCCGGACCGAGAACCGCTGGACGTCGGCGGGCAGGGGCAGCGGCTTCCCCTGCCCCGCGTGCCAGATGAAGCTGATGCGGCTCCCGGCGTCGGTGCCGACGACCTGTCCCCGCTCGTTGAGAGCCAGGAGCGAGGGGTGGGCGTAGAAGCCGAGGTCGACAGCCTGGTAGGTGAACGGCGGCCGGGCCGCCGCGGCGGAGGCGGGCACCGCTGTGGCGACCGCGACGGCCGTGGCCAGAAGGGCGGCGGCGAATCTGCTGGAACGGCGGGAGATGACGGTGGGCCGGTGCTCGTTCGAAGGCATGGCGGCTCCCTGGCGGACCGACGAGGGTCTGGCTGCATTGGGGGTCATCCGGCAACGTAGAGTAACAATCCCGCTCCTGCCCGCACCAGCCCGAACGGAGCCCGGTAGTGGAAGGGGCCCTTCCTAGACCGCGCCGCTGAAGGTGTCGCAGGTGGCCGGGTCGCCGCTCTCGTAGCCCCGGTTGAACCAGCGCTTACGGTCGGCCGACGAGCCGTGGGTGAACTCGTCCGGGTTCACCGGCCGGTTCGCCCGCTCGGAGATGGCGTCGTCGCCGATCGCCTCGGCGGTGTCGATGGCCTCGGCGATGTCCCGCTCGGTGATGCTGGTGAAGATCTTCTGGCCGCGGTCGTCGGCGGTGCCGGTGGCGTTCTTGGCCCACGCGCCCGCGTAGCAGTCGGCCTGCAACTCCAGCCGTACCGACAGTTCGTTTGCCGCGCCCGGGTCGCGCTGCTGGGCGCGGCGGACCTGCTCGTTGGTGCCGAGCAGGTTCTGCACGTGGTGGCCGTACTCGTGGGCCAGCACGTACGGCTGGGCGAACTCGCCGCTGGCACCGAGCTGCTCGGAGAGCACCTCGTAGAACGACAGGTCGATGTAGACAAGTGAGTCGGCCGGGCAGTAGAACGGGCCGACGCCGGAGTCGGCCGAGCCGCAGGCGGTGTTGACGGCCCGATCGAAGAAGACCGTACGGGTCGGGCGGTACTGCTCGCCGAACGCCTCCGGCAGGGCGGTACGCCAGTACGCCTGGATCGAGTTGACGTACAGGTTGTTGCGGCAGTCCAGGTGCTCCAGCGCGTCCGGGGCCTCCTCGCAACGCTGCTCCAGCGCGGCGTTGTCGCCCTCCTCGCCGGTCATCGCGTTCAGGCCGAGGCCACCACCGACCAGGGCCACCAGTACGGCGATGACGATCCCGACGATGCCGCCGCGCCCACCACCGATCGGGATGGGGATGCCCATCCCACCGCCTCCGCCGCTGCCGCGTCGGTCGTCGATCTGGCTGGTGTCGATGCGGGCGTTCTCGTTCAGCTCCATGGTGACCCCGATCAGTCGGTGATCAGTTGAGGGTGGTCGCGGTGCCGGAAACAGGCTCCGGTGGGCGATCCGGTACCCGACGATCTTGGTTGATAATCCCCGGTGCCCCGCAACCGGGGCCGAGTACACTTGTCGCCGTGCTGCTCTGCGAAGGCTGAACGCCCCGCGCCGACGGGTCCCCACGATCCGCCGGCGCTTTCGTGTGCCCTGAGTCAGCCCTCCGGATCCCGAGAGCGAGTACCCGAAACATGATCACTGCCACCGGCCTGGAACTGCGCGCCGGCGCCCGGATCCTGCTGTCCGACACGACGCTGCGGGTGCAACCCGGCGACCGCATCGGCCTTGTCGGCCGCAACGGCGCCGGCAAGACCACCACCCTCAAGGTGCTGGCCGGTGAGGGCCAGCCGTACGCCGGTCAGGTCGACCGGCGCAGCCCCGTCGGCTATCTGCCGCAGGATCCGCGTACCGGCGATCTGGAGGTCACCGGCCGCGACCGGGTGCTCTCCGCCCGCGGCCTGGACGCCCTGATGGCCGGCATGAAGGACCTGGAGGCGAAGCTCGCCGACGGCGGCGACGAGAAGCTGGTCCGCCGCTACGGCGCGCTGGAGGACCAGTTCGCCGCCCTCGGTGGGTACGCCGCCGAGGCCGAGGCGGCGCGGATCTGCGCGAACCTGGGGCTGCCCGACCGGGCCCTGGCCCAGACCATCGGCACCCTCTCCGGCGGTCAGCGCCGCCGCATCGAACTGGCCCGGATCCTGTTCCGGGACGCGGGCGACGACGGCGGCGGCATTCTGCTGCTCGACGAGCCCACCAACCACCTCGACGCCGACTCGATCACCTGGCTGCGCGGCTTCCTCGCCAACCACAAGGGCGGCCTGGTGGTCATCTCCCACGACGGTGACCTGCTGGAGTCGGTGGTCAACAAGGTCTGGTTCCTCGACGCCACCCGGTCCGTGGTCGACGTCTACAACCTGGGCTGGAAGGCGTACCTGGAGGCGCGGGAGACCGACGAGCGGCGGCGCCGCCGGGAGCGGGCCAACGCCGAGAAGAAGGCCGGCGCGTTGATGGCCCAGGCGGACAAGATGCGGGCCAAGGCCACCAAGACCGTCGCCGCGCAGAACATGGCCCGCCGGGCCGAGCGGCTGATGTCCGGCCTGGAGGAGGTACGCGTCTCCGACAAGGTGGCCAAGGTGCGTTTCCCCGCGCCGGCCCCCTGCGGCAAGACCCCGCTGACCGCGACCGGCCTGTCCAAGTCGTACGGCTCGTTGGAGATCTTCACCGACGTCAACGTGGCGGTGGACCGGGGTTCCCGGGTGGCCATCCTCGGGCTCAACGGTGCCGGCAAGACGACGCTGCTGCGAATGCTCGGCGGTCTGCTGGAGCCGGACACCGGCGGGGTGCACCCCGGGCACGGGCTGCGACTGGGCTACTACGCCCAGGAACACGAAACGCTTGACGTGCAGCGGACCGTGCTGGAGAACATGCGGGCCGCGGCGATCGAACAGACCGACACCGAACTGCGCAAGATCCTCGGTGCGTTTCTCTTCTCCGGCGAGGACGTGGACAAGCCCGCCGGGGTGCTCTCCGGTGGGGAGAAAACCCGGCTGGCCCTGGCCACGCTCGTGTGTTCCGGTGCGAATGTGCTGCTGCTCGACGAGCCGACCAACAACCTGGACCCGGTCAGTCGGGAGCAGGTCCTCGACGCCATCGCCCGCTATCCCGGCGCGATCGTCCTGGTCACCCACGACCCCGGCGCCGTGCTCGCCCTCAAGCCCGACCGCGCCATCCTGCTGCCCGACGGTGACGAGGACGCCTGGAGCGACGACCTCCTCGAACTCGTCGAACTCGCCTGACCCACCCATTCCCACCCACCTGTTGATCAAGAAGTTCGCGCTTGAAATCGCGTTCGGATCAGACGAAAAGCTCTTGATCAAGGGGGCGGTCGGTGGGGTGGGGTGGGTTACCTATCGGGAAGCTGACATTGCATAGCGTGTCGGTTGGCGAATAGTTGATATCTGGCGCATGATCGTTCGAGACGGTCTAATAGGTGGGACCGTATCCGAACCGCACAGTCTGGGACGTGAGGACACAGCATGGCAGCCACGGGCACAGCCACCAGCACTGAGAAGGGTCGCCGGATCGTCGGAGCCGAGCGTCAGACGCTCGCCAAGGACCTGGTCAAGCGGTACACCGGGGGAGAGAGCATTCGTGCCCTCGCGGCCTCAACCGGCCGTTCCTACGGGTTCATCCACCGGGTACTCACCGAGTCCGGAGTGCAGCTGCGGCAGCGCGGCGGCGCGCGACGGCGTAAGAAGGCATGACGCGCCGGTTGACGGCGCCCATCGCCGTGACCCGGGCCGCCCGGTGACCACCGAGGCGACCGGGGTCCGGCTGGACTGCGACGGGCCGGTGGCCACAGTCACCCTGTGCCGGCCCGACGTGCTCAACGCGCAGACCCCGGCGATGTGGCGCGCGCTGAGCGAGTTTTCCCGGGCCCTGCCCGGCGACGTACGCGTCGTGATCCTCCGTGGTGAGGGGCGCGCGTTCTCGGCCGGACTGGACCTGTCGATCGCGGGTGCCTCCGGCCCGGATTCCTTCGCCGAGCTGGCCGCCCTCCCCGAGTCGGAGTGCGCCGACCGGATCGCGGTCTACCAGTCCGCGTTCACCTGGCTGCACCGGCCGGACATCATCTCCATCGCCGCCGTGCAGGGCCACGCGATCGGTGCCGGCTTCCAACTCGCGCTCGCCTGTGACCTGCGGGTGCTGGCCACCGACGCCAAGCTGTCCATGGCCGAGGCGACGATCGGGCTGGTGCCGGACCTGGCCGGCACCAAGCGCCTGGTCGAACTGGTCGGCTACGCCCGGGCGCTGGAGATCTGTGCCACCGGCCGGCGGATGGACGCCGCCGAGGCGGACCGCATCGGGCTGGCCACAGTCGTCGTGCCCAACGCCGAGCTCGACGACGCGGTGCGGGATCTCGCCGCGGGTCTGCTCGCCAACAACCGCAACGCGGTCGTGGAGATCAAGGCGCTGCTCGCCGGTGCTGCCGGGCGCAGCCATGCCGAGCAGCAGCGGGCCGAGCGGGAGGCACAGACCCGGCGGCTGCGCGATCTCACGGGGCGCGGAGAATAGTAAGGACCGATCGGGAAGGTCCGGGTTACGTACGAGGTTGTCGTAGTCATCGGGAGAATCGACCCGACGGCAGTGTGACGTGCCGGCTCGAATGACGTGACGACCCCGGAGGTGGCGGTGTCCAACCACATGGCCGCTGGCGGCATGGGCGGTTGGGGCATGCTCCGGTCGATGCGCAGCCGTGACGAGATCTCCACCCACCGGCTCCAGCGCGGCGTGGCCCGGCGGATCGTGGCCTTCGCCCAGCCCTACCGGCGCGATATCGTCGTGTTCCTGCTGACGGTGGTCATCGCGGCGGTGATCGGCGTGGCCACCCCGCTGCTCGCCGGCGACGTGATCGACGCCATCACCCAGGGCGGTCCCGACGGCGGGTCGGTGGTGACCCGGCTGGCGTTGTTCATCGCCGGGCTGGCCGTCGCCGACGCGCTGCTCTCGCTGGCGCAACGGTGGTATTCGGCGCGTATCGGCGAAGGCATCATCCTCGACCTGCGCACCCGGGTCTACGACCACGTGCAGCGGATGCCGTTGCAGTTCTTCACCCGCACCCAGACCGGTGCGCTGGTCAGCCGGCTCAACAACGACGTGCTGGGGGCCCAGCGGGCCTTCACCTCCACGCTGTCCGGCGTCGTCAGCAACGTGATCCAGCTGCTGCTCACCGCCGCGGTGATGTTCACCCTGTCCTGGCAGATCACCGCGTTGTCGCTGGTGCTGCTGCCGGTGTTCATCATCCCGGCCCGACGGGTCGGGCGGCGGCTGGCCGAGATCACCCGAGAGTCGTACAACCTCGACGCCAAGATGAACGCGACAATGACCGAACGGTTCGGGGTCGCGGGCGCGTTGCTGGTCAAGCTCTTCGGCCGCCCGGACGCGGAGGCCGACCGGTTCGCCCGCCGCGCCGAGCGGGTCCGCGACATCGGCATCCAGTCGGCGATGTACTCGCGGACCTTCTTCGTGGCGATGATGCTTGTGGCCTCCCTGGCCCAGGCACTCACCTACGGTCTCGGCGGTTGGCTGGCGGTCCGCGGCGACGTCAGCGCCGGCACCGTGGTCACCCTGGCGCTGCTGCTCACCCGGCTCTACGGTCCGCTCACCGCGCTGAGCAACGTCCGGGTGGACGTGATGAGCGCGCTTGTCTCCTTCGACCGCGTCTTCGAGGTCCTCGACCTGAAGCCTGCGATCACCGAGCGGCCCGGCGCGGTACCGGTGCCCAAGGGCACGGGCACCGTGGAGTTCCGCGACGTGCGGTTCCGCTACCCGAGCGCCGCGGAGATCTCGCTGGCCTCCCTCGAAGAGGTCGCCACGCTGGACCGTACGATCAACGAGCCGGTGCTCAAGGGCGTGTCGTTCTCAGTCGAGCCGGGTCAGATGGTGGCGTTGGTCGGCCCGTCGGGTGCCGGCAAGTCCACCCTGTCCATGCTGATCTCGCGCATCTACGACGTCACCGACGGGCAGGTGCTGGTCGGCGGGGTGGACGTACGGGACGCCACGCTCGCGTCGTTGCGCGACGAGATCGGCGTGGTCACCCAGGACTCCCACCTGTTCCACGAGACCATCGCGGAGAACCTGCGTTACGCCAAGCCCGACGCCACCGACGACGAACTGTGGGCCGCGCTGGCCGGTGCGCAGGTCGCCGACCTGGTCCGGTCCCTGCCCGACGGGCTGGAGACGACCGTGGGCGAGCGCGGCTACCGCTTCTCCGGCGGGGAGAAGCAGCGCATCGCCATCGCCCGGCTGCTGCTCAAGGCACCGTCGATCGTCATCCTCGACGAGGCCACCGCACACCTGGACTCGGAGAGCGAGGCGGCCGTGCAGCGGGCCCTGTCGGTGGCGCTGACCGGGCGTACCGCGTTGGTGATCGCGCACCGGCTCTCCACCGTGCGGGACGCGGACCAGATCCTCGTCCTCGACGGGGGCCGGATCGTCGAGCGGGGCCGTCACGAGGAACTGGTCGCCGTCGGCGGTCTCTACGCCGAGTTGTACCGCACCCAGTTCGCGGTGGCGGACTCGCCAAGCCCGTACGCCGACGCCGCGCACCCGGAACCGGTAGTCATCCCCACCCGCGAGTACGTCGCCGACGAGGCCCTGCCGCCCGCCGCCGCCAACTGACCCGCAGGCCACCTGACCCGCGGGCCACCTGACCCGCAGGGCCACTTGACCCGCGGGCTAACCGCCGGCGGGCTGTCTGCCGGTGGCCTCGCGGAGGGCGGCGAAGGCCGCCGCGAGGGTCTCCGGGGTGTAGTGCGCGTTCAGGCCGCTCGGATTGGGCAACACCCAGAGCTGGGCGCCGGCCAGCGGCTCAGGCTGCCGGCCGAAGGTCGCCTTCGGCCGCGCGAACCCCACCCGGTACGCGGTCACCCCGACCACCGCCACCCAGCGCGGCCGGTAGCGGGCGACCTTCCCGGTCAGCTCCCGGGCACCGGCCACCAGTTCGGCGGCGGTCAGCTCGTCGGCTCGGGCGCTGGCCCGGGCGACGATGTTGGTGATGCCCAGCCCGAGTTCGGGCAGGCCGTCCTGCTCGCTGGGGTGCAGCAGGCGCGGGGTGAAGCCGCTGCGGTGCAGCGCCGGCCAGAACCGGTTGCCCGGACGGGCGAAGTGCCAACCGGTGGCCGCCGACCACAGCCCCGGGTTGATGCCCACGAACAACACGTCCAGCCCGGCGCAGATGACATCCGGCAACGTCTTGTCGACGGCCGCGGCCAGGTCCTCGCGGCTGGGGCGCGGATGCGGGCGGGGTGTCACCGCCGCACCCGAATCGGTGCCGCGCCGTGCCTTCCGGTGCCCGGCGGGCGGGTCGACGGTCACAGGCCGCGCAGCGCGCCGCCGTCGACCGGGAGGGTGATCCCGGTGAGGTAGCTCGCGGCAGGGGAGAGCACGAACGCGGCGACCCGACCGAACTCGGCCGGCTCGCCGATACGCCGGAGCGGGATGCCCGCCTCCGCCTCGGCCTGGGCCTGTTCCGGGTCGCCGCTGGCGGCGAAGAGTTCCCGGTTGCGGTCGGTCATGATGCGTCCCGGCAGCAGCCCGACCACCCGTACGCCGCGAGGGCCGTACTCGTCGGCGACGTCCTTGGCCACCCCGGCCAGCCCCGGCCGCAGGCCGTTGGAGATGCCCAGGCCGGGCACCGGCGCACGGGCCGAGGTGGACAGCACCAGCGCGATCGCGCCACCGTCGGGCAGCGCGGCGGCGACCGTCCGCACCATCCGTACGCTGCCCAGGAAGACCGTCTCGAAGGCGTGCCGCCACTGCTCGTCGTCGACCGAGGCGGCGCTGCCCGGCGTCGGCCCGCCCACCGAGACCAGGGCCCCGTCGAGCCGGCCGAAGTGCTGCTGCGCCGCCTCCACCAGCCGACCGGGGGTGGCCGGGTCGGCAAGGTCGGCGGTGATGCCGACGGCCCGGTCCGGCCCGCCGAGGGCCGCGGTGGCGGCGGCCACCTCGTCGGCGCGTCGCGCCGAGAGCACCACCCGGGCACCGTCGGCCACCAGACATTGCGCGGTGGCGTAGCCGAGGCCACGGGATGCGCCGGTGAGCACGTACACCCGGTCGGTCAGTCCCAGATCCATACCGCCGATCCTGCCGCAGCGCGCCCGCGCCGAGCATCCGGGGGTTCGTCGGGTGCGCTGCCGAGGCGGTGTCGGCGCTGCTACCGGGCGGTGCGAAGCAGGCGTACCCGACCGGCGAGTTGCACGGCGACGGCACCGCCGGCCCGGCCGACGGCGGGTCGCCGTCGCCGACGCGGGGCCGCGTCCCCGTCGTAGCGGTAGGCCGCCTCGCGGACGGCCAGTTCCTCGGCGCCGAGCGCCGGCAGCGCGTGCCGGGCGTGCAAGGCGCGGGCGAGATCCCAGCCGTCACGTAGCCCGCCGACGGAGGGTCGATCCGCCGCCCACTCGATGAAGGTCGCCGGCCAGTGCGGGGCGAGCCCGGCGGCCAACAGCGGCCAGTGGCGTGCCACCTCACCGGCCCGCTTGCGCAGCAGGGCGGCCCGGGCGGCGGCCAACGGGGCCGGCGCGAAGCCCGGCGGTGGCGGCCCGCCGGCCACCAGCGCCGCGACGAGTTCCGCCTGCCGTGCGGCAAGCGATCCGGACGGTGGGCGGTGGATGTCGGGGGTGGCCGGGCGGTCGCCGGTGGGGTCCGTGCCGTCGGCGGGAGACGCGCTCATGTCACAAGCGGAAAGCCGGTGGCGGCGGCCACGGCATCCAACTCGGCACGGAGATCGGGGGCGGGTGGGTAGCGCCCGTCGCGCTCCAGCAGCACCGCCGGGGGGCGATGCCGCTCACACAGCTCGGTGAGCAGGTCCAGCACCGGCGCGGGCACCGGGTCGGTATGCGTGTCGTGGTAGAAGCCGCCCTGCTCGGCGCCGCCTGCCACGTGCACGTACGCCACCCGTTCCAGGGGAAGCCGGTCCAGCAGCGCGAGCGGGTCGGTGCCCCGGTTGACGGCGTTGGCGTGCACGTTGGCGATGTCGAGCAGCAGCAGCGCGTCGGTGCGGGCCAGGATCTCGCTGAGGAACGCCGCCTCGTCGAGTTCGTCGTCGGGCCAGTCGAACAGCGCCGCGATCGGCTCCAACGCGATCGGCACCGGCAGGTCGGCCTGAGCCCGCGCGACGTTCGCGCAGACCACGTCGACCGCCTCACGGGTACGCGGCAGCGGCAGCAGGTGCCCCGCCTCCAACCCGCCGGCCCGGACGAAGGCGATGTGCTCGCTGACCAGCGGCGCGGCCACCAGTTCGGCGACCGCCGCCAGGTGGGCCACCCGGGCCGGCTCGACCGGCTCGGCCCCGCCGAGGGAGAGCCGCACCCCGTGCGGTACGACGGTCACGCCACGCTGTCGCAACTCGACAAGCGCGTCAGGTGGCGGACCTGCGGCGGGCACCGACTCGGCGATCACCTCGACGAAGCGCAGGCCGGGCAGTTCGGCGACGAACCCGGCGATCTCGGGTCGCCAGCCGATGCCCACCCCGTGCGGGCCGGTCATCCGCCACACCCACCGCCGCCGCAGCCACCACCGCCGCCACTGTCACCGCCGCTGCTGCCACAACCGCCCGCGCCCGCGGTGGTGCCTCCGTCGCCGGTCACCGTGCCTGCGCCGCCCGTCACCGTCTCACGCTGGATGTCGGCCTGCTGGGCGAAGGCCGGGTCCAGCGCCCAGAGCGAGGCGGTGCCGTAGAGCGCGACCGCCATGGCGGTTCCCGCGGCACCGTAGACGGCGTACGCCGGGTTCGAGCCGGGCGCGAGGTGGCGGTTGCGGTGCCGCAGGTTCAGCAACGCGGCGTCGGCGGCCCTCGTCCGGCGGGGCACCCGGACGAACAGCACCATGGTCAGCACCGCCAGCGCTCCGACGATGAACACGAGATACCACACCGGACGGTCGTTGGCGATGCCGGCGACGATCCGGGCGACGCCGAGCGCCACCATCACGGCCAGCAGCAGGGTGCCCAGCCGCAGCGCCGCGCGGCGTTCCGGGGTGACCAGCAGGTCGTGGCGGGACAGACCGTCGCGCAGTTGGTCGAGCGCTCGGGTCACCCATTCGGTACGCCGCAGCTGCCGGGCGGAGCAGCGCTGGCTGGCCGCGTAGTGCACGGCCTGGTCGAGTGGAGTGGCGCCGGTTGGCAGCGGGCCGTCGGCGGTGAGCTCGCCACCGGGGCCTACGCCGAGCACGCCCTGGCTGCGCAGGCTGCTGACCGAGGACCAGACGGCCCGGTCCTCCCCGCCGGTGAGGTAGGCGACCTGCTGGGGGCCGAGCTGGTCGGCGGGCGGCGCGGAGCGGCCGGTCAGCGTACGTCGGCGGAAGATCAGCACGCCGACGACGACCACGACGGTGGCGACCAGGTAGATGATCAGAAAGGTGCGACTGGGAACGCCCCAGGTGTCGAAATCGAAGTCTGCCGCGAGCTCGATCATGGCCAGCTCCTGTCAGGCGAGGGGACGCGCTTCATTGTGCGGCGACGATGCCAGCGATCGATGGTGCTCAAGGAGGGGTTACCTCGTCGTTACCTGCGGCGTACCGCTTCCTCGACCAGGTCGAGCACCGGACCGAGGTCGCCGGCCGGTCGTCCCATCGCCAGGTGCAGCACCAACCCGTCGTAGGCGAGTTCGAGGAAGCGGGCCAGCACGTCGATCGGGATGTCCTCGCGGAGTACGCCGGCCTCGCGCTGGCGGGCCAGGCGTTCGCGGGTCGCCTCGGCGATGGCCGCGGACCGTTCGGCCCAGCGCTTGGCGAAAGCCGGGTCGGTACGCAGCCGCCGGGACACCTCCAGTTGGCTGCCCAGCCAGCCGGTGGTGTCCGGGGAGACCGCTCGGGCGAGCAGGTCGCGCATCACCTGTACCAGGCCGTTACGGGCGACCGTCTCCACCATCGTCGCCGCGTCGTCCTCGGCGACGGCGAGGAACAGCGAGTCCTTGTCGCGGAAGTGGTGGAAGATGGCGCCTCGGGACAGCCGCGTTGCCTCCTCGAGGCGGCGTACGGTGGCGCCCTCGTAGCCGTGCCGGGCGAAACAGGCCCGCGCGGCGGCGAGAATCTCCTGTCGGCGGGCGTCGAGCTGGTCCTGACTTACTCTGGGCACATCCTGATCGTCCCAGCCCACCAGGGGTTATGCAAACCGTACGTACGGCTTGGTGCATCTGTCGAACAGGAAACCCGAATCGTGCCCCGGTCCGTCATCAGCGCGTAACGTCCGGCCCTGTCGGGCGGGTACCCGATTACCGTAGGGTTCCCGAGTGCCGCTGCTCCTGCTGGATCTGGACAACACCCTGCTCGATCGGGCCGGGCCGTTCCGCACCTGGGCAGAGCGTTTCCTCGACGGCATCGGCGCACCCCCGGCCGACGTCGACTGGCTGCTGTCCATCGACGCCGACGGGCTCACCGACCGTTGGGACGTCGCGGACGCCATCCGGGACCGTTACCGGCTGCGTATCCCCTCCATCGACCTGGTCGAGGAGCTGCACGACGGGGTCGTCGAGTTCACCCGACTCGATCCGTTGGTCGCCTGCGCGTTGCGGATCGCCGACGGCGCGGGCTGGACGCCTGTGGTGGTGAGCAACGGGGCGGTACGCCAGCAGGACACCAAGATCAGGCGTACCGGCCTGGACCGGTACGTGGCGGACTGGGTGATCTCGGAGGAGGCCGGGGTCAGCAAGCCCAACCCGCGGATCTTCGCCCTGGCCGCCCAGCGGGTGCGGATGCCGCTGCGTGGTGCCTGGGTGATCGGGGACGGTCCCGAGGCGGACATCGGTGGCGCGACCGCCGTCGGCCTGCCCAGCGTCTGGCTGCACCGGGGGCGGCGCTGGACGGACGCCCGCTTCGCGCCGACCGTCACCGTCGACACGGTGATCGCCGCGGTCGCCGCCGTCATGGACGCGTGAGGCCAGGCGGCGGCCGGTCCGGGAAAAGCGATTGACGCTGCCCCAGGGGCGCAGCGAGCATGGTCCGCGCATCGTGCACCCGGGCGCTCGCCCGGTCGAGGAGAGGGGGTCGGTCATGGCCGTCTTCGCAGGTCACTTCCTGCCTCCAGTCACCTCGACCAAGGGATACCAGCATCGTGCGCGATCACGAGTTCTCGGCGCGGGAGCGCCACACCCGCGGCAGACGCCGCTTCGATGACGACGAACCACAGTTCCTGAAGCGCGGGCGGGCGCGCGGGCCGGTACCGGCCGACCCCTCCGACGAACCCGACCCGGACACCGGTGCCGTCTGGTCCTCCTGGGACGACGCCCTGCACGGTCCGCAGCCCCATCCGGCCTGGCTGGTCACCGACTTGGCCGCGAAGGACACCGAGTTGGGGGTGCTCAAGACCGGCAAGGAGGCGGACGTCCACCTGGTCCGCCGGGCCGTCCCCGACAGCGACAGTTCCTGCCTGCTGGCGGCCAAGCGCTACCGCGACCCGCGGCACCGCCTCTTCCACCGCGACGCCGGATATCTGGAGGGACGCCGGGTCCGCCGGTCCCGGGAGATGCGCGCGATGACCGGTCGGACGGCCTTCGGCCGCCAGATGATCGCCGGGCAGTGGGCGGCGGCCGAGTTCGCCGCGTTGGCCCGGCTCTGGGAGTTCGGCGAACGGTACGGGACGGTGGCGGTGCCGTATCCGGTGCAGTTGCGGGGCACCGAACTGATGCTTGAGTTCCTCGGTGACCCGGACACCGGCCAGGCCGCCCCTCGGCTGGCCGAACTGCGGCCGGCCGGAGCCGAGCTACGCGGGCTGTGGGAGCAACTGGTCGAGGCGCTGATGGTCCTGGCCCGGGCCGGGTACGCGCACGGCGACCTGTCGCCGTACAACCTGCTGGTGCACGCCGGGCGGCTGGTGCTGATCGATCTGCCGCAGGTGGTGGATGTGGTGGCGAACCCGCAGGGGCGCGACTTCCTGGCCCGTGACGTCCGGGTGGTCAGCACCTGGTTCGCGGCCCGTGGCCTGCCGGCGGACCTCACCGAGCCGACCGCGCTCACCGGACGGCTGGCCCGGGAGGCGGGCCTGCGTTGACGGCCGGCTCCGGGTGGCGGGATCGACAGCCACCCGGAGCCGGTCCATCGCTACTGGAGGTACCGCTCGACCTCCGACACCGGTCGGGCGCCCTGCGCCTCCGGGTCGCCGTGTGCCTGCCGCGCCGCACGGCGGCGGCGGAGCAGGTCCCAGCACTGGTCGAGGGACTCCTCCAGCGCACGGAGCCGGGTGCGTGCCTCGTCGTCGGTGCCCGCCTCGGTGGCCTGCGCGTCGGCGCGCAACCGGTGCTCCTCGTCGACCAGTTCGGAGATCCGGCTCAGGATGGTCTTGTCGTCCATCTCCTGAGCGTGGCACAGCGAGACCGGCCACGCCTGGATTCTCCGGCGGTCAGCCGTGGCGCGGCGGGCCGGCCGGTGCCGATGACTTACATGCCGGACATGAAATAGATCACCCGGTCCAGCGGGAACCCCCACGCATCGGTGGGCGCCCCGGCGGTGCTGACTGCGCCACGACCACCCTGCTGAGCTGGGCGGACGCGGGCCGGGTCGATCGCCGGGGCGACCGGCGGCACCAGATCGGACCGGCCGGTGCCCGCCGTGCGAGGTCGAATCGGTTGTGGACAGCGGGAATGTCGACCATGAAGATTTCTCGGCACGCGACTAGTGACGGATGCCATATCGATGTCATGCTCATCGCAACCGTGGCATTTCAGAGAGTAACCCACACCCCGGGGGTCTGTGCGAGTGGGAACACACCACGTGACGACTGTCCAAACCCGACGCGCCGGATCCGTGCCGCTGCGGCACGTGTTGCCAGGCCTGCTGCGTGACCCGGCCCGCGCCCTGGTGGAGTGTGGTGAGCGGTCCGGCGGCGACGTCGTGAAGCTCAACCTCGGCTCCTTCCGGCCCTTCCTCATCACCCACCCCGAACACCTCCAGCGCGTGCTGCGGGAAAAGGCCGAGAACTACGTCCGGGCCGGTGACGGGCTCCAGTGGCGGCCGCTCAAGCGGCTGTTCGGCGACGGCATCCTCAGCGACGGTGAACACTGGACGAACAGTCGACAGATCCTCCAGCCGTTGTTCACCGCCCGGCGCATCGACGGGCTGGTCGACCGCCTCGCCGTGGCGATCGAGGAGTCGATCGACGAGCTGGCCGAACCGGCGCGATCCGGCCAGCCGGTGGACATGGGCAAGGTGCAGGCCCAGGTGGTCTGCTCGGCGATCATGCGGGTCTTCTTCGCGGACAAGATCTCGGTGCCGGACGCTATGCGGATCATGGAGGCGCAGGACGCCATCGCCTGGTCGGTGATGCCGCGGATCCTGGTGCCCTGGGCGCCGTTGGCCGCGCCGATGCCCGGTGACCGCACGTTCCGCCGCGCCGTGCAGCTCATCGACGACCTGCTGCTGCCGACCATCCGGGCCGCGCGGGACACCGCCGGCGAGGGCAGCGACGACATCATCTCCACCCTGTGGCGGGGGCGTACCGAGGACGGCGGCCAGCTCGACGAGGGCCAAGTGCGCAACGACACCGTGGCGATGGTGGCCACCACCACCGAGACCACGATCAGCGTGCTCACCTGGCTCTGGCCGCACCTGGAGCAGAACCCGAACATCGCGACCCGGCTCTACGAGGAACTCGACCGGGTCGTCGGCGACCAGCCGGTACGCGGGCAACACCTGCGCGAGCTGCGCTACACCCGGCAGGTGCTCGACGAACTGCTGCGGCTCTATCCGATCGGCTGGCTCTTCCCCCGGCTGGCGGTGCAGGAGGACGTCATCGGCGGAGTCCGGATCCCGGCCGGCTCCACCCTGGTGGTCAGTCCGCTGATCACCCACCGGATGACGCAGTTCTGGGACCGACCCGAGGTCTTCGACCCGGACCGGTTCCGGCCGGAGCTGGTACGTGGTCGTCCCAGGTACGCCCACTTCCCGTTCGGCGGCGGCCCACACCAGTGCATCGGGATGCACCTGTTCTACCTGGAGGCGACCCTGATCGTCGCCACCCTGCTCAGCCGGTACCGGTTGCGGCTGAGCCGCCCGACCGTACCCGGGATCAAGGTGGCCGCCGCGCTGCGTCCCAGGGACCGGGTCGAGGTCACCCTGCGGCCCGTGGCGGGTGTCGCGGCGTGACCCCGTTGACCGAGACGCCGCGGAGCACCGGCGGCGACCAGATGAGTGTGGCCGCCGAACAGGGACGCATCTGCGCCCTGGCCGCTAAGGGCCAGCGGGACCTGGCGAAGGTCGCTGCCGCCTACCCGGAGCTGTTTCCCGCGAAGCCGTTCGACGCGACCCTGTTCGGCAACGTGGCCATGGCCATCGCCTTCGGCGCACCCTGGTGCGACGTGGCCCAGCTGCGGCTGACCAACCGGGCGGTGCTGTGGGGGTTCGCCGTCGACTGGCTGGTGGACCACGAGGCCCGCTCGCGCGACGAGATCGAGCGGCTGACCGCCCGCTGCCTCGCGGTGGCCGACGGCGCGACGCCGGAGCCCGGGGACGCCCTCGGCGGCTTCCTCGCCGAGCTGCGCGACGAACTGGCCACCGTGCCGGCCTTCGCCGAGCATCGGGAGCGCTGGCGGGAGGAGACCCGCAAGGTGCTCGCCGCCATGGCGCGG
Source organism: Micromonospora gifhornensis (assembly GCF_016863515.1). GTDB lineage: Bacteria > Actinomycetota > Actinomycetes > Mycobacteriales > Micromonosporaceae > Micromonospora > Micromonospora gifhornensis. The sequence continues at coordinate 92,234 of NZ_BOPA01000019.1, forward strand.
GAGTGGGACTGGAAGCAGGTCCCCGACCAGCTGCCCAGCTTCGAGGAATACCTCGACAACGCCGACAATTTGGCCTGCACGGTGGTCAACGTCGTGCACTGGATCCACACGGCCGATCCGGCGACCCTCACGCATCTGGACGCGATGCTCACGGCGAGCGACCGCGTGCAGCGGATCCTGCGGCTCGTCAACGACCTCGGCACGTACGAGCGCGACCTGCGCTGGGGAGACCTGAACGCCCTGATGCTCGTGCCGCGTACCGAGGTCGAGCAGCGCATCGCCGAGCTGGTGGCGCAGGCCCGCCAGTTGCTGGACGGGCTGCGCGAGACCTGTCCGGTGCAAGCGGACTACCTGGCCCGGCAGATCGGCTTCAGCAGCGGTTTCTACCGCTCCACCGACTTCTGGGGGGTGCCGTGACGGCACCGACGCTCATCCTGGGCGCGGTCGTGGCGCCCGGGCTGACCGATGCGGTCGGTGACCTGCTGGCACAGCTGGAACAGCAGCCGTACGGGCAGGTCAGCACCTCGGTGTACGAGACGGGTCGGCTGGTCGCCGACGCGCCGTGGGTCGACGGACACGCGCGGCGGCTGGCGTACCTGCTCGCCGAACAGGGCGCCGACGGCAGTTGGGGCCCCGCCGGCGGGTACGCCCTGGTCCCGACGGCGAGTGCGGTGCAGGCGCTGCTCGCCAGCCTCGTCCGGGCTGATCCGCCCGATCCGGCCGGGCCGGATCGGATCGAGGTCGTCGCTGCGGCCATCCGAGGGCTGGCGGCACTGGCCCGGTGCCTCGGAGACGACGCGGCCATGCCGGACACTCCGGCCGCCGATCTGATCGTCCCGACCCTGGTGGCGCGCGTCGACGCACACCTGGCCGAGTTGGCCGGCGCGCCGACGCTGGCTGGCGCACCCGGTGTGCTGCCCCGGGTCGACCGGCGTCGGGTGGACGCGGTGAACGCGTTGCTGACCAGCGGGCAGCCGGTACCCAGCAAGCTCTGGCACGCCTACGAGGTGCTCGGCCCGGCCGCCGCCACCCGCGACGACGTCGCTCCGGTCGACGGCGCGGTGGGTGCCTCGCCCGCGGCGACCGCCGTGTGGCTGGGCCATCGGCGCACCGACGACCCGGCGGCCCGCACGTACCTCGACGCCGTGGTGGCCCGACAGGGTGGTCCGGTGCCGTGCTGCACACCGATCACGGTCTTCGAACGGTCCTGGACGCTCGCCACGCTGGCCCGGGTGGGTCTGCCGGTCGACCCGGGGGCGCGACTGCTGGCCGAGCTGGCCGCCGCGCTCGGGCCGGACGGGGCGGCCACCGGGCCGGGCCTGCCTGCCGACGCCGACACCACCTCGACCGTCCTGTACGCCCTCGCCCGGCTGGGCCGCCCGGTGGACCCGGCCAGCCTGCTCCACTACGACCTGGGCAGTCACTTCTGTACCTGGCGCGGCGAGGACGGGCAGTCGGTCACCACTAACGCACACGTGCTGGAGGCGCTGGGCTGGCACTCCCGACACGGCGCCGACCGGTACACCGCCCGGGTGGCGTCGTTGGCCGGCTGGCTGCGGGACGTGCAGGGACCGGACGGACTGTGGACGGACCGCTGGCACGCCTCGCCCTACTACGCCACCTGCTGTGCGGTGGCGGCGCTGGCCGGTTACGCACCACCGGCGGTGGCCGACGCGGCGATCGACCGTGCGGTGGAGCGGATCCTGGCCGACCAACGCGACGACGGTGGCTGGGGGCGATGGTCCAGCACGGCGGAGGAGACCGCGTACGCGGTGCAGATTCTGCTGGGCAGCGGCCGGCCGATCCGGCCGGCCGTGACCGCGGCGGTGTCCCGGGCAGTCGAGCACCTGCGCGCCGATCGATCCGACTACCCTCCTCTGTGGCACGACAAGGATCTGTACGCGCCTATTCTCATTGTCCGGGCAGCGGTCATCGCGGCGCGAAAACTGGTCCTTGCCGTGGCACCGACGATTAACCAGGCTTTGTCGACGACGACACCTGAAGCCGCGCGGAGCAGGGCATGATCACCAGCGCTTGAGTTGGCGCGGTGACGCTGTTAGCGTGCGCCGGGGTCGATGTGCGTGACGCGCTGCTGACCGACCGATCAATTAGCTCAGGGCCAGGGACGGTGTAATGGGTTCCCGCAGTTCGAATCTGCGTACCAAGGTCGTGGCCCTATTGGCCTCGCTGGTGGCACTCTGGGGCTTCACCGCCTGGGTCACCGTCCGAGAGGGAGTCAACCTCGTCGGTGTGCAGGCACTCGACGTACGGGTGTTCGACCCCACCGAGCCGCTGTTGCTCCAACTGCAGCTGGAACGGCGTACCTCGGTGGTCTACCTGGGGCGACCGGAGGAGTCACAACGCGCAGATCTGCAAGAACTGCGGCAGCGAACTGACGATTTGGCCGCCAGCTTCGCCGAGTCCACGGACCACTGGCAGGTGAGCCTGCTCGGCAGCAAAGATCTGCACGAGCGAATCGACGCGTTGAACCGGGGACTGTCCGTGCTCTCGGAAACCCGTACCGCCGTCGATCAGCGAAATATCAGCCGGAGCGAGGCCATGACGGCCTTCACCGAGCTGATCGAAGCGATCTTCGAGGTCTACGACGAACTCGGCAATCTCGATGACGACGAGGTAGCCGAGAACACCGCTCAGCTGATCCGGCTCAACCGCGCCCGGGAACTGGTGTCCCAGGAGGACGCCATGCTCGCCGGAATCCTGGCCGCCGGTCGGATCACCCAGACCGAGCGGGCGGAGTTCACCCGCGTGGTGGGTGCCCGACAGTTCCTCGCGGAGCAGGCGGTCGTCCGGCTGCCGGAAACCGATCAGCGCCGTTACGAGCAGATGATCGCAGGCGTGAATTTCACCCGGCTGGCCAACTTGGAAAACCAGGTCATGCTCGCCACCGGCACCTCACGCCTGCCGTTCGACAGCCAGAAGTGGAACGAGACCTCCGCTGCCGCACTCGTCGAGATCGGCGACGTCGTGCTCGCCGGCGGTGACGAGATCGTCAAGCGGGCCACTCCGGTGGCGATCGGCGTCGTCGTCCGACTGGTCCTCGCCGCCGGCCTCGGCCTGCTCGCCGTCATCGCCTCGGTGGTCGTCTCGATCACCACCGCGCGGGCCCTGGTGCAACAGCTGCAACGGCTGCGTGACGCGGCGTTCCAACTCGCCGACAAGCGCCTGCCGAGCGTGGTCGAACGACTCGGTCGCGGTGAGCAGGTGGACGTGGCCAAGGAAGCGCCGCCGCTGCGGTTCGGTGACGACGAGATCGGCCAGGTGGGTAAGGCCTTCAACGTCGTGCAGGAGACCGCCATCCGTACGGCGGTGGAACAGGCCGAGCTTCGCCGGGCGGTGCGCGAGGTGTTCCTCAGCCTGGCCCGGCGTACCCAGGCCCTGGTGCACCGCCAGCTCACCCTGCTGGACGCGATGGAGCGGCGGGAGCACGACGCGGAGGAACTGGAGGACCTGTTCCGCGTCGACCACCTCGCCACCCGGATGCGGCGTAACGCCGAGAACCTGATCGTGCTCTCCGGCTCGACGCCGGGTCGCGCCTGGCGACGCAGCGTGCCGATGGTCGACGTGATCCGTGGCGCGGTCGGTGAGGTCGAGGACTACACCCGGGTCACCGTGCTGCCCATCGGCGGGGTGTCGCTCGCCGGCCGGGCGGTCGGTGACGTCATCCACCTGCTGGCCGAGCTGATCGAGAACGGGTTGTCCTTCTCCCCGCCGCACACCAGCGTCGAGGTACGCGGGCAGTTGGTCGCCAACGGTTTCGCCATCGAGATCGAGGACCGCGGTCTGGGCATGACCGAGGAGGACCTCGCCGCCGCCAACCACCGGATCGTGGACCAGTCCGAACTGAACCTCGCCGACGCCTCCCGACTGGGCCTCTACGTGGTGAGCCGGTTGACCGACAGGCACGGCGTACGCGTCCGGCTCAAGGAGTCCGCGTACGGCGGCACGACCGCCGTGGTGCTGATCCCGAGCAACCTGATCATCGTTGACGGCAGCGAGCCGGAGGCCTTGGACGGACCGGACGCCGACACGTCGACCCGGTCCGCCGAGCCGATGCCGGGGACCGCCGTGCAGCGGTCGGCCGCACCAGTGGCGTTGGCCGCCCCGGCACAGCCGCCCGCGCCCCGCCCCGACCACGACGCCGACAGTGAGCACCGGGGCGCGGACCGACGTGCTGCCGACGGCCCGGCGGAGGTCCACTTCAGCGCGACCGACACCAGCGAAGGTGGGCTGCCGACCAGGTCCCGGCGTCGACCCGGACACTCCGCACTGGACGGGCCGACCATTCCGATCAGCCTGCCGGTCGCCGGGCCACCCGGGTCCGGGCTGCCGCAGCGTCCACTCGACACCCGTGACGACCAGCCGGCCGAGCCGCCGGCCCCGGCGGGCGGTGCGTCGGCGGCGACCGAGCCCGGCGAGGCCGGCCCGGTCGAGTCGGTTCGTACCGAGTCCGGTCTGCCGGTCCGCATCCGGCAGGCCAGCATCACGCCGGCTCTGCGGGCCGAGCCTGAGGCCGCGGAGGAGGACGAAGACGTGATCCGCGAACCCGAACAGGTTCGACGAATAATGAGTTCTTACCAGACGGGCACCCGGCGTGGCCGCACCGACGCGGCCCGGCTGCTCGGTGGTGGCGGTCGGCCCGGCGACGCGGACGAGTCTGACGGCGCCGACCAACAGGAGTCCTGAACGGGGCGCAGGTCGTGCGGCGATCCGCCCGACCCGCGGTCAGGACCAGATGAGCACGGCGATGAGCCGGGGGAGAAGAGGACGACGAAGTGGCGCAGAAGACGGCTTCGAGTGCTGACCTGACGTGGTTGCTGGACGATCTGGTCGGCCGGGTCAAGCAGGCCGAGCACGCGGTCGCACTGTCCGCCGACGGTCTGCTGATGGCCTCGTCGCAAGGGCTCAGCCGCGACGACGGCGAGCACCTGGCGGCGATGGCGGCCGGCATCCAGAGCCTGGCCCGAGGCGCGGGAAAGCGGTTCGGCGGCGGGCAGGTGCAGCAGACGATCATCGAGATGCAGTCCTCGTTCCTGTTCGTCACAGCCGCCGGTCGCAACGCCTGTCTCGCGGTCCTGGCCAGCGAGGACGCGGATGTCGGACTGATCGCGTACGAGATGGCCATGCTGGTCACCCGGGTCGGCAAGTTCGTCGCGTCGCCGACACGATCAGCTGAGCAGACCAACGGGGAGAAGTAACCCATATGACGGTGCAGGGAGAGCCCGCCGACCACCAGTGGGTGGATGACCATGCCGGTCCGGTGGTCCGCCCGTACGCGGTCACCGGCGGCCGGGCTCGCCCGGTGACCGGCACGTTCGACCTGATCTCGCTGGTGAAGGCGACCCGGACGGACGTCTCGCCGGAGATCGGGTTGGGCCCGGAGCACCTGGCGATCGTCGGTCTGTGCCAGCGGATGCAGTCCGTCGCCGAGATCGCGGCCCACCTCGACCTGCCGGTCGGCACCGTGCGGGTGCTGCTCGGCGACCTGGTGGCGCGCAGCTTGGTTCAGATCCGGGAGCCGCACGGCACCGTCGGCGTTCCCGACAACAGCATCTTCGAGGCGGTTATCAATGGACTACGGGCACTCTGAGCGGCCGTCGGGCGCGGTCGCGTTGCCCACGGCGATCAAGATTCTGGTCGCGGGTGGATTCGGGGTGGGTAAGACCACACTTGTCGGCGCGGTCAGCGAGACGCGTCCGCTGCGGACCGAGGAGGTGCTGACCGAATCGGGGGTGGGCATCGACGACCTGTCCGGCGTCGAGGCCAAGCGCACGACGACCGTGGCGATGGACTTCGGTCGCATCACCATCAGCGAGGACCTGGTGCTGTACCTGTTCGGCACCCCCGGGCAGGACCGGTTCTGGTTCGTCTGGGACGAGTTGGCGCTGGGCGCGATCGGCGCGGTCGTACTGGCCGACACCCGCCGGCTCGCCGACTGCTTTCCCTCCATCGACTACTTCGAGGGGCGTGGCACGCCGTTCCTGGTGGCGGTGAACTGTTTCGAGGGGGCGCGGCACTACCGGCTCGACGAGGTGCAGGCCGCGTTGAACCTCGATCCCGAGGTCCCGGTGCTGCTCTGCGACGCCCGGCAGCGTGAGTCGGCCAAGGAGGTGCTCATCACGCTTGTGGAGCACGCGATGAAGCTGCGCGAGGCGCGTCGCAGCGCCGACTGAGCGGTGTGGACCTGCACCTGAACGACCGAAGGGGCTCCTTCCCGCCTGCGTGGGAGGGAGCCCCTTCGGACTATCGGACGTCAGCTGGCGATCATCCGCCGCAGCACGTACTGCAGGATGCCGCCGTGGCGGTAGTAGTCCGCCTCACCGGGGGTGTCGATCCGCACCACCGCGTCGAACTCCACGCCGGTGTCGGTGGTGACCTTCACCGTACGGGGGGTCGAGCCGTCGTTGAGCGCGGTCACCCCGGTGACGGTGAACGTCTCGGTGCCGGTCAGCCCGAGCGAGTCGGCGTTCTCGCCGGCCGGGAACTGCAACGGCAGCACGCCCATGCCGATGAGGTTGGAGCGGTGGATCCGCTCATACGACTCGGCGATGACCGCCTTCACGCCGAGCAGCATGGTGCCCTTGGCCGCCCAGTCCCGCGAGGAGCCGGAGCCGTACTCCTTGCCGGCCAGGATGACCAGCGGCACGTCGGCGGCCTGGTAGGCCATCGAGGCGTCGTAGATGGAGGTCTGCTCGCCGGTCAGGTGGTTGACGGTGTAGCCGCCCTCGACCCCGGGCACCAGCTGGTTACGCAGCCGGATGTTGGCGAAGGTGCCCCGGATCATCACCTCGTGGTTGCCCCGACGCGAGCCGTACGAGTTGAACTCGTGGCGCGGCACGCCGTGCGCGGCGAGGTACTCACCGGCCGGGGAGTCGGCCTTGATGGAGCCGGCCGGGGAGATGTGGTCGGTGGTCACCGAGTCGCCCAGCTTGGCCAGCACCCGGGCGCCGGCGATGTCGGTCACCGCCGCCGGCTGCTGCGCCATGCCCTCGAAGTACGGGGGCTTGCGCACGTAGGTGGAGTCACCGTCCCAGGCGAAGGTGTCGCCGGTCGGGGTGGGCAGCGACTGCCAGCGCTCGTCACCGGCGAAGACGTCGGCGTACGCGGCGCTGAACCCGGTGGCGCCGATCGCCGAGGCGATGACGTCCTGGATCTCGGCGGTGCTCGGCCAGATGTCGCGCAGGAAGACCGGGTTGCCCTCGCTGTCCTCGCCGATCGGCTCGTTGGCCAGGTCGATGTCCATCGTGCCGGCCAGCGCGTACGCCACCACCAGCGGCGGGGACGCCAGGTAGTTCATCTTGACGTCCGGGTTGATCCGGCCCTCGAAGTTCCGGTTGCCGGAGAGCACCGAGACGACCGCCAGGTCGGCCTCGTTCACCGCGGCGGAGATCTCCTCCGGCAGCGGGCCGGAGTTGCCGATGCAGGTGGTGCAGCCGTAGCCGACCAGGTGGAAGCCGAGCTTCTCCAGGTACGGGGTGAGGCCGGCCCGCTCGTAGTAGTCCATGACCACCTTGGAGCCCGGCGCCAGGGTGGTCTTCACCCACGGCTTGCGGTTGAGGCCCTTGTCCACCGCATTGCGGGCCAGCAGCGCCGCGCCGATCATGACCTGCGGGTTCGAGGTGTTGGTGCAGGAGGTGATGGCGGCGATCACCACCGCGCCGTGGTCCAGCTCGTAGGTGTTGCCGTCCTCACCGGTGACCCGGATCGGGTTGCTGGCCCGCCCGCCCGCGCCGACCGCAGCGGTCACCAGGTCACGCGGGGCGTCGGCCGGGTCGTTGACGCCGTTGGCGGGGGAGTCGCTGGCCGGGAAGGACTCGGCGCTGGCCTCGTCGGCCGGGCCGGCGGTGCCGAACGGCTTCTCCTGCTGCGGCACACCGGGTTCGCGGCCCGGGTCCCCACCGGTCTCGTCGGCGGCCACGTAGTCGGTCAGCGCGGCGCGGAACAGCGTCTTGGCGCTGCCCAGCGGCACCCGGTCCTGCGGGCGCTTCGGGCCGGCGAGGGAGGGCTCGATGGTGCTCAGGTCGAGCTCCAGGCGCTCGGAGTACTCCGGCTCGGCCGCCGGGTCGTGCCAGAGACCCTGCTCCTTGGCGTACGCCTCGACCAGCGCGACCTGCTGCGGGTCGCGGCCGGTCAGCTCCAGATAGCGGACGGTCTCGGCGTCGATCGGGAAGATCGCCACGGTGGAGCCGTACTCCGGGGACATGTTGCCGATGGTGGCCCGGTTGGCCAGCGGCACCGCGCTCACGCCCGGCCCGTAGAACTCGACGAACTTGCCGACCACCCCGTGCTTGCGCAGCATCTCGGTGATGGTGAGCACCAGGTCGGTGGCGGTGGTGCCGGCCGGCATCTCACCGGAGAGCTTGAAGCCCACCACCCGGGGGATCAGCATGCTGACCGGCTGGCCCAGCATCGCGGCCTCGGCCTCGATGCCGCCGACGCCCCAGCCCAGTACGCCCAGGCCGTTGACCATCGTGGTGTGCGAGTCGGTGCCGACCACGGTGTCCGGGTACGCCTGACCGTTGCGCTCCATGATCGTACGCGCCAGGTATTCGATGTTGACCTGGTGGACGATGCCGGTGCCGGGCGGGACCACCTTGAACTCGTTGAACGCGGTCTGGCCCCAGCGCAGGAACTGGTAGCGCTCCTTGTTGCGGGCGTACTCCAGCTCGACGTTGCGCTCGAAGGCGTCCTCGCGGCCGAAAAGGTCGGCGATGACCGAGTGGTCGATGACCAGCTCGGCGGGAGCGAGGGGGTTCACCTTGGTGGGGTCGCCGCCGAGGTCGCGAACGGCCTCACGCATGGTGGCGAGGTCGACCACGCACGGTACGCCGGTGAAGTCCTGCATCAGCACCCGCGCCGGGGTGAACTGGATCTCGACGTTCGGGTCGGCGTTCGGGTCCCACGCGCCCAGCTGGCGGATGTGCTCGGCGGTGATGTTCGCGCCGTCCTCGGTCCGCAGCAGGTTTTCCAGCAGGATCTTCAGGCTGTAGGGGAGCCGTTCCTGGCCCTCCACCTGGCTGATCTTGAAAATCTCGTAGCTCGCGTCTCCGACGCGTAGCTGGGTCTTCGCACCGAAGGTGTCGAGGCTCGCCACGTCGTACTCCTTCACACCAGCGACCGTGAGTAGTCCTGAGCAGTCTGTCGCACCGGCCGGGGCGCCGCCGTGGTTAGGGGACACTTACCGCCGATTCTCCCTGTCAACAAAACCGTACGTCCGTCTTGCTATGAGCGCAACCCGGTGTCATCGTGTGGACGGGAGGTGCTCATCATGATCCATCACGTCCAGCTCGCCTGCCCTCGCGGCTCCGAGGACCGGTCCCGGGCCTTCTACGTCGACCTGCTCGGCCTGACCGAACTGACCAAACCACCGGCCCTCGCCGCTCGCGGTGGTTGCTGGTTCAGCGGGTACGGCGCCGAACTGCACCTCGGCGTCGAGGACGACTTCCGCCCCGCCCGCAAAGCCCACCCCGCCCTGCTCCGAAGTGACCTGGACGCCCTCGCCGCCCGCCTCGCCACCGCCGGCCACCCCGTTACCTGGAGCGACGACCTTCCCGGCCTACGCCGGTTCCACACCACCGACCCCCACGGCAACCGCCTCGAATTCCTCACCCCCACCCACCCCACCCCCCTCGCCGAGTTGATCAAGAAGTTTGCGTCCCATCCCGCCCTCCCGACGACGCAAACCTCTTGATCGCCTGGCGGGGTGGGGTTGTGCCCGCCCTGCGCCGCCCGCCCTGCCTCGCCGCCCCGTGTCGTCCGCGGCGATCTTGCAGTTTTGGTCGGGGCGAAGGGTGCCTTTCGGGGCATTTCGGCGACCGAAAGTGCAAGATCGCGGAGAGCTTGGCGGGGTGGGGTGGGGTGGGGACGGTGGGGGTGGGGACGGGGAAGGGCCGGCCCCTGGTGGGGGCCGGCCCTTTGGGTGTGTGGGTGGTGTCAGCTGGTGGCGGTGTAACCGCGGGTGGCGATCCAGTCGGCGAGGTTGTCGGTGGTGAGCCAGTACTCGGCGGTGGCGGGGTTGGCGGAGTCGGCGATCTTGACCTGCTTGCCGGCGTCGCGGTAGCCGGTGACGCTGATGTAGTGCCCGCCTTCGAAGCTGTGGGTGGTGCCGGTGGTGTCGGTGGTGGTGCCGGCGATGTTGGCGACCACGGCACGGCCGTCATCGACAGTGCGCTTGACGTCCTCGCGCAGCTTGTCGGTCTGCTTGTCGTCGGCCTTGGTACCGGGGATCTCCACCGAGCGGTAGACGTCCTTACCGGTTTCCTTGTTCAGCACCGGGGTGATGTCGTTGATGGAGTCGGTGCCGTTCTCGGTGGTGCCCATGCGCTTGGCCATGTCGTGCTGGTCGATGTTCTTGCCCTGCACGGACAGGGCGTTGCGGGTGGCGGCGGGGCCGCAGTAGTAGAAGGTGTCCTGGGCTTCGTAGCGCACGTCGAGCTGTCGTTCGGTCTTGTGGTCGCGAGCAGCGGCGACGCCGGGGGTGGTCTGGGCGGCGATGGCGGGGGCGGCGATGCCACCGGCGGTGGCGGCGGCAGCGGCGATGGTCAGAGCGGTCTTACGCAGCATGGTGGTACGCATGATGGTGTTCCGCCTTTCGATCGGGGGTGCACGCGGCCAGCGATGGGGGTCGCGGGTGCCGCGCGAAAGGGGGGAGATGGTGCGAAGTGGATCGGGCCGGCTCAGGCACCGGCCGGGGGCCGTTCGCGATGTCCGGGAGATGTGTAACGCCGGGTGGGGGGCGGCCATTCCGGCCCGGTCCCGGGGGCGTCGCCGAGGGGGCGTCGCGGTTACCCCCTGTACAACGCCCGGGCTGGGGGCATCATTCCGCCGCCACGGTGACCCGACGCACGCCCATCCGGGCACGAACCGGTCAGCCGTCACGATCGTCGGACTCACGCCAAGCCAGGGTGGGGTGTCGGGGCGGCGGGGGAAGTCGCGGTGGGGCGTTTTCGGACACCGGGAGCGGGAAAGCCGGGCCGGCAGGTAGCCGACACGATCGGGGGAGGGCCCGTGGTGCAGCAGGGCCGATCCGTGGCAATCCGTCAGCATCCGGCACCGGTGGCCGGGGCGCCGTTGTGGTGTGATGCGCGGGAGTACGGACTACAGGGCGACGGGACGACGAACGACCAGCCCGCGCTGGCGGCGCTGGTGGACCGCCTCGGCGAGGGGTACGCGGCCGACGGGCGGGCCCGGGTCATCTACTGCCCGCCCGGAATCTACTCGATCCGGGACGCGGGCACCGTGTGGCGCAGTGGGGTGTCCCTGATCGGCGCGGGTTCGGGCGCGACCCGGTTCCTGCTGAGCAACGAGGGTAACCGCGCCGAACCGACACCGTTGGCGTACTGGACGACCGTCCAGCACGGTGCGGACCGCGACCGGCACATCGCCGACTGCACCTTCGCCGACTTCGAGATCGACGGCTCCGGCGTGGCCATGACCCAGTACGACTATCTGGCGAAGGGACTGGGGCTTCAGTACGTGGTGCGAGGTGTGTTCCGCAATCTGTACATCCATCACACCGGGGCCACCGGGCTGGGTTGCGACTTCCTCCAGGACTGCCTGATCGACGGGGTGGTCGCGGTGGGCTGCGGCCGGCTGGACAACGGCGAGCAGATGGGCGGCGCGGGGATCGGCGTCGGCATCGGCGGTTGGGGTGACGTGGAACGCTGCACCATCTCCAACTGCACCACCCTCGGCAACGGCACCAACGGCATCTTCCTGGAGTTGCAGAAGCCGTACTGGACGCCGCCGCGGGGGTATCGCATCATCGCCTGCCACAGCCAGGCCAACCGGTTCGGCATCTCCGACTGGGGTGCGGACGGGCTGATCGTGTCGGCGTGCACCATGACCGGCAACCTGGAGGCCGGCTTCGACGTGTCCGCCAACGGCACCGCCGGCATCGCCGGACGGGGCGGCATCCTCACCAGTTGCGTCATCGACCGCAACGTCGGCGACGGGATCAGTGTGGGCAACACCCCCGGGCCGTACACCATCGAGGGCAACCGGATCAGCGGCAACGGGCGTCACGGCTATCACCAGCACGACCTCGGCAATGGCTTCGAAGGCCCGGCCATGGACATCGTCATCGACGGCAACCAGTTCTGGGACAACGGCCTGGACGGAATCCGGATCGACCGACCGACGATCGACACGGTGGTGGTGGACAACCGGATCCGTAACAACGGGCGGCAGTGCGCCCTGGCCGCCACGGGCTCGGGCGAGTCGGTGCACTACGCACGCCGTGCCATGACGGACCGCTCCGCGCACTGGCCGGTCGACGGCCACCGGGGCAAGGTGCTGCGAGTCGGCACCCGTTACGCGGTGGTGGTCGCCAACACCGACACCGACCTGTCCCTGGCCGACCTGCGTCCCGATGCCGAGAACGCGTGGAACGAGGACGTGCCGCCGCCCGGCGCCGCCTACGAACTGCCCAGCTCGGTGCCGGTCCGCGCCGGCATCACCATCAACAGCGAACTGCGCTCGGCGACGGTGCGCGGAAACCGGATCTGGGACAACCGGGAGAACCCGACGCAGGGCTACGGCATGTGGATCACACCGCAGGGCAGCTGCGTGTCCTGCCGGGTCGAGGACAACGACCTGGCGGGCAACGCCGAGGGAGCGCTGCGGCTGGAGAACCTCCCCGAGGGCGGTCGCTGGGAACGCAACCACGTCGAGGTGGACTGAGCCTCCGGTCGGGCGGTGGTCAGTCCTGCTCGCCGGCCGGAAAGAAGGAGTTGGCCTCCGCGTGCCGGTTGCGCAGGCGATCCCGGATCTCCTCCGGGGAGTACGCGCGTCGCCGTCGCTCGGCTCGCGCGATGACCACACCGGACGCCGCCACACCGGCCAGGCCAGCGAGACCGAGAACCTTCCACCACCGCACTCGTCGCCGCATCCGCCTAGGGTAGACCCTCATGAGTATCAGCCTGGACGAGGCGGTCGAACTGACCCGTACCGGCGATGTGTGGGTGTTCCGGGGACGCAGCGTGCCCGACCGGGCCATCCAGTGGACCACCAACAGCCCGGTCAACCACGTCGGCATGGCGGTCGTGCTTGACGACATGCCGCCGCTGATGTGGCACGCGGAGCTCGGCCGGTCGCTGCCGGACATGTGGACCGGCACCCACCAGCGCGGCGTGCAACTGCACGACCTGCGCGACGCGGTCTGTGTCTGGGCCAACCGGTACGGGCAGCGCGCCTGGCTGCGCCAGCTGGAGCCACCGGCCGACCCGGAGATGGAACGGGCGGTGTTGCGGACCATCGCCCGGCTGGACGGCACCCCCTTCCCGTCCACCGCCCAGTTGGCGTGGCGGTGGCTGCGCGGGCGGGTGCCCACGCCGCAGTTGCCCACGCCGCGCCTGCCCAGGCGGGCCGCCCGGCAGCGTCCCGCACCCTCCGGTGAGTCGACCCTGGAGACCGCGTACTGCGCGGAGGTCGTCGCGGTCACCTACGAGGCGATGGGGTTGCTGCCCGCCGGCCGGCGTCCGAACTGGTACGACCCGGGTCGTTTCTGGAGCGGCGACGACCTCGGTCTGCAGGCCGGTGCCCGGCTCGGCAGCGAGATCGAGGTACGGATGCCGGCCCGCTGAGGTTTGCTCGGCCGGCTGACCGGCAACTTCCTGCGGTGTGACTGCCTCCACCGATCTCGATGCCCTGACCGACTTCTTCGACCGGTACGGTGTGGCCCTGACCTCTGGCGATCTGCCGGCGATCGCCGGCTGCTACACCCTGCCGGGGCTGGTGGTCGCCGACACCTACAGCTTCTCGTTCACCTCGACCGCGGCGGTGGCACTGTCCTTCGTGGGGGCCGCGCCGGATTACACCGAGCGGGAGCTGGTCGCCGCGCATGCCGACATCGAACAGATTCAGCCCATCTCGGCTCTGCTCACCCTGGTGGCGGTCCGCTGGGAGTTCCTGGACAGCCAGGGGCGGCAGGTGCCGGGCGAGCGGTACCGCTACCTGCTGCGGACGACCGATGACGGGCCGGTGATCTGCACCGTCATGCGGACCGGCTGAGGCCGCCGGCAAGGGCATGACCAGGTCGGTACGCCGAGCGTCTGGTCCCGCCGCCCCGGTGGTTTCGTCCCCGCTTTCCACGTGGCTAGGCTGTCGCATCGGTGACCGTGAGGGGGCCTGGATGGCAGTGCGTCCGGTGGGCGACGACAGCGGCGAACCGACCGGCCGGCGGATCGTACCCAACGTGATCGCCTCGGCCCCGTGGGTGGCGACCCTGGTCGGTGTCGCGGTGCTTGCCCTGCTGCTGGTGGTGGCGATGCTGTCGTTCCGCGAGCCGGAGCAGCCGACGGCCTGGTCTCCCGGCCCGCCGCTGGTCCTGCCGGAGCCGGAGTCCACACCCACCACCACGCCTTCCCGTGGCTCCGGTCCGACCGCTACGCCGACGACAGCACCGACCCGCTCGGCACCCACCCGCAGCGCCACGTCGAGCCCGTCCGTTCCGTCGTCGCCGAACGCCTCGTCGGCACGGGCGGCCGACGAGCCGTCCGCATCGGCCACCCCGACTGTGAAACCGTCGACGTTCCTCGACCTCGGCGGGGTGGAAGCCACGTACCGGGTGATGAGCAGCGACCCGGGTTCCTTCCAGGCGGAGCTGGTGATCAGCAATGACACCGCCGGGGCTGTGGGTTGGGTGGTGGACCTGCGCTTCACCAGCGAGGTCACCGGCGTCCGCGCTTCCAGCGGCCCGGGCGTCTCGGTGGGCATCAAGGGCGTCGGCTGGTACGTGCTCAGTGGTACCGGTCAGCTTGCCGCCGAGGCACAGCAGACGGTACGGCTACGGGTCAGCCGTACCGGGGGTGGTGAATACCCGGCACAATGCACGGTCAACGGCTCGGTGTGCGCGCTGTCCTGACCGTCCTGTCGGGTCGCTGAGAAGGCGGTCGGGTACTTTCCGAGATCACTAATGATCGTTACCCTTGCCGGGCTGCCCGCTGAGGAGAGACATGTCCGGTATGCGTCGCGCTCCGCGTCCGATGCCGCCCCGTGGTGCCGCCGCCGTGGCGTCCTCCCCCTGGATCCTGGTGTCGATCGGGCTGGGCGCGATGGTGGTTCTGCTCGTCATCGCGGTGGGCGCGTACCGGGGGCCCGGTCCGGACTTCGACCCGGCCCCGCCGTTGGGTGCCGTGCCGGTGCCGGAGCGTGCGACATCGGCCGGACGGGGGGCGTCGGCGCTGCCGTCGCAGGTGGTGCCCGGGCTCACCCCGCGCCGCACCAACCCACCCCGACCAGCCGGTACGACGCTGGACTCACCCAGGCCGTCGGCCTCGGCCGTACGGTCGTCGCAGCCGTCGCGTCCGGCGACGCCGACCGGTAGCGCGCCGACCAGTAGCGCGCCGACCCGCGCTCCCGCCGCACCGTCCCCGTTCGAGGCGCGCTACCGGGTGACCGACTCCTTCTCCGGCGGCTTCATCGCCGAGGTGTGGATCCGCAACACCTCTCGCCGTGACCGCGACTGGGTGGCCCGGATCGAGTACCCGGGTGGACGGGTGGTCACGGCCTGGTTGGAGGGGGTGCCACAGGGGACGTTCCGGGGTGCCGGCGGCACGCTCACCTATCGCAGTGGCCCGGATCTACCGGCGGGATCGGCCGTGGCCCTGCGCTTTCACATCGAGTTCGCCTCGCCGCGCCCGGCGAGTTGCACGGTCTCCGGGCGGGCCTGCACCGGCCTCTGAGGACGCATCGGCTCCGCATCCGCTTTCAGGCTTGCGCAAACTGTCGGCAATGTTGCCGGCTGATTTGCAAGGCATTGCAGAATGTTTCGGCAAGGGCTAGCGTGCGGGCCAATCAGCGACCAGAGGAAGGCCGTCGATGAAACCCCCGCCGAAACCGCGCAGCGCCCTGCTCGCCCCCGTCTTCCTGCTCATCCTCACCCTGCTCGGCGCGCCGGTGGTGGTGCACCAGAGCCCCGCCGTGGCCGCGAACAGCACCGGCACGCAGAGCCCCACCGGGGCCGCGACCTGGCAGTCCCCGCCCAGCGCCAAGGCTCTGCTCGACGCCGGCAGCAGTCGGGCCCGTGCCGAGCAGTTCTACTTCGTACTGCCCGACCGGTTCGCCAACGGCGACCCGCGCAACGACCGGGGCGGCCTGAGCGGCGACCGGCTGCGCACCGGCTACGACCCCACCGACAAGGGGTTCTACCAGGGCGGCGACCTCAAAGGGCTGATCGACCGACTGGACTACATCCAGGGGCTCGGCACGACCGCGATCTGGCTGGCGCCGGTGTTCAAGAACCGGCCCGTGCAGGGCAAGGGCGACGACGTCTCGGCCGGCTACCACGGCTACTGGATCACCGACTTCACCCAGGTCGACCCGCACTTCGGCAGCGCCGCCGACCTGAAGAAGCTGGTGCAGTCGGCGCACCGGCGCGGCATCAAGGTCTACCTCGACGTGATCGTCAATCACACCGCCGACGTGATCACCTACGCCGAGGACCGGTACAGCTACGTGGACAAGGCGACCGCGCCGTTCCGCGACGCGCAGGGCCGGCCGTTCGAGGACCGCAACTACGCCGACGGCAGCCGTACCTTCCCGCAGGTCGACAACCGGTCCTTCCCGTACACCCCGACCTTCGCGAGCCCGGCGGACGCGAAGGTCAAGGTGCCGGGCTGGCTGAACGACCCGACCATGTACCACAACCGGGGTGACTCGACGTTCGTCGGGGAGAACAGCGAGTACGGCGACTTCTTCGGCCTGGACGACCTGTGGACCGAGCGTCCCGAGGTGGTCCGGGGCATGACGAAGATCTACGCCGACTGGGTGCGGGACACCGGTGTGGACGGGTTCCGCCTGGACACCGTCAAGCACGTCAACATGGACTTCTGGCCGCAGTTCAGCCGGGGCATCGAGCAGGCCGCCGCCCGCGCCGGCAAGAAGGACTTCTTCATGTTCGGCGAGGTCTACAGCGCCGACCAGGAGATCACCTCCAGCTACGTACGCGAAGGCGCTCTGCCCGCCACCCTGGACTTCGCCTTCCAGGAGGCGGCCCGCGGCTACACCGCCAACGACGGCTCCGCCAAGGCCCTGGCCGACGTGTACGCCCGCGACGACCTGTACGCCGCCCGGGACACCCACGCCGGTCGACTGGCGACCTTCCTGGGCAACCACGACATGGGTCGGATCGGCTCCTTCATCGCCACCGGCCCCACCGACCCGGCCACCCACCTGCGCCGCGACCAGTTGGCCCACGAGCTGATGTTCCTCACCCGGGGACAGCCGGTGGTCTACTCCGGTGACGAGCAGGGCTTCACCGGCGCGGGCGGCGACAAGGACGCCCGACAGCCGATGTTCGCCTCGCGGACCGCCGACTACCTCGACGACGACCTGCTCGGCACCGACCGCACCCACGCCCAGGACCAGTTCGACCGCAGCCACCCGCTGTACCGCACCATCGCCGGGCTGGGCAAGCTGCGCCAGGCACATCCGGCGCTGCGCGACGGGGTGCAGGTGACCCGGCACGCGGCCGACGGGCCGGGCGTCTTCGCCTTCTCCCGGTTCGACCCCGACAACCGCACCGAGTACGTGGTGGCGGTCAACAACGCGGCGACCGCGCAGACTGTCACCGTGGACACCTGGTCGGCCGGCGCCACCTTCGCCGGCATCTACGGCACCACCGGCCGGCCCACCGCTGCCGGCGACGGCAAGCTGACCGTGACCGTGCCGCCGCTGTCCGCCGTGGTGCACCGGGCCGGCAAGCCCGTCGCGCTGCCCACCGCCAAGCCGGGCCTCACCACCACCACCGCCCCCGACGCGCCGGCCACCCGGGCCGAGATCACCGCGGAGGTCACCGGGGATCCGCTGGCCACCGTCACGATGGCCGCCCGGGTCGCCGACGGCCGGTGGACGCTGCTCGGCACCGCCCACCGGGCGCCGTACACCGTGCACCACGACCTGACCGGGCTGGCCGCCGGCACGAAGGTCGAGTACCTCGCGGCGGTCCGCGACGGTGGTGGCCGCACCGCCACCACCCGCGCGGCCACCACCGTCGGCACCCCGGAGCAGACCGGCTCGTCCCGTGACTGGTTGGTGGTGCACTACCAGCGGCCCGACGGCGACTACACCGACTGGGGCCTCTATACCTGGGGCGACATCGACCCCGAGTACGCCACGGACTGGCCGGAGGGGCAGCCGTTCGCCGGCACCGACGCGTACGGGCGGTTCGCCTGGGTGAAGCTCAAGCCGGGCGCGAAATCGGTCGGTTTCCTGGTGGTCGACGCCGACGGCACCAAGGACGTCGAAAACGACCGGACCGTGGACGTGACCCAGTCCGGCGAGGTCTGGGTCAAGCAGGGCGACCCGGCGACGTACCCGAGCCGGGAGGAGGCGGCCGGTGAGCCGGCGCCGCCGGTCGAGGACGGCACCGCGGTGATCCACTACCGGCGACCCGACGGCAACTACGACGGGTGGGGCCTGCACCTGTGGGACGGCGCCGCCAACCCCACCGACTGGGCGCGGCCGATGCCGCCGACCCGGATCGACTCGTACGGCGCGGAGTTCCGGGTGCCGTTGTCCGAGGGCGCGACCGGGCTGAGCTACATCATCCACCGGGGCGACGAGAAGGATCTGCCGCAGGACCAGCGGCTCGACTTCGCCGACGCCGGACGCGAGGTGTGGCTGCTGGCCGCCACGCCGGGCCGGCTGCTGCCCACCACTGCCACCGGCACCGGTACGGACACCGACATCGGTAAGCAGAAGGCGCACTGGATCGACAGGTCCACCGTGGCCTGGCGCACCGGTCCCACCGATGGCAAGGCGTACGCCCTGGTGACCGCGCCAGCCGGCGGGTTGCGGGTGGTCGACGGCGAGTTGGTCGGGGCGTACACCTCGCTGCCGTTGACCGCGCAGCGCAACGGGCTCACCGAGGCCCAGCGGGCGGCCTTCCCGCACCTGTGGGACCACCGGACCTTCAGCCTGGACCGGAAGGATCTGTCGAAGGTGCCGGCCGCGTTGCGTGGGCAGGTGCTGGTCACCGAACGGGCCGCCGACGGCACCCTGCTCGGTGCCACCGGCGTGCAGATCCCGGGCGTCCTCGATGACGTGTACGCCCCGGCGACGGCCGCCCGACTGGGCGCCACCTTCACCGGTGGCGTACCGACGCTGGCGGTGTGGGCTCCGACGGCCCGCAACGTGTCGCTGGAGCTGTTCGACTCGCCCACCGCCACACCGCGCCTGGTCGAGATGCGCCGTGACGACCGCACCGGAGTCTGGTCGGTACGCGGGGCCCGGGACTGGACCGGCCGGTACTACCGGTACCGGGTGCAGGCCTGGCAACCGGCGACGCAGCAGGTGGTGACCGCCTCGGTGACCGACCCGTACTCGGTGGCGCTGGCGGCGGACTCCACGCACAGCCAGATCGTCGACCTGGCCGACCCGAAGCTGACCCCGGCCGGCTGGGCGAAGCTGCGCAAACCGGCCGCCCCACCGGCCGCCAAGGTGCAGATCTCCGAACTGTCGGTACGCGACTTCTCCATCGCCGACAGCACCGTGCCGGCCGACCGGCGGGGCACCTACCTGGCCTTCACCGACCCGACCACCGCCGGGATGACGCATCTGCGGGCGATCAGCGACGCGGGCGTCAACCACCTGCACCTGCTGCCCGCCTTCGACTTCGCCACCATCCCGGAGCGGCGCGCCGACCAGCGGCAGCCCGACTGCGACCTGGCCACCCTGCCGCCGGACTCGGAGCGCCAGCAGGAGTGCATCGCCGCGGTCCGCGACACCGACGGCTACAACTGGGGGTACGACCCGCTGCACTACACCGTCCCGGAGGGCGGGTACGCCGTCGACCCGAACGGTGCCCGCCGCACCACCGAGTTCCGACAGATGGTCGCCGGGATCAACGGTGCCGGTCTGCGGGTGGTGCTCGACGTGGTCTACAACCACACCTCGGCCGCCGGCTCCGATCCCAAGTCGGTGCTCGACCAGATCGTGCCCGGCTACTACCACCGGCTGCTCGACGACGGGACGGTGGCCACCTCCACCTGCTGCGCCAACACCGCCCCCGAGCACGCGATGATGGGCAAGCTGGTGGTCGACTCGATGGTCACCTGGGCCACGGCGTACAAGGTCGACGGGTTCCGGTTCGACCTGATGGGTCACCACCCGAAGGCGAACATCCTGGCCGTACGCGCCGCGCTGGACAAGCTGACAGTGGCCCGCGACGGGGTGGACGGTAAGAAGATCCTGCTCTACGGCGAGGGCTGGAACTTCGGCGAGGTCGCCGACGATGCCAGGTTCGTGCAGGCCACCCAGGCCAACATGGCCGGCACCGGCGTCGGCACCTTCAACGACCGGCTGCGCGACGCGGTGCGCGGCGGTGGGCCCTTCGACGACAACCCGCGTCAGCAGGGCTTCGCCTCCGGGCTGTTCAGCGACCCCAACGGTGACCCGGTCAACGGCACCACCGCCGAGCAGCGGGCCCGGCTGCTGCACCAGCACGACCTGATCAAGGTCGGGTTGGTCGGCAACCTGCGCGGCTACCGGTTCACCGACTCGGCGGGCCGGACGGTCACCGGCGACCAGGTCGACTACAACGGCTCACCCGCCGGCTACACCGACGCCCCGGGCGAGGCGATCACCTACGTCGACGCGCACGACAACGAGATCCTGTACGACGCGTTGGCGTACAAGCTGCCGCAGGCCACCTCGGCCACCGACCGGGCCCGGATGCAGGTGCTCGCGTTGAGCACTGTGGTGCTGGGCCAGGGGGCCGGGTTCGTCACCACCGGCACCGAGCGGCTGCGGTCGAAGTCGCTCGATCGAAACTCGTACAATTCGGGTGATTGGTTCAACCAGATCCGTTGGGACTGCGCCCAGGGCAACGGGTTCGGCGCCGGTCTGCCGCCCGCCGAGGACAACCGGGACAAGTGGCCGTACGCGAAGCCGCTGCTGGCCGACCCGAAGCTGGTGCCGGACTGCGGTGCGATCGAGTTGACCGACGCCCGCTATGCCGAGCTGCTGCGGATCCGTAACTCATCCCCGGTGTTCGGGCTGTCCACGGCCCAGGAGGTGCAGCGGCGGGTCAGCTTCCCGCTGTCCGGTACGGGCGAGACGCCGGGGGTGCTCACCATGACCCTGGACGCGCGGGGTCTCGGCGGGCAGTGGAAGTCGGTGACAGTGGTCTTCAACAGCACGCCTCAGACGGCGACCCAACGGGTCACCGGGCTGCGGGGCGCGGACGTGGCGTTGCACCCGGTGCTGCGGTCCTCGGCCGACCCGGTGCTGCGGACCGCCGGCTTCGCCGCGTCGACCGGCACGTTCACCGTGCCGGCGCGCAGCGTGGCCGTCTTCGTCCAGCGCTGACCCCGCTCCTACGACGCGAACCGGTCGTGAACAGGGACCGGCCCCCTCCCGCTTGCGCGAGAGGGGGCCGGTCACCTGTGTGGCCGTGTTGGCCACGGTGGAGACGATCAGCCGAAGCAGCGGGGGACCGGAGTGAAGGTGCCCTCGCAGTTGGTCGGCTTGTTGGCCGTGATGGCCGACTTGTCGTCGACGTTCACCTCGCCGAGGAAGTTGAACACGCCGCCCGGACGGAAGGTCGCGAAGTTGTGCGCGACCTTCGTCTTGTCCAGGTCGGTCCTGGCGAAGATGTTGAAGATGCCGCCGCCGACGCCCAGCGGGCCAACGGCCCGGTTGCCGCTGATCTCGCTGTTGCGGAAGGTCGACTCGCTGAAGACGGTGAACACGCCGCCGCCGAAGAAGCCGGCCTTGTTGGACACGACCTTGCTCTCCTCGACGTTGGCGATCGCGCCCAGCGCCAGGGCGATGCCGCCACCCACGCCAGCGGTGCTGTTGTTGGCGACCTCGACGTGCCGCAACTCGATGCTGCCCTCACCCGCGGCGGTCACACCGCCACCGGCAAGTACCGCCGTGTTGTCGGTGATCTTCGAGTACTTGATGGTGCTGTTGCCCTCGATGTCGAGGTAGCCACCACCGAAGCCGAGCACCTCGTTGCTGGTGATCTCGGTCTTCTCGATGTGCGTCGTACCACCGTCGATGTCCCGACGGAAGATGAACGCCGCGCCGTTGGAGATGCCTCCACCGCCGATGATGGCGTCGTTGTTGACGACCCGCGACTCGCGGACCTGCAGGACGCCGGCGTTGAAGATACCGCCACCGTAGAAGAAGGCGGTGTTGTCGGCGACCGTGGTGTGGTAGAGGCTGGCCTTACCGAAGTTGGCCAGACCGCCACCGACGCCACCGGCCTGGTTCGCCACGATGTGGGTCTCCTCGAACTGCGCCGTGCCACCGGGCTGGACCAGGACGCCGGCGCCGTCGTTCGGCTCCGGCTGAGCCAGCACCGACACCTCACCCTTGGACTGCGCGGCCTTGAGCGCGGCGCCCTTGGGCTTGGCCTGGAGCAGCGGCAGGTAGTCCTTGCCGGCCTGGGCGGCCTTGGTCGCCTCGACCGAGTTGGAGAACCGCGACCACACCGCTTCCGGGGTGTCGCCGTTCGCCTCGAGTGCCAGGGTCTGGCCACCCTTGATGGTCAGGCCCTTCACGGTCAGGTGCCCGCCCCGGCCGACGTTGAGGATCCGGAAGTAGTCGGCGGTGGCGTCCCGAACGATCTTGGTGTCGTGCCCCTTGAGCACGACGTTCTCCTCGATTACCGGCAGGCCGTTGCCGTACTCGTCGGACCGGGTCAGCTTGTAGGTGCACCCCTTGGCCAGGTTCAGCACTCCGCCGTGGTTCTCGTTGGCGAAGACGATCGACTGGATCAGCTTGTCGGAGTCGCAGGGCACCTCCTTGCCGCGATCCTTGTCGTGACCGCGGTCTTCCTTCTTGCCCTTGTGCCCCTCACGGCCCTCGGCGCCGTCCTTGCCGTCCTTGTGCCCCTCGCGCCCTTCGGCGCCCTGGTCCCCGTCCTTGCTGACCTGCTGGGCGGTGGACCAGCGCAGACCCTCGGAGCTGACCGCGCCGGCGCCGGTGGCAACACCGACGGCGGCCATGCTGACCACGCCGGTGAGCCCGGCGACGCCGCTGACGAGCCAGAGCTTGCGGCGCCGCTTGGGCGCCGCCCCCGACTCGGCGGCGTTGTTCTTAGCTAGAAAGTTGGACATCGGAGCTCTCTGCCCTCTCGTCGTACCAGACAGGGTCGTCGCATCGCTGACGCGCGTCCCCTGCTACAAATCGGTTGTAGCTCCCACAAGCACCGTATGAGAAGGTTCTTCGCCTCGGGCGCATATCCGAAACAACCCCACATTCGGTGTGGGGTGGGCGGAGCGCCGCGAGCGGCGCAACCGGGCGCGCGGCACCCGAGCAGGCCGGAGATGGCCACAAGAACGCCTTACCGGACGTCCGCGCCCTCGCTCTGGGTTGGGCCGGCGCCGGGCGTACGCCGCCAACGTGCGGGCACGATCGGGGCTCCTCCGCAGCGCGGAGGAGCCCCTGGTTATGTGGTCGTGCTCTGGGATGTCATGTCCAGGTTTTCGACGTGCTCAGCCGAAGCAGCGATCCGGTACGACCGGGCTGCCCACGCAGTTGGTCGGGCGGTTGCCGGTGACGGCCGAGTCCCGGCTGATCGTCACGTCGTCGTTGTTGGTGTAGATGCCGCCGGGTGGCCGGTTGGAGAAGTTGTACGCCACCTTCGACCGCTCCAGCCGCACCTGACCGTCGACGTTGTAGAGGCCGCCGGCCACGGAGTTCAGCGCCACCGCGCGGTTGGCGACGATCTCGCTGTCGCGCAGCACGACCGTGGCACCGAAGACGGACAGCCCGCCACCGTACTGCTCGGCGACGTTCTCCTTGATGGTGCTCTGCTCGATCACCGCGGTGCTGTCGGCGGCGACCGCCAGGCCGCCGGAGCTGTCGTCGGCGGCGTTGCGGGCCACCAGGACCTTCTCCAGCGCCAGTTGGCTCTCGGAGTAGGCGGCCAGGCCCCCGCCGTCGTTGCCGGCGTGGTTGTCGACGACCTCGCTCTGCGAGAGCGTGCTGGTGCCCCCGTAGTCGAGCAGGCCGCCGCCCCAGCTCAGCGCGCGGTTGCGGTTGATTGTGGACTTCCAGACCCAGACCGTGCCGCCCGACAACGCGTCAGTCATGGCAGGAGCGCCGTTGCCGATGCCGCCACCGTTGTTGGCGCCGTTCGCGGTGATCTTGGAGTTCTCCACCCGGAGCACCCCGACGTTGAACACTCCACCGCCGGTGCCGGCCGAGTTGCTCGCCTCGACCAGGCTGTCCGCGAGCCGGGTGGTTCCGTAGTTCGCGATCGCGCCACCGTTGCCACCGGCGTTGTGCAGGATGAACCGGCTGTGCTCGAGGTCGGCCTGCCCGCCACGGTCGACGAGCAGTCCGGCGCCGTCACCGGGGCCTGGCTGCACCAGCGGTGCCACCTCTGCCACGGTCTTGGCCGCCTTCGGCTTGGCGGCCTTCGCCTCCGGCTTCGCGGGCTTGGCCGCCGCGGCCTTCGTGGGCTTGGCCGCCGTGGTTTCCGGCTTCGCGGCCTTCGGCTTGGCGGCCTTCGGCTTGGCGGCCTTCGGCTGGGCCTTCGTGGTCTCCTGCCCGGTCGGCGAGAGCGCTGGGGCTGGCGGCATGGCCGGCAGCGTGGCCGGTGGACCGCCGACCAGGTCGGGTACGGTCTGTCCACCCTTGATCGTCACGTTCTTGAGGGTGAGGTGACCGTCGCGAGCCACCGCGAGGATCCGGAAGGGATCCGCGTTGGCCGCCCGGGCGATCGTGGTGTCGTGGCCGCGCAACGCGATCGCCTGCCGGATCACCGGTAGGCCGTTGCCGCCGTCGGAGCGGGTCAGCTCGTAGGTGCAGTTGCGGGCCAGGTCGAGTGCGCCGCCGTGATTGGCGTTGGCGTACGTGATGGCCTGGATGAGCTTGTCGGTGTCGCAGGGCACCTGCCGGGCCGACTCCTTGCCGCCCCGCTCGTCGCGCGCCCCGCTCCATTCGCCGCCACGATCACCGGCGTCCTTGCCACCCTTGTCGGCCGGAGCGCCCCCGTCCTGCCGAGGCGCGGCCGCCGGTTGGGTGTCCGAGGTGCGTTCCTGACCGCCGGACTTCTGGTCCCGGGAGGCGACCCCACCCAGTGCGGCCAGGCCGACCACCCCGGTCAGGCCGGCCACACCGGCGGCCACCCAGAGTTTGCGTCGTCGTCGTTCCGGTGGGACCGGAGGCGGCCCACCGTAGGAAGTGGTTACGTCATTGGACATCAGAGCCTTCCGCCCTTTCCTGCTATCAGGGTGACCCCCCTGCCCAAATGGGCGCGAGACACCACAAATAGGGTTCTAGCCTCTGAGACCCACCGTATGAGAAGGTTCCTCATGAGGAGGACGTATCCGAAAAAGCCCCGCATAAGGCATCGGATCGGACGGTACGGCGCATCTGCGCCCTCAGCGACAGGCCGGGGTCAGGCGGCGGTCGGCGGAGGAAACGACGGCGGGCCCCTCACCGGGTGACGTTGTCGTCGTACCCGGGAGGAGCCCGCCGGTTTGTTCGGTCGGTGATCAGCCGGGCAGTCGCGGCCCCGCCTCACGCTGCTCGGCCAACCAGGTCTCCACCTCGTCGGAGCGGCGGGGCAGGCCCGCCGACAGGTTCACCGCACCGGAGGCGGTGACCAGGATGTCGTCCTCGATCCGGATGCCGATGCCGCGCAGTTCCTCGGGGACCAGGTCGTCCTCCGGCTGGAAGTACAGCCCCGGCTCGACGGTGAGCACGTACCCCTCGCCGAGGCTGCCGTCGCGGTAGGCCTCCTTGCGGGCGTTGGAGCAGTCGTGCACGTCGATGCCGAGCATGTGCCCGAAGCCGTGCAGCGTCCAGCGGCGGTAGACGGTGGAGTTCTCGTCCATCGCCTCGTCCACGCTCACCGGCAGCAACCCCAGCTCGGCCAGACCTTCGGCGAGCACCCGCATGCAGGTCAGGTGGACCTCCTTGAAGGCCACGCCCGGCTTGATGACGTCGATGCCGGCCTGCTGCGAGGCGTACACGATGTCGTAGACCTGCCGCTGAAGGGCGGTGAACCGGCCGTTGACCGGCAGCACCCGGGTCACGTCGGCGGTGTAGAGGTTGCGGCCCTCCACACCCATGTCCATCAGCAGCAGCTCGCCCGGCCGGGTGACACCGTGGTTGTGCACCCAGTGCAGGATCGTGGCGTGCTCGCCGGCACCGACGATCGAGCCGTAGCCGACGTCGTTGCCGTCGTGCCGGGCCCGCAGCGCGAAGATCCCCTCCAGCAGCCGCTCCGAGACCCCGCGGTCGGCCGGCAGCGCCCGGGCCACGTCCTCGAAGCCGCGTACGGTGGCGTCGATCGCCTCCTGCAGCTGGCCGATCTCCCACTCGTCCTTGACGAGCTTCTGCTCGGAGATGGCGATGGCCAGCTCCCGGTCCCGGGCCGGCTGGCCCTCCTCGCGTGCCCCGTCGTACGCGCGTACCGCAGCGTCCACCCGAGGATCGAACCCACGCAACACCCGGGTACGCGCCGGGGCCAGGTCGGCCAGCGCCCCGTCCAGCTCGGTCAGGTCGACGGTGGGCAGGCCCAGCTCGGTCGACTTCTCGGTGAGCGTGTGCCGCCGCCCCACCCACAGCTCGCCGTGCCGGCTGCGGAAGAACTCGTCGTTCTCCCGCGAGCTGCGCGGCCGCATGTACAGGATGGCGTCGTGCCCCGAACCGTTGGGCCGCATCACCAGCACGCTGTCCGGGTCCTGGTCACCGGTCAGGTACGCGAAGTCGCTGCCCGGACGGAACCGGTACTCGGTGTCGTTGGCCCGGATCTTCTCCCCGCCGGTGGGGATCACAAGCGTCTCGCCCGGGAAGGCGGCCGACAGGGCGGCCCGGCGCTTGGCGTAGTTCGGCACCTCCGGTCGGGGACCGACCGGCAGCGTGGTGTCCCGCCAGCCCTGCCGCATGAACGCCAGGAACGCCGGGGGAAAGTCCGGGTCGTGTGACTCGGTGCCGTCGGCCGGCTTGCCGTCGGTGCGTTCCTCGGTCATGCCCGCTCCCTTCATGTAGTTGCTGGCCCCGACCGTACCGCGAATCCTGCTCGTCCCGGTCAGGGTGATCACCCCGGCCGGCCCGCGTGACCCCACCGGACGGCGCGCGGCGAGGTCGGCCCGCCGAGCCAGCCCGTGCCGCAACGCCCGATTCGTACGCGTGGAAAGATGGCAAACATGTGCGGACTCCTGGCTTTTTTCAGTGCACGCGGCGACGCCGCCGCTCACCGCGACAGCATCGCCGGAGCGTTGGAATGCCTGCACCACCGCGGCCCGGACGAGACCGGTGTCGAGGTGGTCGGGGACGCCACCGGCCGGTACGCGGACGGGGTGTTCGCGCACAAGCGGTTGGCGATCATCGACGTTGCGCTCAGCCACGAGCCGCTGCCCTACGCCGACGGGCGTTACCTGCTGACCTTCAACGGCGAGATCTACAACTACATCGAGCTGCGCGAGGAGTTGATCCGCGAGCACGGGGCCCGGTTCGCCACCAACGGTGACGGCGAGGTGATCGTCGCCGGCTACCACTACTGGGGTGAGCAGGTGCTCACCCGGCTGCGGGGCATGTTCGCCTTCGTCATCTGGGACCGGCAGGCCCGCCGTGCGTTCGGCGCCCGCGACTACTACGGCATCAAGCCGCTGCACTACCTGGAGACCGCCGACGGGCTCTACCTCGCCTCGGAGAAGAAGGCCCTGCTGCCCTTCGCGCACTCCGCGCACATCGGCGACGCCGGGGTCGACACGGCGAACCTCAGCCACTACCTGACCCTGCAGTACGTCCCCGAGCCGGGCACCCTGCACAAGCAGATCAGCCGGATCGGGTCGGGGGAGTACCTCACCTGGACCCCGGGCGGTCGGATCGACGTACGCCGCTGGTACCGCCCGGTGTTCCGACCCGCCCCGGTCGCCGACGAGCAGAAGCTCTACCACGAGATCCGGGAGACGCTGCGCGAGAGCGTACGCATGCACATGCGCTCCGACGTGCCGGTCGGCTCGTTCCTGTCCAGCGGGATCGACTCCACTGCGGTGGTGGCCCTGGCGCGGGAGTTCAACCCGAACATCCTCACCTTCACCGTCGGTTACGACGTGCCGGGTTACTCCGAGATCGACGTCGCGCAGGAATCGGCCCGGCACCTCGACGTGACCACCATCCCGACCAAGATCGGGCCGCAGGACATGATCGAGGCGCTGCCGAAGATCGTCTGGCACCTGGACGACCCGGTGGCCGACCCCGCGCTGGTCCCGCTCTACTTCGTCGCCAAGAAGGCCGCCGAGCACGTCACGGTGGTGCTCTCCGGCGAGGGTGCCGACGAGTTCTTCGGCGGCTACACCATCTACCGTGAACCGCTCTCCCTGAGCAGCGTCAACGGCCTGCCCGGCGGGGTGCAGAAGGGTCTGCGGGCGGTCTCCAAGGCGATCCCGCAGGGTGTCAAGGGCAAGAGCTTCCTGGAGCGCGGCACCACCCCGATCGAGGAGCGCTACTACGGCAACGCGCGGATGTTCACCGAGGAGGAGAAGCAGCACCTGCTGCGCCGCTACGACCCCTCGGTGCGCTACACCGACGTCACCGCGCCGATCTACGCCGAGTGCACCGAACTCGACGACGTCACCAAGATGCAGTACGTCGACCTCTACACCTGGCTGCGCGGCGACATCCTGGTCAAGGCCGACCGGATCTCGATGGCGCACTCGCTGGAGGTGCGGGTGCCGTTCCTCGACCGCGCGGTCTTCGAGGTCGCGGCGAAGATCCCGGTGGATCTGAAGCTGCCGCCGCGCTCCGACGCCACCAAGTACGCCATGCGTCAGGCGTTGCAGGGCGTGGTGCCACCGGCCATCGTCAACCGCAAGAAGCTCGGCTTCCCGACCCCCACCCGGGTCTGGCTGCGCGGCGAGATGTACGAGTGGGCCCGGCACGTGCTGAGCACCTCGGGCGCCGGTGACCTGCTCGACCTGTCGTACGCGCTGCGGCTGCTGGAGGAGCACAAGCGGGAGGAGGCCGACCACTCCCGCAAGGTGTGGACCGTGCTGATCTTCTGCATCTGGCACGCGATCTTCGTGGCGAAGACCCTGGACCCGGGCATCCAGCGCAACCAGTCCGCCCTGCTCACCAAGCCGGTGGTCGGCTCGATGGTCCGCTGACCTGCCAGAGGGGATCTTCGTGCACCGGAGGGCGGCCGGTGGAACGAAGGGGATGGAGCATGACGGATTCCGGCCATTCCGTCTTGTATGGACATTGGCCTACCGTCATCAGCAAGTGGTCCGTTTCAACGAGAGATAGATCGGTTACTGACGAGTAATATTTGCTAAAGTTTGATCATGGGCTAGCCTCCAGGCCAGAGTCGGCCGACCGGTGATCTGCCGGAGGAGGCGGCCATGAACAGCCGAACTGATGTCGATCGACGGCAACTGCCAACGATCTCCACCCCTCGTTTCGTGGGACGGGGCCGCGAGATGCGGGCGCTGTCCGTCGCCCTCGGACAACCGCCCGCCGTGGTCCTGCTGGAGGGCGAGGCGGGCATCGGCAAGACCCGGCTGTTGCGGGAGTACCTGGTATCTCCATCCGGTCAGGGCCACCGGGCCCTCGTCGGGTCCTGCCCACCCCTGCGTGAGCCCTACACCCTCGGCGCAGTGGTTGACGCGGTGCGCGAAGGCGTGGGCAATGTCGCCGGGCTGCGGCTGAGCGGCCTGGCCGGAGCGCTTCGGCCGTTGTTCCCCGAATGGGCTGCCGACCTGCCGCCCGCACCGGAGCCGATCGAGGATCCGACGGCAGCGCGGCACCGACTCTTCCGCGCCTTCGTCGAGTTGCTCGGCCGCCTCGACGTAGCAGTGCTGGCGATCGAGGACGTGCACTGGGCCGACGACGCCACCCTTGAGTTCCTGCTGTTCCTGGTCTCGCGTCGCCCTCAGCCGGCGAGCATAGTCGTGACCTACCGGCCCGAGGAGCTACCGTCGGACTCGTTGCTCCTGCGGCTGTCCTCTCGGCTGCCCGCTGACGCTCGCCTGTCCAGGATGGAACTCGAGCCGCTGTCGATCGATGACACCGCAGCCTTCGTCTCCTCGATGCTGGCCGACGAGCACGTCTCCGCCGAGTTCGCGGCCTTCCTGCACCAACGCACCGACGGCGTACCCATGGCGATGGAGGAATCCATACGCCTCATGCGGGAACGTGCCGACCTGATCCGCCTTGCCGGCGGCTGGGCGCGCCGTCGGCTGAGCCACATCGAGGTGCCGCCGACGATCCGTGACGCCGTGCTCGAACGTGTCGCACGACTGCGGCCCGACACCGTCGCCATCCTGCGTGCCGCCGCGGTGCTCGCCGCCCCCGCCGATTACGTGACCCTCAACGCGGTCGCCGGTCTGCCGCCGGAGCGGGCCGGCGTCGCCGCAGCGGAGGCGCTCGGCTGTGGCCTGCTCCGCGAGGACCGGCGTGGGAAGGTGTCGTACCGCCACTCCCTGGCCTGCCGCGCGGTGTATGAGGCCGTCGCGGTGCCGGACCGCCACCTCATGCATCTGCGCGCCGGCAGGGCACTGGAAGGATCGGTGCTGCCGCCGGTAGCGCAGCTGGCCCACCATTTCCGGCAGGCCGGCGAGACCGAGGCATGGTGTCGATACGCGGAACAGGCAGCCGACCTCGCTGCGCAGTCCGGTGACGCGGCCACGGCCGCACTCCTGCTGCATCGGCTGGTCACCACCGTTGACCTGCCGGTCGAATCGCTGGTGCGGCTCGTGATGAAGATTCAGTTCCAGCCGTTGCCCGACGCGGACCCGTATTCGGACATCGTCGGTGTCCTGCGGGCCGCGCTGCGCAAGGAAGCGCTGACGTCGCAGCAGGAAGCAGCGGTACGTTTCCAGCTCGGCCGGGTCCTCATGGTGGCGGGCGACTGGGAGGAGGCCCGACTCGAGGTCGAGCAGGCGACGGTCAATCTGGCGCCGGACTCGGAGCAGGCCGCGCGAGCACGGATCTTCCTTGCCCTTTCTCCCGGCACCGCCCGGCTGACCGAGGAGCAGCTGCGTCAGCTACGCGAGGTACCGGCGGCCACGATGTCGATCACGCCGTACGAACGACTACGCCTGCTCCAGGAGCGGACGTTCGCGCTGCTCATGCTCGGTGAGGAGACCGCCTGGGCCGAGGTGCGGCAGCTTCCCGAGGAAAGCTCGGATCCCCGCCAACGTGGGCTGATCGCGGCGAGCCACGCGAATATCGCCGAGATGGCGATTCGGTGGGGGCGATACGACGAGGCCCGCCTGCGACTGGCCAAGGCCAGAGACCTTGCCGACAGGTACCAGCTTGAGATGCTGTTCGGCGCTGTCGCGGTGATCGAGGCACACCTGGACTGGTTCACCGGCGCCTGGGCCGGCCTGGCGGACCGGGTCGCCGCACTGATGGCCGCGCACGACGGCGTGTGGCTGAAGGACCAGCGCGAGGCGGCCCTGGTGGCGGGCCTGCTATGTGCGCTCACCGGAGAGCGGGAACAGGCGGAACGCCATCTGCTCCTTGCCGGCCGGGACGATCAGCAACGCATCGAGTCCACGGCAGCGCTGGCCCGACTGCGACTGCGCGACGGGTGTGTCGAGGAAGCGCTCCGCATGACCGAGGAGCCTGGAGAGGTGACGCTCCGCAACGGGATCTGGCCGCGTAGCGCGGAGATCGCGCCAGTGCGGGTTGAGGCTCTGGTTGCCGCCGGCCGGATCGACCAGGCCGAGGACCTGGTCGTCGCGTTCCAGCGCGCCTTGGGCGACGCGCCCGCCCCGGCACCGCAGGCGTCCCTGGCGCTGTGCCGCGCGATCCTCACCGAAGCCCGCGGGCAGGCCGCCCAGGCCGCCGCGCTGTTCGCTGAAGCGGTCGCAGCCTGGCAGGCGCTGCCTCGCCCGTACGATGCGCTGCTCACCCGCGAGCGCCACGCCCGCTGCCTGCTCACCGTCGGCCAACCCGACGTCGCCCTGCCGATGCTCGCCGAGACAGCACGGGCCCTGACGGAACTGGGCGCCGGCATCGACGCCGACCGGATCGTGCAGGTTCTGCGGGAGTACGGGTGGAGAGGCGGCATGACGCGGGGCCGCGGCCGGCCGAGCTACGGCAACCAACTGTCGCCGCGCGAGCGCGAAGTTGCCCGCCTGCTGGTCGGTGGGTGGACGAACCGCCAGATCGCCGACGAGCTGATGGTGTCCACGCAGACCGTCTCCAGCCAGATCAAGTCGGCCATGCGCAAGTTGCAGGTGGCCTCTCGTACGGGACTCGCACTCAAGATCCTGGAACTTGGCCTCGTCGAGCAAGAGACACTCCCACCGGCGCAGGACGAAAAAATTCAGCCGCCGTCAGGTGGCACGAAGTAATTCCGTGGGTGGGCGGACGGTTTAAATCCTGCACTTGGCCAATCGATCTACGGCCAACGTGATCCCACACTGTCCTCATGGAGCCAGGACAGCCGTCTATGCCTGAGTCATCAGACAGCTCGCCGGAGTCGTCGAGCGGGTCGAAGGGCCAGGCAGAGCTGGCAGGATCGCCGATCGACTCGGCCAGCACACCGATAAATATCGATGCGAGTGGACTCGATGTAGATGGCGAGTACGAGCCGCTCTAGTGAGGAGGTCGAGGGTCGGAGTGGGGTTTCTTCATTCGGCTGCCCGACCATTTTTCGATACGTCGGCGGAACAGGTACCAGTCAGCAGGAGGAATTCATTGCGTTCCACAAGCCACCACCAAGGCGAGTCACAAACCGTACCTCGGCAGGAGGCCGACAGATGAGGCCAAGTCCGGCGATGAAGCCTATCGGGCGACGCTTGGGCGCCCTGACCGTCGGTCTGACCATCTTCGGGATGGTCGTGTCAACCTCGCCGGCGAACGCCAACACGCCAACCCAGCAGGATCCGCGACCGGATGTCACGACGCCCCGGAGCTTGCCGCTGACCATTGGCGAAGACGCCCTGCGGGTCGCTGCCGGCTCCGGCGCAAGCCTGCCGCTGACACTGATCACCGGTGACAAGGTGCATGTCGGTATCGGCGCGGACGCGAAGCCGGTCGTACGGGAGATCGAAGCCGCCCCCAGACCCGACGGCGAAACTGTCACCTTCCACACCGTCACCAGGAAGGGCAGCGTCTACGTCGTACCGAACGACGCCCTGTCGCTGATCGAGCAGGGATTGCTGGACTGGGGTCTGTTCGACCTTGCCAAGCTGGCCGCGCACGTGGCGGAGGGCACGGTCGGCCGGGTGCCGGTGCTGATCACCTACCACCAGAACCTCCCGATGCGGGCCGCACAGAAGGTGGCCGGTGCACGAGCGGGGTCCACTCTGGCCAGCATCAATGCCCAGTCGATGGACATCCACGGTGACGGCCGGTGGTGGCAGGAGGTACGCGGCAAGGACGACATCGGCATGGCCGCCGCCAGGACGGCCGGTGCACTGTCCGGAGTCAAGAGGGTATGGCTCAACGAACTGGCTCGCATCAACCTTGACACCTCGGTAGCGCAGATCAACGCGCCGATCGTGTGGGACCGCGGCTACGACGGATCGGGTGTGACCGTCGCGGTACTCGACAGCGGTATCGACCCCAACCACCCGGATGTGGCTGGCAAGATCGTCGAGCAGGTCGACTTCACTGGTGACGCGAGCGGCCCGAAGGACGGGCATGGGCATGGGACGCACGTGGCGGCTACCGTCGCCGGCAGCGGTGCCGCCTCCGACGGACTGCGCAAGGGAGTGGCGCCGGCGGCGAAACTCATGGTCGGCAAGGTCTGCAACGACGGCGGCTCCTGCCCCACCGATGCCGTCATCGCCGGTATGGAGTGGGCTGCCCACTCCGACGCCAAGGTCGTGAACATGAGCCTCGGCAGCGGGGCCACCGACGGCACCGACCCGTTGAGCGAGGCGCTCAACAACCTGAGCCGCGACACGGGAACCCTCTTCGTCGTCTCGGCGGGCAACTCCGGGCCAGGCGACAGCACCGTCGGAGCCCCGGGAGCCGCCGACGAGGCGCTGACCGTGGCGGCCGTGAACAAGGAAGACGCCATGGCCGACTTCTCCAGCCGCGGACCGCGACTAGGAGACGGCGCGGCGAAGCCGGACATCGCCGCTCCCGGCGTCGACATCGTCGCTGCGCGCGCCGCCGGTACGGCGATGGGTACCGTGGCGGGCGAGCACTACACCAGCGCCAGCGGCACCTCGATGGCCGCCCCGCACGTTGCCGGAGCCGCGGCCATCATCGCGGAGAAGTACCCGGAGCTGACCGGGCAAGAGATCAAGGGGCACCTGATGTCCACCGCCGTGGACCTCGGGCACGGCGTGTACGCCCAGGGTGTCGGCCGGGTCGACCTGGCCCGAGCCGTCGACCCGACCATCACCACCACCGGAAACCTGCACTTCGGCCGGGACACCTACCCCCACTCACCGGTGGTCAGGACGCTCACCTACACCAACCACACCGACCAGCCGATCACGCTGAATCTCTCGGCCTCGGTCGCCTCCAACGGCCAGTCCCCTCCCGCAGGGCTGTTCAGCTTCGACACCGACCAGGTGACCGTGCCCGCGCAAGGGACCACGGAGGTGACCGCCACCGTGGACGGCAGGGTGCTGGAGCGCGGTGGGCAGTACGGCAGCTACACCGGTGTGCTGACAGCTCGGGATGCCGACGGCGTCGTGCAGGCGTCCAATCGGATCAGCGCCTTCCTCGAGCCGGAGCGCATCGAGCTGACCATCGACGTCATCCCACCGACCGGTGCCACCTCCGTCAGGTACGGCAACGCACTGATCGTTCCCGTGGATGACAAGGTGCACCTGCACGACGACGCGGTGAGCGTGCCCGGCGGTAACCGGATGACCGCACGTCTGTTCGAGGGCACCTTCGCCGCCGCCCTCTCGGTCACCTGGCAGGACGCGCGCGGCGAGCAGCACAGCGCACTCCCGATGGCCGCCGAGGTGAAGCTGAGCAGGCCCACCAGCGTCACTCTCGACCTGCGCAAGGCGAAGCCGGTCAGGGCGAAGACCCCGAAGCCGACGGAAACCTACTTCGCGGCCCAGGTCATCCAACGGACGTCCGCCACCGGTGACTGGGGCATGACGGCGCAGCAGACCGCATCGAACTACGGCGCGTACGACCCGAACTGGTGGGCCCTGCCCACCGACAAGGTGCGTACCGGCACCCTGACCCACAGCACCTACCTGGTGCAGACCACACCTCTGATCACCATGAAGGTCACCGGTGTGGGCAGCTCCTTCGACCTGTCCGCCCGCTACAGCACCCCCGACAGCTCCGTGTATCGCAACGACCTGCAGTGGACGGAGGGGGAGCAGACTCTCTACCAGCCGCTGCGGCTGCGGGTTCCCCGGCTGCCGAACAGCGGGACGAAGACTGTCGTCTACGGCGGCACGGGATTGCCGGACGACCTGGCGAAGATCGACGCCAGGGGCAAGCTGGTCCTGCTGACACCTACCGACATCTGCCCGGCGACGACCTGTCAGGTCACCTCGCTGCGCGAACGGGTTGCGGCGGTGGCTGCCGCGGGGGGTGTCGGCGTGCTGGTGGCCGGCCCGCCGGGTCTGCAAAGACTGACGTTCGTCGAGCCCGTCATCAGCTGCCCGGACGGGCCGGAGAGCTGCCCGGCAATTGAACCGTACGCCGCGCTGCCGATCCTGACCGTGCCGGCGGATGAGGCCAACCAGCTGATCGCGCGGCTCGAGGCCAAGCCGAAGAAGGCCTCGTCCGTCCGAATCAAGCTCGGCGGCAGCCCTGACCCGCAGGTCTACACCCTCGCGTTCCACGACTCGGGTCGGGTGCCCAACAAGCTGCCGTACCAGGTGCGACACAACGACCTTGACCGGGTCGACCACCGTTTCCACGCCAACCGGCCGGGAGAGGTCTCCAGCCTGACGTGGGGGCAGTGGACCGAAACCGGCCCGGACCCGGTGTCCGCCAGCCTGCCGCTCACGAGCACGCAAGACATGCTCACCACGTTCGTCACCCGGCAGAAGAACGCCATCAACAAGTTCGCCTTCACGTGGGTCGACCACACCGAAACGCCTACGCCATCGTCGAATCAGCAGGAAGACCAGGAGTTGCTGGCCGGTGTGGCGCAGACGGTCTACTGGAACACCGGTCCGACCCTGCCCGGTGCGGTGCCGCAGGTCCGTACCAGGTCGGGCTTCACCCTCGACACGGGAACGCTCTGCGCAGGGTGCCGGCAGGCTGACACCTTCTACCCGAACATGTATCTGACCACCAGCACCGGCAGCCGCCAGGCGATGATCGGCATCGTCAACAACGCGGGGCTCGCCGAGGGCTACTTCGGAATCAACAACTGCGAGTCGTCCGCGTGTGACTTCAGGCTCTCCGATGAGTCCGGTAACGAATTCGAACGCCGGCTCGCGCCCGTCTCCGCCGTGATCGGCAGCGATGCGGCCGGCGACCCGGTGTCCCGGACCTCTGGTGGCCAGCGATGAGGGCCGAATCGAAAAGGGAGGCCGAGGCAATGAACACGACGTCGCCGTGGTTGCGGCGAAAGGCAACACTCGCGGGCCTGGTAGCCGCGGGGATCGTCGCGCTGGGATGCGCGGCGGCTGGTGACATCGTCGCCTATGATCTGCCGCCGGAATCGGCCCGCTACACCTTCGAGGCGGAGACCAACGGCGTCAAGACCGTGTGGGAGTACACCTCGGGCAAGCCGACCGAGGCGGACGTCTCGGAGTTGCAACCCTGCATGGGCGACGTCGTCGGGGGCGTGGGCGAGTGCCGCCCGGAACCGCTGATCTTCCTCCGCTACGACCTGGGTCTTGACCTGGACAACACGGTCAAGGCTGGGAGCGTGCACCAGGTCACGATCATCGGCTACTACCAGGAGGGCCTCAGCACGCCGCCGAAGGTGACTGATCTGCGCGTGGAGGTCAGCTTCGACGGTGGCCGAAGCTGGCAGCCGGCGCCGACGAAGGCCGCCGGGAAGAACACCTACACCGCGACGGTCAAGCACCCGAAGCGGGGCCAGGCCGCCGAAGGGGTCGGGTTGCGGATCAGCGCGGCCGACAGCGGTGGCAATACCGTGAAGCAAACCATCCCCACCGCGTACCGGCTGCGCTGAGCGGTACCGCGGACGGGGTGACCCGGTCCGGGGCGCGGCCGGGGCGAGAGTGTCTCGCCCCGGCCGCGCCCTTGTCAGTGGCGGCCGGTGTGCCGAGACCGGCGCTGAGGCGCAAGCGGACAAGCGGAAGGGGGCCCCGACCGGGGCCCCCTTCGTGGTGCTTGATGGTCAGCTGGCGCTGCAGGTGACCGTCGGAGTCGAGCTGCTTCCACTGGCAAGGAAGCCGAAGCTCGTGGTGCCGTTGGCCCCCAGGGAGCCGTTGTACGACACGTTGCGGGCCGTCACGGTCGATCCGGACGTGGTGTGCGTCGCGTTCCAGACCTGGCTGATCTGCTGGCCACTGGACAACGTCCAGCTCGCAGCCCAGCCGTTCAACGGCGAGGTGCCGGTGTTCTTGATCTCCACCTCGCCCTGGAATCCACCGGACCAGCTGTTGGTCACCTTGAAGGTGGCCGAGCAGCCACCGTTACCCGCCGGCGGCGGAGTGGTGGGCGGCGGGGTGGTCGGCGGCGGCGTGGTGGGCGGCGGCGTGGTCGGCGGCGGAGTGGTGGGCGGCGGGTTCGTGCCACCGTTGCCGATGCCGGTCACTTCACCGTTACCGCCGTCGAAGACCACGTCGGAGCAGCCGAAGAAGTTCTCCTGGCTGTCCGAACGGACCCAGCGGGAGTAGATGATGTGCCGGCCACTCTTGTTCGCCGGCAGGGTGCCGGTGAAGTAGTAGTGACCGTCGTTGGTGCCGACCGCGCCGCGCTGCGGCGGGTTGGTCACCGTCAGGAACGGCTGCGCCTCCAGGTCGTCCCAGGCAAGGGCCCGGGTCGGGCTCCAGCTGTCCTTGGTCACGTAGAAGTAGAACGTGCCCGGGTGGTGGGCCCAGTTGCTGTACCGGAACTCCATGGAGCGACCGGCGGTCAGGTGGGTCAACGGCCAGTCGTTGCGGGCCAGGTCGAAGCCGCGGAAACCGGTCGCGCCGCCGCTGCACAGCTGCCCGTCCGGAATGAAGCCGGTGGTGCGACCGCCGGCGTCCGAACGCAGCACGCTGAACCAGTTGTAGAGGGAGTTCGTACCGCTCTGCGCGACAGCCGCCGCACAGGCCGGGTTCTGCGGACGGATCTCGCCGGTGGGGGAGAGCCCGTCACGCCAACAGAGGTAGGTACGGGCACCCGGCGTCATCGCCGCGCCGTGCGCGGCGGCCGGGTCGGGGCTGGCGGTCACGGCGACGACCGCGCTCGCAGCGAGGGTGACGGCCGCGAAGAACATCGCGGCCAGACGAGGACGGTGCACAGGTTCTCCTGACTCGCGGGGACACCGGTTTGGTGGCCCCGCCGGAACGCGCGGGGTGACGAGGTACGTCTGACCCGCTGCTGTGGCGGATGCGATCGATGCGGCTACCTGCGCCCAGGGCGGATGGCCCAACAGGCGGGTGCCGTCAGCATTCGGTCGACGCGTAAATGCCCTCGCGTGCGATGAACCCGGCGCCGGTGACGCGCAGCCCCGCGTCACCCGGCACTACCTATCCCAGCATGCCGGGCGCAACGGCGCAATAGTCATTTCTCGATGTCCGATTTCCACCCACGTCCAATACCGCGGCTTGCGCGCCCGACCCGCCCGCACTGTGCCAGCCTGAGCCGTACGACTGCCGACGGGAGGGAACGGCTCGATGGGATACGCGGTGGTGCTCGGCGAGGCCCTCGTCGACCTGCTCGACACGGAATGCGACGGCGTGCCGGTCTACCGGCAGGCCATCGGCGGTGCCCCGCTGAACGTCGCGGTGGGCATCGCCCGGCTCGGCGGTGCGGCGCAGTTCGTCGGCTCGCTCGGCGACGACGCCCTGGCCGAGCGGATCCGCACCTTCCTCACCGCCACCGGGGTCGGCCTGGCCGGTACGGTCACCGCCGCCGTACCGACCACGTTGGCCGTGGCCACCTTCACCGGCGCCGAGCCGGACTTCCGCTTCTACGGCGAACCGCCGTCGTACGCCTTGTTGAAGCCGGACGATCTCGACGTCGCGCTGATCGAGGGCGCGGACGTGCTCTCCTGCGGCTCGATCGTGCTGTTGTCGCCGGGGCCGCTGGCCGCCGCGCGGCGGGCCTGGTCGCTGGCGACCGGCCTGCGGGTGTTCGACCCCAACGTCCGGCCACGGCTGCTGTCCGGCCCGGCGGCCCTGGTCGCCCTGCGCGAGGTGGTCGCCGAGTTCGCCGCCGGGGCACACCTGGTCAAGCTGAGCAGCGCCGACGCGGAGGCGCTCTATCCGGGCGAGCCGGTCGAGGGTGTGGCCGCCTACCTGCGGGAGTTGGGGGCGGGCACCGTCGTGGTCACCCTCGGTGCCGCCGGCGCGGTGCTCGCCGCCGCCGGTGCCGATCCGGTACGGGTGCCAGCGCCGCGCGTGACAGCCGTCGACGCCACCGGAGCGGGTGACTCGGTGCTGGCCGCCCTCGTCGCCGACCTGCTGGTCGCCGGTGAGCCGACCGACCCGACGGGGTGGACCGAGCGGGTCGCCTTCGCGCTGCGTGTCGCCGGGCTGGTCTGCGAGCGTGCCGGCGGCGCCGTCGCCATGCCCACCCGAGCCGAGGTTGCCGACCGCTTCCCCACCTGACCGGGCCAGGCGCGCCCCGCATCAGGCTAAGCGGGCCCTGTACCAGGTCGGCACCACAGGTGCGGCCCGCATCAGGTCACGCGCGCCCGGCGTCAGGTCAGGCGGTGCCGTCCAGTTCGGCGTAGCCGCGGCGGGCGGCCAGCAGCGCGGGGCGGGCCGGGAACGGTGCATCGGCGGCGACCCGTTCCGGTGGCGTCGAACCGGTGTGCCCGGCCCGGATCAGCCAGGCCAACTCGACCAACTGGGCGTGCTGTGCCCGGACGAAGTCGGCGTCCACCGGCGTACCGTGCCCCGGCACCACCACCGTCGAGTCGGTCGTCCAGCGCAGCAGTTCGGCCAGCGCGTCGGGCCACTGCAACGGGTAGGAATCCTCGAATGCGGGTGGCCCGGACTGCTCGACCAGATCACCGGCGACCAGCACGTCGGCGTCGGGTACGTGCACCACGAGATCGGCGTCGGTGTGCCCCCGACCGGGATGGCGCAACACCACCTGCCGGCCCCCGATGTCGAGGGTGGCCTCGGTGTGGACGGTGTGGGTGGGTGCCAGCACGGTGACCTCGGCCAGTTCGTCGGCCAGCCCGGGGTGCTCGTCGCGCAGTTCCGCGTACGCCTCGCGGCGGAGCCGTTGCGGGTCGTCGCGCAACGCCGCCGCGGCCAGTTCGTGCGCCCAGATCGGGCGCGGCGGGTCGCCGGCGAGGGTGGCGTTGCCGAAGCAGTGGTCGAAGTGGTGATGGGTGTTGACCAGGGTCAACGGATCACCGGTGACCGCACGTACGGCGGCGGAGAGCTCGACCGCCTGCCCGACGGTGGACAGGGTGTCGACAAGCAGCGCCTCCCCGTCGCCCAGCACCAGCGTGACGTTTACCGCGAGCAACGGCTCCCGCAGCACCAGCACCCGGTCGGCGACCTCGACGAAACCGCCGGTCATGACGACCCGCCCGCCCGCTCGATGAAGCGGTGCCGGTCGACCACCACCCGCTCCACCCGTCCCTGCGCGATCGTCTGCTCGCCCTCCACGACTGTCACCTCGAAGGTCAGCCGCCGTTTGTCGACAGCCGTCAGCCGGGCCTGCGCCGCCACCGTACGGCCCACCGGCGTCGCGGCCAGGTGCTCCAGTTCGACGCGGGTGCCGACGGTGGTCGTCCCGGCGGGCAGGTGACGGGCGGTCGCCGCCACGGTCGCCGCCTCGGCCAGCGCGAGCACCCGTGGGGTGCCGAGCACGGGCACGTCACCGGAGCCGACGGCCTGGGCGGTGTCGTTGTCGGTGACGGTCAACTCGACCCGGGCCGCCAGGCCCGGCGTCAGGACACGATCCAGCTGCTCCTGCATGGCCACAGCGTAGGTGCTCGCCCCGACCTGGGCGTGCAGCCGGCCACCATCACGCTCGATCAGGGCCCGAACAACCGCGACCCGCCGCTGCCGGCCGGCGCTGCATGATCACTCCTGTTGGCGGGCGGCGTGACCGCGTGCGGACAACTCCGCCGCCAGCGCCCACGCCTCGGCGAGATCCCGGTCCACCGCCGCGGCCCCGGCTCCGCCCGCCGTGTCGGCGTGCACCGTGGCCAGGCGCAGCCGGCGCTGCAACGGCCCCTGCACCACCCGGACGCTCTGCAACCGGGCGTACGGCACGACTGTCACCTGGCGGGTGAGCAGGCCGGAACGCACCGCGAAGACCTGCCCGGTGAGGCCTGCGCCGAGCACCTGACGGCTGAGCGGGTTGAGCCAGCGGGCCCGTACCGGCGGCGGCGTCAGCGGCAGCGCCGACAGGTCGACCCCCGGCAGCACCTCGGCCACGATCGCCTCGGCGGTGGGCAGGTCACCGACCGGCAGCAGACGATCCGGCCGGCTGCGCTGGTCCGGCTCGCCGGCGGTGTAGCCGGCCACCTCCAGGCGCAGCCGCAACCAGCCCTTGAACCGCCAGAGCAGCGGCCAGGTCACCCCGATGGTCTGCACCCGGTGCAGCGGTACGGTCTGCACCCTGGTCTCCAACAGGCCGTTGCGGATGCGCAGGCGGTCGTCGTCGCGAGCCAGTTGGAACTGCCAGTCGTCGAGGACCCGGCGTACCGGTTGCAACACGATGCCCGCCATCGCGGTCAACGTGCTCGCCACCGCGATGAACGACCAGGTGCCCTCGGACAGGAACTGCGCGGCCACGAAGACCACACCGAACGGCAGCAGGAACGCCTGCGGGGTCAGCAACTGGCTGACCAGCAGATCCTGGTTGCGTACGGAGTGCAGTGGCCGGCCGGTCGACGGCTCGGCACTGGCCGGCGTGGCCGTCGGTGCGTACGGTGGCGCGCCCCCCGGCACCCCGGCAGCCGGTGCCCCGGCAGACGGTCGGCCCGCCAGCGACAGCAGGCGTTGCCGCAACGCGGACGCCTCGGTGACGCTGAGGAAGGCCAACGGCGCCTCGGTCTTACCTCCGCCGACCACCTCCAGCCGCAGCTCGGCCAGCCCGGTGAGCTGGGCGAGCAGCGGTCGGACGACCTCGACGGCCTGGAGGCGCTCCAGTGGGATCGCACGTGTCCGCCGCCAGAGCAGCCCCTCGTGGATCCGCAGCTCGCGGCCCACCACCTGATAGCCGGTGTTGTACCAACTCACCACGGCCAGCACCGCAGCGCCCAGGACGATCACGGTCACCATCGCCGCGAACCAGCCGAAGCCGACCCGGGACAACGTCGACCAGGACAGCCCGGCGATGACCACCACCAGCGACCTCGCGCTGTGCAGCACCGGGCTCAACGGATGCAGCCGCTGCCGGGCCTGTTGTGCCGCGCCCGGCTGCCCCGACCACCCGTCGGGTGGATACTGCGGCGGCACCGCACCTGGTAGATACCCGAGCGGATACCCCGCCGGCGGCGGCCCGACCGGCGGCCCGGCGGGTGGTTGCCAGCCGGGCGATTGCCACC
Organism: Micromonospora gifhornensis; assembly: GCF_016863515.1. GTDB lineage: Bacteria > Actinomycetota > Actinomycetes > Mycobacteriales > Micromonosporaceae > Micromonospora > Micromonospora gifhornensis. The sequence continues at coordinate 134,757 of NZ_BOPA01000019.1, forward strand.
CCGGCGGTGGCCAGCCCCCTGGCGCTCCTGCCGGTGGTGGTCCGACCGGTGGCCCGGCCGGGGGGAGACCCGTCGGCGATTCGGATGGCGGGGTGGTGCCGGGTGATGGCGTGGCGCGCTCCGAGTCCCAGCCGGTGTGGTCGCTCACAGCCCTTCCGCCCGGTCCTCGCCGAGCGCCGTGAGCCGGTCGCGCAACCGGGACGCCTCCGCGGGCCGAAGACCCGGCACCCGGGCGTCGCTGGCCGCCGCGGCGGTGTGCAGCTGCACGGTGGCCAGGTCGAAGGCCCGCTCCAGCGGACCCGCGCTGACATCGACGAACTGCATCCGCGAGTACGGCACGATGGAGAGCCGGCGGACCAGCAGCCCGTGCCGCACCAGCAGGTCGTTCTCCCGTTCGGCGTAGCCCCAGGCACGCACGGCCCGGACGATTGTCACCGCCCGCCAGACGGCGAACACCAGGACCACGCCGAGTGCCAGGCCGAAGGGCCAGGCACCGGTGAACCCCCAGGCGACCCCGATCATGATCGACAGTACGACCACCACGCCGGACAGCCGCAGCAACTCCACCCAGATCAGATCGGACGAGATCGACTGCCACCGGACGGTGTTCGGCCACGGCTCAAGCGGGCCGGGCTGCCCGACAGCCGACGCCGGCACCTGGCCACCCACCTGCTCACCGCTCACGGGACGGGCCTTTCGTTCGCGACTGCGGGGCTCGCAAGCTCACTCCTCGCGCTCACGGGACGGGCCTTTCGTTCCACTCTTGAAGCGTAGGCGATTCGGTCAGCGGGGCGACCTCGCGCAGGAAGCCCCGCGCGGTGAGGAAGTCACCGAGATGACCACGGTGCGCGTCGCAGGCGAGCCAGGTCTTGCGTCGCTCGGGCTGGTGCAGGCGCGGATTGTTCCACCGAAGTGACCACTCGGCCGGGGCGTGACACCCACGGGCCGAACAGACCAGGGCCGTGGTGGGGGGATCGGGCTCGCTCATCCCGGCCAGTCTAGGGCGGCGGACGAGGAGAAGAATTGAGCGCCGGGCGACCACGGGGGAAGCCGCCCGGCGACGGATGAATGGTACACACGCCGGGGCGTCATCTGTCCACTGGTGATCGGCGATTGGCGTGGCGACGGATGGCGTGGCGAAAATCGGTCGCTCCCGCCGTCCGTACCGAGCCGGGCATGCGAGGCTTGGTAGCGCACACGCCGCGACGACCGATTCATGCTGTGGAGGACCGGTGGCCCAGCCGACCACGCCCGACGCCCCGACGCCGAACGGGACCCTGCCGCAGACGCCCGGCGCGCCGACCACCCCGGCGCAGGACGCGGGCCTGCTGGAGCGGGCCCTGTTCGAGATCAAACGGGTGATCGTCGGGCAGGACCGGATGGTGGAGCGGATGTTCGTGGCCCTGCTCGCCCGGGGGCACTGTCTGCTGGAGGGCGTGCCGGGGGTGGCCAAGACGCTGGCGGTGGAAACCCTGGCCAAGGTCGTCGGTGGCTCGTTCGCCCGGGTGCAGTTCACCCCGGACCTGGTGCCGGCCGACATCATGGGTACCCGGATCTACCGACAGTCCAGCGAGAAGTTCGACGTCGAGTTGGGGCCGGTCTTCGTCAACTTCCTGCTCGCCGACGAGATCAACCGGGCACCGGCCAAGGTGCAGTCGGCGCTGCTGGAGGTGATGAGCGAGCGGCAGGTCTCCATCGGCGGGGAGAGTCACCGGGTGCCGAACCCGTTCCTGGTGATGGCGACGCAGAACCCGATCGAGCAGGAGGGGGTCTACCCGCTGCCGGAGGCGCAGCGGGACCGCTTCCTCATGAAGATCGTCGTGGGTTATCCGACCGACGCCGAGGAGCGGGAGATCGTCTACCGGATGGGCGTGGCGCCACCCGAGCCCACCGCCGTGTTCGACACCGACGACCTGATCGCCCTGCAGAACAAGGCCGACCAGGTGTTCGTACACAACGCGCTCGTCGACTACGCGGTACGGCTGGTGCTGGCCACGCGTACGCCCGCGGAGCACGGCATGCCCGACGTGGCGCAACTGATCCAGTACGGTGCCAGCCCACGGGCCTCGCTCGGGCTGGTCCGGGCGACCCGGGCGCTGGCCCTGCTGCGCGGCCGCGACTACGCCCTGCCGCAGGACGTGCAGGACATCGCGCCGGACATCCTGCGGCACCGGTTGGTGCTCAGCTACGACGCGCTCGCCGACGACGTGCCGGCCGACCACGTGGTGCACCGGGTGATGTCGACCATCCCGATGCCGTCCGTGGCGCCCCGGCAGCAGGCGACCCCGACACCACCGGCCGCGGTGGCACCGACCTCGGGGTGGCCCGGGCAGCGGCCGTGACCTCCACCACCCCTCCCGCCGGCCACCGGCAACGCGCACCCGACGCGACGGACAACCGCTCCGGCGCGGTGCTGTCCCGACTGCAACTGCTTGTCACCCGCAAGCTCGACGGCCTGTTGCAGGGCGACTACGCCGGCCTGCTGCCCGGCCCGGGCAGCGAGGCGGGGGAGTCGCGGGAGTACCGCCCCGGCGACGACGTACGCCGGATGGACTGGCCGGTCACCGCCCGCACCACCACGCCGCACGTGCGGCGTACGGTGGCCGACCGGGAACTGGAGACCTGGCTGGCGGTGGACCTGTCGGCGAGCCTGGACTTCGGCACCGGCCGGTGGCTCAAACGGGACGTGGTGATCGCCGCGGCGGCGGCCATCACCCACCTGACCGTACGCGGCGGCAACCGCATCGGCGCGGTGGTCGGCAGCGGCGACGAGGTGCCCGCGCCGCGCCGGGGTCGCCGGTCGCCACCCGTGCCGGTCGGGCCGGGGCGACTGGTCCGGATGCCGGCCCGCTCCGGGCGCAAGGAGGCGCAGGGCATGCTGCGCGCCATCGCCGCCACCGAGAGCCGGCCCGGCCGCAGCGACCTCGGCGCCCTGGTGGACATGCTCAACCGCCCGCCCCGACGGCGTGGCGTCGCGGTGGTCATCTCCGACTTCCTCGCCCCGCCCACCCAGTGGGCCCGCCCGCTGCGCAAACTGCGGGTACGCCACGACGTGCTGGCGATCGAGGTGGTCGACCCGCGCGAACTGGAGCTGCCCGATGTAGGGGTCCTTCCGGTCGTCGACCCGGAGACCGGGGAACTGCACGAGGTACAGACCGCCGACCCGAGCCTGCGGCACCGGTACGCGGCTGCGGCAGCCGCCCAACGGGCGGAGATCTCCGCCGCGATGCGGGCCGCCGGTGCCGCACACCTACGACTGCGTACGGACCGAGACTGGCTGCTGGACATGGTGCGCTTCGTCGCCGCGCAACGGCACGCGCGTACCCGGGGGACGACACGATGATCCGACTGCTCCAACCGTGGTGGCTGCTGGCCGTACTGCCGGTGCTCGCCCTGGCCGCGCTCTACGTCTGGCGTCAGCTGCGTCGCCGGGACTACGCGATGCGGTTCACCAACGTGGACCTGCTGCGTACCGTGGCCCCGAAGGGGTTGGGCTGGCGGCGGCACGTGCCGGCGACCGCGTTCCTGCTCGCCCTGCTGGTGCTGGCCGGCGCCCTGGCCCGCCCGGCGATGGACACCCGGGAACCGCTCGAACGCGCCACCATCATGCTGGCCATCGACGTGTCACTGTCGATGCAGGCCGACGACGTGTCGCCGACCCGGCTGGAAGGGGCCCAGGAGGCGGCCAAACAGTTCGTCCGGGAACTGCCCGAGACGTACAACGTGGGCCTGGTCTCCTTCGCCAAGTCGGCGAACGTGCTGGTGCCGCCGACCAAGGACCGCCCGGCGGTGACCAACGCGATCGACGGCCTGGTGCTGGCCGAGGCGACGGCGACCGGGGAAGCGGTCTTCACCTGCCTGGAGGCGATCCGGTCGGTCCCGGCCGACGGTGCGGCCGGCATCCCGCCGGCCCGGATCGTGCTGCTCTCCGACGGCTTCCGCACGGCCGGCCGATCGGTGGAGGAGGCCGCTGCCGCGGCGCAGGCGGCGAACGTGCCGGTCTCCACCATCGCGTTCGGCACCGACGCCGGCCACGTTGCCATCGGCGGACAACTGCAACGGGTACCGGTGGACCGGATGGCGCTGGCCGCGCTGGCCGAGACGACCGAGGGCTACTTCTACGAGGCCGCTTCGGTGAGTGAGTTGAAGCAGGTGTACCAGGACATGGGCAGCTCGATCGGCTTCCGCACCGAAGCCCGCGAGATCACCCAGTGGTACGCGGGCATCGCACTGCTGCTCGCCCTCTGCGCCGGCGCCACCAGCCTCCTCTGGTCCTCCCGCATGCTCTGACCCCGCACCCCCGCCCCGGCGGCGTCAGCGCGCGGGTTGGTGCGATGGTGCGGGACTCGGGGCTGTTGAGGGGCGTGGGTGGTCAGTGGTTGCCGCTGGCGAGGACGAACAGGACGGCAACCCAGACGGCGGCGAGGGTGAAACCCAGCGGGGCGACGTAGCGGCTCATGACAGGCTCCGGGGTGAGCGGTTCGTCGGCCCGGGACACGGGTGGACCGGCGAGGAGTGAATCGGGGACGCACACACACGAAGTCGTGACCGGGGGGCTTCCGGGTGGCACCCGCAGGCTCGACCGGCTTGTGGGCCGGACGGCGGTGGCGGGGTGCGCGGGGAGCGGGCCAGCTCAGGCGGAGGGATACTCAGCGTGACTGGCGGTCGGCCCGGCCACGACTGGGAGGATCGCTATCTGGCACAGCGATCACCTCCTGAAGTCGGGTCGGTCCGGGCGGTACGGGCCGCCGTGCGACCCGCAAGCGGGAGTCAGCGTACACCCGCGATCGAAGCGGGCGCATCCGGCCGACCCACCGCCGGACCCCGGGATACGACTGCCCGCCTCCGGCCGGTGGCGGAGACCGGAAAGGCTGGCCGCGACCGGTCGACGGCGGGATGAACTGCCGTCGACGCCGTCCGTCGTCCGAGGTGGAAGTGATCACCGTACGTGCGGTGACGTGGGTCGGGTTAGCGATTACTGTGCGGTAGCGCCTAGTCTCCAACCCGCAGCGATCTTTGGAGGGGACGTACGTGTCTCGAACTGTCTTGGTCACCGGCGGCAACCGCGGCATCGGGCTGGCCATCGCGCAGGCCTTTGCCAAGCAGGGTGACCGGGTGGCGATCACGCACCGGGGCAGCGGAGCGCCCGACGGGATCTTCGGCGTGCGGTGCGACGTCACCGACAGCGAGTCGGTCGACGCGGCCTTCGCTGCCGTGGAGGCGGAGTTCGGCCCGGTGGAGGTGCTTGTCGCCAACGCCGGCATCACCGACGACACGCTGCTGCTGCGGATGTCCGAGGAGCAGTTCACCCGGGTGCTGGACACCAACCTGACCGGGGCGTACCGCTGCGCCAAGCGGGCGTCGTCGAAGATGCTGCGGGCCAGGTGGGGCCGCATGATCTTCATCTCCTCGGTGGTCGGCCTCTCCGGCGGCCCCGGCCAGGTCAACTACGCGGCCAGCAAGGCCGGCCTGGTCGGAGTTGCCCGCTCGATCACCCGCGAGCTGGGCACCCGCAACATCACCGCCAACGTCGTCGCGCCCGGCTTCATCGAGACCGACATGACCGCCGACCTCTCCGCCGAGCGCAAGGCGGAGATCCTCAGTTCCATCCCGGCGGGCCGGATGGCCAGCCCGGAGGAGGTCGCCGCGGCCGTCACCTGGCTGGCCGGCGACAGCGCCGGTTACATCTCCGGCGCGGTCATCCCGGTCGACGGCGGCATGGGCATGGGTCACTGAGCCGAGCCGGCCACTGAACGTGAGTACGGAGGAATGAGCATAATGTCCGGACTGCTGGCCGGTAAGCGGCTGCTCGTCAGCGGCGTCATCACCGACGCCTCCATCGCCTTCTCGGTGGCCAAGCTCGCCCAGGAGAACGGCGCCCAGGTCCTGCTGACCGGGTACGGCCGGCTTTCGCTTGTGGAGCGGATCGCCAGGCGGCTGCCCGAGACGGCACCCGTGATCGAGCTGGACGTGACCAACTCCGAACACCTCGCCGGGCTCGCCGACAAGGTTCGTGAGCACGTCGACGGCCTCGACGGGGTGGTGCACTCGATCGGGTTCGCCCCGCAGAGCTGCCTCGGCGGCGGGTTCCTCGACGCCTCCTGGGAGGACGTGGCCACCGCACTGCACGTCTCCACGTACTCCTACAAGTCGCTGGCCACCGCGGCGCTGCCGCTGATGTCGCCGGGCGGTGCGGTGGTCGGGTTGACCTTCGACGCCACCCAGGCCTGGCCGGTGTACGACTGGATGGGTGTGGCCAAGGCCGGCCTGGAGTCCACCTCCCGCTACCTCGCCCTGCACCTGGGCAAGCAGGGCATCCGCAGCAACCTGGTCGCCGCCGGGCCGCTGCGGACGATGGCCGCCAAGTCGATCCCCGGCTTCGAGCAGTTCGAGGACGCCTGGTCCGAGCGGGCCCCGCTGGGCTGGAACCTCGCCGACCAGGAGCCGGCCGCCCGGGCCTGCCTGGCGCTGCTGTCGGACTGGTTCCCCGCCACCACCGGCGAGATCGTCCACGTCGACGGCGGCTATCACGCCATCGGCGCGTAGGTGCAAGGAAGGGCCCCCTGTTAACGCCTGCGGTAGAGCAGGGGGCCCCTCTTAACGGCCGGGACCCGGGGGCGTTGCCCGATCGCCGCCTGGCAGGGGCAAGAATGGGACCATGGCGTACGACGCGGTGGTGCTGGTGTCCTTCGGCGGCCCGGAAGGGCCCGACGACGTGCTGCCCTTCCTGCAGAACGTGACCCGGGGGCGGGGCATCCCGCCGCAACGCCTGGCCGAGGTCGCCGAGCACTACCAGCACTTCGGCGGTGTCTCCCCGATCAACCAGCAGTGCCGGGACCTGCTCGCCGCGGTCCGCGCCGACTTCGCCGCCCACGGTCTCGACCTGCCGGTGTACTGGGGCAACCGGAACTGGCACCCGATGCTCGCCGACACCTTCGCGCAGATGCGCGACGACGGCGTACGGCGGGCGTTGGCCTTCGTCACCAGCGCCTTCGGCGGGTACTCCTCGTGCCGGCAGTACCAGGAGGACATCACCGCCGCCCGAGCCGCGGTCGGTCCGGACGCGCCGGTGATCGAGAAGATCCGCCAGTTCTGGGACCATCCCGGCTTCGTCGAGCCGCACATCGACGCGGTACGGGCAGCGCTGAGCCGGCTCGACCCGGCCCGCCGGGACCACACCCGACTGGTCTTCACCGCACACTCCGTACCCGTGTCGATGGCGGACAGTGCCGGCCCGCACGGCGGCCGGTACACCGCGCAGCTCACCGAGACGGCCCGGCTGGTGCACACGGCCGCCGCCCCCGACCTGCCCTACGACCTGGTGTGGCAGAGCCGCTCCGGTCCGCCGCACGTGCCGTGGCTGGAGCCGGACATCAACGATCACCTGACCGCCCTCGCCGCGAAGGGCGTCACCGCCGTGGTGGTCAGCCCGATCGGTTTCGTCTCCGACCACCTCGAGGTGATCTGGGACCTCGACACCGAGGCGCGGGACACGGCCACCCGGCTCGGCCTGGAGTACGTCCGCGCGGAAACCCCGGGCACCGACCCCCGCTTCGTGACAATGGTGCGGGAGTTGGTGCAGGAACGCATCGACCCGGCCGGGGCCGACAGGCGTCGCCGTCTCGGCGAGCTGCCGATGTGGGACACCTGCCCCTCGGTCTGTTGCGTCCCGCCCCGCCGTCCGTCCTGACCGGCCCTGGCGACCACCCCCCGACACCCCTGCGGAGACGAGCATGCAAGACCGTAAACCCGTCGAGAGTTGGCTCACCGACATGGACGGTGTGCTGGTGCACGAGGGCCAGCCGGTGCCGGGCGCCCCGGAGTTCATCAAGCGGATGCGGGCCTCCGGCAAGCCGTTCCTGGTGCTGACCAACAACTCCATCTACACCCCGCGTGACCTCCGGGCCCGCCTCGCCCGGATGGGTCTGGACGTGCCGGAGCAGGCGATCTGGTCCTCCGCGCTGGCCACGGCCCAGTTCCTGGCCGATCAGCGGCCGGGCGGCACCGCGTACGTGATCGGGGAGGCCGGGCTGACCACGGCGCTGCACGCGGTCGGCTACGTGCTCAGCGACTTCGCGCCCGACTACGTGGTGCTGGGGGAGACCCGCACCTACAGCTTCGAGGCGATCACCAAGGCGATTCGGCTGATCAACGACGGGGCGCGGTTCATCTGCACCAACCCCGACGCCACCGGCCCGTCGGTCGAGGGGGCCCTGCCGGCCGCCGGCTCGGTGGCGGCGATGATCTCGAAGGCGACCGGGGTGGAGCCGTACTTCGTCGGCAAGCCCAACCCGATGATGATGCGCTCGGCGTTGAACACCATCGACGCGCACTCGGAGAGCACCGCGATGATCGGCGACCGGATGGACACCGACATCCTCTGCGGGCTGGAGGCCGGGTTGGAGACCATCCTGGTGCTGACCGGCATCAGCACCCGCACGGAGGCGGAACGCTACCCGTACCGGCCGTCGCGCATCGTCAACTCGGTGGCCGACCTGATCGACGAGATCTGACGCGACGGGCATCAGGTAGCGACGGGCGTCATGTTCGCGACGGGCGTCAGGTCGCGCCCGGCGTCAGTGCTGCGCCGGGTCGCGGCGGAGGAAGTCGGCGACGACCGGGGCCACGGTGGCCGCCGGTACGCCGTGCCACTCGCCGGGCAGGCTGCGTTGTTCGGCGGCGGGCAGCAGGGCGGCAGTGGTGGCGGCCATCGCGCTCAGGTCGGCCGTGCTGCCGGCGCTGTGCAGGACCAGCGTCGGCGTGGTCACCCGGCGCAGCAGCGTCGCGTCGGTGGCTTCGCTGAGCAGGCTGTCGTACGCCAGGGTGTGCGCGACCGAGACCATGGCCGTCCAATGCGGGGTGCCGCGCATCCCGGCCAGCAGATCATCCGGTACGCCGATGCTGGTCAGGAAGAACGTCACCGCCTCCTCGCCGGTCAACTCGCGCAGCTTCGCGGTGAACGCACGTTGCTCGGCGGAGTCGTCGTCGAGGCTGAGCGGCGGCTCCAGCAGGGCCAACCGTCGAACGTCGAGACCGGCGTCGGCCGCGTGCAGGGCGAGCAGACAGCCGGAGGAGTACCCGTACAGCGAGGTGGGTGAGCCGGCCTCGGCGATCAGCGCGGCGAGATCCTCGACCTCGCGTTGCGGGGCGTACGGCGGCGTGTCGCCGCTGCCTCCCCGCCCGCGCCGGTCGTACCGGTAGATCGTGAAGTCGGACGCCAGCAGCTCGGCCAGCTCTTCCAGCGGGCTGTTGGCGCGGTAGTGCCCGGCCGCGTCGATGAGAATCAGCGGCGGGCCGACGCCGTCGCGCTGGTAGGCGATCCGCGTCCCGTCCCGGGAGGTGACATACGACATGCGCCGAACCGTACCGGCCGTGCTGTCCACCCGTTGCCCGTCGCGCAGGGGATGAGCGCAGCAGCCGACCGGACCCACGGGATGGGACCCGGCAGGCCACCGCGCAGCGGTCAGCTCTGCGTGATGTCGGTGCTGAAGGCGAGCTCACGGCCGGCCTCGATGTCGCTGGTCAGGGCCTCGACGCGGTTTCTGGCCATGCCGTACGAGTCGGGGCCGAGCAGTTGGTGCAGGGGTGCCTGGCCCGTGTCGGCGACCGTGATGATGGCGGTGGCCGCCTTGACCGGGTCGCCGAGCTGGGTGCCCGGCATGGCCAGGTGCGCCTCGGTCATCTCACGGATCGCCTGGTAGCCGGCCACGGTCGCCTCAGGCAGGCTCAGCGACGACGTACGCAGGAAGTTGGTGCGGGTGTAACCCGGCTCGATCACGTTCACCTTGTGCCCGACGCGTCGCAGGCCATCGACCCTTCCTGAACCGCTGACACCCGCGCTACGGGCGTAGCGGGGCGTTGCAGGCGGCGACGAGCGCCTGGCGGCAGGCGGTGGTCAGCGGGCGCAGGGCGGCATCGCGCTGCTGGGCCTCGTGGTTGTTGACCGCGCCGCCGGGTGCGGCGTGCCCGGCCAGGGCGAGCACCCGGTCGAGTACGGCGGCCCGGGCGAACAGCCGGCGGGCCCGTGGGTCGAATCCGGGCGGCAGGTCGGTGGTGCCGTCCGGGCGGCGCAACGCCTCCAGAGCACCGGCCAGCTCGGGACGCCACTGGGCGACGTCGAGTCGGGTCAGCGCCGCCGTCGTGTCGGCCAGCGCGGCGGCCAGCTCCGCCTCCGCCTCGGCGGCGCCGGGCAGGGTGAGCGAGGCGGCCGGGGCGTTCGCCGGCAGCGGGTAGACCCGCCAGAGCACCGTCTCGAAGGTGTCCCCGGAGCCGGAGGTGTGCACCCGTACCTCGGGGATCAGGCCCATCGCGCCGGCGACGACCGCCTCACCGGCGAGCAGCGCGGCCCCGGCGAAGTCACCCGGGCCGGGCAGGCCACGAGGGTCGCCCGGTGCCGGCAGCACCAGCCGGATCTCGTCCGGCGAGAGCTTGGCCAGGGTGGGCAGGGCCTCCCGCAACGGCACGTCCGTCCAGGTGCCGGGCGCGTCGGCGACGTGGTGCTCCTCGTCGCCGGCGACCTCGTCGGCGACCTCGTCAAAGGGCACCAGCCCGGCGCGCCATGCGCGCACCCAGGCAACGAACCGGCTCGACCGGCGCGGCGCGAGGATGGCCGCACCCGCAGCGGGGGTGGACATGCCGAAAGAGTACGTGCTCACGCCCGCCCCTGTCTCGGCTGCCGCGCCCCACCCCCACCCACCTGCCCCCTCTCCGCCCTCCCACGCCGTCGATCTTGCAGTTTTGGTCGCCGTTACGTCTGCTATGCGCCTTTCGCGGCGACAACTTCTGCAAGATCGACGGTCCCGGGCGGGTCGCGGCGGGGACCGGGGTGCGTCCTGGGGTGGGTCCTCGGGGTGGGGGTGGGTCCTCGGGGCGGGGCGGGGCGGGGAGGGGAGGGGAGGGAGGGGTGGGGTGGGCGGCGGGTCGAGGTGTGGGGTGGGGGTGAGGGGACTAGCGTGCGTGGGATGGGGCGGCGGTATGGCGAGGACGTGTTGGCGGGGAACTGGCGGCGTCGAACGGTGATTCCGGAGGTCGACGCCGAGACCGACCTGGTGGTCGAGGACGCCGATTCGGGCTTCTGTGGCGCGGTGGTGGGTTTCGAGTCCGGTGCGGTCGTGCTGGAGGACCGGCACGGTAAGCGGCGCAACTTCCCGCTGCGTCCGGCCGCGTTCCTGCTCGACGGCCGGCCGGTCACCCTGCGCCGGCCCGTCCGGGCACCGGTGCCGGCCGCGCGTCGGCGTACCGCCTCCGGTTCGATCGCGGTGGACGGGGTCCGTGCCCGCGTCGCCCGGGCCAGCCGGATCTGGGTGGAGGGTGTGCACGACGCCGCCCTGGTCGAGCGGATCTGGGGCGACGACCTGCGCATCGAGGGCGTGGTGGTGGAGCCGCTGGAGGGTATCGACGACCTGGACGCCGCGGTACGCGACTTCGGGCCGGCCCCGCACCGGCGGCTAGGTGTTCTGGTCGACCATCTGGTGCCCGGTTCGAAGGAGAGCCGGATCGTGGCCCGGGTGACCTCGCCGCACGTGCTCGTCACCGGGCACCCGTACGTCGACGTGTGGCAGGCGGTGAAGCCGGCGGCCCTGGGCATCCGGGCGTGGCCGGTGGTGCCGCCGGGGCGGCCGTGGAAGGAAGGCGTCTGCGCGGCGCTGGGCGTCGCCGAGCCCGCCGACATGTGGCGGCACATCCTGTCCCGGGTGAACACCTACGCCGAGGTGGAAACCCCCCTGATCAACGCCATGGAACGATTGATCGACTTCGTGACCGAGCCGGTCTGATCCCGGCCGCTCGCGGTCTGCTTCTCCGTCGACCGCCCGTCGTCGTCGACGTACTGCGGCACGCCGCCCGGGGCACGCGTGTCCCGGTTCTGGCAGCAGAGCGCTACGGTGTACCGCCTGATCCCTACCATTCCCCGGGGGTGCCGGTTGAGTCGGTTCGAGCAGCCGCGACGGCGGGTGCGTCAGGCGTTCCAGGCGGGACGTGAGTCGGTCCGCGCCGCCCGCGAGCGACAGCGCGAACGGGCCGCGATCCGGGCGGAGGAAGCCCGGCCCGACCCGCTGCCCTGGCGACCGGAACCGCCCGTCGACGGTGGCGGCTCGACGACCAGCCGCGACGACTCCGACGTGCCGAAGGCGCTCCGGATCGCCGCCGCCTGGTCGTGGCGCCTGATTGTGATCGGGGTCGTCGGCTGGGCGCTGCTGCGCTTCATGGGTGCCATTCGCATCGTCATCGTTCCGCTGCTGGTCGCCCTGCTGCTCACCGCGTTGTTGGCACCGGCCGTGGGTTGGCTGCTGCGCCTGCGCGTTCCCCGGTCCCTGGCCACCGCCGTGGTGCTGATCAGCGGGCTCGGCGCGGTGGTCGGCACGCTGACGCTTGTGGTCAACCAGTTCATCGTCGGTCTGCCGGATCTGAGCGTGCGGGCCGCGGCCGGCATCGGGCAGATCCAGGACTGGCTGCGCGACGGCCCGCTCGGGCTCTCCGACGGTCAGCTCAACGGGTACGTCGAGGCCGGGCAGAGGTGGATCAACGAGAACAGTCAGTCGCTGACCAGCGGAGCGATCAACACCGCCGGCACGGTGGTCGAGGTGTTCACCGGCACCCTGCTGGTGCTCTTCGCCATGTTCTTCTTCCTGCGCGACGGTGACCGGATCTGGCGGTTCCTGGTCGGGATGCTCCCGGTCGCCGCCCGCTGGCGGACCGACGACGCCGGTCGGGCCTCCTGGCTGACCCTGGTGGCGTACGTCCGGGCCACGGTGCTGGTGGCCTTCATCGACGCGCTGGGCATCGGCATCGCGCTCGTACTGTTCGACGTGCCGTTCGCCTTCCCGCTGGCCGCGTTGGTGTTTCTCGGCGCGTTCATCCCGATCGTCGGTGCCACCCTGTCCGGCGCGGTGGCAGTGCTGGTCGCCCTGGTCGACAGCGGCTGGGTCACCGCGCTGGCCATTCTCGGCGCGGTGATCGTGGTGCAGCAGCTGGAGGGCAACGTCCTGCAACCCTGGATCATGGGCAAGGCGGTGGCCCTGCACCCGCTGCCGGTGGTGTTGGCGGTGACCGCCGGTGTGGTGCTCGACGGCATCGTCGGCGCGCTGGTGGCCGTACCGTTGATCGCCGTGCTCAACACGGCCGTGCGCCGCCTGGCCCGCCGCCCACCGGAACCGGCCCCGCCGATCCCCGACGCCGTCGTGGTCCGCTCCACCGCCCCCTGAGCCATCCGACCCAACCGGCCGGCCCCGACCTGCGTGCCGTGCCGTGCCGGCCCCGGTCGCCGGGTCGGAACCGGTCGTGGCGCGTCGTCGGGTCGGGACCGGTCACGTCGTCGGGTCGGGACCGGTTACGGCGCGTCGTCGGGGGAGCGGGTGAAGACGAAGGTGGCGATGTCCAGCGCCACCGGGGTGCCGTTGTCGTCGCGGAGCACGGCCAGCACCTCGCCGTTCTCCTCGCCGCTGACGGCCCGCCACCGGTCCGGGCCTTGCGGGACGAAGCGACTGACCGGGTCGCCCGGCATGGTCCCGAGCAGGTCGCCGGTCGAGGCGTCCCAGGTGACGTCGAGCGGGAGGCCCATCCACCACCAGCGGCCGGTGAGGGCGGCCACGTCGGCCGGGGGCGGTGCGTCGACCGGGCGCCACGGCCGGGCCGGCGTCGGTTCGGCGTCCAGGACCTGGGTGAGCAGCTGCCGGCCGAGCGTGCCGAGACCGCCGCTGCGGAAGGAGTACGCGTTGGTGAAGCCGACGACCCCGGTACGACTGGGCCGGTGCACCTCCAGCACGGCGAGGTAGCCGGGCATCGAGCCGCCGTGTCCGGTATACACCCGCTCGCCCTCGCGGTGCAGCGCCAGGCCCAGTCCGGGTCCGGCCCGCCAGGAATCAGGGTCGATCATCGCCATCGGGACGCACATCTCGTCGACGGTCTCCGGGGCGAGCACGGCCGGATCGGGCTCGGCGAGGAAGGCCGCCCAGCGGGCCAGGTCCGCGACGGTGGACCAGAGCTGCCCGGCCGGCGCCATGGCCCCGGTGTCCGCACGCGGTTCCTCCCGCAGCGTGTCGTGCCACGGGTGCACCACGTAGCCGGGGGCGAACGGTGCGGTGGGCGCGTACGTGGTGCGGTCCATGCCCAGCGGGTCGAGGATCCGCTCGGACAACAGCTGTGCCCACGGCGTCTTCGTGATCCGTTCGAGCGCCCCGCCCAGCAACGCGTACGCCAGGTTGGAGTAGTGGAACGTGCGGTGCGGCGGGTGGGCGATCTTCGCGGCGGAGAACCCGGCCAGCAGAGTGGGCAGGTCGACGCCGTCGCTGCGTTCCCACCACGGCCCGTCCGGCTCCCGTTGGAGACCGCTGATGTGCCCGAGCATCTGCCGCAGGGTGACCGGCCCGGCCGCGTCGGCCTCCGGCAGATGCCGCCGCAGCGGGTCGTCCAAGGCCAGCCGACCGGCGTCGCGTTCCTGCATGATCAGCACCGCGGTCATCGTCTTGGTGATCGAACCGATCCGGAACTGGAGATCGGCGTCGGGTGCTGGATGGCTGCCGGCGGTGGCCACGTGGGCCAGCGTGCCGTCGCGCACCACACCGAGAATCAACGACGGAACGTGACCGGCCACCTGGGCGTCGGCCACCAGAGCGTCGACCTGTCGGGTGGTTTCGGGACGCAGAGACATCTTTCTCCCTCGGATAGTGGTGACCGGGAGCTTACGATCATGTCAATTCGATGACACGTGCATTGTCATGTCACGATCGTGTTATGGATGCCGTGTTCTGGATCGTGCTGGGCGTGGTGCTGGCGGTCGCTGAGATCTTCACGGCGACCCTGTTTCTGATCATGTTCGCGGTCGGTGCGTTTGCCGCTGCCGGCGCCGCCGCGCTCGGTGCTCCGGTGGCGGTGCAGGCGGTGGTCTTCGCCGCCGTGTCGGCGCTGACCGTGCTCGCCGCGCGGCCGGTCATCCAGCGGCACAAACAGTCGGCGATGGAGAGCGGCGACACCGCGTTCGGCATCGAGGCGATCGAGGGCTCCACCGCCCTGGTGTTGGAGCAGGTCGACTCCGACAAGGGCATGGTGAAGATCGACGGCGAGGTGTGGAGCGCCCGAGCCTACGACGCCACCCAGGTTTTGGCCCCCGGCGAACGGGTGCAGGTTATTCAGGTCAAGGGAGCGGTAGCCCTGGTCTGGCGGGATGTTGCGACGCCCGCTGAGCTACCCGAAGCGGAGAGGTGAACGGATGGAATTCGTATTCCCCGTCCTGTTGATAGGTATCGCGCTGATTTCGGTGATCACCCTGGCGAAGGCGCTGCGGATCGTTCCGCAGCAGCGCCAGGACGTGGTCGAGCGGCTGGGTCGCTACAAGCGCACGCTGAACCCGGGTCTGAACCTGCTCGTGCCGTTCATCGACTCGGTGCGTACCAAGGTCGACATGCGGGAGCAGGTGGTCAGCTTCCCGCCCCAGCCGGTGATCACCTCGGACAACCTGGTCGTGTCGATCGACACCGTCCTCTACTTCAAGGTGGTCGACTCGGTCCGGGCCACCTACGAGATCTCCAACTTCCTCCAGGCCATCGAGCAGCTCACCGTCACCACGCTGCGTAACGTGATCGGTTCGCTGGACCTGGAGCGCGCGCTCACCAGCCGCGAGGAGATCAACCGGCACCTGTCCGGCGTACTGGACGAGACCACCGGCCGGTGGGGCATCAAGGTGACCCGGGTAGAGATCAAGGCGATCGAGCCGCCGCCGAGCATCCGCGACTCGATGGAGAAGCAGATGCGCGCCGAGCGGGACCGCCGTGCCGCGATCCTCAACGCCGAGGGGCACAAGCAGTCGCAGATCCTCACCGCCGAGGGTGAGAAGCAGGCCGCGGTGCTGCGCGCCGACGGTGACCGCCAGGCCCGGATCCTCCAAGCCGAGGGTCAGGCCAAGGCGATCCGGACCGTGTTCGACGCGATCCACACCGCCAACCCGAGCCAGAAGGTGCTCGCCTACCAGTACCTCCAGGCCCTGCCGCAGATCGCCAACGGCACCGCCAACAAGGTGTGGATCGTGCCGGCCGAGCTGACCAAGGCCCTGGAGGGCATGGGCGGCGCACTCGGCGGGCTGAGCCAGATGGTCGGCGACGCGCCGAGCCCGAAGGCCTCCGACGACGCCAGCGCGGTCGAGCGCGAGGCCGCCGAGGCGGCGCAGGCCGCCGCCGCTGCCGCCCAGGAGATCCACAACGAGGTACGGGTGGCCGAGGCGCAGGCCACCGGCGGCAAGGCCCCGCAGGGGCTGCCCGCGCCGGAGCCGGTCTCGCCGACGAGCCTGCTCAACGACCCGGCCGACCAGCGCGAGCGCGGCTGATCCGTCCGCCGGCGGGCGCGCCCACCCTCACGGGCGCGCCCGCCGGGCAGTAATGCGAGAAAGCCTCATGAGGCGCTTCGGTGTTTGCCACCATCGGTCCTAGGGCCGGTCTGGTCAGGCACCGGGGCGCTTTTCCTACGCCCCAGGGGATGCCCGTGGATGAGCGAGGTGAGGCATGGAACCGCTGCGCCGTTTGTGGTCCGCGCCGGAGGTGCCGGGCAAGCACGACCCTCAGGGCCCGTTGGGCACCCGGCGGACCGGCGGCGGCTTCGGCGTACTGCCCTTCATCGACGAACCCGCTCCACCCGGACCCGCCACCAACGCCAGTTGGGCGTGGTCACTGCGCCGGCTGGCCCGCGCCGCGGTCTGGCTGCTGCCGGCGTACGCGATCCTCTACGGCCTGGTCGCGATGGCCAGCGACGGTGGCGTCGGCAACGACCCGTACCCGGCCGACGGTCGGGCGCTCTACCTGATCGGCTGGGTGGCTGCGGTCTGGCTCGGCCTGCTGGCCCTGCTCGGTCTGACCGGCCTGCTCGCCGCCACCCGCAGCCGCCATCCCGCCGTGGCCGGGCTGCTGGTCAGCATCGCCGGCACGGTGTTGATGCTGCCGTTCGCCGGGCTGGCCGAACAGACACCCGTCTTCGGCACCACCGCACGGACCCTGGTGCTGGTCGGCGCGACCTGCTACAGCCTGGGCTGGCTGCTCACCGGCTGGGCGGTGGCCCGTTCGGGCATGTTCAGCATCGGCGACGGCACCATGCTGATGATCGCCAGTCCGCTGCTGGGCCTCGGCGGTGCGTTGATCGGCTCCCTGCAGACCTTCGGCGCGATCTTCGTACTGATCGCCGGCATCGGCATCGCGTACCGTTCCGGCCGGCTGATGCCCCGGGAGATCCTCAACGACGCGGCCAGCGCCAGCGTGGCCACGGCCGGACCACCCGGCCCGCTCGGTCCCGGCGGCGCCGGCCCACTCGGCGCGGCCTGATCCACCCCGCTTGCCCGTGGGGCGCGGCCGGACCACCCTTCCGGCCGCGCCGTCCTTGGCGTTCCCTGCGTCGCTCGGCGTTCCCTGCGTCGCTCGGGGTTCCCTGCGTCGGTCGGCGTTCCCGGCGTGCCGGGTCGTGCGGTGGTGTCCGTATTGCCGGCCGCAACCAGGCTGACCAGCGCACAAGCTGCTGGCAAGTAGCGGTGAATTGGCTGACAACCAGCGCGTCCGGGTGGTCGGAAGGTGGCATTCGCGGCAATCCTGGTGACCATGGCCACCCCTACGCCGCTGTCGCGGCTGTTCACCGTGCTGCTGACCGGCGTGCTCGCCGGACTCGTGCTGGCGGTCGCCGTACTGCCGGTCAACCTGGTGTTCGGCTTCGCCGCCCGGGCCGCACTCGGTAACTACGCCGCGCTGCCGGACGCGCTGCGGACCCCGGCCACCCCGCAACGTTCCTACCTCTACGCCAACGACGGCAAGACGTTGATCACCACGTTCTACGACGTCAACCGCACCGACGTGACGCTTGCCGAGATCGCGCCGGTGATGCGCCAGGCGATCGTGGCCGCCGAGGACCGCCGCTTCTACGACCACGGTGGCGTCGACCTGCGCGGCATGTTCCGGGCCCTGGTCCGCAACGTCACCTCCGGCACCGAGCAGGGTGGTTCGACGCTGACCATGCAGTACGTGCGCAACGTGCTCAAGACCGACCCGAACCGCACCGCCGAGGAACGGGCCGCGGCCACCGAGCAGACCGTCGGGCGCAAGATCCAGGAGATCCGGTACGCCAACGCCCTGGAACAGCGCCTCGGCAAGGACGAGATCCTCAACCGCTACCTCAACATCGCGTACTTCGGTTCCGGGGCGTACGGCATCGCTGCCGCCAGCCAGCGCTACTTCTCCAAGGCGCCGGCCGACCTGACCCTCGCCGAGGCGGCGTTGCTCGCCGGCCTGGTGCAGGCGCCGGAGGCGTACAGCCCGATCGACGGTGACGCCGACGCGGCGCTGACCCGGCGGGCGTACGTCCTGGATTCCATGGTCGCGACCGGGGCGATCACCGCCGAGCAGGCGAGAAGCGCGAAGGCCGAGAAGGTGAAGCTGGACCCCAGCGACCAGGCCAACGGCTGCGCGGCCACGGTCAGCTCCCGCGACGGGTGGGGTTTCTTCTGCGACTACCTGCGCCGCTGGTGGATGGAGCAGCCCGCGTTCGGCGACACCGTCGCCGAGCGGGAGCAGGCGCTGCGCCGGGGCGGCTACAGCGTGGTCACCACCCTCGACCCGCAGGTCCAGAAGACCGCGCAGCAGCAGGCCACAAGCATCTACGGGTACGACAACAAGCGTGCGGTGCCGATCGCCGCGGTCGAACCGGGCACCGGTCGGGTCCTCGCCATGGCGGTCAACCGGCACTACAGCCTCGACGACAACCCGGACGGGCAGCTCAACTACCCGAACACTGTCAACCCGCTGATCTCCGGTGGGGGCAGCGTCGCCGGATACCAGGCCGGCTCGACGTTCAAGCTGTTCACCATGCTCGCCGCGCTGGAGTCCGGCCGTACCCTGTCGACCGGTTTCGACGCGCCCAGCCGGCTGCCCACCCGGTACGCCGCCGGCACCGACGACAGCAGCTGCAACGGCCAGTGGTGCCCGGCGAACGCCAACCCGCAGTGGATGAACGGCTACCGGATGATGTGGGACGGCTTCGGCCGCTCGGTCAACACGTACTTCGTCTGGCTGGCCGAGCAGGTCGGCCAGGACAAGGTGGTCGAGATGGCCCAGCGGCTGGGCATCACCTTCCGCGCCGAGGCCGACGCGCGCTTTGCCGAGGAAAACGCGGCCAACTGGGGGGCCTTCACCCTCGGCGTGTCCGCCACCACCCCGCTGGACCTGGCCAACGCGTACGCCACCGTGGCGGCCGAGGGCACGTACTGCGCGCCGTTGCCCGTGGTGTCGGTGACCGCGCCGGACGGGCAGCGGCTGCCGGTCGGTGACCCCTCCTGCCGCCAGGTGCTCGACCCGGACGTGGCGCGGGCCGCCACCGACGCGGCACGCTGCCCGGTGGGTCAGCAGTCGGCGTTCGGGCAGTGCAACGGCGGTACGGCCACTGCGGTGAACCGCATCCTCGACGGCCGCCCGGTGGCCGGCAAGACCGGCAGCTCCGAGCAGGCCGCCACGGAGACCTTCGTCGGCTTCACCCCGCAGGTCGCGGTCGCCGGCATCGCCGCCAACCCGGACGACCCCACCGACCTGGTCGGCTCCGCCGTGCAGGCGCGGGTGATCGAGGCCGTCGCCCGGGTCATCGCCACGGCGGTCGACGGCGAACCGGCCGAGTCCTTCACTGCCCCCAGCCGCGCTCTGGTCGGCGACCCCCGCCGTCCGGTCGAGCGCAGCCCGCTCGACGAGCGACGCCCGACCACCGAGCGAGGTCAGTCCGACCTGCCCCGCTGGCTGCAGAACCGGGGCTGACGGCCGCAGCACCGGGCGCTCTGTGGGGCGACGAGCATGCTCTGGTGGGGCGACGGGCGTGCGCTGGTGGGGCGACGAGCATGCTCTGGTGGGGCGACGGGCGTGCTCTGTTAAGAAGGGGCCCTTCCTATACACGAGGCGTTAATAAGGTGCCCTTCCTTTCATGCTCGGCGGGGGCGGTAGGTGGTGACCATGGTGGGGAGGCCGCGGCGGACGATGCCGGCCCAGTCGGTGTCGCCGCGCAGCATGGCGGCGGCGGTCTTGCGGACCTGGTCGGCGGTGAAGTGCGGGGGCATCATCAGCTCGGCCGGGTCGACCAGGGCGTTGATGACGGTGGGGCGGTCCGCCTGGAGGGCTCGGTCCCAGGCGTCGTTCACCTGATCCGGGTGGTCGACCAGGTCGCCGCGGAGCCCGAGCACCTCGGCCCAGCGGTGGTACGCGATGTCGGGTAGCTGCTGGCTGTCCGGGAACATCGGGGTGCCCTCGGTGGAGCGCTGTTCCCAGCTGACGAACGCCAGATCCCGGTTGTTGAGCACCAGCACCACGAAGCGGGGGTCGGCCCAATCGCGCCAGTACT
This sequence comes from Micromonospora gifhornensis, assembly GCF_016863515.1. GTDB lineage: Bacteria > Actinomycetota > Actinomycetes > Mycobacteriales > Micromonosporaceae > Micromonospora > Micromonospora gifhornensis. Next base: position 155,097 of record NZ_BOPA01000019.1, read on the forward strand.
TCGCCACCGTGATCAGCTCGTTGACCCCGTTCATCTGCATCGCCCCGTCACCGATCAGGGCTATCAGCGGCCGGTCCGGGTGGGCGAGCTTGGCGGCCAGGGCGTACGGCATGCCGCCGCCCATGGACAGCAGGGTGCCGGAGAGGCTGGCCAGCATCCCGGGGCGGACCTTGACGTGGCGGGCGTACCAGGCGGTGGTGGTGCCGCAGTCCACGGCGAGCATCACGTTGTCGGGCAGTCGTTCGCTGAGGCTGGCGAAGAGGCGTTGCGGGTTGACCGGGTCGGCGTCCTGTTCGGCGAGTTGACGCTGTGCCTGCCGCCAGGCGGCGGTGGCCCCGGCGATTGTCTGCCGCCAGCGGGTCGGTCCGGGGCCGGGCCCCAACTCGCTCAGCAGGGCCCGCAGGGTGGGCGCGGCGTCGCCGGTGAGGTTCACCTCGGTCGGGTACCGCAGGCCCAGTTGGGTGCCGTCGTGGTCGATCTGCACGGCCCGGGCCTGGCCGGGTGGTGGATAGAACTCCGAGTACGGCATGTTGCTGCCGACGATCAGCAGCCGGTCGCACTCCCTCATCAGCTGCCAACTGGGGCGGGTGCCGAGCAGTCCGATGGCACCGGTCACCCAGGGTTCCCGGTGGTCCACGACGGTGAACCCGAGCAGGGCGGTGGCCACCCCCGCGCCGAGCCGGTGGGCGATCTCGCGCACCTCGTTCTCGGCGCCGATCGCGCCCTGGCCGACAAGCATGGCCACCCGTTCGCCACCGCGCAGCACCTCGGCGGCGTGCCGGACGTCGGCCTCCGGCGGCACGGTCGGTCCGCTGCTGGGCACGCTGCTGGTGTGGTAGAAGCCGTGCGCGTGCGGCGGATCGGGCACGGCGTCCTCGTCCTGCACGTCGAGGGGGAGGACCAGCGCGGTGACGGTACGCCGGGCCAACGCGGTCCGGCAGGCCCGGTCGACCAGGTGCCGTACCTGGGAGGGGTGGTCCAGTTGGGCCAGGAACGCCGCCGCGACGTCCTTGTAGAGGGCGAGCAGGTCCACCTCCTGGTAGTAGCCGCCGCCCTCGGCGGTGAGTGCGGTGTGCCCGACCAGCGCCACCACCGGCTGGTGGTCCAGTTTGGCGTCGTAGAGGCCGTTGAGCGCGTGGATGGCCCCCGGCCCGCTTGTGACGAGTACGGCGCCGAGCGGCCCGCCGCCGTACTTGACGTGGGCGGAGGCGGCGAAGCCGGCGGTCTCCTCGTGCCGTACCTGGATGAACTGCGTCTGCTGGTGGGTGCGTTGCAGGGCGGAGGTCATGCCGTTGATGCCGTCACCGGGGTAGCCGAAGTACCGGCGTACGCCCCAGCAGGCGAGTCGCTGCACGATGTGGTCCGCCACGGTGGGGTTGCGGGGCAGGGGCCACGGGTCGGCCGGCACCAGACTGTCGACGTTCGCTGCGCTCACCTGGGTCGCCTCTCGGGTAGTACGGGCGAACGCGCATTCCCGTTACTATCCGGACAAAACCCTCGGGCTGTGGCGATTCCCGGCCGTGCCGTCAGTCGTCGGCACCAGCGGCACCGGCCGCGCCGGGGCGTATCCGGGTGGTGCGTGCAGCCGGTAGCTGCGACTCAGCCCGCCATGGTCCAGGGTCAACGCATGTTGCCCCGGACCAGGCGACACGGCGGGAGCCGCCCCCGACGTCGTGGGCGGCGCTGCTCCGCCACCACCACACGCCGCGGCCCCCGCCGGCAGGAAAGCCGACACGCACCACCCGAGCATCCGACGCACGCCGCCCCCTCCCGGCCGTTGGTCCACCCCACGGTCGCCGCTGGGCCGTCGCCGCAACAACCCTTTCGGCGTACGCCGAAAAGCTGGCACCCTTGAGTAGTGATCACCTTGCGGCTCGGTGCGGCGGACCTGACCCGGATCAGGTTCGGTAGCCGTCCCCACCCGGTCGGCACCGCGATCCTGGCCAGCCAGGCGCTGCGGGATCCCGTGGTGGCCGCGCGGATGCCGGTCCTGGCGGCCCGCGCGCAGGCGGCCTCGGCGAGTACCGCCGCGCTGCGGCACCTGCTGCCGGCGCGGGGCCTGCTGCCCGACTTCCTGACCCCGCTGCACGGGATCGAATCGGTGGCCGCCGGCATCGAGTCGATCATGGCCACTCCGCGCCGCCGGATCACGGCCGAGCTCACCGAGACGTACGCCAAACTGCCGCCCAGCCTCTGGCGGCGGCGTTTCGTGGCGGCCGACCCGCAGATCCTGGAACTGCTGACCAGGGCGGTGGACCGCTACTTCGACGCGGTGCTCGCCCCGTCCTGGTCACAACTGACGGCCGCACACCGGGGCCACGTCGAGCACCGCTCCCGCACGTACGCCCGGTCCGGAGTGGACGGTCTGCTCAACGAGCTGCACCCGTCGATCCGGTGGCGCCCGCCGATCCTGGAGATCGACAGTTGGTGGAGCGCGGAGCTGACCGGCACCGGCGAGGGCGTCCTGCTCATCCCCGGCCCGCTGGCCGGTCTGCGTCCCCGCGTGCTGGTCCGACCGGGCCAGCCGGTGCTGCTGGTGTACCCGGTCGATCCTCCGCCCGAATCGCCTCCGACCAGGCACGATCCGCTCGCCCAGCTCCTCGGCGCGACCCGTGCGGCGGTGTTGCGGCAGCTCGGCGAACCCGGCCGGCACACCACCACGACGGTGAGCCGGCTCGCCGGAATCAGCGTGTCGTCGGCCTCCGAGCACACCGCCGCGCTGCGGGGCGCCGGCCTGGTCGACAGCGAGCGTGTCGGCGGCGCCAAGGTGCACCGGCTCACCCCGCTCGGCATCCACCTGCTCGCCGGCGACGCCAGCCCGACGAGGGGGTGACGGGCGGTGCCTCGACCGGGTGGGTGACACTCGAACCATGTCGCTCAGCGCGCACGACCTCGACCTGTTCGAGCAGTCGAGGGCTCGACTGGAGGCGGTGGCCTATCGCCTGCTCGGTTCGGCCGGCGATGCCGAGGACATGGTCCAGGAGACGTTCCTGCGCTGGCAGGCCGCCGACCGGGCGGGGGTCGAGCAGCCCGCGGCGTGGCTGACGAAGGTGCTCACCAACCTGTGCCTCAACCAGCTCACCTCGGCCCGGGCCCGGCGGGAGAGCTACGTGGGCATGTGGTTGCCGGAGCCACTGCTGGCCGGGGACCGGATGCTCGGCCCGGTCGACACCGTCGAGCAGCGCGAATCGGTGTCGCTGGCGGTGCTGACCCTGATGGAACGGCTCTCGCCCAACGAGCGTGCCGTGTACGTCCTGCGTACGGCGTTCGGCTACCCGCACGCGGAGATCGCCGAGATCCTCGACCTCACCGAGTCGAACTGTCAGCAGCTCTATCGGCGGGCCCGGCAGCACGTCGCCGCCGGCCGGGCCCGGGTCGAGGTCGACGAGGCCGCCGCCCGGACCATCGTGGCGGAGTTCCTCGCCGCGGCCCGCAGCGGCGAGACCGCACGGCTTGTCGAGTTGTTGACCGATGACGTGATGAGCACCGGTGACGGTGGAGGCAAGATCCCCGCCCGGGGCACGCCGATCGTCGGTGCGCTGGCCGTGGCCAGGTTCCTGCGCGGCGTCTTCCGGGCCACGGATCTGCGCCGGCAGGTGCTCGGCGGGGCGGCGGCACTGTACGCCGAGATCGTCAACGGTGTGCCCGCGGTGCTCGTCGTCGTCGGGGACCGGGTCGTCGGGGTGCTGACGCTGGAGATGACCGCCGAGGGCGTGTCGGACATCCACGCCCAGGCCAATCCCGACAAGCTCGACCGGGTCACCCGGCTCTGGTCTGCCTCCGCGCGCTCCGAGCCCGTCGTCGACGGCTGGTGACCCAGGCCACAGCCGAATCCTGTCAGCAATCGCGGCGCTGCCCGGTTCAGGAAGCGTACGCCGCCGACCGGCCCGTTCCGGTCGACGGCACCGCACGCAGACAGGGAGTGGGAGCATGACGCATCGCATCGTCGTCCTCGGTGCCGGATACGCCGGAGCGACCGTCGCCGGTCGCCTCGCCCGGCGACTGCACCCCGACCAGACCGAGATCACCGTCGTCGACGCGTCCGCCGATTTCGTCGAGCGGGTCCGCCTGCACGAGTTCGCCGCCGGGTCGGAACTCAAGCGTCGTGCGCTGCGCGACGTCTACGCGGGCACCGGCGTGCAGGTACGACTGGCGCGGGTGACCGGCATCGACGTCGAGGCCAGGACCGTCGCGCTGACCGGTGCCGACGGGCCCGACGAGATCGGCTACGACACGCTCGTGTACGCCCTCGGCAGCGCCTCCGCCGATCACGGTGTCCCCGGCGTCGCCGAGCACGCGTACGACGTCGGCAGCGCCCGGTCCGCGTTGCGGTTGCGCGAACGCCTGACCGACCTCGGCGCGGGCGGCAGCGTCCTGGTCGTCGGCGGAGGACTCACCGGCCTCGAAGCGGCCACCGAGATCGCCGAGGCCCGACCCGACCTCGTGGTCGCGATCGCCACCCGTGGCGGCCTCGGCGACTGGCTCGACGTGCGGGCCGGCCAGTACCTGCGGGAGGTGTGCGACCGGCTCGACATCATCGTCCACGAGCACACCGACGTCAGCCGCGTCGAGACGACCGGCGTCGTCACCGGCACCGGCGAGGTCATCGGTGCCGAGGTGACCGTCTGGTCCGCCGGCTTCGCCGTGTCGTCCCTCGCTGCAACGACGGGCTTGCAGGTCGCACCGACCGGGCAGATCGTCGTGGACGCCACGATGCGCTCGGTGTCGCACCCCGACGTGTACGCGGTCGGCGACGCCGCCCTCGCCGAGGGACCGGGCGGCAAGCCGTTGCGGATGTCCTGCGCCACCGGAATCCCGACGGGCTGGCAGGCGGCCGACGCCATCGTCGCCCGACTGACCGGGCGACCGGTGCGCAGGATCCCGATCCGCTACTTCAACCAGTGCATCAGCCTCGGCCGACGCGACGGCATCATCCAGACGGTGACCGCCGACGACCGGGCCAAGGCGACGCACCTGCGGGGCCGGCTGGCGGCCCGCTACAAGGAGATCGTCTGCCGGGGCGCTGCCTGGGCGGTGTTCCACCCGACGCTGCTGGTGCCCTTCCGGCGTCGCCGCATCACCAGCCCGGCGACCACCGTCGAGCGCCACGCGCGTTCGGTCAGGTCCGATGTCGGGGGCGGCCACTAGAGTCCCCGTATGGCCGATGGTGAGCTGCCGGAGCACGCGCGGCGCCGGCAGCTGATCCACCGGTACGTCGACCGGAAGGTGGTCTGGCGAGCCCGGATCTACGCTGCGGTGTTCGTGGTGACGCTTGTCGTCACCCTCGTCGACGCGGTGATCGCCGGCGGCTGGACGTGGCTTCGGGCGCTGGTCGGGATCGTTGCCGGAGTCTTCGTCGGCGTCGCGGCGAGCCGGATGACGCGCCTGCGGTGGGACGGCTTCGAGAAGCGGGTGGTCGGCAGGATCGACGCGATCGGCATCGTCGTACTGGCCTGCTATCTCGCGTTCAGCTTCCTGCGGGCCCGCATCGTCGGCCTGTGGGTGCCGGCCTCGCAGGTGGCGGCAACGAGCATGGGCCTGCTGAGCGGGGCGATGCTCGGGCAGATCCTCGGCATCCGCCGAGGGCTGCGCCTGCTGGGCCGCCGCCTGCTCGCCCAGCCCACTGGTACGACGGCGACCGGGCCACCGGCCGACGGAGATCATGACCGTGACCACACGTGATGAGGCGGGCTGAATGGCACCTCTGCGGTACTCCATAAACATCACAGTGGACGGCTGCTGCGATCACCTCACGGTCACACCGGACGAGGACCTGCATCGGCACCACATCGGGAACCTCGCCCGGGCCGATGCGCTCCTCTTCGGCCGGGTGTTGTACGAGATGATGGAGGAGGCGTGGCGGCCGTCCGCGTCGGAGGTGTCGAGACCCGACTGGATGGAACCCTTCGCCCGGACGATCGACGCGGCGAAGAAGTACGTCGTGTCGAGCACCCTGGAGCAGGTCGACTGGAACGCCGAACTGGTGCAGGGCGACCTGGGCAAGGCCGTCGAGCAGATCAAGCGCGAGTCGCGCACCGGTGTGTTCGTCTCCGGCGTGCAGCTTCCACTGGCGTTGGCCGAGCTGGGCTTGATCGACGAGTACGAGTTCGTGGTGCATCCCCGGATCGCGGGGCGCGGACCGCGACTGTTCGAGGGGCTGTCGAGGCACGTCGACCTGAAGCTCGTGAACCGGTTCGAGTTGGCCTCAGGCGCCTCGGTGATGCAGTACGCGCCGACCAGCTGACCCGCGTCACCCATCGCCGCCCACGACGACAGCACCCCGGCCAGGCATCCGTGCCCGGCCGGGTCGGCGGAACGTGGCCGGGTGGTGTGCTCGGCCGAGGGTCAGTGCCGTCTGGCCAGGTCGAGGAACGACCGCCAGGCGGCCGGCTCGAAGGCGAGCACCGGCCCGGCCGGGTCCTTGCTGTCGCGCACCGCCACCACACCCACCAGGTTGTCGGCCACCTCGACACAGTCACCGCCGCTGGTGCCGCTGCGGGTCGCCTTTCGCCAACGGGCGTTACTGAGGTCCATGTTGGCTCTCAACTTCCTTGATCAGGGCTACCGAGAGGTCTTCGGGGAGGGCGACGCCGCGCACGCATTCCCATCTGGCCAGCAGTGTAGACAGGCGGTCCTCAGTGTCGGCGGCCTCGCCGCCGAGCTGGCTTTCCAGGTGTCCGACCCAGGTGCCGTCAGAGAGCCGGGCCAGCAGAACTGGCCCTGACAGGCCGACGTGCAGGCCCGCGCGGGACGGGATGATGTGGATGTGAACGTGCGGCAACTCGGCCACCCGCAGCAGGTGGGCGAGTTGCTCGGCCATGATGGCGTCGGTGCGGCGTAGGGCCGCCTCGTCGGTCACCGCGACGATCTGCGGTGGACGTTCACGCTTGAGGATTTCCTGGCGCTCCATCCGGGCCGCCACCTGCTGCTCGATCTCCTGCTCCGGCCGGGTGTCATCGAAGCGGAGCACCGCGCGGGCGTAGTTCTCGGTCTGGAGCAGGCCGGGAATCAACGTTGGATGAAAGCATCGCAGTTGCTTTGCGGCGCGTTCGGCTTTCAGCCAGGGCATGAACCAGGCGGGCTGAGCGTCCTGCTGGGCGGTGCGCAGGAGGGATTCGAAGAGGCCGCCGGTTTCCAGGATCTCGTCCGCGCGGCGGGCGTACGGCAGGTCGATCGGGCGGGTGCCGGTCTCCACGGCGGAGACGGTGGAGGCCGAGTAGTTGGTGCGCTTGCCGAACTCCTCCTGGTTCATGCCGGCCAGGGCCCGCTGCTTGCGTAACTGGACGCGGATCAGATCCACGCTCTGCTCACCTTCCACCGCACCTCCAGGAGTCTCATCAAGATCGCCAAGGGTTGCCGAGTGGCTGCCAAGATCCACGGAGTGCCACCGTGGTCAGGCTCGATGTGTTCCGAGCGTAGTGCTGCGGTCAGCAGACTGTCACGTAAGCGGATCCGCTCCCATCCAGACAGGGACGGGGCGGGTTCTGCACCGGGGCCGCCCTCGCGCTTCCCCCGCGTCGGGGCGGCCCCGGGTCTTGTCACTCGCTGTGGGTGCGTTTCTTGCTGCTACCGCGACAAGAAACGTACCCAAACTGTCTTTTGTGGGAGGTCGACCATGCCGGTCGCCGGGGCTCGCTGCCCGACCGCGTCGCTGCCGCGCCGCCACGCCCGCACCCGCCGCCCGACGACGCCACCTGAGGTGGCGGGGGAAGGGGGACCGCCGGTGATCAGTACGCGGTTGCCCACGCCGGGCCGAGGTCCGTACCCGCAACGTCCCGGCGCGGTCGGCTCCGACCCGCCACACACACCGCTGCGTCCGATGTGGTGCTGCCGGGCCTGCGGGCAGCCGTGGCCGTGCGCGACCTCTACCACCTCAACCCGCACGACGGCCCGGACCCGAAGACGCTGTTCGACCGGTTCCTCGCCTGGGGGCGGCCTCGCCGGCGGAGGTCGGAAGTGAGTCGATGACCAGGCGTTCGACGTCGGCCCAGGTGGGTGTGGGGCGACCGTAGTCGGGGACCGGGCGGCGCTGGGGGCCGAAGAAGTACTGGTGGGCGACGGCTCCCCGGATCGCGGCGTGCACCTCGGGATGGTCGTCGACGAAGTGGGTGAGGGCCAGGTCGAGGCAGTGTTGCCGCTTGTCGGCGCGGGCCCGGCAGAACCGTACCTGTGCGGGGTCGACGCCGCTGCGCCGGTGGAAGTCGTGGGCGGCCAGCCAGCGCAGAGTGCGGGCCTGCACGCGCGGGCCGCACTTGGAGACCAGCCAGACCCGGCCGTCGAAGCGGGGGACCAGGCGGGCGATGGTCTGCACCGCACCGGGTACCTCGGGGGTTGCCAGCATGGTCGCCTCGTCGCCGCTGAAGAAGGCGGTGTCGTCGCCGCTCGGGTGGGCGGAGCCGTCGATGATGACTCGGCCGATGTCGATGCCGAGTCGGGGAATGTCCTCGTTCACGTCACCAAGCATCGAGCCGGATGGGCGTACGCAGAACTATTGTTCTGTCGGTGATCTATAGTCCTGGGTTATGGCTGGTCGGGAGTTGCTGGAGGCCGACGCGCTCCGCTGTTTCGCGGTCTTCGCCGAGCACCGCAACTTCACCGCCGCCGCGGCGGCACTGCACATCAGCCAACCCGCCCTGCACGTGAAGATCCGTAAGCTGGCGGCGGCCCTCGACGTCGACCTGTACCAGCGCGACGGACGGCGGCTGACCCTGACCGCCGCCGGTGAACGCCTCGCCGCGTACGCGCTGGACTCGCGGCGGCGGGCCGACGAGTTCCTCCGGGAGCTGCACCACGAGTCGACTCCCACGCTGACCGTCGCGGCCGGTCGGGGCGCGCTGCGCTGGGTGGTCGGCGAGGCGATCCGGCAGATCGGACGGCAGGGCTACCGGGTCCACGTGATCACCGCTGACCGCGATGCCGCGCTCGCAGCCCTGCACGCAGGCCAGGCCGACCTGGCGGTCATCGCCCACGACCCGCCGACGCGGCAGGTCGAGGCGGTCCAGATCGCCGCGTACCGGCAGGTGCTCGTGCTCGACGAGCGGCACCCGCTCGCCGAGCGTCGGCAGGTCCGGCTGCGCGACCTCGACGGCCTCGACCTGGTGGTACCCCCGGCCAACCGGCCGCACCGGCGGGCACTGGACCGGGCGCTGCTCGACGCGGGCGTACGGTGGCAGGCCGCCGCCGAGGTCGACGGCTGGGACCTGCTGGTGCACCTGGCCGGACTGGGCGTCGGGGCCACCGTCGTCAACGGCTGCGTCGGGCTGCCCGACGGTCTGCGCGCGGTGCCGATCGACGGCCTGCCGAAGGTCCGCTACTGGGCCACCTGGCGGCAACCGCGAGCCCATCTGGTCCGCGACTTCCTCAGCCAGTTCCCGCCGCCCGGCGGCACCGGCCGGGCCGGGCTGTCCCCGCCCGTCGACACCGGCCGGGCCGGGGTGTCCCCGGCCGGCGGGACCGACCGGGCCGGTGCGCCCCGATGACCGACCGGCTCACCTCGACAAGCAAGATCCTGTCGTACGTGCTGCGGCATCGGCCGGACGCGGTCGGGGTCACCCTCGACGAGGCGGGCTGGGTGCCGGTGGACGTGCTGCTCGCCGCGTTGGCCCGGCACGGGCGGCCGGTCACCCCCGCGGTGCTCGACCGGCTGGTCGACGGCACCGACAAGCAGCGGTTCGAGGTCCGCGAGGGCCGGATCCGAGCCGCCCAGGGCCACAGCATCCCGGTCGACCTGCAACTCGCGCCGGCGGTGCCCCCGGCGGTGCTCTACCACGGCACGGTGGCCCGATTCCTGCCCGGCATCCGCGTCGACGGGCTCACGGCGGGTGGGCGTACCCATGTGCATCTGTCGTCCGACCTGGACACCGCCGCGCGGGTCGGTGCCCGACGCGGCAGGCCGGTCGTGCTGCGTATCGACGCCGTCGGGATGCACGTCGCCGGCCTTGTCCTCCACCGGGCCGCCAACGGCGTCTGGCTGACCCGCCACGTGCCGCCGCGGTTCATCACCCTGCCGAGCTGACGCCGACTCGGCATCGTCGTGCCTCAGCGCGGCAAGGCATCCATGACCCTTGATATGTTATCGCTCACACGATACCGTCCGAGCGGGAGCCGGGCACACGCTTGACGCGCCCAGAGCCGGTCCGGGATTCCGGCGAGTGGGCGAAACCGCGACGCCGACCGACGGGCGACGCGGATCCCGACCGGGCGCCACCGAATGAATCACGGCCGCCCCGGGGTCCGCAGTGGGCACGTCCGTGTCGGACGGGTACGCGGAGCAGGGCGAGCTCATCGACCACCACCAACGGTGCAGCGGCACCTTCCGCGCGTCCGGTGCGACGCGGAGACGGAGCAACATGATGGTGAGACCCAGATCGATCTTCGGGCCCGCCGCGATCGCGGCGCTGCTCGTGCTGAGCGTGGGCGGAGTGGCGCTGGCCACCGGCCCCACCGCGACGGCGTCGACCACCGACGTCGGCACCCTGGCGGCGACCGCGGGCTGCGGCCGCGCGCCGGGGCTCAACAGCGGCACGCACACGATCCAGAGCAACGGCAAGAGCCGCAGCTACATCCTGCGGATCCCGGCCAACTACAACAACAACCACCCGTACCGGCTGGTGCTCGGCTTCCACTGGCGCGGCGGCTCGGCCGTCGACGTGGACACCGGGCAGACGGTGCAGCGGGACACCTGGTCGTACTACGGACTGCGGCAACTGGCCAACAACACCACCATCTTCGTGGCACCGCAGGGCCTCAACGCCGGCTGGGCCAACTCCGGCGGCGAGGACGTGACCTTCGTCGACGACCTGCTCCGGCAGGTGGAGGCGAACCTCTGCGTGGAGACCACGCAGCGCTTCGCACTCGGCTTCAGCTGGGGCGGCGGGATGAGCTACGCACTGGCCTGCGCCCGACCCAACGTGTTCCGGGCGGTCGCGGTGTACGCCGGTGGCCTGATCAGCGGATGCAGTGGCGGCAACGGTCGGATCGCCTACTTCGGGGCGCACGGCATCCGGGACAACGTCCTCGGCATCTCCGGTGGCCGGTCGCTGCGCGACCGGTTCGTCAACAACAACGGGTGCACCCCGCAGAACCCGCCGGAGCCGGGACAGGGCAGCCTGACCCACCGCACCACCACCTACTCCGGCTGCGCGGCCGGCTACCCGGTGGTGTGGGCCGCCTTCGACGAGGGCCACATCGCCGCACCTCAGGACGGCGCACCCGGTGACAGTGGTTCCCGGACCTGGCTGCCGGCGGAGACCTGGCGGTTCTTCACCCAGTTCGGCAGCAGCACCCCGCCGCCGACGGACCCGACCACCCCGCCGCCGACGGACCCCACCACCCCGCCGCCGACGGACCCCACCACCCCGCCGCCGTCGGGTGGTGCCTGCCGCGTGGCGGTGGCCGTCAACGCCTGGAACAACGGTCTGACCCAGGACCTCACCATCACCAACACCGGTGGCAGCGCGATCAACGGCTGGTCGCTGGTGTTCACCCTGCCCGGCGGGCAGAACATCACCGGTGGCTGGAACGCCAGCTACTCGCCCACCTCCGGGCAGGTGACCGCCCGCAACGTGTCGTACAACGGCAGCATCGCCCCGGGTGCCTCGGTGAGCATCGGCTTCCAGGCCACCCACACCGGCAACTCGGCGAGACCGTCGTCGTACACGCTCAACGGCGCCACCTGCACCATCGCCTGAGTCACGCGCACACCTGATCGGCGGTCCCCGGCCTCGCGTCAAGCGCGGCCGGGGACCGCCGCCGTGCCGTGGCTCGGCGTGCGCGCAACCCGTGCTGGGCTTGGTGTGCCGCGCAACCCGGGCTGGGCGGGGGGTGCCCCTACAACAACGCCGAAGTTGCTGGGTGCGGGCCGGGTGGATACCGCAACATCGCCGAACTTGTCGGGCTTGGTCCAGCGGTGCGGGCCCGTGCGGACCGTGCGCCCGTGCGGCCCGTGCGCCCGTGCGGCCCGTGCGGCCCGTGCGGCCCGTGCGCCCGTGCGGCCCGTGCGGCCCGTGCGGCCGTGCGGCCGTGCGGCCGTGCGGACCGTGTGGTGGCGTGCGACCGGTAACTGGGGATGCGTGTTTATGCTGAGGAGCGCATACTCTTGCTGCTGAAGTCGATGAGGAGAGTCATCAGGTGGACGTCGCCGCCCCTCGGGGTTTTCGTGCACTGGTCGGCAACGTCGGTCTCCGCGAGGATGGCGACGACTTCACCGCGCTCGTCTCGGACGTGCCGGCGGTCAGCGCGGCGGTCTTCACCCGCTCGCGGTTCGCCGGGCCCAGCGTGCTGCTCAGCCGATCGGCCCGTACGTCGGCGGCGCGTGGAGTGGTCGTGCTCGCCCGCAACGCCAACGTGGCCACCGGCGACGAGGGCATGGCGAACGCCCGGGAGATCCAGGCTACGGTCGCGGCGGCCATCGGGCTGGAGGCGGACGAGCTGCTGATCGCCTCGACCGGCGTGATCGGCCGGCAGTACCCGATGCCCCGGCTGCGCGAGCACCTGGCCGAGCTGCGCTGGCCCTTCCCGCCCGCAGACTTCGACCGGGTGGCTAACGCGATCATGACGACCGACACCCACCCGAAGGTGGTACGGGCACGGTGCGGCGAGGCCACCATCGTCGGTGTCGCCAAGGGCGTCGGCATGATCGAACCGAACATGGCCACCCTGCTGACCTTCTTCTGCACCGACGCCGAGATCGGATCCGACGATCTCGATCGGGTCTTCCGCGCCGTGATCGACCGGACCTTCAACGCGGTGAGCATCGATACCGACACCTCGACAAGTGACACTGCGGCCATCTTCGCCAACGGGCTCGCCGGACCGGTGGACGTCGACGAGTTCGCCGAGTCACTGCGTACCTGTGCCCTCGAACTGGTGCAGATGGTGGCCCGTGACGGTGAGGGGGCCAGCAAGCTGATCGAGGTCCGGGTGACCGGGGCCCGCGACGATGACCAGGCCAAGCGGGTCGGCAAGGCGATCGTGAACTCGCCGCTGGTGAAGACCGCCGTTCATGGCGCGGACCCGAACTGGGGTCGGGTGGCGATGGCGGTGGGCAAGTGCGAGGACGACGACGACATCCGGCCGGATCGGGTTCGCATCGGTTTCGGTGGGCTGGCGGTCTATCCCACGGCGGCGACCGACGAGGTGCTGCGGTTGTTGGAGGAACACCTGCGCCGCGACCACGTGGTGATCGAGGTCGACCTCGGCATCGCCGCCGGCTCGTTCGTCGTCTACGGCTGCGACCTGACCGAGGGGTACATCCGGATCAACGCCGACTACACCACCTGACGGCGCCGAGCCGACGCACCTGTCCGGGGCCGAGCCGACGCACCTGTCCGGGGCCGGGCCGGGGAGCCAGACGCAAGGCGGCAGAATTGCCGGGTGCCTGTGGAGCTGATCACCGAGCCGGACGACGAGCGGATCGCCGACTATCGCGCGCTCACCGACGTGGAGTTGCGCACCCGCTGGGAGCCCCCGCACGGGCTGTTCATCGCCGAAGGGGAGTTGGTGCTGCGCCGGGCGCTGCGCGCCGGCTACCCGGCCCGGTCGTACCTGGTCGACGCCAAACGGGTCGACCAGCTCGCCGACCTGGACACCGGCGACGCCCCGGTGTACGCCGCCACCCCCGACGTGTTGCAGGAGGCCACCGGCTTCCACGTGCATCGGGGGGTGCTCGCCTCGTTCCGCCGCAAGCCGCTGCCCAGCGCCGCCGAGGTGCTGGCCACCGCCCGCCGGGTGGTGATCCTCGAAGACGTCAACAACCACACCAATCTGGGCGCAATTTTCAGGGCGGTCGCCGCGCTCGGGGTGGATGCGGTGCTGCTCTCGCCGTCCTGCGCCGACCCGCTCTACCGGCGCAGCGTACGGGTCAGCATGGGTGAGGTGTTCGCCGTGCCGTACGCGAAACTCGATCCCTGGCCGACGGCGTTGGCGCAGGTACGCGACGCCGGGTTCACCGTGCTGGCGATGACCCCGGCCCCCGACGCGGTACCCATCCAACAGCTGACGCCCGCCCAGCGGGCCCGGGCCGCGCTGCTGCTCGGTGCCGAAGGCGCCGGGCTGACCCAGGCCGCGATGGCCGCCAGCGACGTGCGGGTGGTGATCCCGATGCGTCGCGGTGTCGACTCGCTCAACGTCGCCGCCGCCACCGCCGTGGCCTGCTGGGAACTGGGCCGCGACGATCCGCTCTGAGCTGACCTGCGGTTACCGGCAACGGAATCACGGACGGTAACGTGTCGCGGGTGTTCCCCACCGTCCGTCAGGTCCTGGCGCTTGACCCGGTCCGTCGTGGCGCTCCGCGTCTGGTCGCCGGAGAGGTGGGGTTGGACCGGCCGGTGCGGTGGGTGCACGTGGCCGAGGTACCCGACATCGCCACCCTGCTCGGTGGTGGCGAACTGGTGCTCACCACCGGCATCGGGCTGCCGGCCGACGACGCCCGGCTGCGGACGTTCATCGCCGACCTGGCTGGTGTGGGCGTCTCCGGACTGGTGGTCGAACTTGGTCGCCGCTACCTCACCGGCGTACCGAAGGTGATGGCCGCCGCCGCCGGGCGGCACGGCCTGCCGCTTGTGGAGCTGCGCCGGGCCACCCCGTTCGTACGGATCACCGAGGCGGTGCACGCCCTGATCGTGGACGCCCAGCTCACCGAGTTGCGGGCGACCGAGGAGATCCACCAGCGGTTCACCGAACTGTCGGTGGAGGGCGCCGAACCGGACGAGGTGATCCGGCAGGCCGCCGACCTGTCCGGCTGCCCGGTGGTGCTGGAGAACCTGTCCCGCCAGGTGCTCGCCTACGATCCGGCGCGGGAGAACGCCGAACTGCTGCTCGACGGGTGGGAGCAGCACTCGCGGCGGATCCGGCCCACCGGGCGTACGGCGTACGACCCGGACAGCGGCTGGCTGGTCACCATGGTCGGCGCCCGGGGCGAGGACTGGGGTCGGCTGCTGCTGCGCTGGCCGAGCGGCGTCGACCTCGGTCCGGGCGGCGCAGACCTCGGTCCCGGCGGCACCGACCCGAGCGGGCCGGGCGACGGCGAGTCCGACGGAGCGGACGACGTGGTGCGTGGCCTCGCCGTGCCGCCGACCCGGCTGACCATCCTGGTGGAGCGGGCCGCGTCGACCCTGGCGCTGGGGCGGCTGATCCGCCGTGACGCCGAAGGGTGGGAACGGCAGATCCACCGCACCCTGCTCACCGCGCTGCTGGACCGCACCCGGCCGGTCGACGAGGTGGCCCTGCGGGCGCGGGCGCTGGGACTGGTGCTGGACCGCCGACACCTGGTCGGGGTGGTGGTCCGGCATCGCGGCGACGACCCGGCGGACAACGGCCCGGCCGCTGACCCGGGTGGTGATCCTGCCCTGGCCGGCGGGGAACCCGGGGCGGCCCGCCTGCGGGACCTGGCCGAGACGGTCGGCCAGGCGCTGCGCGAGGCGAACCTCACCGGCCTGACCAGCGCGGTCGACGACCAGGCGGTCGGGGTGCTGCTGGCGCTCGCCGACGCGGCGGGGGAGGAGCGGGCCCTGACAGCGTTCGCGGCCGCGCTGCGTCGCACCCGCCCCGACAGCCGCCCGCCCGACCCGGCGTCACGCCGCCCCGGCAACCTGATCATTGCCGCCGGTTCGGGGGTGGGCAGCCTGCGGGAGGCGGGACGGTCGCTGATCGAGGCCCGGCAGGTCGCCGAAGCGGCCCGGCGGGACCGACGGGACCTGCCGATCTTCCGGCTGCCGCACGTCGGGCTCGCCGGGCTGCTGCACCTGCTACGCGACGAGCCGCGCCTGCAGACGTTCGTCGAGCGCGAACTGGGGGCCCTGCTGGCGTACGACGCCCGGCATCCGCGCGAGCAGCTGCTCGGCACCCTGCGCGCGTACCTGGAGCAGGGCCGCAACAAGTCGGCGGCGGCTGCGGCGGCGCACCTGTCCCGGCCCGCCTTCTACGAACGGCTGGCCCGCATCGGCCGGATCCTCGACGTCGACCTGGACTCGGTCGACGCCTGCCTCTCGCTGCACGTCGCCCTGCTCGCCCTGGACGCCATCCGCGCCCCCTGACCTCACGCGGTGAGCGCGTTCAGGGCCTTGGCGTAGGCGGGCGGCACGTAGGAGGGGCCGCCGCCTGGGGTGAAGGTGTCGGAGGTGGCGGCGGTCGCCCAGGCGGTGTCGGGGACGGCGGCGACCAGGGCGGTCACCACCGGAGTGTCCCGCCACTCGGGCTGCTGGGCGAGCAGGCTCAGCGCCACCACCGACTCCTCGACCTCGCCGACACACTCGAACGGCTTGTGCCCGTCGACGCCGAGCAGCTCCCGGTAGCCGGGGATCTGGGTGGCATCGGCGAGCAGGTCACCGCCGAAGATGTGGGTGATCCGCTCCCGGGACATGAACGGCGCCAGCGCCAGGAAGACGAACCGGCACTTGGGGCAGTCGCGGCACCAGCGTTCACTCGCGTCGCGCAGCTTGAAGGCGGCGTTGCAGCTGGTCACCACGTCGTCGTACCGGTCGATGGTGGCGAAGAGCCGCGCGATGTGCAGCTCCGACAACGGGCGCAGCAGGGAGAAGTACGGCTCGGTCAGCCCGGCGTGCTCGGCCAGAGCGGCCCGCAGCAGCCCCTCGGCTTCCACCCCCTTGGACCACTGGTGGTTGATCTCGTGACCGTTCCAGATCAGGTTCGGGTCGGAGGCAGAGCGCTCGTTGGACATCACCACCGGACCCAGCCCGTGCAACACCGCGGTGGCGACCGCGATCAGCGAGTTGATCGCAGTGACCGGGATGTGCCCGTTACGGGCCCCGGCCGCGTTCAGCTCGAACAGCACCGGGTCGAGGCGTCGCCGCGCCGCCAGCGCGGTGAGCCCGGAGGCGGCGTTCACCGCCTTGATCACATGGTTCGGGTTGACCGAGAAGGGCACCGGGTCCAGGCCGGCGCGGCGCAACGCCTCCAGGCTGACGATCGAGTCCTTGCCGCCACCGACCGCCGACAGCGGCCGCCGGTCGGAGTTGTCGTACTCGGCGGCGGGGCGTACCCGGCCCTGCGGGATCTGCGGCGTCAACTCCAGCACGTACGGCAACTGGTTGCGGTAGGCGTACTCGGCCAGGCCCTTGGCGTAGACGGCGGTGACGAACTCGGCGGCGGCCGGGCCGAGCGGCGCCGGCAGCACGATTTGCCCCGGCGCGGCGGCCTTGTAGTAGCTGACCCCGGCCACCACGTGCAGCAGCTCCAGGACCCGGCCGAGAGCCGCCACAGCCGCGTCCGACGGTGACTGCTCGGGCACCGGCAGGGTGATCACTTCGGTGAACCGCTGTTCGCCGTCCGGGCCGGTCAGCGCGTAGTCGAACAGCGCCTCGCCGGTGGAGAGGTCGATCGAGTAGGACGGGAAGGTGAACGCGTCCATCCGCGCCAGCTGGGTGTTGGGCACACGCCATACTAGGCCCTGGTTCGTCCGGCCGTGCCCGGCTCCGCCGGACCGCGTACGTGCCCTGCCGTCGTCGCCCCGAGGAGAAGTTGTGCGCCTGTCTGACCTGCGCGGACGTACCGTCGCCGTCTGGGGGGCCGGCCGGGAGGGCCGGGCCGCGGTGATCGCGATCGCCGCCCACGGGCCGGCGGACCTGGTCGCCGTGGACGACAGCGCGAACTTCCTCACCCTGCCGTGGGAGGGGCCGCTGGCCGAGGCCGCCCCGCTGATCACCGGCGAGGAGGGCTTCGAGCGGCTGGCCGCCGCCGACGTGGTGGTCCGCTCGCCGGGCGTGCCGCAGACCCACCCGTGGCTGGTGGAGCTGCGTCGCCGGGGTGCCACGATCACCCAGGGCACCGCGTTGTGGATGGCCGACCACGGTGAGCGCACCGTCGGGGTGACCGGCAGCAAGGGCAAGAGCACCACCTCCAGCCTGATCAGCCACCTGTTGACGGCGATGGACCGGCCCAACGTCTTCGGCGGCAACATCGGCGTACCGACGCTGGACCTGCCGGAGGCGGACCTGTACGTGCTGGAGCTGTCCAGCTACCAGTGCAGCGACCTGACCGACTCGCCCCGGGTGGCGGTGGTGACCGCGTTGTTCCCCGAGCACCTCGACGCGCACGGCGGCGAACGGGAGTACTACCGCGACAAGCTCAACCTGATCGCGTACGGGCCGCGCACGGTGGTGGTCAACGGCGCCGACCCGCGGCTGGCGTTCGAGCTGGGCGACCGGGCGGCGATCCGCGCCGGCACCGCGGAGTCGGTGAACGTGGCCGCCGGCCCGGACGGCGCCCCCTGGTTCCACCTGGTCGACCGGCCGCTGTTCCCCCGGGCGGTGCTGCCGCTGGTCGGCCGGCACAACGAGGGCAACCTCTGCGTCGCCCTGGCGGTGCTCGACGCGCTCGGCGTGGACGTCGTCGGGCGCAAGGACACCCTGGCGGTGGCGGTGGCGGAGTTCCAGGGGCTGGCCCACCGGCTGACCGAGATCGTCGACCCGTCCGGCCTGACCTTCGTCGACGACACCCTGGCCACCAGCCCGTACGCGGCAATCCACGCCATCGACGCGTACGAGGGACGGCCGTTGACCGTGATCGTCGGCGGCAACGACCGAGGTGTCGACTACACCCCGCTGCGCGAGCACCTGGCGGAGCGGGAGTTGAGCGTCATCGGCATCCCGGACAGCGGCCCGCGCATCATCGAAGCGCTGGCCGGCCTGCCGAAGGTGCGTACCGAACTGGTCGACGACCTCACCGCCGCCGTCCAGTTGGCCCGCCAGGTCACGCCGGCCGGCGGTGTCGTCCTGCTCTCCCCGGCCGCCCCCAGTTACGGCCGCTTCCGCAACTTCGAACACCGCTCCCAGGTCTTCGCCGAGGCCATCCACGCCACCGCCCCGTGACCGGGCCTCTTGAGGACGTCCTGATCCGCTGCCGCGAACCTAATGATCAACCAGGGCGGCGTGCAGGGCGCGCAGGGAGCGGATGGCCGAGCGGATCTCCTGCAGGTAGCGGCCGGGGGTGAGGGTGGGCTCGGGCAGCCGGGTCAGGTCGGGCAGCGTGGGGTCGACGCCGACGGTGTCGACCTCGCAGGCGTACGGCAGGGCGAGGGTGCGTAGCGCGTCGCAGTGCTGGAACGGCACGTAGATCGGCGCGGTGACCAGCAGCACCTCGTCGGCGCGGGCCAGTTGGGCGTGCTCGGCCCAGAACCGTTGGGTGTCGGCGGTGTGCGCGCGACGGTGTTCCGGCTCGCTCGACGGGGCAGCCAGCACCCGCACCGGCGGCTGCCCGGCCGGCCGATAGGTCCGCGACGACCAGGAGTGGTGCGGGTGGTCGGCATCCAGACCGTCCTCGGCCTCCGGCGCGGACACCGCGAACGCACGCCGTACCGCCGCGTCCAGCGCGTCGACCTCCGTGTCGCAGCCGGTCACCCCGACCTCGGCGAGGGTACGCCGTTCCACCTCGGACAACGGCCGGAAGCTGCCCAGCACCGCCACCTCACCGGCGACGTCCACACCGGTACGCAGCAGATGTCCGGCGTACGCGACCCGGCGCAGGCAGGCGTGCGCCAGTCCGCCCAGCACCACCAGGTGGGCGTACCGGGCGCGGGCCGGTGGCCGGGCGCGGACCAGGCCGAGCGCGTCGGCGCAGTGGTGCACCACCTCGACGGTGGCCGGGTCGAGGGCCGGTTCCCGGGCCTCGGGGCGTTCCCGGCCACCACGGAAGTCCCAGCACCGGGCCGAGAAGTCGTCGAGGCCGGCGAGCACCGCACCGAGATCGCCGCGCGGCCATCGCCCGCCGAAGTGCGCCACCAGCCCACGCAGCGGGGCACTGTCGACCCAGCCGGCGATGCCGTCCACGCGCACGCCACCGCCGGCCCTGCTGGCTCCGGCCGCACCGCCGGCTTCGGTCGCACCGCCGGCCCGAGCGGGCCGGGCGGCCTGCGGCAGGGGCACGGTCGGGGTGCTCGGCGGTGCCAGCGACGAGCAGGTGGGGTCGGTGGTGCCGGGCGACGGAACGGCACACTCAGACACGGATCGGATGCTACCGGCCGGCGGTGTGCCCCCGTCGCAGCAACGAGATGCCGGCCGGGTCGGCAACGGAAAACGCGGCGTAGTGCCCAGAACGGCCACCGGAAGCGCGGCGATGTGGTCGAAGTGCCACGGAAAGCGTTGACGTTGTGTCAGGGAGTGTGGGTCCATCCGCGACACGTTGACTCTTGTCCGGGCAGCGACGGTGGTGAAACCGTGCCGTTACCGCGAACCGAAGGGTGCGACGATGACCTCCGACGACCTGCTGGCTCGACACCGGGCCGTGCTTCCGTCCTGGATGCCGCTCTACTACGCCGATCCGATCGAGGTGGTCTCCGGCGAAGGCCGCCGGGTCACCGACGCGCAGGGCCGCACCTACCTGGACTTCTTCGGCGGGGTGCTGACCAACATGATCGGGTACGACATCGCCGAGATCCGGGAGGCGGTGCAGCGGCAACTGGCCACCGGGATCGTGCACACCTCGACGCTCTACCTGATCCGTCAGCAGGTCGAGTTGGCCGAGAAGATCGCCCGACTCTCCGGCATCCCGGACGCGCGGGTCTTCTTCACCAACTCCGGCACCGAGGCCAACGAGGCCGCGCTGCTGATGGCCACCAACTACCGTCGCTCCCACCAGGTCCTCGCGGTCCGCAACAGCTACCACGGTCGGTCGTACGCGACGATGGGCATCACCGGCAACCGGGGCTGGTCGGCCAGCCAGCTCAACCCCCTCCAGGTGGCCTGGCTGCACTCCGGTGAGCGGCTGCGCGGTCTGCTGTCCCGGCTGCCGGAGGCCGACCGGATCGACGCGGCGGTGGAGGACCTGCGGGAGGTGCTGGCCACCCAGACCAGCGGGGACGTGGCCTGCCTGCTGGCCGAGCCGATCCAGGGCGTCGGCGGTTTCGTGCACGGCCCGGACGGTCTCTTCGCGGCCTGGAAGAAGGTCCTCGACGAACACGGCATCCTGCTCGTCTCCGACGAGGTGCAGACCGGTTGGGGGCGTACCGGTGAGCACTTCTGGGGCTACCAGGCGCACGGCGTCACCCCGGACCTGCTCACCTTCGCCAAGGGCATCGGCAACGGGTTCGCCCTGGCCGGTGTGGTCGGTCGGGCCGAGGTGATGGAGGCGGTGCCGGCGATCAGCTTCTCCACCTTCGGCGGTAACCCGATCTCCACCGCCGCCGGCAACGCCGTCCTGGACTACCTGCTCGACCACGACCTCCAGGCCAACGCGGCCCGCACCGGCGCGATCCTCGTCGACGGCCTGCGCGCCGCCGTGGGCGGCCTCGACTGCGTCGCCGAGGTACGCGGCAAGGGCCTGATGCTCGGCGTCGAGTTCGTCCGACCGGGCACCGCCGAACCGGACGCGGCACTGGCCGCCGGCGTCTTCGAGGCGTGCCGGGCCGGTGGTCTGCTGGTCGGCAAGGGTGGCCTCTACGGCAACGTGCTGCGGATGGGGCCGCCGCTGACCCTGACCGAGGACGAGGCCCGTGAGGGCCTGGCCATCCTGGTCGAGGCGATCCGCTCCTGCGCCGCCGAGGCGGTCACTCCGTGAGCGCGAGGAGTGAGCCGGTTCTGCGAGCCCCGCAGTCGCGAACGAAAGGTGGTCCAGCATGAACCTGATCGGGCACTTCGTCGACGGTAAGCGGGTCAGCGGCAGTTCGGCGCGGCGTGGGGACGTCTTCGATCCGGCGACCGGTCGGCGTACCGCTCAGGTGGAGCTGGCCTCCGCCACGGACGTCGCGGTCGCGGTGGAGGCCGCCGAGCGGGCGGCCCGCAGCTGGCGGGACGCCTCGCTGGCCAGGCGGACCGCGGTGCTGTTCGCCTTCCGGGAGCTGGTCCACGCCCGCCGCGACCAGCTCGCCGAGGTGATCACCGCCGAGCACGGCAAGGTGCTCGCCGACGCCGCCGGCGAGGTGCAACGCGGCCTGGAGGTCATCGAGTACGCCTGCGGCATCCCCTCGGCGTTGCGCGGCGGCTACAGCGAGAACGTCTCCACCGAGGTCGACTCGTACAGTCTGCGCCAGCCGCTCGGGGTGGTCGCGGTGATCAGCCCGTTCAACTTCCCGGTGATGGTGCCGCTGTGGTTCGTGCCGGTGGCGGTGGCCGCGGGCAACGCGGTGGTGCTCAAGCCGAGCGAGAAGGACCCGAGCGCGGCCCTGCTGCTGGCCGAATGGTTCGCCGAGGCCGGCCTGCCCGACGGGGTGCTGAACGTGGTCAACGGCGACAAGGAGGCGGTCGACACGCTGCTGGAACACCCGGCGGTCAAGGCGGTGTCGTTCGTCGGCTCCACCCCGGTCGCCCGGTACGTCTACCAGCGCGCCACCATGGCCGGTAAGCGGGTGCAGGCGCTCGGCGGGGCGAAGAACCACATGGTGGTGCTGCCCGACGCCGACCTGGACCTGGCCGCCGACGCGGCGGTCAACGCCGGGTTCGGTTCGGCGGGGGAGCGGTGCATGGCGATCTCCGCGCTGGTGGCGGTGGAGCCGGTCGCCGACGAGTTGGTGGCGCGCATCGCGCAGCGCATAGCCGGACTGCGTACCGGCGACGGTCGGCGCGGCTGCGACATGGGGCCGTTGGTCACCGCCGCGCACGCCGACCGGGTGCGGTCCTATGTGGAGGCAGGGGTGGCCGCCGGTGCGGTGCCGGTGGTCGACGGCCGCGACGTGACGCCCGACGGCGACCCGGACGGCTTCTGGCTCGGCCCCACCCTGTTCGACCACGTCACCCCCGACATGTCGATCTACACCGACGAGATCTTCGGGCCGGTGCTGTCGGTGCTGCGGGTCGCCTCGTACGACGAAGCGGTGGCACTTGTCAACGCCAGCCCGTACGGCAACGGAACGGCGATCTTCACCAACGACGGTGGTGCCGCCCGGCGCTACCAGCACGAGGTGGAGGTCGGCATGGTCGGCGTCAACGTGCCGATCCCGGTGCCGATGGCGTACTACTCGTTCGGCGGCTGGAAGTCGTCGCTCTTCGGTGACCTGCACGCGCACGGCCCGGACGGCGTCGCCTTCTTCACCCGGGGCAAGGTGGTCACCAGCCGCTGGCTCGATCCCCGCCACGGCGGGGTCAACCTCGGCTTCCCCACCCAGACCTGAGCAGCCGCAGGGCACCCGCCCCGACCAGGTACGCCACCAGCGCGGCCACTGGCAGGCCGAACGGGTCCGGCGCGGTCTTCGCGGCGACACTGTTGGCCGCCATCGCGTACACGACGGCGGCGTAACCGGCCACGACGGTCGCGCCACGGGCCACCGCCCACCGGCGCGACCGTCCGGCTCCGCTCTCGCGTGGCTCGGGCTGCCGGTCGGTGGTCGGGTGGTCGGTGGGGTGGTGCCGGGTCGCTGTGGAGCGGCCGGTGCGGGCTTCGATCGGGCCGAAGATCGTGACAAGCACGGCCAGCACCGCGCTCAGCATCAGCAGCCAGGGCAGCCGCCAGGCGAACCAGGCTCCCGTACCGGCCGCCGGAGTGGGCAGCACCCCGAGCTTGTCCAACGCGCCCACCAGCAGGATCACCGCACTGAGGTGCCAGAGGAAGACGGTGAGCACGACCGAGTTGACGCCGATCACCGCCTGCCACGGGCGACTGCGGTGCAGCCACCGTTCGGCCCGTTCCCGCAGCAGCAGGATCAGCCCGAGCTGGGCGGTGGTCACGGAGAGCAGCACCACGCTGGGCGGGGCGGCGTTGTCCAGCCGCTCACCCGGCACATTGATCATGCTCACCGGGTACGGTCCCGGTCCGGTGAGCAGCACCGCGACGGCCAGCCCGCCCGCGATCATCAGCAACGCTGCCCGCCGCGACATCGGCAGGCAACGGGTCCGGACCCAGGCGAAGCCCCCTGCCGGATGGCAGTTGCCCCGGCGGGCGTCGTACCAGGCGAAGCCGATCTGGTGGATGGCCAGCCAGCCGAGCAGGTAGTTGGGTAGCGCCAGTTCGGTCGGGCCGAGTGCGCGGCCCAGGTCACCCAGTGCGACCAGCAGCGCCAGGGCCGCCGGCACCGCCAACCCGAAGCGGCGGTGCAGCGCGTACATCACCGGGGTCAGCGGTACCACCGCGAGGTAGGCGGCGAGGAACCACAGCGGGACGGTGGCGAACCAGATCACCGTACGCACCTGACCCGGCTCGGCACCGACCAGCCGGGCGATCAGGGCGCTGCCGGCGAGCACCAGCACCAGTGCGGTGGTCGGGCGTAGCAACCGGGCGCTGCGTCCGAGCAGCCATCCGGTGGCGTCCCCGCCCCGGGCCCGCTGCGATGCGAGGGAGGCGGCGTTGGCGTACCCGCCGACCAGGAAGAACACCGGCATGACCTGGACCAACCAGGTCAGCGGATAGGCCCAGGGCATCGCCGGCAGAGCCGAGTGCCCGTCGGGCCGCCCGTGCGGGCCGTAGTAGATGGTGGCGATCATCCAGTGACCGAAAACGACAAGCACGATCGCCAGGGCGCGGAGCAGATCGAGGTAGCGCTCGCGGTCGGCCGGCGTCCGCGCGGCGAGTCGGGCCAACCGGCGCATGCACCGAGCGTATGCGAGCCGCCATGATCATCCGACAAGGTCACGCTCAATCCTGGATCGAGTGGTTTGCCATCGTCTCCGATACCACTCGATCCCACATCGAGCGTGATCTTGTGTCGCTGTGACGGGTGGTCGGGGCGGTCGCCTCGGGCAGGGTGCGGGCGGCGAGCCAGGCGGCTGCGGCGGCCCCGTCGCCGGCCGTGGTGATCGGTGCGTGCGGCCACTGTCGGCGGGCCTGGGCGTGCACCGAGGCGGCCAGCGGGTTGTCGCCGGTCAGCAGACCACCTCCGAGCACCAGGGCCCGCCTGTCGTCGGGGGGACGGATCTGCCGGACGGTGGCGACCAGCAGGTCGGCGGCCTCGGCGATCAACGCGGTGGCGGTGGCGTCGCCGATCGGCGCGGTGGCGGTGGCGTCGCCGATCAACGTGGGGTCGGCGGCGGCGAGGACGAGTGGGGCGAGGCGGGCCAGTTCCACAGGCGGGCGGCGGGTGACGGTCTGGATGAGGGTGTCCACGGTGGTCCGGGGGTGGGGGGCCACCTCGGCCGAGCCGGTCAGTTCGGTGAGTACGCGTCGGCCGAGGTCGCCGGGGTCGGTGTCGGTGTCGAGGGCGGCGAGCAGTCGGCGTACCGCCTGTCGACCGAGCCAGAAGCCGGAGCCGTCGTCGCCGAGCAGCCAGCCGTGCCCGTCGGCGACGCGGTCCAGCTGCAGGTCGCGTACCTGGGCGGCGACGGCACCGGTGCCGGCGATGAGGATGGTGCCGTCGGGGTCGGCAGTGCCCGAGGCGTACGCGATCAGGGCGTCGCCGTGCACCGCGTACGGACAGCGCAGCCCGGCGGCGGCCCAGGCGTGGTCGACGGCGGCCCGGGCAGCAGGATCGGCGCGCAGTCGGCCGGCTCCGGCCAGCCCGATCACGCCGGCCCGGACGCGGGTCGGGTCGACGTCGGTGAGGGCCTGTCGTAGTGCGATCAGGAGTTGCTCGGCGGCGTGGGCGGCACCGTGGGTGGTGGGGTTGCCGCCGCCGGCTCGGCCGGTGCCGAGGCGGTCACCGTCGAGAGTCACCGCGAGCGCGCGGGTGGACGTACCGCCGACATCGAGACCGACCACGACGCTGCCGGACACTGTCCCACCTCCTTGATCGATGTGCGTTCAGGCTGGTCACGGTCGTTGGCCGGGGCGCTGGGCGCAACTGTCGGGGCCGGAATGTCCCAGGTAACAGTTTGAAAACTTCGCCCATGGTCTTGACATGGAGGTGGCTTTAGTAAGAACTTTTACCACTAACAGTTAACAGTCTTTTCGGAAAGGCGTCCCATGGTTGATCACGAGGCGGACAGCTCCGCGGGCACCGCGGTGGCCGATGCCGACGGGGTCGACCGGCGAGGGGTCGGCGTCGCCTCCGACGGGGTGCTGGCCCGGGTACGGGCCGGGGCCGACGAGCTGACCGGCGCGCTGCGCCGGGTCGCCGAACACGTGCTCAGCGACCCGGAGGCGGCGGCCCGCGCCACCATCGTCGAGCTGGCCGAACGCAGCGGCACCTCACCGGCCACTGTCACCCGGTTCTGCCGGGCGATGGGCTTCGAGGGCTACGCCGACCTGCGGCTGGGCATCGCCGCCGAGACCGGCCGGGCCCGCTCGGCGGGCTGGAGCGTCGACATCGGACGCGAGATCCAGCCGAGCGACCCGCTGGAGCGGGTGCTGGAGCAGATCATCGTCGCCGACACCCGAGCCATGCACGACACCGCCGCCCTGCTCGACCTCGGCGAGGTGGAACGGGCCGCGGTCGCCATCGCCGGGGCCAGCCGGGTCAACATCTTCGGTGCCAGCGGCAGCGCTCTGGTGGGCGAGGAGATGCAGTTCAGCCTGCACCGCATCGGGGTGGCCGCGTGGGCGTGGAACGACGTGCACTCCGGGCTCGCCGCCGCCGCGCTGCTGCGGCCGGGCGACGTCGCGTTGGGCATCTCGCACAGCGGCCAGACGCGGGAGGCCATCGAGATGCTCGCCGAGGGCGGCAGCCGAGGGGCGACAACCATCGCGCTTACCGGGTTCCGCCGCTCCCCGCTGGCCGAGCTGGCCGACATCGTGCTGCTCACCGCGAGCCAGGCCACCACCTTCCGCCCGGACGCGCTGTCGGCCCGGCACCCGCAACTGGTGGTGCTGGACCTGCTCTACATCGCGGTCGCCCAACGCACCCACGACCGCGCCCACGCGGCCTTCCGGCGTACCGCCCAGGCCGTCGACGGGCACAAGGCCGCGAGGGGAGTCACCGCATGATCAGTGCCCAGGGGTACGCCGACGCCGTCCGGCCGGTGCTCGACCACATCGTCGACGCCGGTGCCGAACCGCTCGGCCGGGCCGCCGACCTGATCGCCGAGAGCCTGCGGGCCGGCGGGGTGCTCCAGGCTTTCGGCGCCGGCCACTCCGAGGCGTTCGCCGCCGAACTGGTGGCCCGGGCCGGCGGGCTGGTCCCCGCCAACCGGCTCAGCCTGCACGACCTGGTCCTGCACGGCGACGCCCCGCGCGACGTGCTCACCGACCCGAAGCTGGAACGCGATCCGGCCGTCGCCCACCAGCTGTACGAGATTGCCGCACCGCAGCCGCAGGACGTGTTCGTGGTGGCGTCCCAGTCCGGCATCAACGGGTCGGTTGTCGAACTGGCCCTGCTGGCCACCGGACGCGGTCACCCCTTGATCGCGGTCACCTCGGTCGAGCACACCGGTCGGGTCGCTCCGCGCCACCCGTCCGGCCGGCGGCTCGTCGAACTCGCCGACGTCGTGCTGGACAACGGCGCGCCGTACGGCGACGCACTGCTGCCGCTCGAGGGCGGCGGCGCGGTCTGTGCGGTCTCCTCGGTCACCTCGGCGCTGCTGGCGCAGCTGCTGACCGCGGAGGTCGTACGACGGTTCCACCAGGTCGGAGAGGTGCCCCCTATCTACCTCTCCGCCAACGTCCCCGGTGGGGACGCGCACAACCTCGCCCTCGAGTCGCGGTACGCCGGGCGTCTCCGGCGCACCGCCTGACCCGACACCCCAAGGAGAGACGAACGATGTCCGTTAACCCCGATCTCGACCGCCGGACCCTGCTGCGCCGCGCGGCGGCCGCGGGTCTCCTGGTAACCCCCGCCGCGGGTCTGCTCAGCGCCTGCGCCGGCAGCACGCCGAGCCCGAGCACCGACAACAACGCCGGGGAGAAGAGCAACGACAACCCGTTCGGCGTGCAGGAGAACAGCGCCGTGAAGGTGGTCATCTTCAACGGCGGTCTCGGTGACCAGTGGGCGCAGGAAGACAAGGCGATCTTCAACGCCAAGCACCCGAGCGTCACTGTCAACATGAGCTCCACCCAGAAGATCAAGACCGAAGAGCAGCCGAAGATGGCGACCACGCCCAGCGACGTGGTGATGAACTCGGGCGCCGACATGATGGACGTCAGCACCCTGATCAACGAGGGTGCCATCGAGCCGCTGGACGACCTGCTCGCCGCCCCGGCCTGGGACAGCCCGGGGACCGTCGCCGACACGCTGCTGCCGGGCACCGTCGCCGACGGCACCTTCCAGGGCAAGTTCTACGTGGTGAACCTCGCCTACACCGTCTGGGGCAACTGGTACAACGCCGCCCTGTTCAGCAAGGAGGGCTGGACGCCGCCGAAGACCTTCGACGAGTTCTTCGCCCTCGCCCCGAAGATCAAGGCCAAGGGCATGGCACCGTACGTCTACGACGCCGTGCACGGCTACTACCCGCGCTGGGCGCTGATGGCCACCATCTGGAAGTCGGCCGGCAAGCAGGCGGTGGTCGACATCGACAACCTGAAGGAGAACGCCTGGCGGGCCGAGGGTGTGCTGCCCGCGCTGGAGCAGTGGGAGAAGCTGGTCAAGGACAAGCTGCTGCTGCCCGGCCGGCTCGACCACACCCAGTCGCAGCAGGCGTGGCTGGACGGCAAGGCCGCCTTCATCCAGGTCGGCACCTGGCTGAAGAACGAGATGGCGGCGACCATCCCGCCCGGCTTCGAGATGAAGATCTCCGACTACTGGGGTCTGGGCGCCACCGACAAGGCCCCCAACGACGTCTACGCCGGTGCCGGCGAGAACATCGTGGTGCCGAGCAAGGCACCGAACAAGGCGGCGGCCAAGGAGTTCCTGCGGGCGGTGCTCTCCAAGGCCGGGTCGGCGAAGTTCGCCGAGCTGACCAAGTCGCTCGCCTCCACCGCCGGCTCCGGCGACAACGTGGACGACCCGACCCTGGCCTCGGCCAACGAGCTGATGAAGAACGCGCCGAAGGACCTGATCTCGACCAAGTTCTGGGACTTCTACGCCGACCTGGACAAGGAGAGCCAGAACCTCTCCCAGGAGCTGATGGCCGGCCGGGTCACCGCCGCGCAGTTCGTCGACAAGATGCAGGCCGCCGCCGACAAGGTCGCCAAGGACTCGTCGATCAAGAAGCAGACCCGCGACGCGTGACATCCGGATCTGACCGAACGAGGAAGTGAGCGGGAATGCGGCACGGTGTTGCGCGTTTCGTCACGGGCTTTCTGGCGCTGCCGGTCGGGCTGTACCTCTTCTACGTGGTGTGGCCCTTCCTGCAGGCGGCCGGGTACTCGCTGACCGACTGGGGAGGCTACTCCGACCGGCAACAGTTCGTCGGGCTGGACAACTACCTCCGGCTGTTCTCCGACGAGCTGATCAGGAAGGCGTTCTGGCACAACGTCTTCTTCCTGGTCACCGTGCCGCTGTTCACCATCGCGCTGGCCCTGTTCCTCGCGTTCCTGCTCAACGTGGGCGGACGCGAGGACAAGGCCGGCATCCGGGGCGTCTTCGGCTCCGGCCTGTACAAGGTGATCTTCTTCTTCCCGCAGGTGCTGTCCCTGGTCGTCATCGCGGTGATGTGGCAACAGATCTACCGCGCGGACGGCCAGGGCCTGATCAACGGCGTACTGATGAAGATCGGCCTGGTCGACGCGGACGACCCGATCACCTTCGTGTACGACCCGGAGCCGTTCCTCGGCGTACCGGCGGTGTTGTGGTGGCTGCTGGTCATCGCGGTCTGGAGCGGCGCCGGCTTCTACATGGTGCTGTTCTCGGCGGCCATGCAGTCCATCCCGAAGGACATCTACGAGGCGGCCATCCTCGACGGTGCGGGCCGCTTCCACACCTTCTTCCGGATCACCCTGCCGCTGCTGCGGGACACCGTCTCGGTGGCCTGGGTCTACCTGGGCTTCATCGCGCTTGACATGTTCGCGCTCGTCTACATCATGACCCCGAGTCAGGGCGGCCCGAACCACGCAAGTGAGATCTTCGCGTCGGTGATCAACTTCAACGCCTTCCAGAAGGGCCAGTTCGGCTACGCCTGCGCGATCGCGGTGGCCCTGGCGATCTTCACGATCCTGCTGGCCGCGTTGCAGCTGCGGATCACCCGTCGTGAGCGCATCGAGTACTGAGGAGACACCGACGATGAGCACGGTGACCCACACCCCGGCCGGGCCCGACCAGGCCCCACCGCCGGACCGTACGCCGGGCCCACGCTCCGCCGTCGGCGGCAGCCGCGCCGGGGCGAAGATCTTCAACGGCTTCTCGCATCTCTTCCTGGCCGTCTGGGCGATCATGGTGGTCTACCCGCTGCTGTGGGTGGTGATGTCGGCGCTCAAGACCGACTCGGAGGTCATCCGCAAGCCGCTGTCGCTGTTCCCCGAGACGCTGCAGTGGGGCAACTTCACCCGGGCCTGGACCGAGGGCCACATCGGCGACTTCTTCCTGAACACGATCCTGGTGCTGACCGGCAGCGTCTTCCTCACCATGCTGCTCGGCTCGATGGCCGCCTACGTGCTGGCCCGCTACGACTTCCCCGGCAACCGGTTGATCTACTACATGTTCCTGTCCGGGCTGACCCTGCCGGTCTACCTGGCCGCGGTGCCGCTGTTCAAGGGCGTCTACAACATGGGCGTGACGCTGCCCTTCCTCGGCCCGAACAGCCACCTGATGCTGATCCTGGTCTACGTGGCCTGGTCGCTGGCGTTCACCGTCTTCTTCATGCACTCGTTCTTCCGGACCCTGCCCGACGCGATCGCCGAGGCGGCCCTGGTCGACGGTGCGTCGCACAGCCGGCTGTTCTTCAGCGTGATGCTGCCGATGGCCAAGCCCGGCCTGATCAGCATCGGCATCTTCAACGTCCTCGGCCAGTGGAACCAGTGGTACCTGCCGACCCTGCTGATGCAGTCGGTGGCCGGCGAACCGAAGAACCAGGTCATCTCCCAGGGCCTGATCGAACTCTCGGTCAACCAGGGCTACAAGTCCGACTGGTCAGGGCTGTTCGCCGGGGTCACCATGGCGATGCTGCCGGTGCTGATCGTCTACATCGTCTTCCAGCGTCAGGTGCAGTCCGGCCTCACCGCGGGGGTGAGCAAGTAACGGTGATGCCCAGGTGGTCGCGGAGCGCGGCGTGCCCCGCAGTGGTGAGCCGTACGGCGCGGCCGGAGCCGATCCGCACCACCCACCGGTTGTCGAGAAACGTCTCGCACAGCTTCGCGCCGGCCAGTCCGCCGAGGTGCTCACGGCGTTCCGTCCAGTCCAGGCAGCCACGCGCCAGCGGTCGGCGGCCCGGCCGTGGCTGCGCCGGGTCCCAGCCGACCAGGTCGGCCAGCCAGGCCAGGCCGGCCGGGGTGAGGGCGAAGCCGCTGCCGCGCTCCAGCAGCCCTCGCCCGCTCATCGCGTCGGTCACCGCCACCCCGAGCCGGCCCGCGAGGTGGTCGTAGCAGGTACGGCCCCGGCGCAGCGCCGCGCTGGCGGTAACCGCCCGCAGGCTGCCGGTACGGGCGGGGCCCGGCTCGGTACGCGTCGCCAGGTCTTCCAACAGTTGCGCCACCGACGCGTCGGCGAGTTGCACGTACCGGTGTCGGCCCTGCCGCCGTTCGACGAGCAGACCGCCGGCGACGAGACGATGCAGGTGTGCGGTGGCGGTGGAAGGCGCGACACCGGTGTGGGCAGCGAGTTCGCCTGCGGTCCACGACCGGCCGTCGAGCAACGCGAGGCAGATCCCCGCACGCGTCTCGTCAGCCAGCAGCGCCGCCAGCCCGGCGAGGTCAGCGGCGGTGGTCACCGGCCCATTGTCGGGTACGACAGTTCGGTGCTCATCGAAGGGTTCCGGTCGTAGCCTTCGCCGCATGAAGGAGATCCACGGCCGCGAGCCGGCCCTCGCCGTGCTGACCAACCCGGCATTCGTGGTGCCACCGGTTCCGCCCGCCTGCGCCGGGGTCGCCTGGCTGCGGGCCACCGTCGGCCGATTCAGCCATGGCACCGAGCACGAACGGCGGCGCGCGTTGTCGACGGCGATTCTGGACCGGATCTCGCCGGACTCGCTGCGCCACGCCGGTGCGGTCCACCCGGTGACGGCCCTGGCCCGTCACCTGAATGTCACTGAACCCGTGGTGGAGTTGGTCCGCGACGTGGCGCAGGCCTACCAGCCGGGCACCGGCGACGAGCCGCGGGCGGACGCCGCGGTGAACCGGCTGGTCGCGATCTTCGGCGGCAGCTTCGACGAACCGACCGCAGCCCGCATCGGTGTGCTCGTGCAGGCGTGCGAGGCCACGGCCGCCCTGATCGACCGGACCCGGCACCGGCGCGTCGACGACGTGCTGCGCGATGATCCGCCGGTGCCGGCAACCAGGCGGCAGGCGCTGGTCACCACCACCGTGGCGGGCGTGACCATCCACGCCGGTGAGGTGGTCCGCGTACGCTTGGCCGGCGACCTGGCCTTCGGCGCGGGTCCGCGGCGTTGCCCCGGCCGGGCCCATGCTCTCGCGCTGGTGGCCGGAGCACACCGATGAACAGCTTCGCGGCGTTGCATCGCGCCGGTGACCCGCTGGTCCTGCCGAACGTGTGGGACGTGGCGTCGGCCCGCCTTCTGGTCGAGGCCGGGTTTCCCGCGCTCGGCACCACAAGTCTCGGCGTCGCGGCCACCAACGGCCTGCCCGACGGCGTCGGCGCGACCGAGGCCGAGAGCCTGGCGCTCATCCGCCGCCTGGCGGCGCTGCCGGTGCAGCTGACCGCCGACATCGAGACCGGATCGGTCGCCGCGGCGGTCGCGGTGGCCGAGGCCGGCGCGGTGGGGGTGAACGTCGAGGACGCTCTGCGTCCGGCGGCGGAGCACGCGACACTGATCCGCTCGGTGAAGCGGGAGGTGCCGGAGCTGTTCGTCAACGCCCGCACCGACACGCACTGGCAGCGTCCCGGCGATCTGGCCGAGGCAATCAGCCGGGTACGGTGCTACGCCGACGCCGGTGCGGACGGGGTGTTCGTTCCCGGCCTGTCCGAGCCCGCCGACATCGCGGCCGTGGTGGCCGCCGTCGAGGTACCGGTCAACATCCTGTTCCTGCCGGACCGGCACACCGTCGCCGCCCTGGCCGAGTTGGGTGTGCGGCGGATCAGCACCGGCTCCCTGCTGTTCCGGGCGGCCCTGGCCGCCATCGTGGAGACCGCCACCGCCGTCCGCGACGGCCACCCGATCCACCCGAACCTGCCACCGTACGCGCAGGTGAACGCCGGGTCCGGGCTCCGGCCATCTGCTTGATCAACTCCGTATCGGCGTAGTGGTGGTATCCCGCTCGCGCGGACCCCGCCATTGCGTCGAAACGGTTTCGCAGCCCCGTCTTCGCCCTTCCGCCGTGGGTGAGCGAACCGACATGAGGTTCTTGACTCGTCAATATCTTAACGAGTAAGTTCGATGTCGGTCGATGTTTGTCTCGTGGAAAGTAGGTGAAGCCTCGTGAAGTCCATCGCTAAGTCCATCGCTGCCGCCGCAGCGGTCGCAGGCGTGCTGGCCGCGGCCCCTCCCGCCTCGGCGGCAGCCGCCGAGTCGGGGTGGGGAAGATATCTGCCCGGAAACTGCCTGCCGGGCACGTTCTGCGGCTGGGCCAACTGGGACCACCCGCCGGAGGGCCCCACCGCGACGCCCTCCCTGGTGACCACCACCGACTGGTCCGGCAGCGTCACGGTGTTCAACTTCTACAACTACACCTCCCGCAACGTCGACATCGACTGGTACCTGCCGGGGACGACCTACGCCGGCACCTTCTGCGCCACCCCCGGCGACGCGGACCTGTACGTCCCGATGACCGTGACGAAGGTCGTCTTCCACACGCGCAACTGCCGGTGAATCCGACACCCATCAATGACAAGTAGGTGAACCGTGCTGAAGACCATGCTCAAGTCCCTCGCTGTCGCCGCGGCTGTCGCAGGCGTGCTGGCCGCCGCCCCTCCCGCCTCGGCGGCCCCCGCCTCTCCCGCCTCGGCGGCAACCGCCCAGACCTCAGCCGGAATGTGGCCGGCCGGGAACTGCCCGCAGGGCGTGTTCTGCCTCTGGCCCGAATGGAACGAATGGATGACGCCGGCCCTGACGACCAACACCGACTGGTCCGGCGAGATGCCGGGATACCTGTTCTACAACAACACCTCCCGCAACGTCGACATCACCTTCCGCTGGCAGCATGACTCGCCGTGGGGCCCCTTCACCATCTGCCTCACCCCCGGCAACGGGCAGGACACGTACTGGCCCGGGATCGTGACGAACGTGAAGGTCCACACGCAGCCCTGCGTCTGGTGATCCCGTAGCCCCGCCCGGACGGACCGAGGCGCGGCGGCGTGTCGGTGGGTACGGGCAGGATGGGGGTGTGCTGGTCGCGGTGGTGGCGGGGGAGGGCGGTGCGGGCGTGCTGTGCCCGCTGCACGCCGACGGGCAGTGCGCCGGCCCGCCCGAGCCCGTCACCGACCTCGCCGCCGCCGTCGCCGCGCGGGAGGCCCAGGACCGGCCCCGCTGGGTCTGGGCCTCCGGCACGACCCTCTACCCCACGCTGCTGCGCGCCGGGGTCCGGGTCGAGCGCTGCCA
Source organism: Micromonospora gifhornensis (assembly GCF_016863515.1). Lineage (GTDB taxonomy): Bacteria > Actinomycetota > Actinomycetes > Mycobacteriales > Micromonosporaceae > Micromonospora > Micromonospora gifhornensis. The sequence continues at coordinate 189,431 of NZ_BOPA01000019.1, forward strand.
CGACGTCGAGCTGACCGAGTCCCTGCTGCTCGGCCACGCCGGCCGCTGGGGCGAACCGCGTTCCCTGGCGGCGGCCTGGGCCCGGCTGACCGGCGCGCCGGTGCCACCCGATCCGCCGCCGCGTGCCCCCGCCCCACCCGGGGCCGGGCAGGCCGCACTCTTCGACGCCGTGCCCGGGCCGCCGGGCCCCGGCATCACCGCGTTGACCCGGGTGTACGCCGACCAACTCGACCGCATCGCGGCCACCGGGCATCCCGGCCGGTTCCGCCTGCTGGTGGCCGCCGAGTCGGCCGGGGCGCTGATCGCCGCCGAGATGGGGGCGGCCGGGCTGCCCTGGCGGGCCGACGTGCACGACGCCGTACTGGCCGAACTGCTGGGGGAACCCTCCCCGGTGGGTGGCCCGCCACGCCGACTGGCGGACCTCACCGCGCGGATCGCCGAGGCGTTCGGCGTACGCCAGGTGCACGCCGATTCCCCGGCCGAACTGCTGCGGGCGTTCGCCCGCGCCGGCATCGACCTGCCCAACACCCGGTCCTGGGTGCTGCGCGAGGTCGACCACCCGGCGGTGCCGCTGGTCCTGGAATACAAGGAGCTGTACCGGATCTGGACGGCGCACGGCCGGGCCTGGCGGGACGCCTGGGTCCGCGACGGCCGCTTCCAGCCGGAGTACGTGCCCGGCGGGGTGGTGTCCGGTCGGTGGGCCACCCGCGGCGGGGGCGCGTTGCAGATCCCGAAGGTGATCCGCCGGGCGGCGATGGCCGACCCGGGTTGGCGGTTCGTGGTGGCCGACGCGGGCCAACTGGAGCCCCGGGTGCTCGCTGCGGTCTCCGGTGACGCCCGGCTGGCCGCCGCCGGCGCGACAGGTGACCTCTACCAGGCCCTGGCCCGGGACGCGTTCGGCGGCGACCGGGGTCGGGCCAAGCTGGCCCTGCTCGGCGCGATGTACGGGCAGACCGGCGGGGAGGCGGTGCCGGCGCTGGCGGTACTGCGGCGCAACTATCCGACGGCGTTCGGTTACGTCGAGGCGGCGGCGCGTACCGGTGAGGCGGGCGGGTTGGTGCGCTCCTGGCTGGGGCGTACCTGCCCGCCGGGCTCGGCGGGTTTCGCCACCGACGAGGCGGTGGTGGATCCGGACGCGGCCGGTGACCCGCAGTCGCCCCGGGCCCGGGCGGCGCGGTCGCGGGGCCGGTTCACCCGCAACTTCGTCATCCAGGCCACCGCCGCCGAGTGGGCCTCGACGCTGCTGGCGGTGCTCCGCGGCGAACTGGCCGGCACCGAAGCCGAGCTGGTCTTCTTCCAACACGACGAGGTGATCGTGCACTGCCCGGCCGAGCAGGCCGAACGGGTCGCCGAGGCGGTGCAGCGGGCCGGTCAGCGGGCCACCGCGCTGCTGTTCGGTGACACCCCGGTGCGGTTCCCGCTCGATCTGTCGATCGTCGAGTGCTACGGCGACGCGGCCTGAGCGACCCGACGCACCAGCGCTTTGCGTGTTGTTCATGTCCGGCTGCCAACCTGACCACCGCGATCGACATGGTGAAGGAGGGCGGCATGGCCAGACGCGTGTACCTGCACATCGGTGCGCCGAAGACCGGCAGCACCTACGTGCAGAACGTGCTCTGGAGCAACCGCGACCGGTTGGCACAGACGGGCATCCTGCTGCCGGGCAGCGCGGTGGCACAGGACCAGGCGATGGCCGACCTGCGGGCCGCGCCGTGGCGGGACCCCGAGGTGTACTGGACCTGGGACCGGCTGGCCGACAAGGCCCGGCAGTGGCCCGGCGACGTGATCATCAGCAACGAGGGGTTGGGCGCGGCCACCGGCGAGCAGGCGGCCCGGGCGGTGGCGAGCCTCGGCCCGGGCGAGATCCACGTCATCGTGGTGGGACGTGACCTGTGGCGTACCTTCCCGTCGTTCTGGCAGCAGAGCGTGCGGGCCCGCAGCGGATGGCGGTTCGAGGAGTTCCTGCGGGCGGTCGAAGAGGGCCGGTGCGAGGTCTTCTGGGAGAACCACACAGCGGTACGGATGCTGCGCCGCTGGGGTGACCTGGTGCCCGCACAACGACGACATCTGGTGACCGTGCCGGCACCGGGCGCCCCGCCCGAGGTGCTGTGGCAGCGCTTCGCCGGCATCGTCGGCATCGACGATGGACGGTGCGAGCTGACCGCGCCCGCCGCGAACCCGTCACTGGGCGCCGCCGAGATCGAACTGCTGCGCCGGGTCAACCGGAAGCTGGGCGACCGCTACCCGCTGCGCACCCCCTACCGCCGGGTGGTGCACCGCCACCTCGTCGACGCGGTGCTCAAACAGCGGGCCGACCAGCAGCGCTTCGGCATCGGCCTGGACCGGGCCGACTGGGTGCTGGACCTGGCCGACGCGCAGATCAAGGAACTGCGCGACTACCCCTGCCGGATCGTCGGCGACCTGGACGAACTGCGGCCGGCGAAGCTGACGCCCGCCGGCACCCCGGACGCCGTCGACGACGACCACCTGCTCGACGTCGCCATCGAGACGATCGTCGACCTGCTCGGCCACGCGCAGACCCTCGACGAGCGGGCGGAGCACCAACCCGACGACGTCCTCTCCCGGCTGACGAACCGGGCGACCGGCGGCGTGAAGCGCCGGCTGCGGCACGTCATCCGGGTAGCGGCTCGGACCCGCTGGCACCGCCGCTATCCGCCGCCGTTCTGATTCGTGCCCTGCGCGGCTTTCAGGATCAGATCCGCTATCGCCTCGGGGTGGGTGACCATCGCCAGGTGCGACGACTCGACTTCGATGGTGGTGGCGTGCATCCGTTGCGCCAGGAACCGTTCGAGTTCGGGTGCGGTGGTGCGGTCGAGGGTGGAGATCGAGTAGTAGCAGGGTTTGTCCCGCCAGGCGGCGGTGGTCGTACGGGCTTTGAACAGGTCACCGGCGATCGGCCCCTGCACCGCGTAGAGGGCCCGGGCGCGGGCCTCGTCCACCCCACCGGCGAAGTCGGCGAGGAATGCCTCTTCGCTGAGTTGGGCGAAGCCGTCATGGTGGACGAGTCCCGCGTTGGCCGGTGGGGTCGGATACTTGGCGGCGAGCGCGGCGTAGTCCTCGCCGACGTCCGGTGCCCGGGCGGCCACGTAGACCAGTGCGCTGACGTTCGGGTGGTCACCGGCCTCGGTGATGACGGTGCCGGCCCAGGAGTGACCGGCCAGCACGGTCGGACCGTCCTGGCGGTCGAGCGCGCGTCGGGTGGCGGCCACGTCGTCGGCCAACGAGGTAAGCGGGTTCTGCACCGCGGTGGCGTTCAGCCCGGCCCGCTGCAGGATGGGGATCACGTCGGACCAGGACGATCCGTCGGCGTACGCGCCGTGCACCAGGACGACGTTGCGGGCCGGCTCGGGCGGCGACACGTCACTCACGTCAACCTCCAGGTATCGGGTGGGCGGCGGGCGGTAACCCTTGTCCCGCACTGTCTCCCAGCCCCGTCGACCCGCGGAGCGAATCGCCAAGATTGCGAACAGCCGTCGCGACGTTGCGCTAGGAGCACGTCGCCGGAGGAGTGATTGGCGAATGATACCCAATTTATGTAATTTGCCCCGCCACCCTCCTTTGGCACCAGTCGTTGCAATCGGTGTGCGTAGGAAGGGGACGGCCAGGGGCAGGCCGCCCCACGTGGGAGGGAGCCCGGCTCTGAACCGGATCGCAGGAATGATCATCGCCGCGGGGGGTGGTCGCCGCATCGGCGGCCCGGAAGCCCTGCTGCACCAGGACGGCAAACCCCTGGTCGACCAGATGATCGACACGCTGACCGAGGCGGGATGCGGCCCCATCGTGGTCGTTCTCGGTGCCGCGGCCGACCAGGTGCGCGAGACCGCTGACCTGGACCGCGCCACGGTGGTGGTCAACCGCGCGTGGGGTACCGGGGTGGGTTCCTCGATCCGCGCCGGCCTGGCCGGGCTCGACGACGACCGGATCGAGGCAGTCGTGGTGGTGCCGGTCGACATGCCCGGACTGACCGCCGCCGCGGTGCGCCGGGTGACCGCGCTGCCCTTCCCCGACGTGCTGGTCTGCGCCACCTACAACGGCCTGCGCGGCTACCCCATGCTGTTCGGTCGCCGCCACTGGGCCGGCATCGCCACCCTGGCCAGCGCCGACGTCGGTGCCCGCCCCTACCTGCTGGCCCACAAGGACCAGATCGTCGACATCGCCTGCGACTCCGTCGCCGACGGCAGCCGCGTCGACACCCCCGAACTCATGGCCCTCTACGGCCTCTCCGTCCCCGAACAACGCGTCCCCGCCTAACCCGACCCCGCACCCGCCCCCCTGAGCCCCGTCGATCTTGCACTTTTGGTCGCCGAGATGGGCGAAATAACACCTTTGCGGGGACAGGAAGTGCAAGATCGACGGGGCTCAGGGGGGCGGGTGCGGGCGCTGCGAGCTAGGGGAGGGTGTTGGTGGTGGTTAGGGTGCGGTACCAGTGGGCGGAGTCTTTCCAGGTGCGTTGCTGGGTGTCGTAGTCGACGTGGATGATCCCGAAGCGGCGGTCGTAGCCGTACGCCCACTCGAAGTTGTCCAGTAGGGACCAGACGAAGTAGCCGCGCACGTCGGCACCCGCCGTCATCGCGTCGTGGGTGGCGGCGATGTGGCGGCGTAGGTAGTCGACCCGGCGGTCGTCGTGGACGGCGCCGTCGGGGGAGACCTCGTCGGGGAAGGCGGCACCGTTCTCGGTGATCATCAGCGGCAGGTCGGGGTACTCGCGGTGCAGCCGCAGCAGCAGCTCGGTCAACCCGGCCGGCTCGATGTTCCAGCCCATCGCGGTGTGCGGGCCGGGCTGCGGCAGGAACTCGACCTGCTCCGAGCCGACCCAGGCCGAGTGTGCCGAACGGCCGTGCCCGTCGGAGTCCGACTTGGTCGACACCCCGTCCCAGGCGCGGACCAGGGTGGTCGAGTAGTAGTTGACGCCCAGCACGTCCAACGGCACCGCTGCGGTGCGCTCGTCGCCGTCGCGGACGAACGACCAGTCGGTGACACCGGCGGTGTCGGCCAGCAGGTCGGCCGGGTACGCCCCGTCCAGCATCGGGCCGAGGAACGCCCGGTTGGCCAGCGCGTCGATGCGGCGTACCGCGTCGGCGTCGGCGGCCGAGTCCGAAGCCGGCCGGATCACGTGCAGGTTCAACGTCACCGACAGCTGCGCGGCGGGCGCCAGCTCCCGGATCACCCGCCCGGCCAGTCCGTGCGCCAGGTTCAGATGGTGTACGGCGGCAAGCGCCCCGGCCGGCTCGGTGCGCCCCGGCGCGTGCACCCCGGAGGCGTACCCGAGGTACGCCGAGCACCACGGCTCGTTGAACGTGGTCCAGGTGTGCACCCGGTCGCCCAGCGCCCCGACGATCGCGGTGGCGTAGTCCGCGAAGCGTGACGCGGTGTCCCGCGCCGGCCAACCCCCGGCGTCCTCCAACTCCTGCGGCAGGTCCCAGTGGTACAGCGTGGCCACCGGCCGGATGCCCAGCTCCAACAGCCGATCCACCAGCCGGGAGTAGAAGTCCACCCCGGCCTGGTTGACCGGGCCGGAGCCACCGGGCTGCACCCGTGGCCAGGCGATCGAGAACCGGTACGCCCCGACGCCGAGCGCGGCCAACTGGTCGAGGTCGTCGGCCCACCGGTGGTAGTGGTCGGCCGCCACGTCGCCGGTGTCCCCGTTGAGGGTGCGTCCCGGTGTGTGGCTGTAGGTGTCCCAGATCGACGGTCCCCGGCCACCCTCCTTCGCCGCTCCCTCGATCTGGTACGCCGCCGTGGCCGTACCCCAGACGAAGCCCGGGGGGAAAACCACTTCGCTCATGTCGCCACCTCCGTTACCTTGCAGCCATATCCGGACGACGCCCCGGCCACCACCTCGGCGGTGGCCGTCCCGTCCTGGTAGCGCACCTCGAACTCGGTGCCCGGCCCACCGTCGGGCGACGGGATCCGGACTCGGGTGCGTTGCCCCTGCGCCGGGGCGTACAGCCGCAGCTGCACGTCGTCGGCCCACGGGTAGTCGGGTCGGTCGGTGACCGAGCCGAACGGGATGACCGCGCCGGGCCGGGCCAGCACCGGCACGGTGTCGAAGCCGTGTTTCTCGTTCACCCAGCCCGGGCCGGTGACCTGCGCGCCGGTCATCAGGTTCGTCCAGGTGCCCGCCGGTACGTAGTAGGTGACCTGCCCGTCGGCGCTCATCACCGGCGCGACGAGCAGGTCCGGGCCGAGCATGTACTGCCGGTCCAGGTAGGCGCTGGTCGGGTCGTCCGGGAACTCCAGGATCATCGGCCGCATCACCGGTATTCCCTCGCGGTGCGCCTCGTCGGCCGCCGCCGCCAGGTACGGCATCAGGCCCAGCTTGAGCCGGGTGAAGCGGCGCAGCACCTCGACCGCCTCGTCGTCGTACGCCCACGGCACCCGGTACGAGCCGGAGCCGTGCAGCCGCGAGTGGGAGGAGAGCAGCCCGAAGGCGATCCACCGTTTGAACACCGCAGGATCGGGGGTGCCCTCGAAGCCGCCGATGTCGTGGCTCCAGTACCCGAAGCCGGAGGCGGCCAGGGACAGCCCACCGCGCAGCGACTCGGCCATCGCCACGAATGTGGACTCGCAGTCGCCACCCCAGTGCACCGGGAACTGCTGCCCACCGGCGGTCGCCGAGCGGGCGAACACCACCGCCTCACCCGTCCCGCGTTCGGACTCAAGCAACTCGAAGACGGTCTTGTTGTACAGGTAGGAGTAGTAGTTGTGCATCCGCTGCGGGTCGGCGCCGTCGTGCCAGAGCACGTCGGTCGGGATGCGTTCGCCGAAGTCGGTCTTGAAGCAGTCGACACCCATGTCGAGCAGCACCTTGAGCTTGTCGGCGTACCACCGGGCGGCGTCGGGGTTGGTGAAGTCGACCAACGCCATCCCGGCCTGCCACTTGTCCCACTGCCAGACCGAACCGTCCGGATTGCGGACCAGGTAGCCGGCCTGCCGTCCCTCCTCGAACAGGTACGACCGCTGGGCGATGTACGGGTTGATCCAGACGCACACCTTCAGGCCACGCTCGTGCAGCCGCCGCAGCATCCCCTCCGGGTCCGGGAAGGTCGCCGGGTCCCAGATGAAGTCGACCCAGTGGAACTGCCGCATCCAGAAGCAGTCGAAGTGGAACACCGACAGCGGCAGGTCCCGCTCGGCCATCCCGTCGATGAACTCGGTGACGGTCTTCTCGTCGTACGACGTGGTGAACGAGGTGGACAGCCACAGCCCGTACGACCAGGCGGGCACCCGGGCCGGGCGACCGGTCAGCGCGGTGTAGCGGCGCAGCACCTCCTTGGGGCTGGGCCCGTCGATCACGTGGTAGGTCAACGACTGCCCCGGCACACTGAACTGGGTCTGCGACACCACCTCGGAACCCACCTCGAACGACACGTGCTCCGGGTGGTCCACGAACACCCCGTAGCCGGCGCTGCTGAGATAGAACGGCACATTCTTGTACGCCTGCTCGCTGGCCGTACCCCCGTCGGCGTTCCAAATTTCCACCGTCTGACCGTTCTTGACGTACGCCCCGAAGCGCTCGCCCAGCCCGTAGACGGTCTCGCCGACGCCGAGCGCCAGCCGGTCGTGCACGTACTTCTGACCGTCGGCGTCGGTGACCACGCCGATGCTGCGCTCGGTGGAGGAGGTGACCAGCCGGTCGCCGCGCAGGAAGTCGACCTGCCACGGCCCGGTCAGCGCCACCCGGACGGTCAACTCACCGGTGGTCAACCGCGCGCTGAGCCCGGTCACCTCGACCTGCACCGGATGATCCGTGTCCTCGGCGAGAACGAAGCGGGGCTGCTTGGGCAGCCCACCGCTGTGGTGACCGACGGTCACCCCGACCACCCCGGGCGCGGGGGAGAAGAAGCGTACGGTGACCACCGGCCGGTTGAGGGTGTCGCCCCGACCGGTGATCCGGCCGATGGGCGCGAAGACGGTGAACGAGCGTTCGTCGGGCTCCACCGATTCCACCGCGCCGGGTCGCAGCACCGTGACGCCGGGACGCAGTTGCCAGTACCCGTCGGTGAACTTCACTTGTCGGCTCCTGCCTGATGTGTGTCGAGCCCGTTCCTTCGTCAGGGCCGCCGTGCGGTGGCAGCGCTCCGGCGAGCTGCCCTGCTGCCCGGGCCTGGCCGCTGGCGGCCACCGGCGCCCGGGTACGCCGTGCCTGCCGTACGCGGTGGGCCGCTGGATCCGCGGACCTGGAGCGCGCAGGGCAGCAGTTGCTGGTGGATCTCGCGGTGCCCGCCGTCGACGTGCCGCAGCAGCGTCTCGATGGCGATGCGCCCCAGCGCCGTACCGGGCGAGTTCATCGCGGTCAGCGCCGGGGTGGCCAGCTCGGCGACCTGCGGCGAGGTCACCATCGAGATCACGGACACGTCGTCCGGCACCCGCAGTCCCCGACGGTGCAGCTCGCCGAGCAGCCCGAAGACGGCGCTCTCGTTCATCGCGAGGATCGCGGTCAGATCGGGTGCCTGCCGCAGCGCGGTGGCCAGGGCGGTACGCCCGCCGGCGGCACTGTCCTCGGCGGGGATCATCAGCGGCTCCAGGCCGTGCGCGGCCATCGCGGCGGTGAACGCGTCGCGGGTACGCAACGCCGGGCCGTAGCCCTCGGCGATGGTGCCGGCGGAGTGGTTGACGTAGACGATTCGCCGATGGCCGAGATCCACCAGGTGACCGACCGCCTCCGCCACCGTCCGATCGAAGTCGATGTCCACGTACGACAGGTCGGTGGTGTCGGCGGTGCGGCCGATCAGCACCAGCGGCACGTCCAGCTCACGCAGCACGTCCACCCGTGGATCGCGCAGTTGCACCTCCATCAGCAGCGCACCGTCGAACATGCGCTGGCTGGCCAGCCGACGCAACTCGTCGCGGTCGCCGACACCGATGGGCGCGAGCACCAGGTGGTAGCCGGCCGCGCTGGCACCGGCCGCCGCACCGGTGACGAAGGCAGTTTCGGTGGCCCCCAGGCCGCGCTCGTCCATCGGCAGCAGCAGGCCCACGATCCGACTGCGTCGGCTGGCCAGCCCGCGTGCCATGGCATTGGGCTGATAATCCAACTCCGCCATGGCGGCCAGCACCTTGTCCCGGGTGGCCTGGGAGATCGGGCGGGCACCGGTCAGCACGTACGACACCGTGCTGACCGACACCTGGGCCAGGCGCGCCACGTCCTGCATGGTCGCCATCGCGGCACCTCCCCGTGGTGAGCCGGCCGCCGTGCGTACGCCGTCGAAGCGGTTAGTCGAAGCGGTTCGACGAACGTATGTGACGGATCGCGTCCCCGTCAATAGGCAACCACGAATGAAAGGCTGCGCTCGGCGAGGGCCTTGACCAGCGCGCGGGTGGGCGTCCGGGCCTGCTCAGCCGTCGATGTTGAACTTGTCCAGCAGGGAGGGCGCGAACAGCCCGACGGAGGCCAGAATCGAGATGACGGTCAGCGCGGGGCGGACGATGGCCATCTCGGTCCGCCCGCCGGCCCGCAGAGCGATCTTGTCCGGCAGGCTGATCGGCGTCCACATCCGGCGTTTGATCGGAATCGGCCAGAGGATCGGCACCCCGGCTCTGGTGATCATGTCGCCGATGATGTGCACGAAGGAACCCACCCCGACCGCCAGCCCGATCAGCGGGTACCCCCGATCACCCGGCAGGTTGGCGGCGGTGACCACGGCCGCACCGGCCGAGATCAGGGTGACGATGAGCCAGCCCGCCCGCTCGGCCCACTTGTCGAACAACCCGCGCAGCGCCAGACCGATCATGAAGAACAGGATGCCGATGACCGCCCACTTGCCGAACCTCGCGCACAGCGTGGTGGTGCCCCAGCCGACAAGCACGGTGAACGGAATGGTGTGGGTCAGCGTCCGGTGACCGTTGTTGCGCTTCGGGTCGCGGCTGAGCTTGGTGGCGTAGTAGACGCCCAGCGAGACCTTCTCCACCACCTCGGCGATGAACAGCGAGAAGACACCGAAGGTACGGGCCACCGTCGCGCCGCCCTTGTTGCGGGTCACCTTGCCGGACAGGTCGAGGTCGGGCAGCAACGCCCCACCGGCACAGACGGCGGTGCCCACGGCGAGAGCCAACGGAGACTGCTCGTAGTCGTAGAACTGCTGCAGCGCCCAGGACCCGCTCAGCCATACCGCCGCGCCGGACAGCGCGTGCGACGGTCCCATCATTTCGGTTGCCCTCCCCAGGGATCTTGAGCGCCAAAACTACGTCACTGTAGTTCGCCGCACCGCCGCAGGGGCATCACTGTAATGTCCAGATAGGACAACGTCGGAGCGTGGTTCGGTGACCGAGCCGACCACCAGGGATTATGGCAGTCAGAGCCGGCTCGCCAGGGCACTGTGTCGGCCATGGGACGCGGCCTGCCGCTCAGGCGCTACCCGAGGAGACCGCGCGGTATTCCGGCTGCTCAGGGTTGCACGCCGGCCGGTCAGGCACCGGAATCGATGTGGCCCTGCTTCTCCTCGCCGGTGTCGAAGAACCTCGTCAGGTAGGCCGGCGGATCCAGTTCGCTGACCCGAACCAACGAGAAAACCTCAGCTGCATGCCCCGGCTCATCAAACAGCCGGTATGCCTGAGCAAGTCCCACAAACTCCATGCCGGGCTGCTCCGCCGCATACCCGAGCGCCTCGCCCTCCGCCAAGGCAATCGCCTCGTCGAATCCCTCGGCACGCCACAATGTCAGCCGCTCCTCGTACATCCGACTCGCAGGGTCGCCACCCGAGCGAAAGACGCAGCGTACGCAGAACCAGCCAACCTCGCCCTGCGTCTCTTCGTCTGGTCCTGTCACCCGCCCATCCTCGCGCTCTGGACAGCAGGGCCCGCAGCGAGATCCCGTCTGCTAGACATGGCCACACTCAATCTGCCACCGAGTGAGCGTCGGGGTATCGACGAGCGTGGCAGGCATCGAGAGCAAACGGGGCGTGGCGATGAAGGACGGCTGGGCGTTAGAGCAGGTGGATCGGTGGGTGCGGCGGGGATGGGGCCGCTTTCTCCTGCTGGTGGTAGCACTGACGGTCGCCGGGACGGTCGTTGCGGTGTTACCGGTCGTCGTGCTCGCCGAGTCCAATGTTCTGATCAACGACTCACGATTCTGGCGTGGTGACGGCCCAGACTGGGCGGGTTCCGTCGGGCTCCTGCTGTGCTTGCCTGGGCTGGCGTGGATGGGAGGCTGTCTCTGGTGGCTGGTGCGCAACGGCTACTACGAGCGCCATGCCCGCACGCGACGGCGGGCGCGGAACTGGTCGCATCGCCGGCACCTGATCCGACAGGTACGCGGCACCGCCGTACGCCGGGACGAGGACCGACCGTTGCTGCCCCTCGTCGCGGAGGATCTGATCGATCAACCGAAATTCCTGGTGCCACTCTATGGCTTGACGCTGCTTCAGGTCGGGCAGGTGTTTCGCCAGTGGGCGCCAGGCTTCGTCCTCATCGCGGTGCTCTTCGTCGGGGTGATCGCCGTCGTGACCGTCCAGTCCCGTAGGGACGCGCGCTCGGCGAAAGTGTTCCTCGCCGAACACGCGAACAGCGAAACCCCACACGCCGACGGCTGACGGCGGCACACGCGAATCGGCGCCGTGAGGGTTCTGCTGGAAGCGCTCGACATATATAACGAGCGGGAAGAAGATCCAAAACTACCGGTTCAGGAGGAGTGAATGGTAGGGAATTCGCGTATCCCCAATGCGCCTGTCCCGAAAGAGGCGACGTGGTCTCCCGATGCTCATGGCATGCGAGGGCGACGGGGAGTGAAGGCGGTCGTCATTGGCATTGTTTGCGCCTTGGTCCTGGCTTTGGGATTGGTGATCTACGTGCTCAGTAGGGTCTTCGAGGACACTCGCCCGAATCTCACCAGCGACATCGTGCTAGGCACGTGGCGCGACGCTGGCGGCGGCGAGTTTACCTTCGATGCTGACGGGACTTTTCGGGCAGGGGGGATCCCAGTCTTGTTCTTCGGTCCGCCGCGAACGACGGCTCCGACTATGTCTGGTGCGGGAGCATGGAAGCTCAAGGCGCCGCTCGAAGACCCGGCCGGAAGACTCACCACCGTGTCCCTTGCGTTTAATTCGCTAGATCAAAGTGAATACGGAGTGCCCTACGGTTCGCGGCTGCTGTCGCAGACGGTCGACGGAAGCGTGATCCTCTACTGGTATGTCGGTGACGCTGATCTGAACCGTCGGATGGTGCTCGAAAAGGTGTGACCTGTAACCGCAGATCGGCTGGCGGCTGGCTGGACTGGCCGACTGGTCGGTTTGATCATGGGGTTCGTGGTCTTGGCCGGTGGCATCCGGATCTGGCGGAAGAGTGCGCTGCTCGGGCCGACCTTTGACGCAACGAACTCGCCGTCGTCCTCTACGCCACGGACGTGCACGCCGCGATCTTGTCTCTCAAGGCCGCAGGTCTGGCAGACCAGCCACTGACAATGGACGACCTATTGGCGTGAGGCCACCGCCGCGACGATCGGCCATGTCGATCAGGCCCGGCAACTCGTCGGTACGGTGCTGCGGGGTGGACAACCGGGTCCGCTTTTGCAGTCTCTGGACGGCGTCAAGCAGGTCTTGATGCTTGTAGTGCAGCGTTGTGGCGCAGTGCAGCAGGCTGCGGAGGCGGCGGTCGGGCAGGCGCGGGGATTGGGGTCGTCGGGAAACCGATCGGGGCTGGTCCTCCCTTACCGGCCAGCCCTGCGCCGATGTAGGAAAGCCACCGGGATCGAGAATGGCACGCCGACTGGTCCGCGGACCCGAGTCGGGGCCAAAACGGACGACAGCACCCGCCGTGCTCTGGAGTTGGAGAACGAGTGCGCCGACACCGTTGCCGGCAAGGGTTACCGGGTGCATCAGAATCCCACCGCACAGCAGGTCGGCGACGCCCGTGACCGTACCGGTGACCGCGGTAACCCGGACAAGGACCCCGACTATCTCATCGAGGGGCACGTCTTCGACTGCTACTCGCCGCAGGCCCGGACGTCGGTGCGCAACGTGTGGAGTCAGGTCCGGGAGAAGGTCGACGATGAGCAGACGCAGCGGGTGGTGCTCAACTTGAAGGATTGGGAGGGTGACGTGGCGGCTTTGCGGCGGCAGTTCGACAAGTGGCCGATCGGCGGGCTGAAGGAACTGGCGGTGGTCACCCGCGACGGTACGATCCGTCAGATCGTCCGCGAGACTGAGAGGGCGTCCTGATGGCCGTGGAGTTCCGCCTGGTCCTGGCCGGCGACCCGCCCGTTGCAGAGGTAGCTGCCCTCACCGCTGCCGACCCTCGCGAAGTCCCACGTCCAGCGTCGAACCCGGCCCTTTTCTCCGCCCGTTTGTACGAGCAACGCGGCTACGCCATCACCGTCCGCGCCGGAACGGACGGCTATTGGGAGGCCGAAGCGGACGGCGAGGCCCGCTGGGAATGGGCACCCACGTCGTACGTTTCCGTGACGTTCTCCATGCGGGCCGACGACATCGTCGAGAAGGGAATCCCCAACATGATGGCGGCGGTCACGAGGGTCCTCGCAGGCCGCGATGAGGACGCGGCGCTGGTGCAGGACGGCAACTACCTTCTCTTGACCCGAACCGACGGCGTTGTCCACACCTACCGCCCGGACTGGTGGCACCACTACCACCTCGACCGTTCCTTTACCGGCTGACCGGCACCGCATGCCACTGGCGGGCTGGGGGAGTCAGATCGTGTTGATCGTGCTGAGGTGGTTGTCCCACCAGGCTGGCCGGTGTTTGCGTAGGGTCCCGGCGACTCGGGTGAGCAGCAGCCAATTGCCGTTCAGTACGAGCGCGGCGTCCTCGGGGCGGCCGGCGAGTATGCGGGCCACGGCCGCGACCATGTTCGGTGTTGTGGCGCGCAGAGAGTCGTCCTTGGGCATGTGGAAGACGATGTTGACGTAGGAGTCGGGTTCCCATTCCCACTGGGAACCGTCGTCGTCTTCGGCATCGAAGTAGCCGTTGCTGCCCGCATAGATGCTGAGGCTGTACCCGGACGTGTGCGTAAGGTCTGCGCCAAGCAGTCGGGGATCGCCCGGCTGGGTCGACTCCTCGACGCCCTCCGGGGCGACGAGTTCGGCCACCTGTTCCAACGGGATGTTGCCCGCCAGCGTCACTCGGTATTCGATAGCCACGCGCTGCCTACCTTCTCAGTCTCGCCGACTTTGAGGTCGCCGCGCCAGTCCTGCAGGTTCAGCACCACACGTTGGGTCTGCTGGCTGGTCACCTTTCCCGACACCTCCGTCCAGACCCCACGCACGGCCTTGCCGGGAGTCGGGGAGTAGCAGTCGATGACGTGCGGCCTCCACCAGGTACTCCGGTTCCTTCTCCGGCTTTCCGACATCGTCGGTGTTCTGCCACGCCTCAGCGTTCTCCCGTCTCGTCGGGTGCTATGGACCCTTAGCCCGCTGCCTATTAGTGGTGAGGCTGCGTTGTTCGCGCGGCCGGAGTTTGTTGCGATCCTCACCAGGCAGAGTGGCCGGGCGCAGCACGCGTTGCCGACGGCTTACGCGCATACAACGACTCGTTACGACCCTCACCCGGCGCGGTGGCCGGGCGCAGCTACTCATGAGCAGTTATAGCGATCCGGCGATGCGACTTGTGGGCACAGCCAGTCCGCGTTGCCCACCTAATCTACATCTCCCAGTTCGGAACCTCCCTAGGCTAGGGCACCGTCCCCGGTCCCATTTCGGGACCGGGCTGCTCACACGTCGGTCTGCTGATTGATCGCTGTCTCGTAGAAGGCGTCTGCAAGCGCCATGATCACGGCGTTGATGCCAGGGCCATCGCTGAAGAAGTAGTCGGCCATGGTGTTGTGGGCTTCCTGGTTGTCGACGACCGCGTCGGTGACCGCCGCTTGGAAGTCCTGCGATTCCATGAACTGCTTCTTCGAGTTGACCTTGGCCTGGTTGACCAGGTCCGGGTAAGCGAGCAGGCGCTCTACCAGTCCTTGGACGAACTCACGGACCTGAGAGGAGGAGAACGACTCGGCGCCGAAGAGGTCGTTCATCTTGTCGATGACGACCTGTAGCGCGACGTACTTCGGCTCCTTCCGGGTGCCGGTGCCGGCGGCGGCGATGCCCTTGAGTTGGCCGTCACCGGTCAGTGAGATGTCGACCGCGGTCGCCTTGGTGTGCTTGACGCCGACCAGGACCACGTCGGAGAGGTCGACCTCCGCAGACCAGGAGGAGTCTGCGATGACCTTCTCCAGGAGCCGTAGGAAGATCGACAGCATCTCCATGTAGGTGCCACCGTAGTTGACGATCTGGCTCATGAAGTCGTAGAGCCGGACGTAGGTGGAGATGTCCTTGCGGAACAGGTCCAGGGTGTTGAGGGTGACCTTGTCGTCGGCCTCGATCGCTGCCGCGTAGCGGCGGGCGAAGTCGTTCTTGGCCGGGCTGATCGCGGCCGAGAGCGCGTTGTTGCCTTTGTGGGTGACCCACAGTGCTGCGACCTCGCGTACCTGCTCTGGCGTGTAGATCCCGATCTGGTCGAGCTTGTTGGAGAGGTGAACGACGATGTACGGGTCGGTCTCGGTCTCCAGGGTGGCGTTGGTGAAGTAGGGCTCGAATGCGGTCCGGATGTCCTCAGGCTTGTTCACGAAGTCGATGACGAATGTTTTTTGCTTCTGCTCCCCGCCCGCAGTGCGGTGGGTGCGGTTGAGCCGAGACAGCGTCTGCACGGCGGTGACCCCAGAGAGCTTCTTGTCGACGTACATGGCCGAGAGCAACGGCTGGTCGAACCCTGTCTGGTACTTGTTGGCGACCAGCATGATCTTGTATGTCGTGCCCTTGAAGGCGGCGGCGAGGTCCGCGCCGGCGCCGGGGTTGAGCTTGGCTTCGGTGAACTCCTCGTCTTTGCTCGGCTGCGGCCCCCAGTCCGAAGCCCACTCCTCGTTCTCAGCCATGGTCACCGAGTTGGAGAAGGCGACCAGGGTGCGGTAGTTGTACGAGGGGTCCTTGGCGGCCCGCTTGGCGATGTAGGCGTCGATCGCCTTCTTGTACTTCACTGCGGCCTTGCGCGAGTCGGTCACGACCATTGCCTTTGCCCTGCCTTCTAGCAGGTCGGCGACGTTGATATGGAAGTGCTCGACGATGATTTCTACTTTCTGGCTGATGTTGGTCGGGTGCAGCTTCACCCACCGCATCAGCCCCTTACGCGCGGCGGCCTCCTCCACCAGCTCGCCGTCGGCGCTCTCGGCCCGGCCGGCGATCTTCATCGCGGTGTCGTAGGACTGATAGCCCCTGAGCACGTCGAGGATGTAGCCCTCCTCGATCGCCTGCCGCATCGAGTAGAGGTGGAACTCGACCGGCTTCCCGTCGGGGCCCTTGCGGCCGAACAGCTCCAGGGTCTTGTTCTTCGGCGTGGCGGTGAACGCGAAGTAGGAGATGTTCTCCGACTCGGCCCGCTCGGTCATCTCCGCAGCCAGGACCGCCTCGACGTCGACCTCCCCGCCCTCCTCGATCTCCTTGATCTCCTCCGCGGTCAGCACAGCCCGCAGCTTGGAGGAGACCTTCCCGGACTGCGAGGAGTGCGCCTCATCGGCGATCACCGCGAACCGCCGTCCCTTCAGGGACGTGTCGGCCTGGATCTCGTGGAGGGCGAACGGGAAGGTTTGCACCGTCACCGCGATGATCAGCTCCCCGTTCTTCAACGCGGTCGCCAGCAGCCCGGATTTCGACTTCGCTCCCGCTTTGCGAACGTCCGCCGGGCTGATCGTGGTCACGATCTTCCCGGGCCCGTCGATCTGCCGGATCGCGTCTTGGAGTTGCCCGTCGAGGACGTTGCGGTCCACGACCACGATCACCGAGTCGAAGACCTTCTCGTCGTTCACGTGCAGCCGCGCCAGCCGGTGCGCGGTCCAGGCGATGGTGTTCGTCTTCCCCGACCCTGCCGAGTGCTCGATCAGGTAGCGATGCCCCACCCCCTCCTCGCGCACTGCGGCCACGATGTTCGTCACGGCCTCCCACTGGTGGAACCGTGGGAACAGCATGCTCGTCCGCCGCACCGACGTCCCGGTGGCGACATCCCACTCTTCCTTGGTCTCCACGATCATTAGCCGGCCGATGATGGTGAGCCAGGCGTCCTTCTCCCAGACCCGCTCCCACAGGTACGCCGTCGCCGACCGACCGCCCTCGCCTGGCGGATTTCCCGCGCCGCTCTCGTGACCCATGTTGAACGGCAGGAAGTGCGTCTTCTCGCCCTCCAACTTGGTGGTCATCGCGGCAAGGTCGTTGGAGACCGCGAAGTGCACCAGCGCCCGATGCCCGAACGACAACAGCGGCTCCGGCCGCCCGTTGGTCAGCGGGTTCCGGTTCTTGCGGTACTGGTTGATCGCCTCGTCGAGAGACTGGGTGAAGTCGGTCTTCAGCTCGACGGTGGCCACCGGGATCCCGTTGACGAAGAAAACCAGGTCGATGCTGCGTCGGTCGGCGGTGGAGAAGTGCACTTGCCGCATCACCCGCACCCGCATCGCCGCGTACTGCTCGTTGGTGGTCGCGTTCAAGCTGGTGTCGGGCCGGAACTGTGCCATCTTCAACCGGCCACCACCGATGTACTGCACCCCGTTGCGCAGGATGTTCAGCGTCCCGCCACCATGCTCGAGAGGCTTGTCGAGCGCCGTGGTCAGCACGTCGAGGAACTTCGCCTGCGACCCCGCCGCCTTCAACGCCTTCTCGTACGCCGCCTGCTGGGTCTCCTTTAGCCAAGCGAACAGGTCCTCGGGGAAGAGCGCTCGCTCCCGGTCGTAGCCAGTGTCGTTCGCCGAGTAGAGCCACCCGTGGGACTCCAGGTACGCGCAGATCTCGGACTCGAAGACGGCCTCGTTATGATCGGCCATCACGCCATCTCCCGTACGTCGATCTGCCCCGTCACCGCCGCCGTGATCAGCGCAGCACGACGCTCACGGGCGAGTTCGATGAACCGCTCAGCTTCGGCTATGAGCGTGTCAATCTTCGCAGTCTGATCATCAAGGTAAGCCGTGATCCGCTGCTGTTCATCGATCGGCGGCACCGCGATCTTGAAGTCAGCGAGCAGCGGACGCCGTAGAGACTCCATGGTGACCGTGTTGCTACCCGCGAGTGCGACGGGACGGAGGAACGTCGACAGGAAGTAGTAGAAGTACCAGCCCGTGACGTCCGTGAAGTCTGTGAAAACGTAGACCCGCTGGTGCGCTTCGAACTTCCCATTGAAGTAGTGAAAGACTTTGCCGGTGCCGCCCTGACCGTCGCCAGGCGTCATGACCGCTTCTCCCTCAAACGAGTAGCGGTCGATCCGCAGAACCTCACGGCCACGTACGTAGAACGGGTATTCGCCGTCATCGGTGGCGTTCCCGGAGTCTTCGGACCCTGTTGTGATTGTGCACAGATACCGGGTAGGAACCATTCGCCAGTGCTTTGGCACGGCACCGAGCAGCTCCACCCCAGACGGCGTGGTCTCTACATCATCGAGACCGCACAGCAGGGCCGAGCGGATCGTTGCCTCACGCCGCTCGCGGAGCATCTCGATCAGGCGCTGCTGCTCCTCGATGAGCGTGTCGATGCGGGCGGTCTCGCGGTCGAGGTAGTCGGCGATGGCGCACTGCTCATCGAGAGACGGGAGTGCGAGTTGAATCCGCTTCATCGCTGAGTAGCGCGTCGACCAGAGGTCGGCGACGATGCCGCTTCCCCAGCGGTAGAACTCCTCCTGGAACGCAGCGCTGCGGAGCAGATGATGGGCGAACCGCCCATCGATCGAGGGGCGCGGCTTCAGAACGGTATAGACGACCGAAACACTGCCATCGCGGTCCGACAAACCGGATGACCCCTTGCGATCGGACCGCGAGTTGATCGCGAAGTCTCCGGCGAGTACGAGCTTGCGGTTGTCGTTGTTAATCGTCTTGGCGACGTTGTCCAGTTGGGGAACGACACCGTCCTTCGTCACGGAGAGGGCCGGGAAGTCAGCGTCACTAACCGTTTCGCTTCGTTCCTCGAAATGGGAGCCGAGTGGCGAGCGCTGCCAATGCGCCGGCACACGCCCGAGCCAAGCAAGTCCAGAGTCGGCCGTCTCGACGTACGACTTCATCCTTCAACCTCCCGCAGCAGGTCGAGAATCTTGGCGACCTGCTTCTCCAAGTCGGCGTCGATCTCGGCGAGCGGGCGGGGTGGGACGTACTTGTAGAAGTGGCGGGTGAAGGGAACCTCGTAGCCGGTTTTGGCCTTTGTCCAGTCGATCCAGGCGTCGGGGACGTGCGGCTTCACCTCGGCGTCGAAGTATGCCTGGATGACCTCGAACTTGCCGGCCGCGCCGGCGGTCGAGCCGCCGTAGGTGAAAGGGACGTTCTCGGTGTCGCGCTTCTTCGTGTCCGGCTTGGGCTTGCCCTTGCGGTCGAGCACCGGCTGGCCGGATTCGTCGAGGAGGGGACGCTCGACGGTGATGGTCCAGTAGCCGAACTCGTCGTTGCGCAGAACTTTGGAGTAGTCGGGGTCGGCGTCGGTGAAGTCGGCATACAACTTCACGACCTTGGCGCGGTCGGCGTCGCTGATCTCACGGCCCTTGGCGCCGAGGTTCTTGCGCATTTTGGTCCAGAACGAGGTGCCGTCGATGAGCTGGACCAGGCCCTTGCGGTCGGGATGCTTGCTGTTGTCGAGGATCCAGATGTAGGTGGCGATGCCGGTGTTGAAGAACATGTTGGTCGGCAGGGCGACGATGGCATCGACCAGGTCGTTCTCCAGCAGCCATTTGCGGATGTTGGAGGGGCCGGACTCGGCGCCGCCGTTGAAGAGCGGCGAGCCGTTCATCACGATGCCGGTCCGGCCGCCGCCGTCCTCCGGCGCCCGCATCTTGTGAACCAGGTGGAGCAGGAAGAGCATCTGCCCGTCCGAGGTCGCCGGGAGACCGGGGGCGAACCGGCCGTAGGGGCCCGCTTCGTCGCGCTCTTTCGTCACCGCCTTGGCGTACTGCTTCCAGTCCACGCCGTAGGGCGGGTTGGACATGCAGAAGTCGAACTGGCGGCCCTTGAACGCATCGTCGGTCAGCGTGTTGCCGAAGGCGATGTTGGTCGCGTCGTGGCCCTTGGCCAGCAGGTCGGACTTGCAGATCGCGTACGACTGCGGGTTGTACTCCTGGCCGTACAGGCTCAGCTTCGCATCGGGGTTCTGCGCAAGTAGGTGCTCCTCGGCCAGGGCGAGCATGCCGCCGGTGCCCGCGGTGGGGTCGTACAGCGAGCGGACGATGCCAGGCTCGGTCAGCTCGGCGTCCTTCTCGGCGAAGAGGAGGTCGACCAGCAGCCGGATCGCGTCTCGCGGGGTGTAGTGGTCGCCGGAGGTCTCGTTCGCGGC
The DNA here is from genome assembly GCF_016863515.1 of Micromonospora gifhornensis. Lineage (GTDB taxonomy): Bacteria > Actinomycetota > Actinomycetes > Mycobacteriales > Micromonosporaceae > Micromonospora > Micromonospora gifhornensis. Next base: position 209,724 of record NZ_BOPA01000019.1, read on the forward strand.
CTCGTTGAATTTGCGGATGATGTACTCGAACGCATCGCCCATGTCGGCGTTGGAGACGACGTCCGGATGCAGGTCGATGGCCTTGAACGACGTGATTACCTCGCGCAGTAGCTCCGCCTTTTCCAGAGCAAGGATTTCCTTTTGGAAGTCGAAGTACTGGAACACGTCGACATCGGGTGAGAAGCGGTCGATGTAGTCGGCCAGGTTGTCCGCCAGCCCGTCGGCGTCGGCCAGCAGGTTGGCGAAGGAGTAGTTCGAGGTGTTGTAGAACGGCCTACCGGTCGCCTTCTTGACTTCGATCTTGAGCCGGTTGGGGTTGTCGTACTTCGCCGCCAGCGCGCGCACCAGATCCCGGTCGGGCTCAAGGATGCAGTCGAGGCGTCGCAGGATTGTGAGCGGGAGGATCACGTTGCCGTATTGGTTGGGGCGGTAGGGGCCCCGAAGTTGGTCGGCGATCGACCAGATGAAACTACCGAGGGTGCTCACAAAGCTCCTTACGAGGCTCACTCGACGACAGGTGTTGGACGCCCAGCATGAGCCCGCGCATGCCGTCCGAACAAGCGGTGCACGGTCTCCAGCAGCCGGTGCGCCACAAGAACATCATCATTCATCACACACCAAGCGAGCCACGAGGCCCGTTTGCACCACGCCGGTCACGTTGAGTAAGTCGCCATAACCGGTCGAACATGCTCATATGTCGCAGATCGGTCACTGCGACCGGTGTCCGCCAGCGCTGAACCGACGAGGCTCCGTGCTGAAACGAATCGGAGATGAAGAGCTGGTGGTGGCCGCTGACCCAGCGGCCACCACCAGCGCACGGGTGGGGTTGCGGGTCTAGAGGGTGGGGGTGCGCAGGCTGGTGGTGAAGGTGGTCCAGGAGGTGGGGGAGAAGGTCAGTACGGGGCCGTTGGGGTCCTTGCTGTCGCGGACGCCCACGCCGCCACCGGGCAGCGCGTCGGCGACTTCGACGCAGTCGCCCTGGTTGCCGCTGCGGCTGCTCTTGCGCCACCGGACAGTCGTCGTGTCAGCCACGGGTAAATGCCTCCATTGTTGCGGTTATCAACGTCCTCGACGACTCCTCGTCGAGTGCTCGTGAGGTCACGTCGTCCCACGCGAGTTTGTACGCCGCGACCTCGGTTGCCTTGTCGAGGTAGAGCGCACCGGTGAGGCTGTCGACGTAGACCAGCGGGGGTTCGAGCGGCTCCGAGGTGCCCGGCATGGGCGGGAACTCCAGGATGGTGAACGCGGACGTCATCCCGCCGTGCACGCCGGCCTCGAACGGAAGGATCCGCAGCCGCACGCTGGGCGAACGGGTGACATCGAGCAGGTGCTGGAGTTGGGCGGCCATGACCTGCGGGCCACCGACGGCTCGTCGGATGACCGCTTCACTCAGCACGACCGAAAGGTGCGGCGGTCGAGGACTCGCCAGCAGGCGTTGACGCTCCATCCGGAAGTCCACTTGCCGCTCCACCTCCTCGGCATCAATCAGGCCGTGCGGTACGCCCGTGACCTCCCTGGCGTATTCGCGGGTCTGGAGGAGTCCGGGCACGGCCTCCGGCTCGTACTTCTGGATGCACTCGGCACTGCTTTCCAGCCTGACGAACAGACCGAACCAGCTCGGCAGGCGGGTGTTGGTGTAGTCGTGCCACCAGGCGCTCGCGCCCTTGGTGCGGGTTTCGCCACCGAGGGCGAGTAGTTCGGCGCGGTCTTCGGCGCTGGCCTCGTACAGCTCGCACATCGCCTTGATCTCGATGTCGCGGAACTTGATGCGGGGGTCGCCGGCTTCGATCCGGTGGATGGTTGCGGGGCTGCGCTGGAGAAGGATGGCGGCCCTCTCCTGACTCATCCCTGTCTCTTTGCGGAGGGCTGCCATCTTGCGGCCGATCCTCCGCCTCAACAGGGCCGATCCGTCCGTGTCGGACACGGAGCCTCCTATCACCACTTTGCCAAACAGCAGCATACAAACGATGGGCCACTTGATCACGTTCTACGCATTGCTGCCCTGACCAGGGCTAACGTCCTGTGACTGCGCTAATGTGCAACCCCTTTCATGATTTCAATCGACGTGCTGCATTGCATTCTGCCCTATTGCAGCCAGACGATGACTCTCAGCAGGTTGTCGGGCATTCCCGGCGACAGCGAATCCTCGCTTGTAGACGGCCAACTGCTGTCCGTTGAGGACTAATCCGCCCCGCCGTGTCGCCCACAGGTGCCACGAGCCGGGTGCGGAGCCCGCGATCGTGCCCCGCTCGGGCGGTATCGCACCCCCAGTCGGGGTGCGCGGTCGGTGTCAGGGAAGGCCCGGCCGCGCATCTCTCGCAGAAGGGTGATGGCAGTGCGCATCAAGTGGTTCGTACCGGCCAACGCCGACCACCCGTTCCCCCCGTTCGGCCTCCACCCCACCCGCCGCGTCTCGGCTTCCACCCGCCCGAGTGATCAAGAGGTTTTGGTTGCCGAGGGGCACCCCCGAAGGCCAAAACCTCTTGATCAACCCCGAAACGGCGGGGGCGGCGACCAGGGCAGGCAATCCGACCAGAGCGGACGGCAGGAGGTGGAGCATGGGGCGGGCGGTGCCTGAGGTCGCGGCGGGGACGCTGCTGCGGCTCGATCCGGGTGACTGGTCGTACGGCCGCGACCTGATCCCCGGCACCGCCGTGGCCGTGACCGTCGCATGCGTTCGTGACCTGCCGAATCGGGCGGACGAGTGGGTGTGGGTGCTCGGTCACCGGCCGGAGTGCGACTACCCGCACGTCGACCGGCATCCGCCCTGCATGGAGGTGCGGGTCAAGGTCACCGCGCTGCATGACCAAAGGCCGGCGAGGTGACCGGCACCGACGAGAGCGACCGGGATGTGGATCGCTTCGAGTCCGCGCGCAACACCGTGCTCCAGCACCGCGACGGGCGCACCTGCTTCCACTGTCAGGGCGACGGGTGCGGGCAGCACACCTGGGCGATCGAGGAACTCGGTCGCCATCCCGGCGGCCGAAAGCTCCTTCGGCAGCTCGGGTTTCCCATCGACGATTCGACCGAGGAAGGCCAGCCGCGGTGAACAGCACACCCCACGGCGACGACCATGCCCCACACCTGCGCGAGCACCCGACGCCGGCCCGGCCGGTGCGCGCCGTCGGCAGTGCCGCGATGCCGAGCACCGTACGTCTCGCCGACGAGTTCTTCTACCTGGCGCACGACGACCAGACCGGCCGGTCGCGGCTGTTCGAGTCGGCGACAGCGTACGGTCTCGCCGCCGCGCTGCTGGCCGAGCTGTACGGCGAGGGCCGGGTCACCTTCGAGGGCCGCCGCCTGCGGGTGATCAACACTGTCCCGCCGAAGGACTGGCTGCAACACCTCGTCCTCGACCGCCTGGTCGCGGAGCCGCGTCACACCGAGACCCGTACCTGGTTGGCGTACTTCGCCACCGCCGCCTACCACCAGGTGGCCACCCGGATGTGGCAGCTCGGGCTGCTCCGCCAGCAGCAGGTCGGTCGGCTGTGGCGACAGCGCACCGTCTACGTGCCGGCGGACATGAACACGGCCGCCTGGTCGTGGGCCCGACTGTCCTTTCAGCTGCGCAACCACCAACGCCTCAACGCCTTCGACGTTGCCCTCGCCGGTCTGGCGATGCACACCCAGCTCGATCCGATCCTGCTCGACGGCACACCCGTCGCCGTGCGTGCGTTCCTGCGCCAGCAGGTCGAACAGGCCCCGCCACCGCTGCGGGACCTGCTCGCCGACCTCGGTGCCGTCGTCGGCAGCGCCGTACTGAGCCACCGCACCACCTGACCGTCCTGCATTCATCCCTTCTCGTCGAGAGAGAACCCATGTCCCACTCGAAACCCGACACCGTCTCCGCCGTCCTCGCGCGCGGACGGCTCGGTATCCCGTCGGTGGTGTTCTTCGTGATCGCCGCCGCCGCACCACTCACCGTTGTCGCAGGCGGCGCGACCACCGGGTACGCCGTCACCGGAGTCACCGGCATCCCGGTGTCCTATCTGCTGGTGGCGGCCGTGCTCGCGTTGTTCGCGGTCGGCTACGTGGCGATGTCCCGCCGGATCGTCAACGCGGGCGCCTTCTACACCTACGTCACCCGGGGGCTCGGTCGCCCGGCCGGCGTCGGCGCTGCCATGGTCGCGCTGCTCGCCTACAACGCCATGCAGATCGGGCTCTACGGTGGGGCCGGTGCGGTCACCGCCCAGTTCCTCAACGACCGGTACGGCGTCGGCCTGACCTGGTGGAGCTGCGCCCTCGCGGTGTGGGCGGTCGTCGCGGTGCTCGGCGTCGCCCGGATCGACCTCAACGGCCGGGTCCTCGCCGTCGTCCTGGTCGCCGAATGCGTCGTCGCCCTGACCTTCGACGCCATCATGGTCACCCACCCGGCCGACGGGACGGTCAGCTTCGACACCCTCGCCCCCTCGCACGTCTTCGCCGCCGGCATCGGCGCGGCGCTGGTCACCGCGATCACCGGGTTCGTCGGTTTCGAGGGCACCGTCGTGTTCAGCGAGGAGACGAAAGACCCACGGCGCACCATCGCCCGCGCCACCTACATCGCGGTCGCCGTCACCGGCCTGCTGTACGGGCTCTCCGCCTGGGCGATGTCGGTGGCCACCGGCCCGGACCGCATCGTGGCGGCGGCCCGCGCCGACGGCACCGACCTGATCTTCAATCTGGTGTCGCCGTACCTGGCCGACAGCATCGTCACCGTCGCCCGGGTCCTGTTCATCACGTCGCTGTTCGCCGCGCTGCTCAGCTTCCACCACACCGTGGCCCGGTACCTGTTCGCGCTCGGCCGGGAACGGGTGCTGCCCGCCGTGTTCGGTCGCACCAGCCGGCGTACCGGTGCCCCGAAGGTCGGTTCCCTCGTCCAGAGTGGGCTCGCCTTCGCCGTGCTGGTCGGCTACGCCGTGGCCGGGGCCGATCCGATCGTGCACCTGTTCTTCTGGGTCACCGTCACCGGTGGGCTCGGGGTGCTGATCCTGATGACGGTCACCTCCGCCGCCGTGATCGGCTTCTTCGCCCGCAGCACGCACACCGAAGGACCATGGCGCTCACTTATCGCACCGGGCCTGGCCACTGTCGCGCTGGGCGGGATCCTCACCGTGACGCTGCGGGAGTTCGCCACGCTGCTCGGCGTCGCGCCGGACTCGCCGCTGCGCTGGACGTTCCCCGCCGCGTACGCCGCCGTCGCGCTGCTCGGCATCGCATGGGCGCTGGTCCTGCGCACCACAAACCCCGACGTGTACGCCGCAGTCGGCCTGGGCGCGGACCGTGACACCGGCCCCCGGCTCGCCCCCGACACCGTCCGCCAACCCGCCTGACCAGGGAGCTGCCGTGACCGTCAGCAATCACGATCTGCTCGTCCGCCCCGCCACCGCCGCCGACGCCGGGCCGCTGATCGGCGTCCTCGCCGAGGCGTTCCACGAAGGCCCGCTCGCCGACTGGCTCATTCCCGACCCGGCCGACCGGCGGACCGTCTACTACAGGTACTTCAAGGACGCCGTGTATCACGGGCTGGAGCACGGGCAGGTCTACACCACAGGCGACCAGACGGCCGTCGCGATCTGGTACCCCCGCCTCGAACCCGCCCCGGTCGACACCCGCAGCCGGCTGGCCACGTTGGAACACATCGCAGGCCCGTACGCCCCGAAGTTCGTGCTGCTGGAAGAGATGTTCGACGCCTTCCACCCCGACGACCCGCACCACTACCTCGCCTACCTGGCCGTCGACCCGACCCGGCAGAACCAGGGCATCGGTGCCGCGCTCCTCGCCGACCAGCACCGTCGACTCGACCAGCTCGGCCTGCCGGCGTACCTGGAAGCCAGCAACATGCGCAACCGGCGGCTCTACCTCCGCCTCGGCTACCACGCCGGCCCCACCATCGTGCTTCCCACGGACGGGCCCGTCATCTGGCGGATGTGGCGCGGCGCCCCCACCAGCGTGGGCCGGAGCCCGTTCCCGCGCACCCGGCCTCACCGGCGTTCCCTGTGACCGACGCCGACGGCAACGTCCTGCTCGTCGGCTGCACTCCACGGCATACCGACCACTGACATCCGCGAGGTCACCCGAATGCGTTTCGTCACCTACAACCTGCTCGACCTGACCCTGACCGCCGACAACCTCCGGGAGGCCAACCGGCAGCGGCGGGTCATCGACACCATCCGCAGCCTCGAACCGGATGTCATCGCCGTCCAGGAACTCAGGAGCCCACCCGCCAGCGCCGCCCGCCTCGCCGCCGAGTTGGCTGAGCGCACCGGCCTGACCAGCACCGTCGCCACCAACGGGAGCGCCCGCGCGATCCACGCCGTCGCGGTCGGCGACCACACCGTGCACACGGCGCTGCTCTGGCGGCCCGGCCTCACGCCGCTACCGCACACCTTCCGGACCTACAGCCCCGCCGTCCACTACGACGGCGGGTGGCGCGGCATCGGCTACGGCTCCATGGTCCGGCTCGCCTTCCAGATCGACGGCCAGCCGATCACGTTCGCCTCCTACCACGCCCCCGCCTACGGCCGGCACCGCCGCATCGACCAGGCCGAAGCGGTCCTCGCCGCCCTCACCCGCCCGCACGAACTGGCCCTGATCGGCTCCGACTTCAACTCGATCGGTGCTGCCCGCGCCAACGGCGCCGACTACGACCCCGACCCCTACACCGGCCGACCCTGGTGGCCCGACCTCGTCCACCAGTGCCACGAACCGACCCATCCCAGCCAACGGCACCGCGCCGACCGTCGACCCGCGCAGGCCTGGGAAGCCGGCGGTCTCCACGACGTCGCCGCCGCCACCCGCAGCCCGTGGAAGGCCACCACCGGGCACTGGCCCACCTGCCCCTACGGCGTTCGGGGCATCGCCCGGCGCGTCGACACCATCCACGCCACCCAGCCGGTTCTCCGGGCGGTCAAGTCGTTCACGGTCGTCGACAACCCCACCACCCGCGCCGCCAGCGACCATCTACCCGTCACCGTCGACCTCGACCTCCGCAAGCTTGCCGTCAACGCGGGTGAGCCCGCACGGCAGGTCGGCCAGCGTGGCAGGTGATCAGGCACCGGACAGTGTCGGGAAACGGTCGCAGTCGGAACCGATCAGCGGACGGTGTGCCGGCGCGACGTCATCGCGCCGGGCTGATGCCGGTGATGGCCAGGTCGAGCAGGCGGGCGGCTGCGGCGGCGGGGTCGGGGTGGTGGGTGGTGGCCAGTGCGATGCCGGTGATCAGCGTGAGCAGGTCGTCGATCGTCACGCCCGGGGCGAGGGCACCGTCGGCGGAGGCGCGCCGTACCAGTGGCTCGCCTGCGGCGGTGAGTTGTGCACAGGCGCAGTAGACGTGGGTGTCGTCGGGGCCGGCCACCCGGTCGCGATTCAGTGCCTCGGCCAACCCGCTGATGGTGGTGGCAGAGGCGATGACGGCCTTGAGCCATTCCAGCAGCGCGGCGCGTGGGTCGGCGCGGTCGGTCCGGTCTGCGGCGTGCGTCGCGAGGGCCTCGACGCGCTCGCGGAAGACCGCCGCCAGCAGTGCGTGGCGGCTCGGGAAGTGCCGCCGTACGGTGCCGGAGCCCACGCCGGCGACGCGGGCGATCTGCTCCAGGGACGCGTCAGCGCCGTGTGCGGCAACCTCCTGCACCGCGACGGCGAGCAGGCGGGCGTAGTTGCGCCGCGCGTCGGCGCGCTGCGCAGCGGTCATGGTCTCTCACCTCGGAGGTTGCTAAGTGGCGGGGCCCGCCGTATCTTACCGAAGTAGAAACGGCGGGCCACGCCGTTTAGTGAGAGGGGCCTCATGTCCAACGAACCCGCACCCGTTCTGGTCGTCGGCGCCACCGGGCGACAGGGCGGTGCGACCGTCCGCGCGTTGCGCACAGCGGGCGTACCCGTCCGGGCGCTGGTCCGTGACCCGGAGACCGACCGGGCGCGCGACGTCGCCGCGCTCGGCGCGGATCTGCGGACCGGTGACCTCAACGACCGTGACTCCCTGACGGCGGCCGCGACGGGTGCCCGCGCGGTCTTCTCGGTCCAGATGCCCCAGATGAAGGGGGAGTCGCTGGACTTCGACGGCGAGGTGACCCAGGCCGTCAACCTGATCGAGGCGGCACGTGCCGCAGGTGTGCCACAGTTCGTGCACACGTCGGTCTCCGGTGCCGGGCAGCACGTCGAGGCCCCCGGCTGGGGTGAAGGTCGGTGGGAGGGCCTGCGGCCCTACTACGACGCCAAGACCGCTATCCAGGATCGGGTACGCACGGCCGGCTTCACGCACTGGACGCTGATCAAGCCGGGGTGGTTCATGGAGAACTTCCTGCCCTCGATGGCCTATCTGCTTCCCCGCGGCGTCGAGGGTGGGCTGGTGACCGTGCTGCGGCCCGAGACCCGGTTGTCCCTGGTCGCGGTCGACGACATCGGTCGGGCGGCCGCGGCGGCTGTCGCGGCACCGGCGCGCTTCCACCAGGTCGAGCTGGAGTTGGCAAGCGACTACCGGACGATGGCCGAGATCGCCGACATCATGTCGCGCGCCCTCGGCGTGCCGCTGACCGCGCCGAGGATGACCGACGAGGAGGCGTTGGCGGCCGGTATGCCGGCCTTCGGCGCGGTTTCGCACCGCTTCGTGGAGGTGGCCGGGCAGCCTGCCCGGCCGGAGTTCGCCCGGGACCTCGGCATCCCGCTCACCTCCTTCGAACAGTGGGCCGCGCAGTACCTGTCCCGCGATGCCGTCGCGCCGGCCGGCGCAGCCGGTTGACGCGATGATCAACTCCGTTTCGCCGAAACGGCGGGTTCCCACCGCGTCGAACCCCGCCGTTTCGGCGAAACGGCGGCGGGGCCGTCAGATCACCACCAGCGCTTGCGGGGCGGGCGGACGGTCACGTCACCGAAGACGACGCGGCAGCGCACCTCGACGACCGGACCGCCGGGGGTGACCGGGCCGCTCATCTTGGACTTCTTGTCGCCGAAGACCGCGGAGCCGGTGAGCCGGACCTCGGTGCCCTCCGGTACCACGATGGTGATGCTGCCGAAGATCACGTTCGCGTCGACGGTGGTCACCTGCCGGGGCAACTGGGCCTCGTGCAACTCGATCCGGCAGTCGCCGAAGACGGCCCGTGCCTCGATGTGTTCCGGCACCGGCCAGGCGCCCTTGCGTACGTCGCTGCCGAAGACCGCCAGCAGCTTCTCCGACGCCGGCGCGAGTTGTCCGCCCGACCGGGCGGGGGAGCGGCCGGGCGCTCCCGGCAGATCCGTGGTGAGCCGGGCCAGCTCACCCCGGGTCTGTGCGGCGTGGGCCGCACCGACCCGCTCGGTGTATTCGTCAAGGGTGAGCCGGCCCTCGGTGGTGGCCTTGCCGAGCAGTTCCACGACCTCCTCGCGCTCCCGGTCGGAGACGCGCAGCCGGTCATCGTCGTTGTGCCGTTCCCACTCCACGAGGCGAGCCTACTGGTGCCCCGCACCCGCCTCACCAGCCGCTGCTGGCGGCGGCGGGCACGGAGTCAGCAGGTGCCGGCGGGCACGGAGTCAGCAGGCGTCGGTGGGCACGGTGTCAGCAGGCGGCGGTGCCGACGAGCAGGTTGCCGTGCGGGATGGTGATCGGTCGGCGGGGGGCCGGCAGGCCGACGGCGGGACGACGGGCCTGCGCCGGAGCGTGTTCGCGGCGGGCGACGGCGTAGGCGTGGGCGGTGCGGGCGGCGATGGTGGCCCAGCCGTACCGCCGGCCGACCATGCTGCGGGCCTGCCGGGCGACCCGGCGGGCGAACACCTCGTCGCCGATGAGCTGGCCGACCGCGCCGGCCAGCGCCGGTGGGTCGCTGTGCGGGAAGGTCACCCCGGTGACGCCGGGCTCGACGATCTCGGCCAGCCCGCCGGTACGGGCCACGGCCAGGGGGGCGCCGGCCGCCGCCGCCTCCAGGGCCACCATCCCGAACGGCTCGTAGAGACTCGGTACGACCGTCGCGTCGGTGGCGCCGAGGACCGCCGGCAGCTGGGTGTTGTCGAGAAAACCGGCGAAGCGTACGGTCCCGCCGAGCCCGAGTTGCCGGGTCCGCTCCTCCAACTCACCCCGGTACGGCCCGTCCCCGGCGATCAACACCCGCAGCCCCGGATGCCGGTCCCGCAGCTGTGGCACGGCGTCCACCAGGTGCTGCACGCCCTTCTCGTAGACCAGCCGGCCGGCGTACCCGATCAACGGGCCGTCGCCGGCGAAGCGGGCGCGGGCCGAGGCGACCGCGCGGGGGCGGGCCCGCCAGGCGCGGTCGTCGACGCCGTTGGGCACCACCGCCACCTTCTCCTCCGGCACCTCGAACAGGGTGGTGACCTGGTCGCGCATGTAGCCGGAGCAGGCGATCAGGCGGGTGGAGGCGTTGCTGAGCCAGTGCTCGACGCCGTGGATGGTGCGGTTCATCTCCTCGGGCAGCCAACCCTGGTGCCGGCCGGCCTCGGTGGCGTGCATCGTGGTCACCAGCGGCAGGTGCAGGTGCTCGGCAAGCGTGATGGCGGTGTGCGCGACAAGCCAGTCATGGGCGTGGATGACGTCGAACTCGGCCGTGTCGGTGGCGTGCAGCGCGGCCCGGGTCAGCGTGTGGTTGAACGCCATCGTCCAGGCCAGCAGCGATCCGGTGGCCAGCGGGAAGGTGACCGGATCCTCGGCGGCCCGCAGGATGCGTACGCCGTCGCGGCGTTCGGACAGCGGTGCCCCGTCGGCGTGGCGGGTGACGACGGTGACCTCGTGGCCGGCGGCGGCCAACGCCACCGACAGGGCGTGCACGTGCCGACCGAGGCCGCCGACGAGGACCGGCGGATACTCCCAGGACAACATCAGCACCCGCTGCGGGCGTACGGGGTTGATGTCGATCACGTCGGCGTTCGTTGACATACGCGCCCCCTTTGAGTTGTCTGCGCGCAGCCTCGTTCCGCCCCCCCGGCGGGCGGTGCGTCGCTGGCGCGGCCGGACCACGACCCATCCTGCTGGCAGCCAGATAACCAGCGGAGACATCCCGGTTGCGGGGCTGTAAAGCCGGTCGGTACTCCTGATCACATCGTCAGGAACGGGTGGGATGCGACATTGCGACCAGCTCTGCGACAGCTGTAGAAGTGAGCGGCCCGCACCTCCCACAACTGTCTGATGACCTGCCACGGCCCGGTTCGTAGGTTCTATTCGGACACAGCACCGAGGGGCTCGTGGTCCGTGCGTCAGGACCGGCGTGCGGCGGTCAGCACCCGGTGCCTGGAAGGAGAAACACGATGCGAACCACGAGGCGATGGTGGGGCACGGCGGTGGCCGTCACGGTGGCCGCGGCCATGCTGCCCGTGACCCCCGCGACGGCGCGGCCCCCGAAGGCTCCTGCGGGACTGGTCATCGCGGACGGCGTCACCCAGCCGGCCTTCGGCTACGCCGACGCGATCCGTGAACGGATCTTCGTCACCTCCGACGTCGACAGCGACGCCGACGGCGCGCTCGACGTCGTGGCGATGGACATCATCCGCCCGAAGGCCAGCGACGCCGGTCTGCGGGTGCCGGTGATCATGGACGCCAGCCCCTACTACTCGACCCAGTGCCGGGGCAACGACAGCGAGTGCAAGGTCGACCTGGACGGCGACGGCCTGCTCGACCGGTGGCCGCTGTTCTACGACAACTACTTCGTGCCGCGTGGCTACGCGGTCGTGCTGCTCGACATGATCGGCACCAACAACTCCACCGGCTGCCCGACCAGCGGTGGTCGCCCGGACAACGTCAGCGCGCCGGTTGCCATCGACTGGCTCAACGGTCGCCGTAAGGGTGTCGACGCCGACGGCAACGAGGTCGTCGCCAAGTGGCACAACGGCAAGACCGGCATGATCGGCAAGTCGTACGACGGCACCCTGGCCAACGCGGCTGCCGCCAGCGGCGTCAAGGGCCTGACCACCATCGTGCCGATCTCGGCCATCGCCAGCTGGTACGACTACTCGCGCAGCAACGGCCTGGTGACCCGGGCCAACAACTACTCGGGCAGCCTGTCCAACACCGTCACCAACCCGAGCCGCCGGGCCTACTGCGCCCCGGTGCGCACCCAGCTCGGCCAGGACGGCGACGACGTCACCGGCGACTACAACGCCTACTGGGCGGAGCGGGACTACCTGCCGGACGCCAAGAAGGTGAAGGCCAGCGTCCTGCTGGTGCACGGCATCAACGACGACAACGTGCGGGCCGACCACTTCAGCAAGTGGTGGTACGAGCTGGCCAAGCACAAGGTCCAGCGCAAGCTGTGGCTGACCGGCACCGGGCACATCGACCCGTTCGACTTCCGTCGCACGGAGTGGGTGAACACCCTGCACCGCTGGTTCGACTTCTGGCTCCACGGCATCAAGAACGGCATCATGCACGAGCCGATGGTCGACCTCGAGCGGCTGCCGGACGTCTGGGAGACCCACGCCGACTGGCCGATCCCCGGCTCGAAGCCGACCGAGATCTGGCTGCGGCCCGGCACCGACGGTGCCCCCGGTGACCTGTCGGTGAAGTCGACCCCCGGCGGCAAGAAGCAGACGGCGACCTTCACCGACACCCCGACGATGAGCCAGGCCAACGCGATCCGGCACCCGTCGGACCCGGCGGCCAACAAGGACAACCGGCTGGTGTTCCTGTCCGAGCCGCTGAAGGCGCCGCTGCACATCTCCGGCACCCCGATCGTGAAGATCAAGGCCTCGGTCAACGGTGAGGACACCAACTTCGCCGGTCTGCTCGTCGACTACGGCACCCGGGAGCGGTTCAGCACCTCCGGTGACGGCATCCGGACGCTGACCACCGAGGACTGCTGGGGCGAGTCGGCCACCTTCGGTGGGTACAACGAGGAGGCCTGCTACCGGCAGGTCGTCAAGAACGTGGCGAGCAACCCGCAGGAGCTGGTCACCAAGGGCGTCATCGACGGCCTCAACCTCAAGTCGCTGTACACCTCGACCCTGCTGGTGCCCGGCAAGAAGAACGCCGTCGACATTCCGCTGCAGCCCGAGGACTACGTCTTCGAGGCCGGCCACCAGATCGGTGTGGTCCTGCTCGGCTCGTACTCCGGCTACAGCAGCCGGGCCAAGCAGACCCGCGCCGAGATCACGGTGCACTTCGACAGCACCCGGATCACCCTGCCGATCGTCGGTGGCCGCAAGGCCGCTGAGGCAGCGGGTCTGAACTGATCGGTTGGTGGGGCGCCCGGGGGGCGTCCCACCAACGCCGCGCTCAGTAGCGCGAGGGCCCGTCGGTGCGTGTCACCGGCGGGCCCGCAGCATTTCCGCCACCGACCAGGCCTGGAAGGGGCAGCCGGTGGCGGTGTGCGGGGCCGAGCCGTCGGCGGTCTCGCTCACCGAGCCGAGACCGTACTCGCTCAGATGCGCCTCCAGACCGACGAACAGCTCGCCGACCGGCAGCCCGGCCCGGCGGGCAGCGTCGGCGTACGGGCCGATCAGCCATGGCCAGACGGTGCCCTGGTGGTAGGCGCCGTCCCGCTCGGCTGGCCCACCCCGGTGCCCGCCGAGGTAACCGGGGCACTCGGGGGAGAGGCTGCGCAGGCCGAGCGGAGTGAGCAGCGCGGCACCGACCAGGCCGACCGCCCGCGGGTCCGGCGCAAGCGGCGCGTTCGGCAACGACCAGGCCAACAGCTGGTTCGGCCGCAACAGGTCGTCGTCGTGAAAGGCCGCACCACCCAACGGGTACGCGGGCGCAGGCGCGTCGAGCACGTCGTGCAGCCAACCCGCCGGGGCGGGAAAGCGCTGACGGAACGCCTTGACCGCCTGCTCGTGCAGCCGGTGCAGCCCGTCGGCGTCCTGCCCGGCCAACTCGGCCAGCTCGGCGACCCCGGCCACCCCGTTGATCCAGAGTGCGTTGACCTCGACCGGCTTGCCGTGACGCGGGGTGACCGGCACCCCGTACACCCGGGCGTCCATCCAGGTCAGCGCGGCCCCCGGGGTACCCGAGGTGAGCAGCCCGTCGGCCGGGTCGACGGCGATGCCGTACCGGGTGCCGGCCAGGTGGGCGTCGACGACGCCGCGCAACGCCGGCAGCAGCTCGTCACCGAGGTCGGTGTCGCCGGTGACTGTCACGTGCCGGCTGACCGCGTGCAGGAACCACAGGGTTCCGTCGACGGTGTTGTACTCGACCCGACCGGTGTCGGCGGTGTTGGCGAGCATCCCCTCCGACAGCGTCGCCGCGTACGAGCGCAGCAGCTCCCGGCCGAGATCCGCGCGACCGGTGCACAGGAACAGGCCCTCGTAGGAGATCATCGTGTCCCGCGACCAGGCGCCGAACCACGGGTAGCCGGCGACCACGTCCACCGCGGCGTCGTTGGTGCGTACGACGAACGCGTCGGCGGCCAACGCCAGGGTGGCCTCGACGTCGTCGGCGGGCTTGGCCGACGCCACCACCTCCCGATTACGCCGCCGTGCCGCCGCCACCACCTCGGTGGCCGGCGGAGGTGCCGGGGCGGGATCGTGGGCCCAGGCCAGCACCGACACCGTGTCACCCGGCTGGCGCAGCGTGTCGCGGAACTGACCCGCGTACCACAGGTCCTCCTCCGGATGCAGGCCGCGCGCCGCCTCCTCCCGGTGGTAGGCGCCGCGCCACCAGTGGCCCTGCGGCGTCCAGCCCGGCCCGGACAGCCGGTACGCCCCCTCGATCACCGCGCCACCGTCGACCGGATCCATCCGCAGCGGCGGACCGTCGGCCCGACGCTCGCCGTGCGCGTCGCGCCAGGTGCAGGCGGCGGCCAACTCCAACTCGACGGGCCCGCCGCTGATCAGCCGGTGCACCACCGCCACGCAGGAGCGACCCGGCAGCATGGCCAGCTCCCGTTCGATCACCACGTCACCGACCCGCCACCGCCAGCGGGGCAGCCCGTCGGTCAGGTCGAACCGTTCCAGCAACTCGAACCCACGCGGGTCGACGTCGCCGGAGGCCCACTCGTGCGCGCCGAGGCGCACCCGGGCGCCCGAGGGCAGCAGCACCGCCGGATCGAGACTGGCCAGTCCCACCTTGCGGGAAGCCGGGGTTTCTCCGGGAACCACCAGCAGCCCGTGATACCGGCGGGTACGCAGCCCGGCGACGGTGCCCATGGCGTACCCGCCGAGACCGTCGGGCACCAGCCACTCCCGGCTGGCAGCGCTGGTCAGCTCCCCGCAGACCTGCGAACCGAAGCGAATCTCGATCAACTTTCCTCCACCGGCGGCGATGTGTAACACGGCACGACGACAATGGTCGCTGTGGTGAAGTACCCCAGCGGCATCGAAGATGTAAAGGTGATCACTGACGGTTCGCCCTCCGCCCCGGACGCCGAACGCCTCCGGCTCGCCCAGGCCGACGCCGGCGAGCAGGACTGGCGCGCATGGGGCCCCTATCTGTCCGAGCGGGCGTGGGGCACGGTACGGGAGGACTACAGCGAGCACGGCACAGCCTGGGACTACTTCCCCCACGACCACGCGCGGTCCCGAGCCTACCGCTGGTCCGAGGACGGCATGGCGGGCGTGTGTGACGACCGGCAGACGTTCTGCTTCGCCCTCGCGCTGTGGAACGGACGCGATCCGATCATCAAGGAACGGATGTTCGGCCTCGGCGGCGACGGCGGCAACCACGGCGAGGACGTCAAGGAATACTGGTGGTACGAGGACTCCACGCCCACCCACTCGTGGATGCGCTGGCGCTACCACTACCCGCAGGCCGCCTTCCCGTACGACGAACTCGTCGCGGTCAACGGGCTGCGCGGCCGCGACGACACCGAGTACGAGCTGGTCGACACCGGCATCTTCGACGACGACCGGTACTGGGCGGTGACCGTCGACTACGCCAAGGCCAGCCCGACGGATCTGTGCATCGTGGTGACCGTGGCCAACCGGGGCGAGCAGGCCGACCGGCTGCACGTACTGCCGCACCTGTGGTTCCGCAACACCTGGGGCTGGGGGCTGCCCGGCACCGACGACCGGGTGCCCCGGCTCGTCGGGCAGGGCAGTCGGCTGATCGGCGACCACTGGGTGCTCGGGCAGATCGTGCTCGAAGGCGACGGTGAGCCGACGCCGCTGCTGTGCGACAACGACAGCAACGCCGAACGGCTCTGGGGGCTGCCCAGCCGCACCCCGTACCCGAAGGACGGCATCAACGACCACGTGGTCACCGGAGCCGACACGGTGAACCCGGAACTGACCGGCACCAAGGGGGCGCTGCACTACGTCCTGGACGTGCCGGCCGGCGCACAACGGCAGATCCGGCTGCGGCTGACCCGTACCGCCCCACCGCCCGGCGACGGCGACCCGCCGCCGGCCGACCTGGGCGACGGGTTCGACGCCGTCATCTGGGCCCGCCGCGCCGAGGCGAACCGCTTCTTCGCCGGGATCATCCCGGAGCAGGCCAGCGCCGACGAGGCGTCGATCGCCCGGCAGGCCATCGCCGGGCTGATGTGGGGCAAGCAGTTCTACCACTTCGACGTCAAACGCTGGTTGGAAGGCGACCCGGGTTCGACACCGCCGGCCGGACGCCGGCACGGGCGCAACAGCGCCTGGTGGCACATGACCAGCTTCGACGTCATCTCCATGCCGGACCCGTGGGAATATCCCTGGTACGCCGCCTGGGACCTGGCCTTCCACTGCGTGACGATCGCCCGGGTCGACCCCGGCTTCGCCAAGGAGCAACTGCTGCTCCTGCTGCGCGAGTGGTACCTGCACCCCAACGGCCAGATCCCGGCGTACGAGTGGGCCTTCGGTGACGTCAACCCGCCGGTGCACGCCTGGGCGGCGTTGAAGGTCTTCGAGATCGACGGCAGCCGGGACCACGACTTCCTGGCCCGGATGATGCACAAGCTGCTGATGAACTTCACCTGGTGGGTCAACCGCAAGGACACCGGTGGCAACAACGTCTTCGAAGGCGGCTTCCTCGGGCTGGACAACGTCGGCCCGTTCGACCGGTCGGCAGCACTGCCGGTGGCCGGGGTGCTGGAGCAGTCCGACGGCACCGGCTGGATGGCGATGTACGCGCTCAACCTGCTCGACATCGCCATCGTGCTTGCCGAACACGACCGCACCTGGGTGGACACCGCGACGAAGTTCTTCGAACACTTCGCGTACATCGCCGCCGCCGCGTACGACCAGGGCTTGTGGGACGACGAGGACGCGTTCTTCTACGACGTGCTGCGGCTGGCCGACGGCACGAAGGTCCCGCTGAAGGTGCGCTCGGTCGTCGGGCTGCTGCCACTGGCCGCGGTGACCCGACTACCCGCGCGCACCCTGCACCGCCTGCCCGAGCTGGGCGCGCGGCTGCGCTGGTTCCTCACCAACCGCCCCGAGTACGCCTCGGTGATCGGTGCCCGCCGCATCGGCCCGGACGGCCGCCAGCAGCGACTACTGTCCATGTGCGGCCCGGAACAGATCGTCCGGCTGCTCGCCCGGATGCTGGACACCGACGAGTTCCTCTCCGAGTACGGCCTGCGTACCCTCTCCCGCGCCCACCTGGACAAGCCGTTCACGGTCACCCTCGGCGGCCAGGAGTTCTCCGTCGGCTACGAGCCGGCCGAGTCGACGAGCGGCCTGTTCGGCGGCAACTCCAACTGGCGCGGCCCGATCTGGATGCCGACGAACTTCCTGCTGATCAGCGCGTTGCGCGACCACGCGGCGTTCTTCGGCGACGACCTCCAGGTCGAGTACCCGACCCGATCCGGCGTGAAGCGGACCCTCGACGAGATCGCCGACGACCTCTCCGCCCGGCTGATCGCCCTGTTCACCCGCGACGGCTGGGGCCGCCGGCCGATCTACGGCGCGGCGCAACTGTTCCAGACCCACCCGGACTGGCGGGACCTGATCGCCTTCCCCGAATATTTCCACGGCGACAACGGCGCGGGCCTCGGCGCCTGGCACCAGACCGGCTGGACCGCCCTGGTCGCCGACCTCATCCTCACCCTCCGCCGATAGCCCCGGGGCCGCCCCGGCGCCTGCGCCCGCCCGGGCCCGCCTTCGTCGGGGCTTGCGCCTGTCCGGGCCTGCGCCTGTCCGGGCTTGCGCCTGTCCGGGCTTGCGCCTGTCCGGGCTTGCGTCTGTCCGGGCTTGCGTCTGTCCGGGCTTGCGTCTGTCCGGGCTTGCGTCTGTCCGGGCCTGCGCCTGCCCGGGCCTGCGACGGCCCTGGCCTGTGTCTGTCCGGGCTTGCCTCCGTCCGGGCCTGCGCCTGCGCGGCCTGCCTGGTCCTGCGCCAGCTCTGGCCTGGGGTGGGCTGCTCCGGTGGTGATCGACTCCGTTACGCCGTAGTGGCGGTGTCCCGGCGGGATCAACCCCGCCACTACGGCGTAACGGAGTCGATCACTCACCTGTCATCGCGGAGAGTCGCCAATCCGTCGCGAAGAGTTGTGGGGAGGGGGCCGCCACTAGGCTCGGCGGGGTGTCCGGAGCTGAGCACGGAGACGTGAAACGCGGTGGCGACGCGATCGTCACCACCGCCTGGCAGTTGGCCGAAGCCGAGGGCTGGGCGGCGGTGACAGCCCGCCGACTGGCGGAACGCGCCGCTGTCGATCTCGGCGAACTCTACGAACGCTTCGCCGATCGCGACGCGGTGGTAGCTGCGGTCGCGGTACGCGGCTTCGCCGACCTGGCCGCCGCGCTGGCCGCCGCACGTACGACCGCCGACACCCCGACCCACGGCTGGCCGGCAGTGGTGGCGGCCTACCTGGATTTCGCGTACGCCAACCCCGAGGTGTACGACGCCATGTTCGCCCACACCCCCGACCTGACCCTCGGCGCGGAACAGACCCCCGAGACGGTCACGGCGACCTTCGGCGAACTGCGCGCAGCCCTGGCCCCCCTGGCCGCCGGCCGCGACGAGGACACCCTGTCCGAACTCGGTTGGAGCCTCCTGCACGGCATGGTCATGCTCACCCGGGGCGGCCGCCTCCGCCCCGAAGCCCAGGACCACCGCGAAACCCTCCTGACCCACCACCTCTTCCCCCCTCCCTAACTCCCACCCAACCCCCGCACCGCCCCTGCCCGCACACCCTGCCCCGCGATCTTGCACTTTTGGTCGCACGTATGCCCCGTTTGGGTGGCTTTGTGGAGGCAGGAAGTGCAAGATCGCTGGGGGCTGGGGTTGGGACATCGGCGCCTCGTCGGGCGGTGGGGTTGGGTCGTGGGGTGGTTATCGGGTCGTGGGGAGCGGGGTGGGCCTTCTAGAGTCGCGGCGTGATTGCTGACGGGGTGGGGATCGAGCCGGGTCGGGTCCTTGTGTTCGACGCCGATGACACGCTGTGGGAGAACAACGTCGTCTTCGAGCGGGTCATCGATGACTTTCTGGCCTGGCTGGACCATCCGACGCTGGACCGGGTGCAGCTCCGGGCCGTACTCGACGACATCGAGCGGGCCAACACGGTCGCTCACGGGTACGGCAGCAAGGTTTTTCTGCGGAGTCTGCGGGACTGCCTGGAGCGGCTACGACAGCGACCGGCCACCGAGGCGGAACGGCGCGACATCGACGAGTTGGCCATGGCGCTGGTGAACCACCAGGTCGAGTTGATGCCGGGGGTGGCCGCCGCGCTGGACGAGTTGGCCGGCCGGCACGAGTTGCTGCTGCTCACCAAGGGAGAACCCGAGGAGCAGCAGCGTAAGTTGGACGCCTGCGGACTGTTGCACCATTTTCAAGCCGCGCACATCGTGGCGGAGAAGAACGTCGAGACCTACCGCTGGTTGGTCCGGGAACATGCGGTCGACCCGGCTCGGGCCTGGATGATCGGCAATTCGCCGCGGTCGGACGTCCTGCCGGCTCGTGCCGCCGGGTGGGGTGCCGTGTTCATTCCGAACGCCAACACCTGGGTGTTGGAGCACGACGAACTGGACCCGGCGGACGAGGGCGTGCTGCACCTCAGTGCCTTCCCCGAGCTGCTGCAGCACTTCTGACCGACCGGTTCACCGTGGTCGAGCTGCACGCCCGGCCGCGCGTCCGGGGTCCGATCTTGATCAGCGCCAATGGGTGATCGGGTGTTACAGCAACCTGCCACTTTTTCGCGTTGCTGGTAATCATCCGGGCTGGGGAGCACGCATTGTCGTGGCGCCGCCTAGCCTCGCCTTCGGCGCCGCGACTCGCCGGGGTGTGTCGCGGCGTCAAGGTTCGGTGTGGGGCACCGTGGAGCTGAGTGCGGGCGGGCCAGCCACCGTGCTGGGTTGGTCGATACGCCAGGTCGGCGCCAGGCCTGGCCCGCTGCCACGCCGAACCAGGGGTCAGGGCCGGGACGTGCGGGACCGGTCCTGACCCGAGAACATCATCACCGGACGGTGGGCGCGGCCCGGGTGCACCGCCGCCGGAACAGGTCATCGCGCACACCAACCTGTGCTGGGCGCACCAGTTCGCGCCGGGTCGCACCGCCGGTACTGTTGCCACGGCAGATGTCACCTTCGCCAAGGAATCCTGACCTGGGCAGCCCAACGCACCCGCGCCGGCCCTCGGGTGTCGGTCGGGCTGTAGGTCCACGGTGACGAGGGGCGAGAACGTCCCGCGCCGGCCCGTACCGTGGCCGAGCCGGCAGGTTACGTCGAGCGCGGCGTCCGCCGGGCAGTGGCCGGGCGCGCTTTCTCAGGGGGCTTCGCCTCGGACGATGGCGACCGCGACCCGGCAGAACTCGTCCATGTCGGGTTCGAAACCGGCGGCGATGTCGGGGTGCAGGCCGGACCGGGTCTCGTCCAGGAGTCGTTGGCACACCTGCTCGACCGGCTCGCCGGCGTAGTCGCTGCGGACCCGGACGGCGGCTGCCTGAAGCGCCGAGGTCAGCTGCTCCTCCAGTGGCCCGCGCAGCTTCTCCTGCACCGGGTCACGGGGTTCGAGCGTGACATGTGGCTCCGACATCGGCGCTCCCTTCATCGGCGGCTGCGGTACCCCACCGCGGCCGTCGGTCAAACCGCCTCTGGTACGGCCGCGACCCGAACCTGGTACGAGAATTCCTCGGCCGGTTCCTCGGCGTACGACAGCCGGCGGATCTGCTTGTCGTCGCCGTAGACGGCGACATCGACCAGGACACCGAGATGGGCCAGCCCGATGTTGGCGACCCGCTTCTTGTCCTGCAACACCGCGCACACCCCGCCCAGCAGAGTGCTCGCGTCGGAGGTGCGATGTCCGGGCGGGCAGCGCAGGGTCACGTCCACCTCGATCGGCCCGGACAAGGGGGTCCAGCCGGTGTGCTGTGCCGCCTCGCAGGCAGCTTGCAGCAGCGCGCGTACTCTCGTCGCCTGCCGGTGTCCGGCGGCGAAGATGGACAACGCCTCGGTCTTGACCGGTGGCAGGCCGCTCACCTCGAACGTCAGGGCGAGAGTGCGGGTGTCCTGCACCACGACGGCACCTCCTCATTGGAGATGATCCTGCCCAACCGGTGCAGCGGTGGCGTGCTGTTCCGGGAGAACCAACCGATCGGGCGGATCGGGGGTCGGCCGGTGGCGTATCGACGGCGACGGCGTACGCGCTGACGGCGATGCGCGTTCAACGCTAGTGCACCCGACGGCCGCCCCGGTAGCACCCCGCACCACTGCACCCCGACCCCACACAAACGGCCACTCCACCCAACCCACCAGACGAACCACCATCCCCCACTCGCCCACTCACCCCACCCACCCGCGACCCGGAGACAACTTCGGGGAAGATGTCGCCTTCTCGCACGGCGAGGCGACATCTTCCCCGAAGTTGCTGGGCGATCTCCCGAAGGGGTCAGCGGCGGGCGCGTTTGATTTCGTGGAAGGCCGGCATGCGGAGCAGGGGGAGCAGGTTGTCCCAGAGGGTCAGGGCGTCGTCGGTGGCGGGGACCTCGGTCAGGATCGGTCCGTGGATGCCCCGGTCGGCGTCGGGCACCATGAGCACGGGCGAGCCGATGTCGGGTCCGGCGGAGCCGTACGCCAAGGCGTGTGAGGCGTGCACGGCCTCGTCCCAGCGCTCGTCGTCGAGGGCGGCTGCCATGTCGTCGAGCCCGGCCGCCTCGACAGCCGCGTCGACGATCTTCCCGCTCGGCGGGTTGCCGGCGTCGTGGGTGCGGGCACCCAGCTCGGCGTAGAACCGGCCGGCGTCGGCGTGGCGGCCCTCGGCGCGCAGCGCCTCGACCAGGCGCAGCGCCCGGGTGGAGGCGGCTACCGCGTCGGCGTACTCCGGTGGGATGTTTCCGCCGTTGAGGATGCTGAGGCTGAACGCCCGCCACTCGATGCTCAAGCCGCGAGCTTCGGCGACGGCGACCAGCCAGCGGGAGGTCCGCCAGGTCCACGGGCATGCAGGGTCGAAGAAGAAGGTGGCATCCACCGCCCGAGGGTAGCGCCGACCGCGCGTCCCCACCGAGGTGTGTGATCTGGGCCACCGGTGTGCCTGCCCGGCGCGTGTCACCTGGGTCAGGTTTCGCGACTTCGCAGGTCGGGCAGTGTTGTCGCCACGAAACGTGGGGCCGGAGAACCAGCAGGTCACGGGCCTTGATCGTCTCGCCGTGCGCCGGGGCACGGGTGCCTTCCCCCGGCTGTTGGCCGACCTAGGAGGAGGGGGAGGGGGATGCCGACATGAGTGACCCAGACCAGGGTGAGCGCCGGCGCCGACCCCGGGTACGCGTGGCGGCGGCGGCCGCAGCGCTGACGTTGGTGGCACCGATGGCAGCCTGTGCCTCCGGCGACGACACCGGTGTGCCCGTGATCAACCTGTACTACCCGCCGGAGCAGAACCTTCAGCAGGTGGTCGACCGGTGCAACACCGAAGCCGCCGGCCGCTACCGGATCGTCAACCGGGTGCTGCCGCGGGAGGCCGACGAGCAGCGGGTGCAGCTGGTCCGGCGGCTCGCCGCCGCCGACGACGGCATGGACGTGCTCGGCCTCGACGTCACCTGGACGCAGGAGTTCGCCAGCGCGAAGTGGATCCTGGAGTGGACCGGATCCGACCTCGCCGAGGTGGAGGAGGGCACCCTCGAAGGCCCGTTGGAGACCGCCCGGTACGAGGACAAGCTCTACGGGGCGCCGAAGAACACGAACGTCCAGCTGCTGTGGTACCGCAAGGACCTGGTGCCGGAGCCACCGACCAGCTGGGACGAGATGATCTCGACGGCGCAGGGGCTCAAGGAGCAGGGCAAGCCGCATCAGGTGCTCACCATGGGCGCGCAGTACGAGGGCCTGGTGGTGCTCTACAACACCCTGGTGGCCAGTGCCGGCGGCAAGCTGCTCAACGACGACGGCACCGAGGCAGTGGTCGACGACGGCGCGGTACGGGCGCTGGAGGTGCTGCGCGGCTTCGCCACGTCGGGCGTGGCGTCGCCGTCGTTCAGCAACGCCACCGAGGACCCGGTACGGCTGGAGTTCCAGTCCGGCTCCGGCGCGTTCCAGGTGAACTGGCCGTTCGTCTACCCGGCGATGCAGGAGGCCAACCCGCAGCTCGCCGAGCAGGTCGGCTGGGCCCGGGTGCCGGGCGTCGACGGGAACACCCCGAGCCGGGTGACCATCGGCGGGGTCAACCTCGCGGTCAGCCGGTACTCCACGCATCCCGCGGAGTCCTTCGAGGCGGCCAAGTGCCTGCGCAACGCGGAGAACCAGAAGTTCTCCGCGATCAACGACGGGGTGCCGCCGACCATCGAGAGCGTCTACGACGACCCGGAGATGGACGAGGCGTACCCGATGAAGGAGACCATCCTCGAACAGCTGCGGGAGCCCGCCGTACGGCCGCTGACCCCGGCGTACCAGAGCATCTCCACCGTGACCTCGGCGATCCTGTCGCCGCCGGCGGCGATCGACCCGCAGAAGACCGCCGACGAGCTGCGCGAGGCGATCGCCGACGCCCTGGAGTCGAAGGGGGTCCTGCCATGAGCCAGCGACACCACACGGGGGTGAGAGCATGAGTGTCAACGCCACCCCGGCGGGCGCGGACGTGGCCGCCGACGGGACCGACACCGGCAGCACCGGTCGGCACGCGGCCGTGCCCGCGCAGCGCAACAATCGACGGCGCAAGCCGCCGCTGAGTGAGAACAAGCGGGCCGAGCGCCGGCTGGGTCTGCTGCTGTGCGCCCCGGCCGCGCTTGTCATGCTCGCGGTGACCGCCTACCCGATCCTCTACTCGGTGTGGCTGTCGTTGCAGCGCTACGACCTGCGGTTCCCCGCCGAGCGGGAGTTCGTCGGTCTGCAGAACTATGTCACCGTGCTGACAAACGAGTTCTGGTGGACCGCGTTCGGGGTGACCATGCTGATCACGGTGGTCACCGTGGCCGTGGAACTGGTCCTCGGCATGGGCCTTGCGCTGATCATGCACCGTACGCTCGTCGGCCGCGGCATCGTCCGGACCTCGGCGCTGATCCCGTACGGCATCGTCACGGTCGTCGCCGCGTTCTCCTGGCGGTATGCGTGGACGCCCGGCACCGGCTACCTGGCCAACCTCTTCTCCGACGGCGCGCCGCTGACCGAGCGGGCCAGCGCGCTGGCGATCATCATGCTGGCGGAGATCTGGAAGACCACGCCGTTCATGGCGTTGCTGCTGATGGCGGGCCTGGCCCTGGTGCCGGAGGATCTGCTCAAGGCGGCCTCCACCGACGGCGCCACCGCCTGGCAGCGGTTCACCAAGGTGATGTTGCCGGTGATGAAGCCGGCCATCCTGGTCGCGCTGCTGTTCCGCACCCTTGACGCGTTCCGGGTCTTCGACAACATCTACGTGCTGACCTCCGGGGCCAACGAGACCTCGTCGGTGTCGATGATCGCCTACAACAACCTGATCCGGGGCCTCAACCTCGGCATCGGCTCGACCATGTCGGTGCTGATCTTCATCACCGTGGCGATCATCGCGTTCGTCTTCGTGAAGCTGTTCGGTACCGCTGCCCCCGGCAGCGACGACGGGGAGAGGCGTTGACATGGCTGACACCACCGCCCGCCGCGCCAAGCTGCAGTGGGGCCTGCTGAACGCCGTAGTGGTCGTCTTCGCCCTGATCCCGGTGCTGTGGATCATGTCGCTGTCGTTCAAGACCCCGGCCACCCTCACCGACGGGAAGTTCATCCCCCGGGAGTGGACGCTCGACAACTACCGCAACATCTTCGGCACCGACCAGTTCGTCCGGGCGCTGATCAACTCGATCGGCATCGCGATGATCGCGACAGTGATCGCCGTCGTGCTCGGCGCGATGGCCGCGTACGCGATCTCCCGGCTGGACTTCCCCGGCAAGCGGCTGCTGATCGGGGTGTCCCTGCTGATCGCGATGTTCCCGCAGGTGTCGCTTGTCTCGCCGCTGTTCGAGATCGAGCGGCAGCTGGGTCTGTTCGACACCTGGCCGGGTCTGATCCTGCCGTACATCACCTTCGCGTTGCCGCTGGCGATCTACACGCTGTCGGCGTTCTTCAAGCAGATCCCGTGGGACCTGGAGAAGGCGGCCAAGATGGACGGCGCGACCCAGGCGCAGGCGTTTCGGCGGGTGATCGCCCCGCTGGCCGCGCCGGGCCTGTTCACCACGGCGATCCTGGTCTTCATCTTCTGCTGGAACGACTTCCTGTTCGCCATCTCGCTGACCTCCACCGAGCGGTCCCGCACGGTGCCGGTGGCGCTGTCGTTCTTCACCGGCGCTTCGCAGTTCGAGGACCCGACCGGGGCCATCTGCGCCGCCGCCGTGGTGATCACCGTACCGATCATCTTGTTCGTCCTCTTCTTCCAGCGCCGCATCGTCTCCGGCCTGACCTCCGGCGCCGTCAAGGGATAGGTGGGTTTCTCATGGCTGACATCGTGCTCGACAAGGTGAGCAAGAAGTTCCCGGACGGCACCACGGCGGTGCGGGACGTCGACCTGGAGATCGCCGACGGCGAGTTCGTGATCCTGGTCGGCCCGTCCGGCTGCGGCAAGTCCACCACCCTGAACATGATCGCCGGGCTGGAGGACATCAGCTCCGGTGAGCTGCGCATCGGCGGCCAACGGGTGAACGACAAGGCGCCCCGCGACCGGGACATCGCGATGGTCTTCCAGTCGTACGCGCTGTACCCGAACATGACCGTGCGGGAGAACATGGCATTCCCGCTGCGGCTGGCCAAGATGGATCGCGCCACCATCGACCAGAAGGTCGATGAAGCGGCCAAGGTGCTGGAGCTGACCTCGCTGCTGGACCGCAAGCCGGCCAACCTCTCCGGCGGCCAGCGGCAGCGGGTGGCGATGGGTCGGGCCATCGTGCGTCAACCCAAGGCGTTCCTGATGGACGAGCCGCTGTCCAACCTGGATGCCAAGCTGCGGGTGCAGATGCGGACCGTGGTGTCCCGCCTGCAGAAACAGCTCGGCACCACCACCGTCTACGTCACGCACGACCAGACCGAGGCGATGACCCTCGGCGACCGCGTCGTGATCATGCGAGGTGGGGCGATCCAGCAGGTCGGCCCGCCGCAGGAACTGTACGACCACCCGAACAACCTCTTCGTGGCCGGCTTCATCGGCTCACCGTCGATGAACTTCCTGCCCGCGACGGTCGAGGAGGGCCGGCTGCGTACGGCGCTGGGCGACCTGCCGATCGGCGACCGGATCCGCCGCGAGTTGGAGGGCGCCGACGCGCCCCGCGAACTGATCCTCGGCATCCGTCCCGAACACTTCGAGGACGCCGAACTGGTCGACGAGCAGACCCGCGACCGGGGCATGGAGTTCACCGCACCGGTGGACATCGTCGAGTCGATGGGCTCGGACAAGTACGTCTACCTGACCGTCGAGGGAGGCCGGGCCACCGCCGCCGAGCTGGAGGAGTTGGCCGCCGACGCCGGTGCCGCCGACTTCGCCGGAGCCGGCTCGAACCTGGTCACCCGGCTGTCGGCCGAGTCCACGGTGACCGAGGGGGAGGACCGGCGGGTCTGGTTCAACCTGGAGAAGCTGCACCTGTTCGACCCGTCGAACGGCCGCAACCTGACCCTGCACGAGGGCCGCTCGGCGGGAGCGCTGGCCGGCTGAGCCCGCTGTTGACCGCCGTGTGGGTGCGCCTGTTGTCCGTCGACGCACGTTTTCAGGTTCGCCTCCCCGATGCCCGCTGACCGGCACCTTCGGGTGCATCTGTGGTTGCCAGGGCGACAACAGATGCACCCGGTGGGTGCCGCCCGCACGTACGGGCGTCCGTTACGGCACCATCCAGCTCAGCACCGGGGTCGCCTGGAGGCCGACCAGCACTGCCATCGCACAGATCAACAACACGCTCCAGCCGAACATCCGGCGGAACAGGTCGCCCTCACGGCCGTCGAGCCCCACCGCGCTCGCCGCGATCGTCAGGTTCTGCAACGAGATCATCTTGCCGACCACTCCGCCTGACGCGTTGGCCGCGGCGAGCAGCACCGGGTCCAGACCGGCGCGCTCCGCAGCGGTGACCTGGAGCGCACCGAACAGTGAGTTGGACGAGGTGTCCGAGCCGGTGAGCGCTACGCCCAGCCAGCCGAGAATCGGCGAGAGCAGCGCGAACAGGCCACCGGCACCGGCCATCCAGGTGCCCAGCGTCGCGGTCTGCCCGCTGCCGTTCATCACGAAGGCCAGCGCCAGCAGTCCGCACACGGTGAGGATCGCCCAGCGCAGCGAGGCCAGAGTCTGCCCGTACGTGACGACTGCGGTGCGCACAGTGATCCGCAGGATCGCCATCGTCACCAGTCCGGCCAGCACCAGCAGCGTGCCGGTCGAGGAGAGCCAGTTGAACCGGAAGACCGGCAACGTCGACGGCGCTCCCGATGTGGTCAGCAGGTGCAGTCCCGGCCAGTTGAAGGTCACCGTGACGGCGTTGAGCGCGTCCGCGATCGCGGGCACCTGCGACAGGCCGAAGATCGCCACGATCACCAGGTACGGGGCGTACGCCCGCCACACCTCGACCGACGTGTCCGGCGGGTCCGACGCCACCTCCGCACGGGCGGCGACCGCCACCGCCTGCTCTGTCGGCCTGCCCGGCCCTCCCGACCCGCCCGGTGCTCCCGAACGGCCCGACCGGCCCGACCCGCCCGACGCGCTCGGCTCGCCTGGCGTGACCGTCGTGCCGGGTCCTGCCGGGGCGGCGGTGTCGATCACCGGGTCGTCCTGACGCCGAGGCGGCCACAGCCGTGCGATCACGGTCACCACCACGGCGCTGACCAGCCCGGCGACGATGTCGGCCAGGGCCATCGCGAAGTAGTTCGAGGTGAGGAACTGGGCCAGCGCGAACGACAGGCCGCAGGCGAGGGCGATGTGCCAGGTCCGGCGCAGCCCTCGGCGGCCGCCGACCATGCCGACGAGCAGCAGCGGAATGAACAGTGCGATCACCGGTACCTGTCGCCCGGCCATCGCGCCCAAGTCGCCCGTCGGCAGGTCGGTCACCCGGGCCAGGGTGGTGATCGGCAGGCCGAGCGGCCCGAATGCGGCAGGCACCGTGTTGGCCACCAGCGCCACGGTGGCCGCCTTCATCGGACGGAAGCCCAATGCCAGCAGCATCACCGTGGTGATCGCGACCGGCGTGCCCTGGCCGGCCAGCCCCTCCAACAGCGAACCGAAACAGAACGCGATCACCAACGCCTGCACCTGCTGGTCGTCGCTGACCCGGGCGAACGAGCGCCGGAGCACGTCGAAGTGTCCACTCGTCACGGTCATCCGGTAGATCCAGATGGCGGTGCCGAACGTCCACACGAGCGGGAACAGCGCAAACGTCGCGCCCTGACTCGCGGTCAGCAGCGCCTGCCCGGTCGGCATCGAGTACGCCAGGATGGAGACCAGCAGCGCGACGGCGAGTGCGCCGAGCGCAGACAGCCACGCCCGTACCCGCAGCACACCGAGCAACAGGAACAGCGTGACGATCGGTAACCCGGCGACGAGGGCGCTCAACGCAAGTGAGTCGGCGAGCGGGTCCAGGATCGGACGGTACACACGCACCTCCGGGGCAGGTCGGCCGGCCGATCGCCGTACGAGTGCGCCCAGTGTGCTCGATCGACTACGTCGCGTCCTCTTCGCGATTGCGCTGTCTGCGCACAAGAAGAGTCGCGGCGGCGGCCGACGAACCACCTGGCGCGACCCCGCGAAGCAGATCTTGGTACGAAACGGCCCCCCGAGGGGCGCCTTCGTACCAAGATCTGCCGCGGTCGTCAGCGCCGTACCGGATATGGTCCGCAGAGCTGTGGGAGGACGGGATGTCGAAGGTGGTCGTTCGAGTTGTCGCTGTCGCTGGCGCGGCAGGGGCCCTCATCGCGGCTGTCGGCCTGCCCTGGGCCTGGTACGGCGACCGGGCCGTACACCTCACCGAGTTTCCGGGGTGGGTCTGGTATGCCGGCGCGGCTGTCCTGCTCAACCTGGTCACCGCGGGGGCGATCGTCGTGCCGGGGCGTCGAGGATGGCTGCTGCTGGCGGCCGGTGGGCTCGGTGTCGTCACAATCGTGGCCGCCGTCGTTGTCATGACCCGCTATGCCGACGTGTTTCTCGGCCCGGTCGTCCCTGCGGTGCGTCCGTCGCTTGGACCTGGTGGACCGGTCGCGGTGCTGGCCGCGCTCGCCAGCATGACCGCCGTCGCCGGCTCGCGGTACCTGCGGTTCAGTCGCTCCAGGTGACCCGGGGTGGCAGGGCGAGGAAGTCGGCGTACCGGTGCAGTGCCTGCTCGACCTGCTCGCGGCGGGTCGGGCCGAGGTCGGCCAGCGGATGCACCGTGAGGGTGACGCGGGTCTTGGCCAGGCTTCGTTTCCAGGTGCCGACCACCCGGCCACCGACCACGACCGTGGCCTGGAAGACACCGTTGCCGCCGGGGATGATGGCCTGCTTGTGCTCCGGGTCGAGCATCAGCGCGCGGTCCTTGTAGCCGAGCAGGTACTCGTCGAAGCCGGGCAGGGCCAGCACGTCGTCCACCTCGGTGTGGGGTGCGTCCAGCAGCGGGGTGTGCAGTACCGCCTCGGCGCCGTCGACCACAACGGTGGTCAGGTCGTCACCGGCGGCGGCGATGCCGCGTTTCGCGTCGGCGGCGGTCAGGCCGGTCCAGCCGGCGAAGTCCTGCCGGGTGGTGGGGCCGTGGCTGCGGAAGTAGCGCAGCGCCAGGGCGGCCAGCGCCTCGTCGCGGTCGAGTTGGCGCTGGTCGGGTGCCCACTCGTCGAGCAGCGCGAAGGTCTGTTCGGCGCCGATGTTGGGGGCGATGCAGGTGACGCCGCGCTGGGCCGCGTACCACAGCAGGTGGTAGCCGCGCTGGCCGGCGCCGTCGATGCCGGCCGCGACAAGCGCGGCGACGCACTCGGTGCGGGTCAGGCGGGTGCCGCCTGCCAGCGTCGCGCCCAGCACGTCGACCGCGCGGTCGGCCTCGGCCTCGGACAGGCCGAGGAACTCCCGCCGCTTCGCGGCACCGGCCAACGCGCGTACGCCGGTCAATTCCAGCAGCCAGCGGGCGTCCCGGGCCGGAACCAGGTGGATGGTGCCGCGCATCGGCCAGGTCCGCAGCGCCTCCCGGCGCTCCAGTGCGGCGTGCACGTCCGCGTGGGTCGACCCGGGCAGGCGTACGCCCAACGACCACATGCCGCTGGCCAGGTCCTGCGCCTGCATGGCACCGAACCACTCCACCACCTCGGCGACCGTGGTGAGCGGCGGGGCGGTGGCGTGCGGGCGCAACCGGAGACCGGCCATCCGCAGGGCGAGCGCCTCGGCGCCGGTCAACGCCGTCGAAACGGTGGGTGCCACGAGGTGGGCCGCCTTCCCTTGCTGCTGGTCCACCGCAGCATAGGAGTGGCCACCGACATCAGCGGGCCACCACATCCAGGCGAGTCAGCATTCCCCCTGATCGCGCTTCGCCGGGACCCCTGATCGCGCTACGCCAGCTTCGTTGGTGGCGGAGCGCGATCCCCCGTTCAGGTTCGCCGCCGCGGGGCGGCGATGCGAGTCGCCGGCAGCGGTCTTCTCAGGATGGCGCTTTCCACCCCGGGCGAGAACTGTACGAAGGGCACCTTGCGGAACTCTTGAGCAAAGGCGCGATCCTGACCGGCCGCCCGGGTGGTGTCCCGCGCCGCACCGCTCAGCCCTGGCGGGGCTGCGGCACCCGGACCGCCGCCATGCCGGCGGCTGTGGCGGATTCGATTCCGAGGTCGGCGTCCTCGAAGACCAGACAGGCCTCCGGGGGTACGCCGAGCAGTTCGGCGGCGCGCAGGAACGGCTCCGGGTCGGGCTTGGGCCGGGTGTAGTCGCCGGCGCAGACCAGCACGTCGAACCGGTCGAGGATGCCCAGCGCGCCGAGGGAGGCGGTGACCGCCTCGCGGGTACTGCCGGAAACCACCGCGAACGGGATCCGTCCGTGCGCGTCGTCGATGTGGTGCAGCACCCCGGGGATGCCGGCCGCGCTGGGCAGCAGCTGCTGGTAGAGCGCCTCCCGGCGGGCGATCACCGCCTCCAGCGGCATGTTCAGCCGTTGCTGCTCGTTGAGCGCGGCCACGATGTCGGCCGTCGGCCGTCCGGCCCAGGCGTAGAACAACTCCTCGGGGAACTCGCAGCCCCACTCGTCGAGGGCCTGCCGCCAGGCCGTGTAGTGCTGCGGCATCGAGTCGACGATGGTGCCGTCGCAGTCGAACAGGTACGCCTTGAAGTCGCCGGATGGCAGGGGGAGCATCACGCGGCCCAGGTTATCCGGCCGACGACGACCACCCGGCTCGCCGGAGGACCATCACCAGGATCAGAGCCGCTGGTACATCACGAGCAGGTCGACGTAGCTTCCGTCGGGCTGCCGGAAGCCCTCCGGGATCCGCCCGACCACCTCGAACCCCAGCGACCGCCACAACGCCACCGCCCGGGTGTTGCTGGCCACCACGGCGTTGAACTGCATCGCCCGGTAGCCGTCCGCGCGGGCCAGGTCGAGCACGTGCCGCCCGAGAGCCCGACCGATGCCACGCCCGGCCGCCCACGGGGCCACCATGAAGCTGGCGTTGGCCACATGATCGCCGGGGCCCAGCTGGTTGGGGGTCAGCTTGGCCGAGCCGAGCACGGTGCCGTCGGGGTCGACCGCGACCACCGTACGACCGGGTGGTGACACCAGCCACATGCCCCGTGCCTGCTCCTCACCCACGTCGCGGGGCCAGGTGTACGTCTGGCCGGCCGCGACGATCTCACGCAGGAAGGGCCAGATCCCCGACCAGTCGTCGGCCGTCGCGATCCTGATCTCCATGGCCGCGAGCATGCCAGCCGGCGGGCTGCCGGTGTCAATCGATATCGCCGGGTGGATTAGCGCGTGCCGCCGGCAGTCGCGACCAGGTCAGGAAGCGCCGCGAATGTTCACCGACGCGAAGTTCGGGTAACTGCGAAGCCTACTCATGATCGAGGAAGGAAGCGTGTGATGGCGGCACAGGTAAAGGTGGCGGTGATCTACTACAGCGCGACCGGCATCACGTATCAGATGGCTCAGGCGGCCCGCGAGGCCGCCGGTGACGCGGGGGCCGAGGTACGGCTGCGCAAGGTGCGGGAGTTGGCACCCGACGAGGCGATCCGGTCGAACGCGGGCTGGTCAGCGCACCACCTGGAGACCCAGCACATCGAGGAGGCGCAGCTGGACGACCTGAGCTGGGCCGACGTGGTGATCCTCGGCGCGCCGACCCGGTACGGCATGATCGCCGCCCAGCTCAAGCAGTTCATCGACACCTCCGGCCCGCTGTGGGCCCAGGGTGCGCTGGTCAACAAGGTCTACTCGGCGTTCACCTCCACCGCCACCAAGCACGGTGGGCAGGAGTCGACGCTGCTGTCGTTGTTCAACGTCTTCTACCACTGGGGTGGGATCGTGGTCACCCCCGGTTACACCGATCCCAGCCAGTTCGTCGCCGGCAACCCGTACGGCGCGTCGCACGTCAGCAACAACGGCGAGACCGCTCCGGACGACGTCGCCCTGACCGCGACGGCGCTTACCGCCCGTCGGGCGGTGCACATCGGCGCGGCGGTCAAGAAGGGCCTGGCCGGTTGAGCGTCGACGGACCGGTGGCCCGGGCGGGGGCTCTCAAACCCGCCCGGGCCACCGGCCCGTCAGCAGCGCTACCCCGGATCGGCGCTGCTATGCCTGCACGGTGGGGGACAGTTCACCGGCCGGCGCCGGCAACAGGTCCCGCAGCAGGTCGGCCAGCACGGCCAGGCCGTCCGGGCTGAGCACCGATTCCGGGTGGAACTGCACCCCGGCGAAGCCCGTGCCGCGCAGCGCGTGCACCGCCCCGTCGGCCTCGTCGCGGGCCAGTTCGACGGGACCGTACGGGCTGTCCTGCCGGTCGGCGGCGGCGCGGGCGGTGAAGGTGGCGTAGAAGCCGAGGCGTCGGGGCGTGCCGAACAGCGGCACCGTGCGTTGCAGCCCCTGGTAGGGCGCGGCGCGACGGTCGACCCGCAACCCGAGCAGCCCGGCCAGCAGTTGGTGGCCGAGGCAGACTGCGAGCGTCGGTCGGCCGTCGGCCAGCAACACCCGCAGCAGGGCCCGTAGCCGCTGCATCTTCGGGGTGTCGCTGTTCGGGTCACCGGGGCCCGGCCCGACCAGGACCAGGTCGTACCCGGACACCGGCGCGTCGGCGTGCCAGGGCTGCACGGTGACCGTCAGGCCCAGCGCCCCCAACTGGTGGGCGAGCATCCCGGTGAAGGTGTCCTCACCGTCGACGATCAGCGCCCGACGGCCGGTCAGCGCGGGCACGGCGAGCGCCCCCGGCGGCCGCTGGTCCAGCCAGAACCGGGACAGTGGCGCGTTGCGGGCCGCCAGCGCCGCGCGTACCTGCGGATCGTCGGCCAGCCGGCCCACTGGGCCGGTGCCGGCGGTCGGCGCCTGCGGCCCCAGGCCCAGGGCCGCCAGCACGCCGGCCGCCTTGGCGTGGGTCTCGGCGACCTCGGCCGCCGGGGTGGAGTGCCGCACCAGGGTGGCACCGACCGGCACCCGCAGGGCGCCGTCGGCAGCGATCTCGGCGGTACGGATGAGGATGGGCGCGTCGAGGGTCTGTCGGCCCGCGTCGTCGTGACCGAGCAGGGCCAGCACGCCCGCGTAGTAGCGGCGGCCGGTGCGCTCGTGTCGGGCGATCACCCGGCAGGCGTTCTCCATCGGGCTGCCCGTCACCGTCGGGGCGAACATGGTCTCCCGCAGCACGTCGCGGACGTCCTTCGAACCGCGACCGGCGAGCAGGTACTCGGTGTGCGCCAGGTGGGACATCTCCTTGAGGTACGGCCCGACCACCTGACCACCGTGCTCGGCCACCGTGGCCATCATCTTCAGTTCCTCGTCGAGGACCATGTACAGCTCCTCGACCTCCTTGGTGTCGGCGAGGAAACGCAGCAACGCCGCCCGGTCCGCCGCCGCGCCGGTGTGCCGGAAGGTGCCGCTGATCGGGTTCATCATGACCAGCCCGTCGTCGACGCTGACGTGCCGTTCCGGGCTGGCACCGACAAGCGTGCGGGCGCCGGTGTGCACCACGAACGTCCAGTACGCACCGCGTTCGCGCAGCAGCAGGCACCGCAACGCGGCCAGCGCGGCGGTCAACGGCGCACCCTGCACCTGAGCGTGCAGGGTGCGGTGGATGACGAAGTTGGCCCCCTCGCCGCGGCCGATCTCCTCGGCGAGCACCCGGGCGACGGTGTCGGCGTACTCGTCGTCGCTGATGTCGAAGGCCGCGCCGGTGGTGCGTACCGGACCGTCGGGCAGCGCGTCGAGGACCTCGGCCAGCGGCAACCGTGCCCGACTGTCGATGCGCAGGCACTCCAGTGGCACGCCGTCGTCGACGCAGGCGAAGCCCCGCTCCGCGACCTGCCGGAACGGCACCAGGGCCAGCGTGGTGGGGCCGGCCGCTCCGGCGGGTAACGGGATGTCGGCGAGTCGGTCGACGGTGCCGACCGGGCCGGTGAACAGGTCGAGATGCTCGGCGCCGTCGCGGCGGATCAGAGCGAACGGGCCCGGGTCGGCGCCGTCGGCGAGCGCGGCGAGCAGGTCGGTCAGCGGTGTGGGCGGTGTCATCGGTCTCCTCGGGCCGGGTGCCGCCGTCGGGGGCGGCCCACGGGCCGGAAGAGTTGACCGGCGGCCGCCTCGTCGGGCGGCCGCGTGGGAAAGCTACGCGCGGGGATGGGCCGCCGGGTCGGCGGGCCACCAGCAGGACAGTCGCGCGAGCATGCGCCCACCCTACGCGCGTGGCGGGCGCTGCGGAAGCCGTTCGACGTACCCGGGTGCACGGCAGGGTTGTGCTCGCCGAGCCAGGGGGTACGTTGACCGGCGATGAACATTCTCGCGCTGGACCTGGGCACCTCCTCGGTGCGTGGGCTCGTGCTGGGTGACGACATCCAGCCGGTGCCGGGAGCGTTGGCCCGGCGTCGGATCGACCTGACCGTCGACGACGAGGGCACCGGCACCCTCGATGCCCGCAGCTACCTGGCCTGCCTGTTCGACTGCCTGGACGAGTTGAACGAGCAGGGCTGGCTGCGCGAGGTGGAGCTGGTGGCGATCAGCGCGCAGTGGCACTCCGTACTGCCGCTCGGCGTCGACGGTCAGCCGCTCGGCCCGGTGCTCACCTGGCTGGACACCCGGCCCGAGCCCGCCCCGACGCAGACCGGCCCGGCCGATCCGGACGCCTACCACCAACGCACCGGCACCTGGTGGCACCGCTGCTACTGGTCGGTGCGGCTGCCCTGGCTGCGGGCCCGGTGCGGCAGCCCGGTGGCCCGGTTCGTCGGCCTGGTCGAGTACGCCCTCAGCCAGCTGCTCGACGACGCGCCGATGTCGATGTCCCAGGCGTCCGGCACCGGCCTGCTGGACATCAGCACCCTCGACTGGGACCCGGAGGCCTGCGCGTTGGCCGGTGTCGGCGGCGACGAACTGCCGCAACTGGCACCGTCTCACTGGCGGGGACGGCTGCGTCCGGCGTACGCCCGCCGGTGGCCGGCGTTGGCGCGGGCGTCCTGGTCGCCGCCGATCGGTGACGGTGCCGCCTCCAACGTCGGCTCCGGCTGCATCGACCACACCCGGGCGGCGGTGACCGTGGGCACCTCGTCGGCGGTGCGGCTGCTGCAACGGATGCCCGCGCACGCGCCGCTGGCCCCGCTGCCCCCGCGGCTCTGGCGCTACCGTGTCGACCACGAGCACGTGGTCACCGGGGCGGCGTACTCCTCCGGGGGGAACGTGTTCGCGTGGGCCGATCGGGAGTTGCGGCTCCCCGAGGGCCCGGCGCTGGAGGCGGCGCTGTGGGGGCTGTCGCCCGGTGACCGGCGCCCGGTGAACGTGGCCCTCGGCGGTAATCGGCCACCGGGCAGCCGTCGCGCCGGCTCGGGTGAGCTGGGCGGGTTGAGCTTCAGCACCACCGCGGTGCAGATGCTGGCCGGACTGATGTACGGCGTGTGCGAGCAGGTCGTCGACGACCTGGCCGCGCTGGAGTCCACCGTCGGCGCGCCGGTGGAGGTGGTCCTCGGCGGCGGGGCGATGGCCGCCTCGCCGTGGTGGCGGGCGGCATTCGTCGAGGTGCTGGCACCCCGGCAGGTACGTTTCGGGCGGCATCCGGAGATCGGCGCGACAGGTGCCGCGCTGGTCGCCTGTGACCGCATCGCCGACGCCGTCGAACCGGCCGATATCGGCCAGACGGATGATCAAAGCTCGCCGGGCACGGCATAGGGTGACGCCCGGCGGTGCTCTCCTGAACCAACGTAAGGGCAGGGCGTTGACACTGGTCCGGGACCTGGTTGGATAACGGGCGCTCCCCGGGCCGCGGCGGACGCGTGGGAGGAGGAGCTCGTGGCAGCAGGACCGGACCAGGCCTCGACGGTGTCGCACCATCGTCGGCGGCGGTTCGATGTCCGGGTGGTGCCCCACCGCCGCCGTTCGGCGCTGCGGCTGCGGGACTGGCGGATGCGCACCAAGCTCGCCACGGTGCTGGTGATTCCGTCGGTCGCCTTCCTGGTCCTGGCGGGGGTGCAGACCCAGAGCCTGGTCAGCCGGGCCAACACATTGAGTGACTTCGCTGCGCAGGTGGGCATCGGGCCGGAGATCGCCGACCTGGTGCACTGGTTGCAGCAGGAACGCGACCGCACCGCCGGTGAGCTGTCCGCGTTGCGGGCCGCCTCCTCCGAGGAGGAGAGCGCGCAGGTGGTGGAGGTGCTGAGGCCGTACCGCGACGGCGTCGACCAGGCAGCGCAGGCGTTGCACCGGGCCGCCGAGCCGGTGGGCAAGGGCGACTCATCCTGGGCGGAGACCTACTCGGTGGCCCACCAGGCGTACCAGCAGATCCTCTACATGCGCAACGTGATGACCACCGTGGTGTTGAGTGACGACACCATCCTCGGCAACTATCACCGGGCGGTCGACGCGCTGCTGACCCTGCTCGCCCAGCCGTCGCCGGGCGCCGAACGGCCGGAGTTGTCCGACGCGGTGCTGCGCTACGTGCAGTTCGCCCGGGCCAAGGATCTCTCCTCGCGGGTACGCGCGGAGCTCTACGCCGCCGCCCGCAACGGTGGGTACCAGGACAACGACCGGGTGCAGCTCAACGATCTACGATCGCGGCAGCTGACGGCGTTGGGCGCGTTCCGTGTCGCGGCGAGCAACGCACAGGTGGCCCGCTACGACCAGATGAGCCAGCTGGATCCCTTCGTCCGGGCCGGCCGGCTGGAGGACCGGGCGCTGACCCAGAACCCGACCGCGCTGACGTTGCTGGCCGACGACGACTGGTGGACGTTCAGCGAGGTCCGCCATGACCTGCTGAGAGATTTCGAAGCCGAGATCCTCGCGGACTCCGCGACTCAGGCGGAGCGGGCCAGCGACGCCCAGCTGCGGGAGACGCTGCTGATGGTCGGAGTGATCATCACGGTGCTGCTGGTGGCCGTGCTGATCTCGGTGCTGATCGGCCGGTCGATGGCCCGGTCGATCCGCCTGCTGCGCTCGCAGGCGTTGCGGATCGCGCAGATCGAGCTGCCCGACGCGTTGGCCCGCTTGCGGTCGGTCTCCGGCGGTGTGCCGCAGATCGAGGTCTCCCCGGCGGTGGTGCGGTCGCTCGACGAGATCGGTGAGCTGGCCGAGGCGTTCGTCGCGGTGCACCGCAGCGCGGTCGGGGTGGCCGTCGAGCAGGCGAACATGCGACGCAACGTCAACGCGATGTTCATCAACCTCGCCCGGCGCAGCCAGGTGCTGGTGGAACGGCAGCTGGAGCTGCTCGACGACCTGGAACGCGAGGAGAGCGACCCGGACCAGCTGGAGAACCTGTTCAAGCTGGACCATCTCGCCGCCCGTATGCGACGTAACGACGAGAGCCTGCTGGTGCTGGCCGGTACCGAGTCGACCCGCCGCTGGAACCGGCCGGTCGGGTTGAACGCGGTGCTGCTGGCGGCGAGCGCCGAGATCGAGCAGTACCAGCGGGTGCGGCACGAGGCGGTGGCCGACCTGCATCTCGTCGGGCATGCCGTCGGCGAGGTGGTGCACCTGCTCGCCGAGCTGCTGGAGAATGCCACCGCGTTCTCCCGCCCCGACACCATCGTGCAGGTGATGGCCCGCGCGGAGGGCGCCGGCGCGACGATCGAGATCGCCGACCAGGGTCTGGGTATGAGCCCGACCGCGCTGGCCGAGGCCAACGCCGTACTGGCCGAGCCGCCGGCGGCGGACGTGGCGACGGTCGAGCGGATGGGTCTGTTCGTGGTCAGCCACCTGGCGGCCCGGCACGGCATCGAGGTGCGGTTGCACGGCGGGATCGGCGGGCTGGTGGCCCGGATCCGGCTGCCCGGTGCGCTGCTGGCGGCCGCACCGCCGCCGGGTCTGGACCCGGCACCGTCGCCGCGCGGGCTGCCGGTGCCCCGCTCGCAGGTGCCGGTGACCGCCGGACAGCCGATGGAGCTGCCGGTGGCCGGGCAGCCGATGGAGTTGCCGGTGGCCGGGCGGCGACCGACCACCGTGCCCCGACAGGCTCACCCCGTGCCGGTACGCGCGGAGGACGTGCTCGCCCCGGCGGCCGCACCGGCGTCGACGGGCAGCGGATGGTGGTCCCGGGAGGGGCCGTCGTCGCCGGCCACCGCCGACAGTTCGGCACCGCCGTCGGTGCCGGTGACCGGCGGCACCAACGACCGCGGACTGCCGGTGCGGGTTCCGATGGCCCAGTTGCGCAGCGTCACCCAGCCGGCCCGTCCCGGGCAGCAGCAGGTGGCGCGGCACGACCCGGACCCGGAGGCGGTCGGCGGCATGTTGTCGAAGCTGTACAGCGGTGTGCGACGTGCCGAGGCCGAGGAGACCACCGAGATACCCGTGCCACCGCCGGGGACATGGAGTGAAGGAGGACCCAAGTGACAACGTTGTCTCAGGAGGCCCGGGACCTCAGCTGGCTGGTCAGCGGGTTCGCGGAACGGGTGCCCGGTGTGGCGCACGCCGTGGTGGTGTCCTCCGACGGACTGCTGGTCGCCATCTCCGATCACCTGCCACGCGACCACGCGGACAAGCTCGCCGCGGTGACCTCGGGCCTGATGAGCATCACCGCCGGCGCGGCCCAGATGTTCGACGGTGACGTGGTCAAGCAGACCGTGGTCGAGATGGGCCGTGGCTACTTCCTGGTGATGCAGATCCGCGACGGCTCGATCCTGGCCACCCTGGCCGCAGCGGACGCCGACATCGGTGTGGTGGGCTACGAGATGGCCCGGCTGGCGAAGCAGACGGGGGAGATGCTGACCCCGGCCCTGCGCGCCGAGCTGCAGCAGGCCCTGCCCCGCTGACCCGTTCCCGGAGGTAAGGAAGGGCACCTTGTTAACGCCTCCGGTAGTAGCGGGGCCCCTTCTTAACACTCCGGTCGGCGCGGGCCGAGGGCATCGGGCGTGGCGGGTCGGGAGGCCGAGTCCGGTCAGCGTAGGCCGAGGGCACCGGGCGTGGCCGGTCGGGAAGCGAGCCACCAGGCTGCGGTGGCGGCGACCGCGACCGCGCCGCTGAACACGAACGGCGCGCCCAGGCCGGCGAGGGTGGCAAGTGCGCCGCCGGCCAGCGCGCCCAGTGCCGTGGCGCTGTAGGTGACCAGGCGGGCAGCGGCGACGACCCGACCCAGCAACCCGCCGGGCACCAGCCGCTGCCGTACCGACAGGGCGGCGACGTTGAGCACGGCGAACGCCGCGCTGGTGGCGACCACCACGACCACGGCCACGGTCCGGTCGGCGACGACCGCCAGCAGCACCGGTACGCCTGCGGTGACCGCCATCGACCAGGTGAGTACGGTGCGGTGGCGGAACCGGGCGATCAGCCGGTCGGCGGTGAACGAGCCGAGCAGACCGCCGACCGCCCCGGTGGCCAGCAGCAGTCCGAAGCCGAACGCCCCGAGGTCGAGGGCGTCGCGGGCATACAGCACGAAGATCGCGAACCAGGCGGTGTCGGCAGCGGCCACGGCGGCGGTGACGAGCACCAGGGTCCGCAGCATCGGTTGGCGTACCAGCCAGCGCA
Organism: Micromonospora gifhornensis; assembly: GCF_016863515.1. GTDB lineage: Bacteria > Actinomycetota > Actinomycetes > Mycobacteriales > Micromonosporaceae > Micromonospora > Micromonospora gifhornensis. The sequence goes on from NZ_BOPA01000019.1 coordinate 249,947, forward strand.
GGCCGGCCAGGACACCGTCGCCGTCGGCGACCGGCGCGTCGTCGTCGTGGCCGGGCCGGTGGGCCAGGGTCAGCGGCAGGGACAACACAAGCATCACCGCCAGGGCGAGCGTGGCGCCGTTGACGGCGAACGGGATGGCGGCGCCGACGACGAACAGCAGTGCCCCCACCGGGGGGCCGACGAACTCGTTGCCGACGATCTCACCGGCGACGAGCCGCCCGTTCGCCTTCTCCAACTGGGCGTCCGGGACGAGCCGGGGTACGGCGGTCTGAGCAGCCGTGTCGCGGATGGTCTCGCCGACACCGAGCAGGAACGCGGCGGCCACCACGAGGGCGATGCTCGCCCAGCCCAGGGCGATCGCGGCGGCGAGCGTGCCGAGCACGACGACCCGACCGGTGTCGGCGACGGTGAGCAGGCCGCGGGCCCCACGGCGGTCGGCGAGGGCGCCGGCGAGCAGGCCGGACACCAACCAGGGCAGGAACTGGGCGGCGGCCACGGCGGCGACCGCCAGCGGATTGTCGGTGAGCGCCGCGGCCAGCAACGGGAAGGCGGCCACCCGGATGCCGTCACCGAGGTTGGCAAGCGCGGCCGCGCTCCAGAACGTCCAGAACGGCCGGCCCAGCGATCGTCGATTCCGATCCATCCCGCGAGCCTAGGCGTAGCCCGCGTCCGGCGGACACCACCCCGGGCCGTCGACGGGTCAGCCCGACAGGCCCCGGTCGCGCGGCGGGATCCGATCGTCGTAGGCCCCGGACCGCCCGGAGTAGCGGCGGCCGTCGAGGTACGGCAGGCCGTTGGGCGTACAGCCGTGCAGGCCGAGGGTCTGCTGCTGCATCACCGGCGCCGGTCGGCCACGGCCCGGGCACAGTTCGTGGCCCATGCCGAGACGGTGACCGACCTCGTGATTGACCACGTACTGACGGTAGTGGTCGACGTCGGTGCCGAAGCCGGGTGCGCCCTTGACCCAGCGGGCGACGTTGACGACCACCCGGTCACCGTTGCGGCAGGAGGTGTAGCCGTCGGGAGTGTCCTGACACAGCAGGTCCCGGGTGACCGGGGTGGCCAGATAGATGGTGAAGTCAGGGCGACGGTCGGGGCCGACCCGGCGCAGTCGCCACTGCCCACCGGCGCTCCAGCCCTGCGGGTCGGAGAGGATCCGGCTGACCTCGGCGGCGAACTCGGTGAGCGCGATGCCCTCGATGCCCCGCTCGATCGCCACCCGGTAACGCAGCAGCCGACCCGGCCCGGTCCCCGGTGTCGCCTCGCCGCGAGCGACATCCCAGCGGTTGGCGCCCCGCGCCGGGTAACTGACGACCGGTGGTGGCGTGGACACGAGCGGTGCGGCAGCCACTCTCGGTCGACCGGTCGGCGGCGCGGTGACGACCGGCGCGAACGGCGCTTCGGGCGCGGGCATCGCCGGGGCACAGCCGGCCAGCAGCACGGCGACCAGCGGTGACGCCCACGATCGGCCGCGACCTGCGGGCACCCGAGCGGCGTACGACATCATGGTTCTCCCTCCACTGCCTGCCCGGGTCGGGCGGCGGGGAGGAAGACGACAGGCATCGGTGGAAAGTTCATCCGCCGACGGCTCAACCTTTTGGTGGCCTCGCTCGTCAGGACTCACCGTGAGGCAGGCAAGAGGTGACGATGGCCAGGGGTGACGCCGAGTTCGTGGAGTTCGTCCAGGCGGCCTCCGGCCGGTTGGCCCACGCCGCGTACCTGATGACCGGCGACCACCACCAGGCCGAGGACGCCGCGCAGACCGCGTTGGTGCGTACCTATGCGTCCTGGTCGCGGGTACGCCGCGACGACCCCTACGCCTACACCCGACGAGTGATGATCAATTACATCGTGGACAACTGGCGGCGTCCGATCCGGGAGTACCCCGTCGACGAGGTTCCGCACCAGCGACGCGGTGACGTCGCCGACGAGGTCACCGCCCGGCGCTGGCTGCAGATCGCCCTCGGCGCCCTCACCGCCCGCCAACGGGCGATCGTCGTGCTGCGCTACCTGTTCGACCTGCCCGAACAGCAGGTCGCCCGCGAGCTCGACGTTTCCCTGGGCACGGTGAAGAGCACCACCTCCCGAGCCCTGGAGAAGCTGCGGCAGAACCTTGTCGAACTGCCGACCGCCCCGGGAGGGGACCGATGAACGAGACAGATCGCCTCCGCGCGGCCATCCGGGCCACCGAACCGGACGACCGGGGTCGGTTCGACGTGGACACGATCATGCGGCAGGGGCGTCGGCTGCGCCGCAGGCGACGGGTGGTCCGGGGCGGCGCGGCCCTGCTCTCGGTCATCGTGGTGGCCGTCGGCGTGGCGGCCGTGCTCCGCCAACCCGATCCGTTCGAGCGCAGCGCACAGCCCGCAGCCACCTCGTCGACGGCCACCACGGTCACCGAGCCGACCGTCGGCGCGGCGACGCCGCCACCGGCACGGCCGCCGATCGGTACGGTCCTGAGCACCGGCATCCGGTACGGCGGCGACGAGCGGGTCTTCTACTTCGTCGCCGTCGACGTGCCCCGGGCGCCCGAGGTGACGATCGGCCTGGTCGCCGGGCGGCGTTCCGTCACCGGCGCGCTGACCGTGGACTACCTGGTCAACGACGTCGAGGGCAGCGACCGCCGACCCGGCTTCCACGAGCTCGGGTACGAGCCGTCGGCGCAGCTGCTCCCCGACGATCCGGTGCCCACGTTCGGGTACTTCGTCGGACCGGCCACCCGGATCATCGGCTCGGTCGGCGGGCAGCGGATGGATGCGGAGCTGGCCAGGTGGAGCGAGGACGCCGACGTGGTGGTCTTCTGGTTCCATCCGCAGGTGCTGCGCCCAGGGCAGCGGCTCGACGGCATCCTCGCCTGGGACGCGCAGGGCCGGCGGCTCTGATCCGTCCGCCGGCCCTGCGCGTCACCCGGGTCTCACACCGCGTTGTCGGCGATGACCTGGCGGTACCAGTGGGCGCTGCGCTTGAGCACGCGCCGCTGGGTGGGGTAGTCGATGTAGATCAGTCCCCAGCGCTGGTCGTAGCCCTCGGCCCACTCGAAGTTGTCGAGCAGCGACCAGACGTGGAAGCTCTCCAGGGGCACACCGTCGGTGACGGCGCGGTGGGCGGCGGCCAGGTGGTCGCGCAGGAAGGTGACCCGGCCGGTGTCCTCGACGGTGCCGTCGGCGGCGAGGACGTCGGGGGTGGGCAGCCCGTTCTCGGTGACGGTGAGCGGGATCGGGCCGTAGTCGCGGGTGACCCGGGTCAGGATGTCGTACATCCCGTCCGGGTAGATCTGCTGCCAGCTCGCCTCGGAGGTGGGCCAGCGGCGCATCGTGCCGCCGTTGGCGGTGACGTAGATCGGGGTGTAGTACTGCACCGCGAGCACGTCGACGGGGGAGGAAATGATCTCCAGGTCGCCGTCGCGGATGCCCCGGACCATCCGACTGGTCGGCCCGAGGTCGGCCAGGACGTCCTCCGGGTAGCTGCCCTTGAGGGCGGAGTCGAGGTAGAGGCGGTTCTCGTAGCCGTCGTACAGCCGGGTGGCCTCGGCGGCGGCGGGCGAGTCGTCGGCGGGGTAGCAGGGGTGCAGGTTGAAGGCCGGCCCGATGCGGCCGGTGCCGCCGTCGGCGCGCAGCGCCTGCACCGCGAGGCCGTGGGCGAGTTGCAGATGGTGGGCGACGAGGTAGGCGGCGTCCGGGTCCTGCCGGCCGGGGGCGTGGTGGCCGTACAGGTAGCCGTTCTGCACGACGGTCTTGGGCTCGTTGATGGTGAGCCAGACGGGCACCCGGTCGCCGAGCGCCTCGAACACGGTCGCCGCGTAGTCGGCGAAGCGGTACGCCACGTCGCGGGACTCCCAGCCGCCGGCGTCCTGCAGCGTCTGCGGCAGGTCCCAGTGGAACAGGGTGGCCATCGGGGAGATGCCACGCTCGTGCAGCCCGTCGACCAGGCGACGGTAGAAGTCGATGCCCCGCTGGTTGGCGGCGCCGGTGCCGTCGGGCTGGATGCGCGGCCAGGAGATGGAGAACCGGTAGCTGCGCAGCCCCAGGTCGCGCATCAGATCGAGGTCTTCGGCGTAGCGGTGGTAGTGGTCGGCGGCGACGTCACCGGTGTCGCCGTTGCGGATGCGTCCCGGCGTGTGGCTGAAGGTGTCCCAGACCGACTCGCCCCGGCCGTCTTCCTTGGCGGCGCCTTCGATCTGGTACGCCGAGGTGGCTGCGCCCCAGCCGAAGTTCACCGGGAACTGCAGCCGGGCGGCGGAGCTGGCGGTCGGCTCGGTGGGTGCGGCATCCTCGCCGGTCTGGCAACCGGCGAGGGCGGTGGCGCCGGCTGCGGTGGTGACCGCGCCCAGTGCGGCGCCGGCCGGCGTCACGGCGGTGGCCGACAGCGCCGCGCGGCGCAGCAGGTGGCGCCTGGTGAGCATCGACATGGGTTCTCCTCGTGGGTGGGGTGGCCGCCGCGCCCCTCGGGAGCGCTCCCAATAAAGCGTAAGGGGTGGGCGGCCGCCGCTGGCGCATGATCGTCGTAGATCACGGACGACCGCGATGGCGGCGGAGACAAAGGTGGGGGGTTCTGGCGGTCAGCCGGTCGGGCGTCGGGTGTGGCGGGACCGGGGTGCGCCGAGTTCCGCGGGCGGACCGGCGGCGTGCTCCCGGATGTGGTCGGCGGGGCAGCGCACGGTCGGCGGGCGGGGCATACTGCCGTGCGGGGCGCGCGGGTGATGCGCGTCTGACCCGTCGGCCTCTTTTCCCATCGTTAACGGGGGTTTAGTGTGGGGACGGGGGAGGGCAACCCCCGTCCCCACTGTGTTGCGGTACACGCACGTGCGGATTGGCGTCCCAGTCGTGCGTGTCGCGCGGGAGCCGGGCCACGCGAGTGGCTTGAGGATCCACCTCCCCTCACTGTGGTGGGGTGACGGCTGACGGCGGTGTCCGGGCTGGCCCGCCGTCGGCCTGCGGTCTTAGTACCCGTTGCTGTGGGCACAGCGCCGGGTAATCCAATGCTTGGAGCTCCGTCGATGGAAGCGCTCCCATCGACGTTGTTTGCGACTGTAACGCCCGTCACGGCTTTGTGAAAGCCCCAAAATAAGATCGAAACAACCGAGTGCTTCCGGAAGTATGATCTCTGGTGCTGGGAGCGCTTCCATGGCACACTGTCGATCGACCACGTGGAGCCAGGTATGCGTGAGCGTGGGGCCGCCGAGGGCTTCCGGTGTATCCGGTACGGCGCCCTGATCGCAGTGGGTGTCTGACGACGACCTGCTGCGTTCCGGCCCGTCGGCCGGCCCACCACCATCCACCGGCGTCTCGCGTCCTGTCGTCTGCGAGGCGTCCCGCCGGGGCGGCACCGCACCCGGCCTGGTTCGAGGAGACACCGCGCAGATGAGAAATCTGGCAAGACGTCGCCGCCTGGCGTGGCTCGCCGCCGCGGCACTGGCGATCGGCGGGGTGACCGTACCCGCCGGCGCCGCGCAGGCCGCACCGGCCTGCGACGTGGTCTATGAGACCAATGACTGGAGCAACGGCTTCACCGCCAACATCGTCCTCAAGAACCTCGGCGACCCGGTCAACGGCTGGACGTTGCGGTTCGCCTTCCCCGGCAACCAGCGGGTCACCAACGGCTGGTCGGCCCGGTGGAGCCAGAGCGGCAACGAGGTCACCGCCGTCAACGAGGCGTGGAACGGCAGCATGGCCACCGGCGCCAGCACCACCATCGGCTTCAACGGCTCGTACACCGGCAGCAACCCGAAGCCGACCTCGTTCTCCGTCAACGGGGTCACCTGCGGTGGCGTCGCCCAGCAGCCTCCGACGGTGAGCCTGTCGGTCCCCGCCGGCCCGTTCACCGCCCCGGCGACCGTGCCGCTGACCGCCACCGCGAGCGACCCGGACGGCACCATCGCCCGCGTCGAGTTCTACCGCAACGGCCTGCTGGTCAACACCGACACCACCGCGCCGTACGCGTACACCCTGGAGAGCCTGCCGGCCGGTGACTACACGGTGCAGGCCCGGGCGTACGACAACAGCGGGCTGTCGGCGATCGCCGAGCGGTCGTTCAGCGTCACCGCGTCCACCGCGCCGGCGGTGGTGGCCACCCCGACCGCGCTGACCGTGCCCGAGGGCGGCAGCTCCACGTTCAACATCAAGCTCAGCCGCGCGCCGTCGGCTAACGTCTCGGTGAGCCTGACCCGCACCGGTGACACCGACATCACCGTCCCGTCGACGCCGCTGACGCTTACCACCAGCAACTGGAACAATGGCGTCGACGTGACCGTCCAGGCCGCCGAGGACGCCGACACCGTCGGTGGCACCGCGACGATCACCGCCTCGGCCACCGGCCACACGCCGGCGACGGTCACCGTCACCGAGATCGACAACGACGTGCCGGGCGGCGACGGCGAGTACGTGCAGCGCTTCCTCACCCAGTACAACAAGATCAAGAACTCGGGCTACTTCAGCCCGGAGGGCGTGCCGTACCACTCGATCGAGACGCTGATCGTCGAGGCGCCCGACCACGGCCACCAGACCACCTCCGAGGCGTTCAGCTTCTGGCTGTGGCTGGAGGCGTACTACGGTCGGGTCACTCAGAACTGGGCGCCGTTCAACAACGCCTGGACGGTGATGGAGACCTACATCATCCCGTCCACGGCCGACCAGCCGACCGCCGGTTCCGCCGGTGACGCCACCTACGCCGCCGAGAACGACCTGCCCAACCAGTACCCGTCGCAGCTGGACGCGAACGTGCCGGTCGGCAAGGACCCGCTGCGCGCGGAACTGCAGCAGACCTACGGCACCGGCAGCATCTACGGCATGCACTGGCTGCTGGACGTGGACAACGTCTACGGCTTCGGCCGCTGCGGCAACGGCACCACCCGTCCCGCGTACATCAACACCTTCCAGCGGGGCACCCAGGAGTCGGTGTGGGAGACCGTGCCGCACCCCTCCTGCGACACCTTCGCCCACGGCGGCCCGAGCGGCTACCTCGACCTGTTCATCAAGGAGTCCGGCACCCCGGCCAAGCAGTGGAAGTACACCAACGCCCCGGACGCCGACGCCCGCGCCGTGCAGGCCGCCTACTGGGCGCTGACCTGGGCCAAGGAGCAGAACAAGCAGGCCGACGTGGCGGCGACCGTGACCAAGGCCGCCAAGATGGGTGACTACCTGCGGTACGCGCTGTTCGACAAGTACTTCAAGCGCATCGGTAACTGCGTCGGGGCCACCCAGTGCCCGGCCGGTAACAACCGCGAGTCCGCCCACTACCTGCTCTCCTGGTACTACGCCTGGGGCGGCGCGTACGAGACCAGCCAGAACTGGTCGTGGCGGATCGGTTCCAGCCACAGCCACTTCGGCTACCAGAACCCGTTCGCGGCCTGGGCGCTGACCAACGTCAACGAGCTCAAGCCGCGCTCGTCGACCGCGGCGGCGGACTGGAACAACAGCCTCACCCGGCAGTTGGAGCTCTACACCTGGCTCCAGTCGGCCGAGGGTGGCATCGCCGGTGGCGCGACCAACAGCTGGGGCGGGCACTACGGCACGCCGCCGGCCGGCACCGCCACCTTCTACGGCATGTTCTACGACGAGGACCCGGTCTACAACGACCCGCCGTCGAACCAGTGGTTCGGCATGCAGGCCTGGTCGATGCAGCGCATCGCCGAGCTGTACCTGGTCAGCGGTGACGCCCGCGCCAAGGCCCTGCTCGACAAGTGGGTGCCGTGGGCCATCGCCAACACCACCCTGGGTGAGGACTGGTCCATCCCGGCCGATCTGAAGTGGACCGGCCAGCCCAACAACTGGAACCCGACCAACCCGCAGCCGAACACCAACCTGCACGTCGAGGTGATCGCCAAGGGTCAGGACGTCGGCATCGCCGCCTCCTACGCCCGTACGCTGATCGCCTACGCGGCCAAGTCGGGCAACGTGGCGGCGAAGAACACCGCCAAGGGCCTGCTCGACGCGCTGCACGGCGAGAGCGACGCGCAGGGTGTGTCGACGGTGGAGAAGCGTGGCGACTACCGGCGCTTCGACGACGTCTACGACGCCTCCACCGGGCAGGGCCTGTACATCCCGCAGGGCTGGACCGGCCGCATGCCCAACGGTGACGTGATCGCCCCGGGCAAGAGCTTCGTCGACATCCGGTCGTTCTACAAGAACGACCCGGCGTGGCCGAAGGTCCAGGCGTACCTCGACGGTGGGCCGGAGCCGGAGTTCCGCTACCACCGGTTCTGGGCCCAGGCGGACGTCGCGATGGCGTACGCCGACTACGGGAAGCTGTTCCCCAACGGCTGAACGACGTCCTCCGGGTGGGCGGTGACCCACCCGGAGGCTCCGGCCGGGCCTCGGGGGTAGAGGCAGGACCGGCCGGCGGCCTGACACCCACGGTCAGGCCGGGGTGGGTCGGCCCTCTGGCCGACGCAGCGGAGAAGCCGACCCACCCCACCGCCCCCCGATTCGACAGTGACACCACGCAGATCGTGAAAAAAAGTGACCGCCTCGGGATAACAACACCGCCGAGGACGGAGTAACGTACATCACCGGAGAGGCCGCTCCCCCCGTGGCGGCCTCTCCCTTTTGCTGTTGCGGCCACACCCCTTCTCGCCGTCGGCCCGAAGCCACGCAACATCTCCGTCCGGCCGCCGTGCCGCCCAGCGTTGCCCCTGCTCAGCTGCGCCTGACGTCGGTGCCGACGCGGTCGGCGGGCCACTGGCAGACCGCCGGGCGACGGCGGCTAAGTTGTCCGGGTGCGCGTGACGCCGAGGGGTGGGACTGCGGTCTGGTTGGTCTTGCTGGCCCTTGTCCAGACGGCGGCCTTCATCGTCGTCTGGCGATTCGCCCTCTACACCGACGTCGGCCAATGGATCGACACGGTGGCATTGACCGGCAACCGGATCGGCCGTGACCACATTGAGGATCCGGTGGACCGGATCCTCAACGCGATGTCCGTGGTGTCGCTGCTGGCAGCCACTGTGACGATCGGGTTCATCGCGTTGATCCGGGGCCGGGTGGCCCTGGCGGTGGCGGCCACCCTGCTGATCGCCGGCGCCAACGTCACCACCCAACTGCTCAAGTACGGCCTGGCCCGGCCCGACTACGGCATCGACCCGGAACGGGCGTACGTGGGCAACAGCCTGCCCAGCGGACACACCACCGTCGCCGCCTCGGTGGCGGTGGCGCTGGTGCTCGTCCTGCCACCCAAGGGCCGGGCCTTCGCCGCCGTGGTCGGTGCCGCCTACGCCGCCGTCGCCGGGGTGGCGACCCTCTCGGCGGGCTGGCACCGTCCCAGCGACGCGGTGGCCGCGTTCCTCGTGGTCGGCGTGTGGGCGGCGCTGGCCGGCCTGCTGCTGCTGATCACCCAGCGGGAACAGGCGAAGGTCTCCTCGGCCGACGCGCACCGGGGCGTCGCGCTGCTGCTCGGCCTCGGCGGACTCCTGGCGATCGCGGGCTGCGCGCTGGCACTGTCCTGGCTGGTGGGGCAGCGCACCACCGCGCCGGCCGAGTTGCCCCGCCACCCCCTGTTCGTCGGGTACGCCGGCAGCGCCGCCGGCATCGCCGGAACGATGGGGGTGGTCATGGCGCTGGTCCTCTCCGCAGTGCACCGCATCGTCCCCCGCCACAAGGGCTGACCGGCCCTGACCTCTGCCACAACACCACCGCGTCCGGACTTGCCCGCAAGATCGTGCTCGATCCAGGATCG